>NZ_JBHOQV010000139.1:0-2045 GCF_042408735.1 Thermogemmatispora sp.
TACTGGTTGTGTGTGCTGGTGCCTTCTATACTCTGTGATAGAAGCAGTTGCTCTTGCAGGATCAGTGAGCCGGAGAGAGTGCGTAGTGCCAGACGAGGGAACTCCGCTCTGCGCTGGGGCGGCGGGCCCCTCTGGTGAGCACGTCTGTCGGGAGAAAGCGAGGCATGTTCAGCAGGAGGAAGGACGGAAGGACATGGAACGGGTACAGGGGCCCCCGAGTGGGGGCCAGGAGCAGATACAGATCCGGTCGAAGGAGCGGGTGGCCTTGATTGCGGCCCGCCGGGCCCAGATGCTGACCCTGGAGGAGGTGGCGGAGCGGGTGGGGGTGAGCAAGGCGACGGTGTATCGATGGGAGAAGGAGGGGGATGTGCCGCAGCCGCTGCACCTGCGGAAGCTGTGTGAGCTGTTTGGCAAGTCGGCGGTTGAGCTGGGCTTTCAGGAGCTGGAGGTGAGGGTCGAGAGGGAGCCGGTGGACGGGACGGATTGCGAGCCGAGCGGACAGGGAAGCGAGGTGTTGGAGGGAGTGCGGCGGGAGTGTCTGCCGCTGCGGGTATTGGGGCTGGTCTGGCGCTGGCCGGCGGGGGAGGCCTGCTATGAGCAGCTGCAAGAACGGCTGAGAGCCGAGCTGGAGAGAGAAGCGATGAATCATCAAGACGAGGTGAGTCGGCGGGAGGCGCTGCGGATGCTGGCGCTGGCACCGATCGAGCTGTTGGGGCTGTCGCAGCTGGGGCCGGTGCTGAAGGGGCCGGCGCTGACCGAGGATATTTTGAAGCAGTGTGCGGCGGGGTTGACCGCCTGCTGGCAGTTGCGTTGGCAGGGGGAGCTGACGCTGGCGGACCAGACGGTGGCGGCTTACCTGCCGACGCTGGTAGCTCTGACGAAGACGGGAGCACCCAGGCAGCGCAAGGAGGCAGCAGCCCTGGCGGCACAGGGCTGGCTGCTACGTTCGTGGAACGCTGTGCATCTGAGCACGCCGGCGCAGGGGGTGATCTATGCCCAGCAGGCAGAGGTCTTCAGCGTGCTGGCCAATCATCTTCCCCTGAGGATAGTAGCCTTGGGAAACCAGGCCGTAGAATCCTTCTATCACCACCGCTACAGCCAGGCGTTGCAAATAATGCAAAAAGCACGGCATCTGCTGAAAGAGCGAGACCGGCAAAAGGATGCGTCGGTAGCCCAACCAGCCAGCGAGCCCGTTCCTTCTCTCATCGTGAGCAGTTGCTTAGGACGACTGGCCATGAATCTGGCGGCAGCTTCCGGCCAGAAGGAAGAGGTTCAGCAATCCCTCAAGCGGGCCCAAGAGGCCTTCTTCTCCCAGAGTGAGCCTGCTCCTCCATGGGTAACCTTTCGTTTGGGTGATCTCTTGCTTGATGAAGCGTATGCCTTTAGAGATCTAGGGTTGTCAAAGGACGCCCTGAAGGCTTGTGACCAGATCGAGGAGCATTATCAGCGTGGGGCAGTGACCCTATTGGACCGCACCGAGGCCCAACTTTTGGCGGTGCTGATTGAAGCGAGCCGCGATGACCAGCCGCGGCGGCTGGAGTGGTGCCTGGAGAAGTGGCAGGCGGGAGTGGCCGGAGCCTATCAGCTCCAGAGCCAGCAGTGGCTGGCCATTGCGCAGCAGGCCTACATCGCTCTCTGCGCGGCCTTCCCCGGGGAGAAGCGTCTGCGCGAGCTGCGCGAGCTCCTCATCCGCTGAGCGCCTTGGCCGTCGTCTTCCAGGCCTGACCCTGCTTCTGGCAGCACCCCGGACCTTCCGGGTGCTGCTTCTTCGTTTTCCGCCCAGATCTTCCCCAGGAGAGCAACCTTCCCTCATGCAAGAGGCATCTGTCCTGACGACTTATTCCTTCCCTGCAAGCAACGACGATCTATCCTGTATACCTTTTCTACTCGTCAGGTAACCAGGATACAGCAGCAGATTGCTCCTCCAGCGGCGGCCCTCCAGCAGTCAGAGAGATGATTTTCCCGTTTCCTCTCATAAACCCGCGCTTGCGGGTCAGCAGTCGCAAGCGGGAAGGAACCATGTGATCACTCAATACTCATCTACT
>NZ_JBHOQV010000144.1:0-16059 GCF_042408735.1 Thermogemmatispora sp.
AAGGAGGTAGCGCAGCTGTGGCCTATTCGCTGGTGGCTCTCGACACCGACCGCATCAAAAGCTATGTCTTTGGCACCGATATGCTGAGAGAGATTCGGGGCGCCAGCTCCATCCTCGATCGGCTCAATCGTGAGGTCATGACTGAAACTGCCAGGCAGCTCGATCCTGAGGCGAAGGTTGTCTATGCCAATGGCGGCTCGGGCCTCTTCCTGATGGCCGAAGAGAAAGCCGAAGAGTTCGTTCGACGTATCCAGGCACAGTACCACCAGGAGACGCGGGGAGGGGCTTCTGTGACTGGCGCTATTCAGCGGCTACCAGAGGAGTCGATGGGATCTGACCCCTGGAAGGCTGAGCTGCGCGAACAGCTTGATCTCCTGGACTACAAGCTGCGTCGCGCCAAGGAATGCCCGCCGATCGCTGAGGCTCTTGCTGCCCATCCCTTGCTCCGACGCTGTGACTCCTGTGGCCTTGGGTACGCCTCTGGGCGCAGTCCCTGGACTGAGGCCGGAAGAGAAGATCGGCGCTTCTGCCCTGTCTGCCTTCGCAAGAGGGAAGAGGATATCCAGATCAAGAAAAGTATCGAAGGAGAGATTGCTAAGTTGCCCGGAGGGACGTCACCTTCTGGCAAGGACGCAAAGCGAGCGGGCCTTTGGGCGGAGCTGATCAGGCGGTTAGGGGTTGATTACTTCCAGAAAGATGGCCAGCCAATCACTCCCCGGCGTCCCCGTGACCTCGATACCTTTCGAGCTATTGCTAGTGCCAGCTCCGGTCGGGAAAGCATCAGAGAGTATCTTGGCCTGGTCTATGCTGATGGCAACCGCATGGGTAGCAGGATTGGAAAATGCTCGACCCTTTGCGACATCAAAGAATTCGCTCGAAGCATCGACGGGGCCATTTATAGCGCGCTGGCCTGCGCTGTTAGCAAGTATCTGCGCCCAGTCTATGTCAGCGGTAAATTCTTAGAAGAAGAAGAGCAGGAAGGTGACGAAAACGGTCTCCAGCCCAGGCACGGAAATTCAGAGCAGGGCGGCTACCTTTTCCCATTCGACGTATTGCTGCTTGGGGGCGACGACCTGATGCTCCTGACCACCGCCGACCGCGCCCTGGCTGTAGCGCTTGAGGTAGCCCGAACCTTCTATGAGAAGACCGGAGAGCAGCAAGGCACCCTCTCAGTAGGGGTGGTCTTTGCCCCCCTCAAATATCCCTTTGGTCTGATGCACGACCTGGTCGAGAATGTGCTCCGCTTTGCGAAGAAGCAGGCTCAGGTGGACAAATGGCGTGGCGCCAATGATGGCGATGACGCCCGCATCAATTTCCTGGTTGTAGCGGGAGCCGGTACCCATGAGTTTGACCACCTCTACAGAACGGTCTACTGTAAGCGCCTGGAGAGCACCGAGTTCCGTGCCACTCTGCGCCCCTACCGACTCGATGAGCTGAAGAACTTGCTGCAGGCTATCCGCGACGCTAAGCAACGGGGCTTCCCTCGCTCCAAACTGCATCAGTTGCGTGAGGCCGTTCTCAAAACGAATCGGACCAGTACCGTGCTCGAAGCACTGGCCGCGCTGCAAGGCTGCCGCGACGAGGAGCGTGAGTTTCTGTTGACCTGGCTCTATCAATTCAGCCAGCGCTATCTCCTCCGAGAGAGCCAGGTGATGGAAAGTGCTGGCCCCTTGCAAGGATTCCCAAGCGTGATTTTCCCCTGGACGCGGCTGCAGGTTCAAGACCAGGGCCAGTCGGAACGCACGATTTACCTGACCCCGCTGCTGGATCTGGTGGAACTGTACGATTTTGTGGCACCAGAGGAGGACGAGCGTGAGAGCGCGGACTGATCGCCTATTGCTGGAGTACAGGCTCATCTTTCTCTCTCCTTTCCACTTTGGGACCGGCTTCCGCCAGGGGCTGGTCGATCGCACGGTGGCGCGTGATCGGCAGGGCCATCTCTATGTGCCTGGGGCAAGCTTCAAGGGAGCCTTGCGCGAGTGCTGTGAGCAACTGGCCCGCACCTATGATGAGTTGGATGAGATGAGCGATCTGCTGACCTCTCCCCACGATGCGAGGCAGGCTCTGCGCAGCCTCGGAGCGCGTATCAGCATGATCACGCGCATCTTTGGCTCGCAGATGCTACCCGGTACGCTCTTCTTTGACAACGCTCGCCTGCTGTCAGCCGCGGAGGCCGAGCCGTCGGGAGGGACGGCCCTTGCAACGGCGGCCCTGTCAGAGTCCCCTGAAACCCAGGTGGTGCCCTATACTCAGGTGCGCCTGCGACGCCTCACGCGCACGGCAGTACCTGGCGCGCTCTACACCAGCGAGTTTGGCCGACGCCAGCTGCTTTTCCGCGGCACCATTCGCGGCTGGTTGACTTGCCTGCCTCTTGACGAGGAGCCGCGCAGTCCAACCTATTCTCTCTTGCTCCTGCTCGCGGGCCTACATCTGATCGAGCAGCTCGGGGCCAATAAGTCAACAGGCAAGGGACGATGCCGCTGCGAGATACTGCGCCTTGAGATCAATGGTGAGGAGTATCCTGCCGAGGAGTGGCGTGGCTGGCTGATGGAGCGCCTCGACGAGCTGGTCTACTATGCGATGGCACAAGGGGAGGCAATGGAATGAAGGCGTTCGCTTTGTTGGTAGAGGCTCGCTCGCCGCTGGCCATCCGCTCTGACCATGCTCCCTCGGGCTTTAGTTGCCTGGACTACCTGCCCGGAACAAGCCTGGCCGGCAGCCTGGCCAGCCTGCATCGCCAGCTCTATCCCTCCCAACGCGAGGAATTCTCTCGTCTCTTCCTGAGTGGTTGCGTCCAATTCCCTGATCTGCTACTTACTCCTCTGGTATCTGATAAGGATGGAAAGAACGGTAGAGAGGAGGAGAGACCGCTCAGTCCTGTCTATCCACTACCACGTACAGCTCAAAGCTGCAAGCGGCACCCGGGATTTGAGAGCGCCGACGAGCGGGGACCCGGCAACAGAAGGCACGGCGTACGCGATACCCTCTTTGCCTGGGCCGTCTTTTCCCTCCTGCCCAACGATACACCCCAGGCCATCGTCGCTCTCAAGAAGCAGCGTTTATGCAGAGTGTGTGATTCCTCAATGGAGGCCATTGCCGGCTCTTATGCCCGTCATGGAGGAGCCTTCCGCCTGGCCGACTATCAGGGAAGGCAACTCTTACAGACTCATACAGGTATCGACCGCTTACGGGGTACCGTGCAAACCCAAATTCTTTACAATCGCCAGGTCCTGGACGAGGGAACCTGCTTCTGGGGAGTGGTGCGTGCCTCTGACGAAGAGGCTCCCTTGCTCCAGCGCTTTATCGAGGAGGTGGGCCATTCTGGGCTGCTGCGCGTCGGCACTGGACGAACGCGCGGCCTCGGTGCGGTCGAGGTGACGCTGACTCCCCTGCAGGATAGATCGGTGTCTTTTACTGCTTTCCGCGAGCGCCTTTTGAGCTTCGATCGCAGACTCAAAGAGTATCTGGCTGACTATGGTGTTCCATCTCCTCGCCGGACCCAGGGGGAGGCCAAGGAGCCTTTCTACTTTGCGCTCACGCTCTACTCGCCGGCCATCCTCTGTGATGAGTTTCTGCGCTATCGAGGTCGCATCGATGAGGCCGTCCTGGCAGAGCTGCTCGGTTCTCCTTTCACCAGGGAAGATCTGCGTTGTCTCCACATGGCAGCAGCTCTGCGCCATGTAGCTGGCTGGAACAATCTCTGGGGGCTGCCGCGCGCCGCTGAGTATGCCATTGAGCGTGGCTCGGTCTTTCTCTTCGCCTGCTGGGAGCGCGACGGTGCTGACCGCGATAGCCTGATTGCTGCTCTCTTCAAGCTGGAGGAGGAAGGCATCGGACGCCGTCGCGCCGAAGGTTTCGGTCGTGTGTGTGTCTCAGATCCCTTTCATTTTGAGGTGTTGTAACATGAGCCCAAAGGCCAAAGCTCTCTCCGAGATGCAGATTGTGATCGCTGTGAGCAAGGAGGCTGAGAAGGAGGACTTCTATGACCTGGCGCAGCGCCTGGGGTACCATGCAGCGGTTGCCCTGAAAAAGGAACATCGCTCGCAGATGACTGGGCTGGAGGCGATCGCCAACGGGACGCTCAAGCGCAGCGATGTCCTGGACTACGTCAAGAAGCAGATCGCGCGAATTAAGGAGTGGCGTGAGCCGTCCAGGAACGATGAGAGCGACTCTCAGACGGGCTTCGGTGAGCGCCTGCTGCGCGTCCTGGAGCAGGATCTGGCCGCGCGCGCGGCCAGGCTCTGTCAGGAGCTAGGCATCGGAGAAAAAACTGAGGAGGACCGTCAGCTGCGTCGGCGCCTGCATCTGCTCTTGATGCGCCAGTTTATTCAGTCGATGGTGGCTCAATATGAGTTCCGCTCTGCCATGGTGGGTGGCAGGGAGGAGAAGCTCTTCACTGAGCAGGGGAGGTGATGACCCATGCTCTCAGAGAAACAAATCAAGACCATTGCTCTGCTCAGCGATGAGGTGCTCTATCCCGAAGCGGTGGCCTTCATGCGCCAGCTGCTGGAAGAGGAGGATGGCCAGCCTCTGTCCGATAACCAGATCAAAGGCCTGCATGCTGTCTCGCTCACCCTCAACTACCGGGCACTGCGCGACTTCGTGACCCATCAGGCCGAGCGCAACTGGCATTCCGGTAAAAGAAATATCGGGGTGTTCTATGAGAAGCTCAATCAATATATGGAATCTATGCAGAAAAAACGGCTGAAGAACGAGTTTCATCTGCTCGACAACCAGGGGGGACCGCAGGCGGTGCGGACTCAGACAGAGGAGCTGATGGGACAAGTGATGGCCGAGTTCATTCAGCATCTGGCCGCTGAAAACATGCTTTTATATCAAAAAGAGCAAGAGAGCAAAAAAAGATAAACAGAGCTTCAGCAGGAGAGAGCGATGATGGCAACTGATCGCAGCCCCTATCAGGATGATCCGGTGCGCCGGCTGCGCCTGCGCAACCGCTATCTCTTCAAAGGGCGGCTTGTTATGGAAACGGCGCTCCACATCGGTGGTGGCAGGCTCACGCTCAGCGGCAGTAGAAGTCCAATTGTTCTGACGCCTGAAAACATCCCTTTCATTCCGGGATCGAGCTTCAAGGGGGCGCTGCGCAGCACGGTCGAGAAGCTTGTCGCGGCTCTCAGTGAGACCCCGGGGCTGAACCTGCGCACCTGTGGCCTCATGGAGTGGGGGGTAGACGAGCTAGATCGGGCCCAGCAAGAAGGGCGTCTCGATAGCATCTGTCCAACGGCGCGTCAGCGCGCCATAGCAGAGAGGAGGCGTCAAGGGGAGGAGCTGGCTCTTGCTCCTATCCTAAATCAGCTTTGTCATACCTGTCAGCTCTTCGGCTCCCCGTTCTCCGCCTCGCGTGTCAACGTCTGCGACCTCTATATTCCCGAGGAGGAATGGAACGGTATTATCCAAGTGCGCGACGGGGTAGCCATTGAGCGCGACAGCGAGCGCGCGAAGGATCGCCTCAAGTACGACTATGAGGTTGTGCCGGCCAGCACTGCCTTCAACCTGGAGATCACTCTTGAGAACGCCACCAGCGAGGATCTCTGGCTGCTGAGTCTGGGCCTGAGCGAGTTCGTCAACGGCTTCGGAAGCATTGGCGGTCTGCGCTCGCGTGGTCTGGGAGCCTGCCGCCTGCAGAACCTGCACGTCTACATTCTGGAGCTGGAGAAGGAACAGATCGGTGACGGTTCGTGGAGAGAGGTAAGCTCCGAGGAGAAAGCGCGGCGCCTGCGCCAGTATCTGCTCGGAACCACCCCTGAAGAGAAATTCCACCGCGACGAAGACGGCCAGCAATTTCTGGCGTGGCAGATTGAAGCCATGTTCAGCCAGGCCAGCTAGTCCACAGAGTGGGGAAGGATTGCAATCCTATGTTGAAGCAACTGGTCAATGAGGCACGTTTCCGCCTGCGCATCACCACCACCGGGCCGCTGCTCGTAAGGTCAGGAATACCCACCGTCAGCGGACCGGACATGACGCCAGTGCTGACCTTTCGTAACGGACGTCAGGAGCCGTTCCTGCCAGGCAGCTCGCTCAAGGGCGTCTTCCGCAGCCATGTGGAGAAGATCGTTGCCAGCCTGAGACCGCGCGTGGTCTGTTATCCTTTTACTGGCGATGAAAAGGAGGAGGCCAATCTAGAGGAGCGACGCCGTACCTATCGCGATTCCTGCGGCGAAAGCTTCAATCGCGAAGTCAGAAATGATGACCAGCGACGCCGCCAGCTCGAAGCCCGGACCGATGAGGTCTATGCGCGCTCCTGTCCCGTCTGTCGCCTCTTCGGCTCAACCTGGTTTATTGGGCGCCTGTCCATTGGGGATGCCTACCTGGTTTCAGGTCTCTTCCGTGAGCGGCGTGACGGCGTGGGCATCGATCGCCTGACCGGAGGAGCTGCTCATGGTGCCAAGTTTGAGCTGGAGGTGATCAGCGAGGGGGTCACTTTCGAGAGCACCATTCACCTGCGCAACTTTGAGATCTGGCAGCTTGGCATGCTCTTCGTGGTGCTGCAAGACCTGGAGGACGGCTTGATCCGCATCGGCTCGGGCCGCTCGCGTGGTCTGGGCTGGGTCAAGGGGAGCATCGGGCTGGAGGAGCATGAAGGCTGGCCAGGAGGCTTTGTCACGGCAACTATTCGCGGCAGTGACACGCGTGAGCCTGTTCATGAATTGTGGGGGGTGGGGCGCTGGCTCAATGAGCGGCCTGCTGCTGGAGGCGAGAAACCTGGCTGGGGACGTTACGGTACCTGGCACGATGATTTCCTGGCACTGCCGGCGGGCGTTGAGAGGCGTCCGCGCGGCATCCGTCACCTGCGTGTCTTCACCGATGAGGTTCTGGCCCAGCTCCGCGAGGAGGCTATTCAACATTTTCTTCGCCGCGTCCAGCAGTGGCCGGATGAGGCCGAGATTGCTCCAGCGAACTCAGGAGGAGGACGCTCATGAGCGAGACGACATCCTCTGACAGGAACGCTCAGGGCGGTGAGCTGATAGCCAGCGCTTCGGTGGGGCGCGATACTCTCACAGAGCTTGTGCAGCCTTTCCCTGCAGACGCCTACTTTCTCGGCGAGCATCTGCCCGACGCGGTCGTGGATGACGATCGACAAATGCGGCGCCTGCTGGTGCGCTTTGCCCGGCTGAATGAGATGCAGCAGGAGAGAGGCCCTCTTCTCTGGAGCGCCTACACCTGGGGGCGGGTGTTTACTGAGGAGGGCGAATTGCGCTGGGATGGCAGCGAGGGGCCGCTGCTGCGCGTAGTCTATCTGGGCCATGAGCGTCTCCTGCCCGCGCGACTGCGCGAAGGCTGTCGGCTATTAACGGGAGTCCAGCGCTCTCAGGTCAGCTACTACCTTTTCGGCGAGCGTCCCCACCAGGTGAAAGCGCAGGAAGTAGGCGTAGGCGCAGAAGAGGAGCAGCGTCTCTTTCTGGAAACGCGCATTCCACGTCTTTTATTCTATCCTGCCGAACAACTACAGGCAAAGCGAATTATGCTTAAAACCTACTGTTACCACGATTTGGCGAGTGGGGCAGTTGCTTACTGCCGCTTTGCCGGTTTAGAGGCCGAATCGTCGGGACCAGAGAGGAAGGGAGGCAACGCATGAATCCCTACGACTTCGCGCGCATCGACTGGAACCGTCCCCCGGAGCGGCGTAAGCCTATCTGGCATCATCGCCTCTTTGGCAGCAATCTTCCGCGGCTCTATAGCGGTAGCCTGGAGCTGCGCCTGACTGCCCGTACCCCCATCTTCATTCCAGCCACCTCTGGTCGCGAAGATCGACATAAACCAACGCCCTTCATCCAGGATGGAACGGGGCACTACATCATCCCAGGCTCCTCGCTCAAGGGGCTGCTGCGCAGCCTGGTCGAAACGCTGGGCAATGGCTGCCTGACCCTCTTCGATGGCAACTATGAGCGGTCAAAACCGGGTGAGCGGAGCTCTGCCAAGGCTCCGTATAAAGATAGAGTCAAGCCTGAATTTCTGCACTGTGGGGATGACCTGTACCTGTGCATTGCCTGCCGCCTCTTCGGCTCGCTCAAGGAGCGCGAGCGCGGCGTCTTCATGGGCAAGGTCAATATCAGCGATGCCCAGGCTGATCCAGAGACGGTAGTCCACTATGAGCCGATGTATACACTGCCCCTGGTTGAGCCGAAGCCGCACCACCGGGCTTTCTACCTCGACGAGCGGGAACGCTACATTGCCGGGCGCAAGTTCTACTTCCATCACGACCCCAGCAAGGGTCCTTGGAAAGCGAACAAGTATATCTCCTTCACGAAATCAGAGCCGGCCAATCGTTACATTCATCCACTGAACTATGGCACCGTCTTTTACGCCCGCCTTGCTTTTACCAATCTGGAGCGCGACGAGCTGGGCGCGCTGCTGCTGGCGATCGTGCTCGAAGAGGGCATGTGTCACAAGATCGGCTACGCCAAGCCGCTGGGCCTTGGTTCCATCGTCCTGGAGCCGCTGCGTCTGGAGCTGATCGACTATGCGCGGCGCTATAACCTGGCCGATCGTGGCCGGGGCAACAGGGAGCTTTTCGAGGAGGAGGCGCTGGCGCAGTTCATCGGCGAAGTGGTCGGGGAGTTTCAGCGCGAGCACGTGCAGCGGCTGGCGCTGGAGGATCTGCGCCGCATCTGGCGCTGGCCGCCTGATCCCACCGTTGAGTACCGCTATCCTGACAAAAGCTGGTTCGACCAGCCGGAGAATGCTCGTAAGCGTATCGCTGAGACGCGCGATTCTGCGTAGAAGGGAGTGTTCTCGATGGAAACCAATCAAGTAAGCGATAACGAGGTTCTTGTCCTCTATCATCCTAATGACAGGGATGGGTTTAAGGGTCTTAAGAAACACCTGGATAGTATTAATTTAAATGTAAAAGATATTACTGTTGCTGCAGGCAAACCAGTGAAGGAAGAGAGAAGGAGACTGATCAGTCAGGCGCGGCTCATCATCATCCTCATCAGCTCTGATCTCTTGTCTCTTTCGGAAGAAAAGACCAAAATGGAAGAAGAGATCAACATGGCTTTAGAGCGAGCAAAAAGACAAGAGGTCAGAATCGTTCCAATTTTATACAGGAGTGTGTATATCGAGGCCACTGACTTTAACGGTATACAACAGTTGCCGCGCGATGGCAGTGCTGTTACATCCTCATCAGGGGATAATCGCGAGAAGGTCTGGACAGCAATCGCTGAAGAGATTCTAAAGATCTGGAGGGAGCTTACCGCCTCTGCTCCAGGAGAGAAAGCGAGGACGGCGGTGAATGCGAACCAGGCTGATCCATTGCAATCACAGGAGCAAGACCCAACCAGGCCGGCCACCGTTTTCATCGGCTATGCCCCCGGTGCCGGTCAAAACTGTGAACACCTGCAACTGCTGCTGCGTCTGCGTGGCCTGAAAGTCTGGCGCCGCGACAGCGAAGATCTGCCTTTCATGGGACTGCGCGAGAGCGCCGCAGCTCGTGCTGTGAGCGAGTTTGCCGATGCCTATCTGCTCTACCTGACGCCCGAGGCCCTCAAAAAGCCTCAGCTCTGGCTCCCTGAAGCCCGTGCCGCCCTGGAGCGTCACGAGCAAGAGCCGGAATTTCCTATAGTTTTGATTCTGGAGAGAGTCACCCAGCGGAGAGCGCAGAATTCTCTGGAAAAGCTTGGCCTGAGCAAGCTGAGGGAGTTTATTAGAAGCGAGCTTGAGCCAGAGGCGAGTTCTGAGGCGACAGTAAAGGACAAACTGCGCTCACTGGCTCGGAGCATCCTCTATGGGACATTTAGCCAACGTCTACGCCGTGCTGGAGTCGGGAAGATTGTGAACGCCCATGAGCCATACATAGGGATCACCACATTTGCTGATAATCGAGAGCCGATGCACCGCCTGGATCTGGAACTTGACTGGAGCGATCTCTTCCTGGGAAAACATCGCCTACCTGGCCAGGAAGAGTGGAATGAGCTGCTTTGGCCAGCTCTGAAGGACCTGAAAGCCCTGCTTCATCAAAAAAGCGAAGTGCGCCGGACACTTCACCTTGCTCTCAAGGCTATCATCCCTGTGGGCTTCGCTGTAGGTATGATGTTTAAAGAAACAACAGGCTTCAGGATCATTGTGAAGACCACCTCACTTCTCAACCGAGGAGAACTCCACTGGTCTACGCAGCTTGTAAAGGACGATCAGCCGCACTTGTACTATGAAGACCTTCCCAGAGATGCCGCGAGTGATCCCTCTCTAGCTGTCGTTGAAATAGCCCTGACTAACAAGTTCAACCCTGGCGCTGTCGATCAGTATCTACGCGATAACCATCTTTCCCCTGGTCGTCACCGACGCTATCAGCTGCGGGGAGGTTTCCACCCTCTCGAAGAGGAAAGGGAAGCACAGAGTATCATGTATGAACTGCGTCAGAGCTTGGCCGATCTGGTAAAAACGCCCGGGCCGCATGGAGAGAGGGTAAAGCATATCCACCTCTTTGCTGGCGTACCCGTTGCGCTCGCTGTAATGATTGGCTATCAGCTCAATCCCCTGCCGCAGCCAATCACTGTCTACGAATACGGGTTGGATGGAATTTACCGCCCGGCCTGTGTCCTTCACAACAGCCTGGCTTCGTAGCTGGTTCGAGCGGAGAGCCATGCTCCGACTCCAGTCGGTTGGATATGCCTCATCTACCCATCATGCCAGTCCGTCAAGGGGGAGCCAGCCGTTGCGGCCAAGGGTGTTCGTACATGAGGGTAGTCGCTCTTAGTGGTCTCTTGCTCTTCACCAGGAGTGCCGCAGGAGTGCTGCGGAGTGCCGCGACTGATCGATAGTTAGGTAAGAGAATGGGACCCAGCCACTGACGGGTCATCAGATCCAGACTAGGTCGGCACGTCCAGGCCAGAGTGCGATCTCGCCGGCTCTCATCATGGGCTTGGAGAATCAGAGACTAGTGCCTGATAGGCCCTGGGGACGTACCGGTGCTACTCCTACAACTAGTGTATTATCCATGTAAGAAATAGGCTGGTGATCTATGATCGTGAAAACCTCTCTGGTGTAGAGGAGCTAGCATAACGGTCTATAGTGGTGCGGTAGGGTAAGGGCCTGGGAGATCGATCTCCGTGCCAAGGGGTACTGGCCGGAACGCTTCGAGACAGTAGCTAGTGAAGGGCACACAAGGGATGTGGGAGATCTCTGCTGTCCAGCATCCCTCATCACAAGCTATGCTTCCATGTAGATGATACAGATCAATGCTCTGCGCGCTACAGCTACTGGTTAGCGCCGCTGATGGGAGTGACGGCGGCGCCGGCGGCGGGCCACAGCGGCCTTGCGGTTGTGGCGGAGCGCTTCGGCCAGAATGCCTGCCGGCATCTTGCGATTGCTGCGCTTGAGAGTGGCCTCGAAGGATTCGTCGGAGTCAAGGCCAGCTTTGCCCCTCGGGCCGCGGCCTTACCAACGCGCCCTCGGGCCGCGACCAGACTCGTAGAAATTCTGGGGGGAAGAACAAGCGCTCCTAATAAAAGGAGCGGTCAGCCCGAGAGCAGAAAAGGCACCTGGCGTCTCTGTCCCTCGGGGAGCACACACAGGTAGTGCACGCAATGGTAGACTTCTGGCATCCCCCCCGCCTGGACGCTGCCCTGGCTCTGGCGGCCACCAACCTGCTTACAAGCAGCGCAGCCTGGTGCCTAGAAGCTAGAAGCATTGGTCATCCCGCGGCTGGCAAAGACCTCCTCATCGCAGCTGCAGCCATACAAAAAACCTGGTATACAGGGGAAGTCATCGAAATTCAGTTATCCCTTCCCGCTGGCTCTAGGCTGGGTCGGTGTTCCGGCATCGCGCGGCTTGCAAAGAGGAATAGACCCTGGTAAAGTCTGTCATCAGACAGTATTATGTCCTCATATCGCTGTTTGAGGCCGTCGTATAGGGGATGCTTCACCCCCCCTTGCTTGTCTTGACCGGAGGCCGAGGGCCGCCTCCTGGCTGCCGCTGGAGGAAGGAAAACATATATCATGAGCGAACAAGTGACCTTGCTGCCGGTTGACGCTGTCGATGTCACCATTCTGATCGATAACAGTGTTGACGTACTCTTGCCGGGCAATGAAATAGTCCAACGCGCCCCCCTGGCGATCAACTGGACCGAGCGCGAACAATTGATCGCCGAGCACGGCTATGCCCTGCTACTCACCGTCCGGCGCGAGGGGCGCAGCGAGTCGATCCTCTACGACGCCGGGCTTGGGCGCAACACCCTTCTGCATAACATGGATGTACTGGAAGTGCGTCCTGCCGATCTGCGGGCCCTCGTTCTCTCGCACGGCCATGCCGACCATCACGGAGGGCTAGAGGGCGTCGTCCGCCGTCTGGGAAAACGCGGCCTGCCTCTCCTACTCCATCCTGATGCCTGGCGCTATCGACGCATCGTCTTTCCCACAGGTACCGAAATCCACATGCCTCCCCCAAGTCGGGCCGACCTCGAGCGCGAGAGCGTCACTATTATCGAAGAACGCGGCCCCTCGCTGCTGCTCGATGGGACGGTCCTGGTTACCGGCCAGGTTGAACGCATCACCGACTTCGAGAAGGGCTTTCCCTTGCAACAGGCACGAACTGACCACGGCTGGGAACCCGACGTCTGGGTCTGGGATGATCAGGCTCTTGTCTGTCATCTGAAAAACCGCGGCCTGGTAGTGCTCTCTAGCTGCAGCCATGCGGGCGTCATCAATATCCTTCAGCACGCTCGCCGGCTGACGGGCGTCGAGACCATCTACGCCTTTGTCGGCGGCCTGCATCTCAGCGGAGCTGTCTTCGAGCCGATTATCCCGCGCACGATCGCCGAGCTACAAGCGATTGGTCCCAAGGTCATCGTTCCTGGACACTGCACAGGCTGGCGTGCCACCCATGAACTGGCGCGAGCTTTACCGGCGGCCTACGTCCAAACCAGCGTGGGCACTACTCTGCGCTTCGCCTGACCCTGGCTGATTGCTTCCCCCTTCGTCCGGGGCAAACCCAAGAAGAGGGCCAGGCGGCAGCCATAGAGCCAGAGAAGGATAAGGATCATGATCCTCATCCTCAGATTGCTCAATCCAGCCCTGCGCTTCCTACTGGAAGTGGCCATGATGCTCGCCTTAGCCTACTGGGGAGAGAGCAGCAGCCAGACGCTGGCCTTCACTGCTGGGGCTGGCTCTCCCTCTCCTGGCGATGGTGCTCTGGGGCCTTCTCGTAGCCCCCAAAGCCCCCTTCCGCCTGGCTGATCCCTGGCGGCTCCTGCTTGAGCTAATCCTCTTTGGCCTGGCGGCCCTGGCTCTCTGAGACCGGCAGCTCTACCCACTTGCTGGAGCGCTGGCTGTTCTCTTCCTGCTCAACCGTCTTGCCTTCTCGCTCTGGCGACAGGATGCGGCCCGCCAGGGAGCAGAAGACACCTTTTGCACGCCCCAATCGTACCTGTGACAGAGCGCGGCTGCTCTGGCCTCTGATTTTTCGCCTGGTAGAACTGTGCCGCTCCTGTGAGGGTCAGCGGAATAGCGGTGAGCACTTGGTGAGACGTGCTTGCTACGCTCTGGAGAGAGAAGGACAAAGGCGCTACCAGGGCCGTTCTTCGCGCTGATCGCCGCAGACCAACGGCGCTGATCTCTCGCCAGAGGAACGCTATTAACGTGTAATAGAAGCAAATAATGGATCTGTACAGCACAAAGGCTCTGACGTTGTCCGTTACTGGACAGAGGAGGGAAGCATGTCGACCGCTGCCGGTGCCCATACACTCAGCCAGCAGCAGCTAGAATTGATGCACAAGTACTGGTGTGCTGCCAACTATCTGACCGTAGGACAGATCTACCTGCAGGAGAACCCGCTACTCAAGGAACCTCTGCGGCCAGAGCACATCAAGCCGCGGCTTCTGGGACACTGGGGTACCTCACCGGGCCTCAATCTGATCTATGTTCATCTCAATCGGCTCATCAAAGACCACGACATCGATATGATCTTCCTGGCCGGACCAGGGCATGGTGGTCCAGCAGTCATTGCCAACGTCTACCTTGAAGGCACCTATTCGGAGATCTACCCGGAGGTCAGCCAAGACGAAGAAGGGCTGCGCCGCCTCTTTCGCCAGTTCTCCACTCCGGGTGGCGTACCCAGTCATGTCGGTGTTCCCATCCCTGGCTCGATTCACGAAGGGGGTGAGCTGGGCTACGTCCTGGCCCATGCCTTCGGAGCTGCCTTTGACAACCCTGATCTAATCGTAGCCGCCGTCGTGGGCGATGGCGAAGCCGAAACAGGGCCGCTGGAAGGCTCCTGGAAAAGCATCAAGTTTCTTAACCCGGTCCAGGACGGGGCCGTGCTCCCCATTCTCCATCTCAACGAATACAAGATCTCCGGTCCCACCGTCCTCGGAAGGACAGATGACCAGCATATTGAGCAGCTCTTCTCGGGTCACGGCTACCGGGTCTACTTTGTCGAGGGGCACGAACCGCTAGCCGTCCATCGTGCCCTGGCCGAGACCCTTGACCGCTGCTATCAGGAGATCCGGGCCTATCAGAGGCAGGCCCGCACCCAGGGGTTCAGCGGAGTACCCCGCTGGCCGATGATCGTCCTCCGCACTCCCAAGGGCTGGACCGGCCCCAAAGAAGTCGATGGGCTTCCCGTAGAAGGAACCTTCCGCGCCCATCAAGTCCCCCTTGAAGGAGTCAGAACAAATGCGGCTCACCTCAAGCAGCTTGAAGAGTGGCTGCGTAGCTATCATCCCGAAGAGCTGTTTGACGAGCGCGGGCGCCTACGCCCCGAGCTGGCAGCCCTTGCACCCCAGGGAGAGCGGCGCATGGGAGCCAATCCCCACGCCAACGGCGGCAAACTGCTCGTCGACCTGCGCCTGCCAGATTTCCGCACCTATGCCGTGGAGGTCTCCAGGCCCGCCACCAGCTACTACAGCAATACCCGCCCGCTGGGTGCCTTTCTAAGGGACATCTTCAAAGAAAACGCTGGCCAGCGCAACTTTCGTTACTTCTGTCCCGATGAAACCAACTCCAATCGCCTCGGCGACGTCTTCGCCGTCCAGAACCGCACCTTTTTGGAGCGCATCCTGCCCATTGATGACCATCTCTCGCCGGAGGGGCGTGTCATGGAGGTGCTCAGCGAGCATCTGTGCGAAGGCTGGCTGGAGGGCTATCTCTTGACCGGCAGGCATGGTCTCTTTGCCACCTACGAAGCCTTCGCCATGATCGCCGACTCCATGATCGTCCAGTACTCTAAATGGCTCGAAGGCTCGCGGGCCCTCTCCTGGCGAGCGCCGGTGGCCTCCCTCAACCTGTTACTGACCTCCACCTGCTGGCGCAACGACCATAACGGCTTCTCCCATCAAGGCCCGGGCCTGATCGATACCATGCTCTCGCGGCGAGGCAGCATCGCGCGCATCTACCTGCCTCCCGACGCCAACTGTCTGCTCTCCGTCGCTGATCACTGCCTGCGCAGCCGTGACTACATCAACCTGATCGTCGTCGACAAACAGCCGCATCTACAATACCTGAGCATGCCCGAAGCTATCGAACACTGCCGGCGCGGCCTCTCAATCTGGTCCTGGGCTGGCAACGCAGAGGGCGAAGAGCCGGACGTGGTTCTTGCCTGTGCTGGCGATGTCATGACGATGGAGACCGTGGCTGCGGCCTGGTGGTTGCGCCGCCGGCTCCCGCAGCTCAAAGTACGCGTAGTAAACGTCGTCGACCTGATGACACTCTACCCTCCAGAGATCCATCCCCATGGCCTCGATCGAGAGAGCTTTGTGGCCCACTTCACTGAGGAGAGGCCGGTTGTCTTCGCCTTCCACGGCTACCAGCGCGCGGTTCATCAGCTCGTCCACGGGCGTCCCAATCCGGGGCGCTTCCATGTCCGTGGCTACAACGAGCAAGGGACCACAACAACTCCCTTTGACATGGTTGTCCTCAACGAGGTCAGCCGCTACCACCTCTGTTTATTGGCAATGGAGCATGTGCCGCGGCTGCGCCACCTGACAGCTCCCGTGGTACGCGAGTGTGAAGAGCGGCTTCGCGAGCACCAGCGCTATATTCGCGAGCACCTCGAGGATATGCCCGAGGTCCGTGACTGGACCTGGAGCGATTGACGAACAAAGAAAGCGGC
>NZ_JBHOQV010000145.1:0-2794 GCF_042408735.1 Thermogemmatispora sp.
ATGTCTCTCTCTCAGGAGCTTCATGTGACACACGCGCATGCTTCTTCATTCGTGATCGGTGTTGGTGGGCACCAGCAGCTTGGAGATGACGCGACGGTCCGGTTTCTGACCGAGCACTTCTCCCAGATCCTGGCCCATGCGCAGCAGGCAGCGCAGGCAGACGGGCGCGTTCCCTGTTTGCGGTCTGCCGTAGCACGTGGAGCGGACCGCCTCTTTCTCGAGCTCGCCTTTCAATCTGGGCTTCCCGTCGAGGTGGTGATCCCCTGTCAGGGGTATGAGCAGCTCTTCCAGGGAGAGGAACGGGCAGCGTATGAGCTGTGGCTGAGCCGTGCCCGGCAGATCCATCAGCTCTCTGGCTCGCCATGCTCGGACGAGGCCTATCTCGCCGCTGGGGAGTGGATTGTAGAAACCAGCGATCTGCTGGTCTTGGCCTGGAATGGCCTCCCTGCTGCAGGCAAAGGCGGCACCGCAGATATGGCCAGCTACGCGCGTTTTCTCGGCAAAGCCTGGATTCATCTGAATACTCGCCGGCATCACGTCACCTGGTATCCTGCTGGCCCCTCCCATCAGCAAGCGGCTCCGCGCCGTGAACAAGCCCAGCGGGTGCGAGTGGTCTATCAGGGTCCCATTTTTGTGGTGAAGCAGTATGAGCTGCTGCTCTCCAGTGGTCGCACGGTCACACGCGACGTGGTCGAGCGGCCTGAAAGCGTGCTGGTGTTGCCTGTTGGTCAGCAAGGGACCATTTTGCTGATCGAAGAGCGGGACCTGGCTGTGGACGCCTGGCAGCTCCGTCTCCCAGGTGGACGGATTACTGCTTCCTCTTTCCAGGAACTGGAGCAGCACGCCCAGCAGGAGCTCCGCGAGGAGACGGGGTATCGGGCTGGTCGTCTGGAGAAACTGCTCTCATGCTACAGCCATCCAGGATATGTGAGCCACCGCGTCCATCTGTTTGTGGCCTCTGATCTGGAGTGGGACCCGCTGGAGCTGGAAGAGGGAGAAGAAATCCGGGTCAGAACCATGACGCTGGCTGAGGCGCTTGCTGCCACCAGCCAAGACGATCGCTGTGACCCTGAAGCTGCTCTCGCTCTCTGGCTCTACGCTGGCAAAGGCGTGCTTGCTTCACACGACCACCCCGGTGAGCAGAGCGCAATGGGTCATCAGCGCCCTCGTGGTGAGCTCCCGCCAGAGGGATGAGGCAAGCGTTGTCTTCAACAGGTGGAAGAAGATGGCTTCAGAAAGCATCCATCATGGAGAAGTGATTCAGGCGTATCGGCGCTTGCGGGGCTTGACGCAGGAGGAGTTGGCTCAGCGCATTGGCCGAAGCCGCCGCACTATTGTTTCCTTAGAACAACAGCATTCTATCCCCAACATCCGTTTAAGACGGGCCTTAGCACTTGTTCTGAGTATTCCTCCCCATTTGCTTGATCTCACCGAGCAGTCGCTTGCAGCATGGTCTTTTGCTCCTCCCCCCTCATCTCCCTCAACCACCTCAGGGCTTCCCTTGGGAGAGATGGAAATGCGCACTCTCCTCGATCATGTCCGTCTGCGCTTCGACTTGTATTATTTCACGAATGCACGCTACGCCGCTGAAGGCTTGCGAGAACAACGAGAATATGTGACAACCCTCGTGAAGCAAGGGGGATCTGCTCACACTCGCAAACGTCTCTTGATCGTTCTCAGTCACCTCTACCGGCTGGATGGCATGATTGCCCGTGATGCTCTCGATTATCCTACTGCTGAGTTTGACTTCCAGCAGGCATCACTTGTGGCTCAGGAGGCAAGCTGCCCAGAGCTGGAAGCATTAGCTCTCGCTTGCCGCGCGGTGCTCTTTGTGAGGCAGCGCCGGGAGGCAGTAGCTCTCCAATGCTATGACGCGGCGCACGCTATGGCACGGCATGCTTCTCCAGCATTAAAAGCCTACCTGGCTATCGGTGCCGCTGAAGCACAGAGTTTGCTCAAAGATGAGGCGTGTTTCCGCGCTCTTGAGCAAGCTCACCGTTGGCTCCGTCTTCTCGATCCCGCTGACGATCCTCTCCTCCTGTATCGCTCGACGCGCTGTTCAAAACAGACGCTGACAGATTGTTGGATGGCCTGCCGGGCTGCCCTTGGGCACATTGAACCGGCCCTGGAATACTATAGTGATATTGAGTACCAGGGAGATTCAGCAATGCCACGAAGGCAGGCTCGGATGCTCATCCAGTGCGCTCGGCTACTCTACCAGAATCGTGATATGAGCTGCTGTTTCTACGCTACTGAAGGATTTCGAAGAGCAAAAGCTATTGAATCATACTATAATATGCAGCAGGTAAAAGATTTGGCCCTGACGCTGAAGGCACGCTTTCCCAAAGATCACCGTGTCCAGGAGCTCATCGAGATCATCAATCGTGTTTGATAAGCAGTCACCTCTTCCCCTCTGAATGGAAGGTTCTTTCTTTCCCTGCCAATGGCGTGCTAAGAGCGCCCAGAATGGTTGAGCTATGTGCAAAACATGTGCAATATCGTTCTGGGTTTCCTCACGAGCCTTTTTCTCCTGGTAGTATTCTCTCCAGAGATCCAAAACGAGAGATGAGGAAGCCTCTATCTGAGGGCGAAAGGAGTATTTGCTCGTATGGCGACCTTTCCGCAACCGCTGACTGACGTGCAGACGCTGCCCCCGTCTTCCTGCCCCCGCTGCTGCCGGCGGCAGGCCCAGCGAGCAGCGCCTCCCCCTCGTGTGCAGGCGCTGGCGCATCCCCTTGCCGCTGACGCTCATCCTGGAGATGACCAGCTTACCTCTGCTCATCCTGACGAGGAG
>NZ_JBHOQV010000147.1:0-1347 GCF_042408735.1 Thermogemmatispora sp.
CCAGAGGGAGAGGGAGCCGTTGGAGTCGCCGGAGGCGAGCAGGGAGCCGTCGGGGGACCAGGCGAGGGAGGAGATGGAGCGAGAGTGAGAGAGTCGGAGGAGGAGCTGACCGGAGTGGGGGTTCCAGAGGGAGAGGGAGCCATCGTTGGAGGAGGAGGCGAGGAGGGAGCCGTCGGGGGACCAGGCGAGGGAGGAGATGGAGCGAGGGTGAGAGAGCCGGAGGAGGAGCTGGCCGGAGCGAGGGTTCCAGAGGGAGAGGGAGCCATCGTCGGAGGAGGAGGCGAGGAGGGAGCCGTCGGGGGACCAGGCGAGAGCGGAAGGAGCGCCGACGTGGTCGCGGAGGCGCAGGAGCAGTTGGCCGGTGGAGACCTGCCAGAGGAAGATGGCTCCGTAAGGATAATCGAGGTCGCAGTAGGCGGCGAGGAGGGAGCCGTCAGGGGACCAGGCGCAGGTTGCGATGCTGGAGGTAGGATCGGGAAGAGGGAGGCGCTCAAGGAAGAGGCCGTGGCGGGGGTCCTGCAGGAGAAGGGCGGTTGAAGTGTCACAGGCGAGGATGGTTCCGTCTGGAGAGAGGGCGAGGGGAGTGCTGTGTAGACGCAGCAGGAGCTGGCCGGTATGAGCGTCCCAGACTTCGGAGCTAGAGAGGAGGAGGGAGCCGTCGGGGGACCAGGTGAGCCAGTCGGTCGAAGGGGTGGGCCAGGAGCGCAGCAGGGAGCCGGAGGCAGGGTCCCAGAGCTGAAGCTGCTGAGGGAGGTGGCTGACGGCGAGCCGAGAGCCATCGGGAGACCAGGCGCAGGCGGTGACGCCGCGAGCCTGCTGGTGGTGGTAGCGCAACACAGGTTGGATCATGCGACAGCCTCCTTCTTCCTTCAAACAAAGTGTGAAGACTGATCGGGGAAGTGAGATGGAAACATGGGAGCAGGCCTGGCCCTGGCGGAAGAGAGCTGCTTGTCGAGCAGCAAGGGAGCCGTCAGGCTGGGGAAGAGGATAGCAGAGTGGAGGGGAACCTGTCAAGGGGGGGCTCAGGAGGAGGGGGAAGAGGGAGAGAGGAGGGAGCCGACAGGCCAGAGGTTGACAGAGAAGTCGACGGAGGAGGCGAGCAGGGAGCCATCGGGAGACCAGGCGCGGGGGGCTGCAAGAGGGAGCTGGAGGAGGAGCTGGCCGGTGAGGACGGAGCGGATCTCGAGGGATTGGGGGCCGCGGAAGGCGAGCAGGGAGCCGTCAGGAGACCAGACCAGGGAGTCGGAGAAGAAGGCGCGCCAGCAGTGCAGGAGGCGTTCGGAGGAAGGATCCCAGACGTGGATGAGGTAGGCGCCTACGCCGAGGGAGAGGTTTTCGGAGGAGGAG
>NZ_JBHOQV010000148.1:0-2852 GCF_042408735.1 Thermogemmatispora sp.
TTTTCACGGACGCTGGCAACGGGCTGGTTGCCGGCTGGCGGTGGTTCGGTCCACTCGCACCTCATGGAGGTCGCAGATGGGCGGGATCACCGCCAGCAGGGAGCCAGCCGGTCTGGTCTGGGTTGATGCAGCGGGCCGGGCCGGTCGTGCTCTCTTTCCTTGGAACGGCAAGGGAAGGGTCTGGAGGCTGGAGCAATTTTTACAGGAGGTGCTTTCGATGATTTCGGCAGAGGACCTGCAGCTTCTTCGGGACTTGCGGGATGAGATGGATCAGCGCATTGCGCGGGCGCAATCGCCCTACATGGAGAAGGTGTTTATTGATATCAAGGCGATCGTGGTCAAGCGGATTATGCGCGCCGAGTTGAATGCGGAGCGTCTGCTGTTGGCCGCCCAACGCAAGGCCAACAAAGCCCGACGACGCGAGGTGAGACAGCAAGGAACGGTCGCAGCCGGGGAGGGGGTGGACCCCTTGTCCTGAGCGCTGGATCGGAAACCCTGCTGGCAGCGCTCACCCGAGCCGATGAGGAAGGTGAGCGGAGTTTGGGCGCATTTCGAGCGAGGTGGAAGCGCTGCATGAGCGGAAAGGGGCGACTCCGACCTGCCACGGGAGGGGAGACGCCCCCCTTTTTCTGGAGGTTTCCCCAGGATGGTATGGGAAAGACGCTCTATTCCCGGAAGGAGGAAGAAGGATGAGACGTTCGCTCAGAGCATGGATGGCATTCTGGAGGAGGCGGTTGCGTGCTCTGCGCACCGCGACCGCGGCACCCGAAGAGCCGCTCTTGCCACAGGAACGGTTGCCAGCTCCGCCGCCCGAGGAGCCGCTGAGCCGACGAGAGCGGATGGAACAGCTCATCGAGACCTTTGATGAAGATCAAGAGTCGATCCTGGTCCGGGCGGTCGTGTTTCTGTTCACGGTGCTCTTCACCGTGGGAAGCGTGATCCTGGCGGGCTGCATCGGGATTGCCATTGCCGCGGCCATTGTGGGGCCGTGGCGGGCGGATGCGGAGGTGGTGGGTGTGTATCTGATGGCCATCTTCATAGAGGAGGCGTTTGCGGCGCTGGTGCTGGCCATTGCCCGCGCCATTGGACGGTCGCAGCAGGAGCGGCGGATGGTCTGGCTGCTCTTTGCGGCAATCAGTCTGTTTGTCTGCTTCGCGATTGGCGGTGCCTACACGCAATACTGGCTGCTCTCCGAGCTGGCTCCGGGAGGGGTGAGGCCGGCGGAGCAGACAATGATCCTCTTCCGTTCGATCGCCCCCTCGCTCTTCGATGTGGCGGCAGCCGTGTTCATGGCGATCTACTCGCGCAAGACGCTAGAGAAATTCCTGGCCCAGCAGGCCAAGAAAGAGGAAGCGATTGAGTCGCTGAGCCGGGCAGAGATCCGCATAGAGGAAGCCTTCAACGAAGCAGAGATCAGGAGGCAGCAGCGGGAAGAAGAGATGGCCCTCCGCCGGCGGCGAGAGGAGGTCCTCAACCGGATCGAGGGCAAGATTGGCGAGGCGGCGGTCACGGTAGTGGAGAGCACGGTAGAGCGATTGCAGTTGCCGGCGCCTGGGCAGGGCGGGCAGAGCACGCTGCGCCGAATTCTCTAATCCCAATGTTGGCCTGAGCCGGGAGCAGAGAGATGCCGAGCTATTCCTCCCCTTCCCCCAGGCGGGAGCTGGTTGATCGCCTGCTCCTGCGCCTGGCCCCATCGCTGAATCTGCAGGTTCGTCCAGCGGGCAGGCATCTGTATCAGGTCCAGCTCGATGGCCGGGAGCTGCTGGCGATGACGCTGGTTCGGTCGTCGGATTACTGGCGGCAGCGTCTACATCTGGCGACAGGGCCATCCATCCAACTGGTGATCTGTCAGCGCCATGACTCGATCCTGCCGCTGGAGGTCCTGGACCTGCTGGCAGGTCGAAGCTACGACCGGTATACCGCGCCGCTCTGGTTTGAGCAGTCCCACCGCCGGCGGGTGGCTGGGACCAGAATGATCGTGTTAGGGGGCCTCTTGTGTGGCCTCAATGAATGGTATGAGGCCGTGGAACGGTTTCCGGCCTCGACGCGCCGGCGGTATCGGGCCGAGCTGCGTCGCTTGATGCAGCGACGGCCAGGACGCCCCCTCTCGTTCTCCTGTTCCAATCCCTAAGCGGGCTTAGGCGGCGTTCCGACGGCCCCTCTCTAGCGGAGCATCAGGAGCGGCGTCCGTCAACCCGTTTCTTTCGAGCATTCCCAAAAAGCGGTCACCGCTGCGCGCCATCTCGTAGCGTCGTCCCGCCGCGACGCTGACCCGGTTCTTCGTGTTCACACCCTATCATCCACAGGAGGAAGACCCGTGACTCAGAGGCAGACCATCACCCGCATCCAGGAGATCATCGCCCGGCTCCAGGAGGCGTTGCCACTATCTCCCCCAGGTCAGTCCTCAGCAAAAGAGGTGGTGTATGCAAGAACCTCCCTCTCTGTTTCCGATGACCTGGTGGCGGCAGCAGCGGCTCTGGCTGATCGGAGCGCTGCTGTTGGTCGGGGCGCTCTGGCTCGCCTCCTGGCTGTGAGCCGGCGAGGCTCCCTCCAGCCCAAGGAAGGAGGCGTCCGATGAGACGTGTGATGCTGCTTTTGGGAAGCTTTGCCCTGCTGTGGGGGCTGCTGGCGCTGGCCATCTGTGCCGGGGCCAGCGTGCCGGCAGCGGGAACGCCATCGCCCGGGCCAGATCAGGTGCCGGGCCACCGAGCGCCCGCCGCCGGTGGCGGGCTGGATCGGGTCCAGGGGCCGCCCACCATCGACCGCGCACTGATCGATCGGCTGCTGTGTCAGGCGCACAGCCCGGCCTGCGGCACGGGGGAGGCCCTCTCTGCCGACATGGTACAGGCCGG
>NZ_JBHOQV010000149.1:0-25567 GCF_042408735.1 Thermogemmatispora sp.
TACTGAAAGTAAAGTAAAGAAAGAAATCAGGTCATCTGGTGCCTCCTTCCTGCGCCGGATCAGGCGCGGGAACCTGCGGGTAGCGCTGGCGATAGTCCTGCCAGTGTTCCTGATAGAAGGACTTTCCCTCCTCCGTAATGACTGTCACTCAAGCTGTCTTGAGGGGACTTGGCGGCTCCCCTGTGGTGGGGAGCCGGCCACGTGGCTTGGGAAGAGGGAGCGGGAGACGGGACTCGAACCCGCGACAGCCTGCTTGGAAGGCAGGTACGTATAATAACGCGAGCTAGCGCCCTCAATCAGCTCTAGAAGCCAGTTCACACGATTGATCAAAAAAGCCCGTTTAAACGAGGCAGGAACGCATATAGTAGTAAGCTACCAGCAAGGCAGATACTCTTAAGGAAATTATAACATATCAGCCTGCTCAACGTAACAAAAAAAGGCCCTGGCCTACAAAGCCAGGACCCTCAGTATCGACCATCCCAATTTTTGCGGCGCGGGGACTCCGTCCTGAAGGACGGAGAGGAGCACCGCTCCCTCCTTTCGCCAACGCACTGTTGTGTGTACTGCCACCCATCTCCCCGCTGGAGAACGCGGCAGTGTTTGTGGCTTGTCTCCGGGCTGATGCCTGTCCTCGTCTTGACCCCGATGCTCCCTCTGGAGCACGTCCTGACCGGTGGCGTCGGAGGCGCCACCGCTGCCGGCATGGATGCTGAGCAGAGCGTCGCGCTCATCGGGCTCGCTGCTGAAGAGCAGGGCCAGCTCCAGCTGCTCTCCCTCTTGCTCTACAGCAGTGAGCGAGCCCACACCTTCAGCCTCCCGCTCAGCACCGGCTCCTCCTCCAGCCAGTGCGCTCACTCCCCTGGATCCTGGAGCTGCTTCCCCAGCCTCTGCCAGGTCTCCACTTCATCGCCCAGGGCTCTCAGGAGCTGCATGTGGGCCTGAGCCTGCCGATGGTCGGACCAGCCATCGGGTTGGAGCGTCTCCGCCTCTAGAGCTGCAATCTGTTCCCGATGGTGCGCCAGGTCCAAGGCGCACCATCGTTTCGTGGACTCGCCAGTGTAGGCGTTCGAGACGCGAGGGCAGCTTCCTCATGGTTGTTCCTCTAGTCTGGTTGCAGCCGCAGCGAAAGAGCTGTTCCGTTGAGCCGGCTGGCAGCCGGGAAGGGCGCTCTGCTTCTGAGCCAATCTGACGGTCAGTCCAGCAGTGTTGCCAGAATGATACACGGTGGTAAACTCAAAAACAGCGGGCAGGTCCACCGAACAGCTGGCTTATGCCTGGCATTCACGCATTCACAGCCGGCCTGTGGTCTCATGAGAGCACTCGCCGCTCCAGCAAGCGCTTGCTGGAGGCCGTTCCCTGGCAGCAGTGTCCCGCCGACGCTCAGGCGGCCTCTGAGCACCTGCTGGCCCGCTGGCGGCAGGGACCCCCACCAGCCCCTGTCCCCTGCCAGCGCCGTCGGCCCTCCCCGGCGCCAGCGCCGAGAGGGGCTCCTCAGCCCAAAACCGAAAGGAGGAGGCCCATGCCGCTTCGTGACCATGACGCCCGCTGGGCCATTGGGCTGGACCTGCTCTTCGTCGACGCTGCCCGTCAGCACGTGGCCCTCATTCGGCGCCAGCAAGAGGGGGTGCTGGCCCTGCTCGGCGAGCAACTCCGCTGGGGTGAACCGGCAGCCTCCGGCCTCCTGCGGGCCCTGCGCGAGGAACTCGGCCTGGAGAGCACCACCTGGGGCCTCCTCTGGGCTGGCCTGCGCTCCTGGCGCCTGGGCGGCCCCTTCGGCCTGGACCAGCCCGCCCGGGACCCGCGCTTCCTGGCCGCCCCCTCCCTGGCCGCGCGCGCCCAGGTCCTCTCGCTGGTGTACCTGGTGGAGGCCGACCTGCCTCTGCTCGTGCAGGCCGCCCGGCCCGGCCCCTGCCCCGCAGCGACGCCGACGCGGAGCCGGTCGTGTGAGCTATGCAGTGCGGTGCGGTGCTATGCGGTGATGAGAGCAGAGCAGATGAGAAAGGAGACCGTCATGCATCCTGTTGGATGGGATGGCCCGTCAGGTCCGGTCCGCCCACCCCAGCGCGGACGCTCGACCGACATCATCGACGCTGAGAACGCCGGCGAGCTGGCGCGGTTGATGCAGCAGGATCGGCTGCTCACCGAGGCGATGGGGGCCTCTTGCCCGAGGAGGGCATTGGGCTGCCCGAAGCGGGCCGAGTGTTGGACCTGGCCTGTGGACCGGGCGGCTGGGCCTTAGAACTGGCCTTCACCTCTCCCCACATCCAGGTGATCGGGGTGGACCTCAGCGAAAACGTGATTGAGCATGCCCGAACGCAGCACGCTCACGTGGACTCGAGAACGTGCGCTTCCTGGTGGGCAATGTCATGGAGCCGCTCGACTTTCCGGACGGCTCCTTCGATCTGATCAATGGGCGGCTCCTCTTCGGCTTCATGCTGCCAGCGGCCTGGCCGACGCTGCTGGCCGAGTGCCACCGCCTCCTCAAGCCCGGCGGCATCATCCGGCTGACGGAGACGGACCCCCCCCTGACCACCAGCCCAGCCTGTGAACGCTTCAGTGCTCTGCTGAGCGAAGCCCTCAAGCGAGCGGGGCAAAGCTTCTCCGTAGACGGACATCACAGTGGTATCACGCCGGTGTTGCCGCGGCTGGTGCGCCAGGCCGGCTTTCGGCAGGTGCGGCTGCGGGCCACGGCGCTCGAGTGGTCGATGGGGACCGAGGGCCATTATCCCGTCTTCAAAGACGCTCTGATTGGGCTGGAGCTGCTGCAGCCGTTTCTGGTCACGGCTGGCGTGACCACGGGGAGGAACTGGAGCGCCTGTCTCAGCTCGCGGTGGCCTAGATGCAGCAAGAGGACTTCTGCGCGGTGTGGACGCTGCTGACCGTCTGGGGATACAAGCCCCAATAAACGAAAGGCAGTGCAACCGCCGCCTGGCCTTCCGCGAGGCCGCTCTCTCATCGCACTCAGAGCAGACCCATGGGGCAAGGAGGCAAAGCGCTGAACTGGACAGCGCTCCCCTCCTTGCGCGGACAGGCTCAAAAACCGTGGTGAGAAAAATGGCCGCTGGAGAAATGCCCTCCGAAGCTGCCGCCATGTGAGGAATGGCCACCGGACGAATGGCCCCCAAAAGATCCGCCGGCGCCCCCACCAGAGTGGCTGCTATGGTGAGAGTGGGAGGAGGAACCTGGCGCCTGCGGAGGCAGCGCCGTCTCTGGATGTGGCGCATGGCGATGATGGCTGCGGTGGTGGCCGCCGGCATTGGAGCTGCTCTGAGACTCATTCACATGCATCATCTCGATCACAGCCGGGGCAGCCTCAGCAGAGCGGCCCTGTGGGTTGCCCCAGCGGACGCCCGATGCCGACCTCTTCCTCTGCCACTGCCGCAGACCGATGTAGACGCCCAGTCCCAGGCAGAGCAGGCCGATAACAGGAATCGCGATTTCCATCTGGTTCTACCGTTCCTTTCCGATCAGAGAACGACGGTTGTTATGCTGGCACCCATGACAGAAAAACAGCCTCCCTCTCATTAGAGACGCATCAGCCTCCCAAACTTCCAGCGTTTCTCGTGGAGAGAGCCGGCGCCAGACAAAGATGACTGCCTATCCTTCGGCCAGAGTAGCCGGTCCTTATCTCCTATGCTATCATCATCAGGCAGAGAAAGACTTGCACCACCAAAAGAGGGAACCCACATGCACGACATACGCTTAGAGCGCTGGGCCCGCACCCTTGTCGACTACTGTCTGCAGGCCCAGCCAGGACAACTGATAGCCCTGCAGTCCACTCCTCTGGCAGCTCCGCTCATCGAAAGCGTCTACCGTGAGCTTTTACGCGTTGGAGCTTATCCGCTCCCTCTGCTCTCTTTTGACCGGCTCGAAGAACTGCTCCTGCGCGAAGGGAACGAAGACCAGCTACAAAACACACCCTTGCTGCTCGAAGGCTTCGCCGAGCGCATAGCTGCCCGTCTAGGAATCGAAGCTGAGAGCAACACCAGCGCCCTCACCACCCTCGACCCGGCCCGCCTGGCCAGCCGGCGTCGTGCCCAGGGTGCCCTCCGAAACCGTCTTCAGCAGCGTGAGCAAGAGGGCAACTATCGCTGGTGCCTTACCCTCTATCCGACCGCTGCCTATGCCCAGGACGCGGGCCTCTCCCTGAGCGAATTCGAAGAATTCGTCTTTGAAGCCTGTTTTCTCAACGATCCCGATCCCGCTGCCCGCTGGCGGGCCCTCTCCCAGCAACAGCAGCGGCTGGTAGCCTGGCTTGAAGGAAAGCAGCGTATTCGTGTACTGGCAGAGGGGACCGACCTCACCCTCTCCGTAGCCGGGCGGCGCTTCATCAACAGCGACGGGAGGCGCAACTTTCCCAGCGGCGAAATCTTCACCAGCCCCGTCGAAGAGAGCCTTGAAGGCACCATCACCTTTGATCTACCCAGCGCCGTCGACGGGCGCCTTGTCGACGGCATTCACCTCGTCTTTGCCGGCGGCAAAGTTGTCGAAGCCAGCGCCCGCCAGGGGCAGGACTACCTACAGCGCATGCTGGATATCGATCCGGGAGCGCGCATCGCCGGAGAGTTTGCCTTCGGCAACAACTGGAACATCCAGCGCAGCACGCGCAACATCCTCTTCGACGAAAAGATCGGCGGCACCATTCACCTGGCCCTGGGCGCCAGCTATCCTGAAGCAGGCGGCCAAAACCGCTCGGCGCTACACTGGGACATGATCTGCGACCTGCGCAAAGGGGGAGAAGTCTGGGTGGACGACACCCTCTTCCTCAAAGACGGGCGCATTCTCGTCTAGAGGGAGATCCGGCCAACGGCCAGGCCCAGGCCCAGCCGACCCCCTCCTGCCGGCGAAGAGGCCTCAGAGAGCGAGCCACAACCTCCCAAAAACAGCCGGAGGCGCCCGGTCCGACCACCGCCGCAGCCGACGACGGTGATCAGGCCGAGACGCCTCAGCTCGCCTGCTTACTGGCTTGCTTCGATCTCCTCGTTCAGGCCGAGCGAGCCTGAGCCTGGCGCCAGTAAGGGGAGAGGCGCAGCATCTGCCGGCGCACCACCGGGCGCAGCACAGGCATCAAGGCCCGCAGCGGGGCCGGTGGTGCAGCGTAGCGCGCCACATCCTGGATAATCTCCTCGAACGAGTGGCGCTGGTAGCGCAGCACACGCTGACTCTCGCTCGTATCCAGCCAATCCGTGCAGTACGGCTCGTGGCCAAAAGCCTCCTCCGGCAGCGGGCCAATCCCCATGACCTCCAACATGCGGTTCAAATAATCCCGATAGCGCACCTGACAGGATGGGCCGCCACCGATCAGCCAGATATTGCCCCAGACCTCCTCGCTACTCACCGCATTCGCCACCGCCAGCCCGGCGTCGAACGTATGCAGCATCTCCAGGCGCGTATCCAGAGGAATACGGAACATAATCGGATGGATAGGCCGCGGTCCCAGAGGAGGAACATCGGCGAAGCGGAAGATCGCCCATGTCAGACCGGAGCTGCGCAGCATAGCCTCACCCTCCAACTTATGGCGCGTATAATCGTCGGTGGCCTGCACCGGATCAGTAACCTTGCGCGGAGGCGGCTGATCCTGCGTATGGCCGAAGACGTCCAGACTCGAGCTAAAGAGAAAGCGTGGGGGCTGAGGTTGCTGGCGGGCCGCCTCAATCGCATGGCGCGTCCCCTCGACATTCACCTCGTAAGCCAACTGAGGCTGCTCATCGCTATCCGGCGGCAGGATAGCTGCCAGATGCACCACCACCTCCTGATCGCGCACGGCCTCAACCACCGTCTCCCACTGACGAATATCGCCCCAATGGATCGTCACACGAGCACCCGCCTCGCGACTGATCTGAAGAGCCTTCTGCTCATTGCGCTTCGTGCGCAAATCGAGACAGCGAACCGTATGGCCCTGGCGCAGCAGCTCCTGGACCGCACTAAAGCCAATATTGCCAAAGGCGCCCGTCACAAGGACTCGCATACAAGCAAAAACTCCTTCTAGTAGCAACTCGCTCTGAGAATCCGAACGCGCCGCGACACGCCGGTCCAGACCAGGCGAGCGGGCGCGTAGAAAGAAGAGAAGGCCACGAGGCGAGCCGCCGCCCGCAGCTCACTCACTGCAAAGAGGACGTACGGCTCGTCCTGGTGGCCTTCTCGCTCAAATACTGGATTTCTGGCAGAAGAGGATCGAGGGGTGTTCCCGTTGGCTGAGTAAAGGAAGCCGGCGTCTGCTGCAGGCGGCAGCGCTGCAAGTAGCGCACGAGCTGATAGGCCAGCGTATAGGTATGTTCCAACAAATCGGAGTTACGCTTCCACTGCTGCGCGTGGTTCAGCAGATTATTGAGCGGCACAGCGATCTGCCAGAGCACTCCCTCCTGGCCGGTAGGCACCCGGGCGTCGAGATTGCCGTTGGCCACGGCGGCGTGAACCTGAGCGATCTGAGCGATACCTTCCTCAAGCTGGCGCTGCTCCTGAGCGCGCTGGCGCTGATATTCGGCAATCTCCTTTTGCAGAGCGATAATTTCCTCGGCCCGATCGGCGCGGCGGATCGTCGCGATCAGATAGCGCATAATCACATAAGTGATAATTCCCACGATCAGCTGCAGAGCAATCGGCAAAGCGATCATAATGGAGCCGTAGCCCAGCCGTACCCAGCGATCGTACTCAGGCGTATGCTGCTGAAAGAGCGTCAGCGCCACAATGACAGCGCAATTCAAGAAACTCGTCATCAAAGCTGCCACCGGTGGAAGCAAGGCCCCGGCCAGCACCACCGGGATCACCAGAGCGCTGAAGATCCCCACGTAGACCGGATCGAGGGGGTTGGTGATCAGGTTCCCGACCGAATTGATAACCGAATTCAGCACCAGCAAGGAGGCGGCAGTCGTAGTCAAGCCCCAGCGGTTCAGCAAGGGGGCGATCAGGGCGCAGAAGCAGGCCACGCCCTCGATCCAGGGAGCGATCGGATTCAGCGAAGTCAGCGCCCCATAGATAAAAGCCAGCAGACCGAGCGGAGCGATCACCAGCGCGAAAGTGCTCGTCAGGCGCGCGTAGCGGGCGCGTTCGCGCTCAGCCGGCGTTGTTTCCGGCAGATGCCTGGGGAGGGTCAAATGGAACCACCAGGCCAACAAGGATTTCATACCATCCTCCATCGTAGCGAAGCTGCAGCGTTCAGCTAGCTGATCACACCCAGGGAGCGCAGCGTTGTCAGCGCTTCCTCAACCACCGCGGGCGAGAGATTCAACTGAGCCTTAATCTGTTCGACCGAGCGCTCGCCGTTGACCATCGTGAAAACCAGGCGCAAGACGAAACGCTGGCGCATGCTGAAGCCAGCCAGCAGCTGGGCATCGAGCGGGCGCAGCGGTCGAGGGACCGGCGTCAGCGAGAAGGAAGAAGGCGCAGCGGGAGGAAGTGCGGCCTGCGCTGGTCCTGACCTGGGTCCCGGCCCGGGTTTCGGCTCCGGCTCCGGCAGGGCCGGGCGGATCAGGCTGCGCAGGACCTGCTCTACGTCTGGCTGAATGCGCACCTGCCACTGGTCCCGACTGCTCAACAAGGCATAGGCGCGGCCCCCGCTCGCCAGCAGAGCGCCGCCCGGTCCCTGAACGAGCGATTCGAGCACAACCCCTTCCTTGACGAAGACCAGGCCCTGGCAGGTGCCGCGCACAGAGGGCACGCTCACCGTCGTCGAAAGAATCGCAGATTGCCCCTGCAGGTAGTCCAGGAGAGTCTGCAAATCAAGATAGTAGACCTTGTCCATCGTCGTCGCCTTCGCCGTCGGAAGGGGAGAATGCTCTCCATGCCCATCCCGTAGTCTGACTCCGCTTGTCAGCAGCGTCTGCAGCGCAACAGCAGCCCAGCAGGCAGCAACCTCCCACAGGGATTCAGGCTCAGAGCCTGCTCATCGAGGGTGAAGCGCTCCCCCGGCTGCAGTGGGCGCGATCTCGCGATTCTGCGTCTGCCATTCTATCATAGAACCGTGGAGGCTGCATAGAAAAAAGCCATAAAGATAGCACGCTGGTAATACTCGGGATAGAAGGGCTAGAGGATCGCTACACTTTTGCCCGTCCAGAGACTTTTCTTTCTTACTGGAATCAGTGTATAGTTATTATAGAGAGCACCCTCAGAAGGGCTAGTTGCTCTCCAGTGTCAACCATGCCACTTTCCTCCCCGTCGCGCCTGGAAGCGCGAACAACAACCTCAGGCTCTGGAGGTCCTCCCAAATATGGCCAGCTCCTCTGAAACTCCTCTGCCATTTTCTGCCCCGAGAAACCTTCCATCCCGCCAGGCGCAGCCGGTCCCACAGCTGGTCGACGCTGTCTTCGAAGGTGGAGGCATGCGAGCTTTAGCCCACATTGGTGCTCTGGCCGTTGTCGAAGAGCACGGCTATCGCTGGCATCGCCTGGCCGGCACTTCTGCTGGCGCCATGATTGCCGCCCTCGTCGCCGCTGGCTACAGCGCCGCCGAGTTGCACGCCATCATGACGGCCATCGACTACCGGCGCTTTGCCGATGGGGTTTCCGACGGCCATCTGCACCTCCATCAAGTCAGCCGGCTGCTTTTCAGGCTGGGCCTTCACTCCGGCGACTACCTGGAGCATTTCATACGTGAGCTTCTGCTGGCGCGGGGTTTGCGCTGCTTCGGCGACCTCCGTCTCCCTCCGCAGGCCGCTGCTCCCAGCGACGCCCAGACAACCGGGTTAGCGGATTACCGCTTGACCGTTATTGCCGCCGACATCAGTCGGCAGCGCCTGCTCCGTCTGCCCCAGGATCTCCTGAGCGAGCGCGCCACCTACGGTCTTGATCCTGACCAGCTCGACATTGCTCGCGCCGTGCGCATGAGCGCGAGCATTCCCTTCTTCTACGTTCCGGTCACCTTGCAGCGCGCCGATGGCCGCCTCAGCTACATTGTCGATGGAGGACTTGTCAGCGACTTCCCCCTCTTCGCTCTGCTGCCCCTGGGCCACCAGGCGCCTCGACCCATCCTTGGCTTTCGCCTCTGTCAGGACGAGAAGGGAAACGGCGGAGAAGGTCACTGCGAGCCTGGCGAGGAGGCCGACGGCCAGGACGACGCCCGCTGGCAGGCGCCAGCTCCCCTGCCGCCAGGCAACCTGATCGCCTTCAGTCAGGCCCTGCTCGCTACCATGCTCTCGGCCCACGATCGCCTCGCCTTGCAGCTGCGCTCGCGTGCGGCTGGCAGCATTGAGACCATCTGCATTCCTGTCGGCAACATCGAGGCTACGCGCTTCGACCTGAGTCGCGGCGAGATTGAGGCCCTCTATCGTCGGGGGAGGGCCGCCGCCGACCACTTCTTCGCCACCCGGGCTGACGGCTAACCGGAGCCTGCGTCAGCCCGGCAAGCGTCCCCGCAGATCCAGATGACAGGAGGCCATCTGCGTCGGAGCCTCCGAAACGCCCACCGTCAGCGTATGCACATTGAGGGTATTATAGGGTGTGAGCGCCTCGAGCAGCTCATGAGCGATGTACTCGGCCAGCCGCTCTGCCGTCGAGTTATCGATCGGCAGCTCTACCACATCGGCCCGTGGAAAGACGTAGCGCTTCTCGCGGAAGCGGATCTCCCACTCGTCGGCGGAAGCGATCAGTTCGATGTGGGGATTCTTCATCGGCAGCAAGAAGCGATGATTGAGGCGCTGGCAGATCTCGCGCGTCAGGCGTTTCAAAAGCGTGAAATCGAAGACCAGCTGATCTTCAGTGAGGGTGCCCTCCGCCTCCACGGTGACCCCATAGTTGTGGCCGTGGAGGCGCTCGCACTTCCCGCCGTACGTGATGAAGTGAGCGGCACTGAACTGGAGATAGCCACCCTCCACCTTGACCTTGAAGCTACTTACACTAGCCATAGCGGATCTCTCTCTCGAGTCTTCCCTCCCTCCCTGCCGGCGGCTGCCTGCCGGTCTGGCCCTGCTTGTGGAGGCTGCCGGGCAGGAGCCGCGCTTACTCGGCCAGCCAACCGCCTGCACCGCTGCCCTGGGCCGCTCGCTGGCTTGCCCTGGATGTTGACCGGCCAGGGACACGATACCATTAAGCTCCCGCCGTGACAAGAGGTTGGTGTCCCATGCCGGCCCTGATCTGCCGTGCGCGGCCGCTGGCTGTCTGGCCGTCGTCAGGTTAGCACCAAACGAGCGGACAGCCAGGGCTGAGAGACAGAAGGGAGCTTTCCCCCTCGATTGTCGGACGGAAGGGGGGAAACGTTCGGCAGCGGAGGTCTCCCACTGCCTCGCCTCCTCTCCTGTTAGCGCGACCGGGCGTTTTTGTTAGCCAGTTGCCTGGAATTCTTTGCGGTCCATTGCTATACTGTAACCAGTGCCAGTTAGGGTAACTCCCTGCGAATGAGCAAAGAAGGAGTGCACCGATGACAACTGCTGAGATCTTCGAAGCAATGGTTCAGAATGTCAATCCAACAGCCGCGAGTGGGCTGAACAAGACTTTCCAGTGGAACATCACCGGAGATGATCCCGGCGTCTACGCCATCAAGGTTGAAAACGGTCAGGCCGAGCTGATCAAGGGCGGGGTAGAGAAGCCCGATATCACCCTGACGGTCAGTGACAAGGACTGGGCCTCCATTGTTGAGGGGAAGCTTGATCCCACAACGGCCTTCATGACCGGCAAGATCAAGATCAGCGGCGATATGATGCTGGCAATGCGTCTGCAGAACCTCTTCAATCGGCCTCGCTAGGCGCCGCTCCCTATTTCCGGCTGAGCTAAGGCGCGTTCAGCCGAGCGCAGCAAAGCCAGGCAACGCTACGAGCAGAGGCGCTCACCTGGCGTCTCCCTGCTGAGACACCTTGGTCCCATGAGAGACCTCTCATGGACCCGAGGTGTTTTTGGCTTTTGTGGCGGCCTATCAGGGCCTTCCTCGTGTGCCCCGCCTTGCTAACCCTCCCCAGGTATGGTATACTCACCATGAACGATCGTATCTTGCCTGCTGCTTGCTACCGCTGCCTGTCAGCGCGTCCAGGCGAGACGAGACGGCAACAAACAACCAGCATCCCAGGTGGAGAAAGGCGTCCAATATGGCCCTACGGAGCGATGAACTGCATTATAATCTGCAGCATCTGAACGGTATGTTGACCACCCACGAGGCCGCCAAGCAACTCGATCTCAGTTACTGGCACTTTATGCATCTCGTAGAGGCCGGACGCATTCCCGGCGTCCGCGTGGTTGACCGCTGGCTCTTCTCTCCCGCGGACCTGGATGAGTATAAGCGCAGGCGCTATGGTGAACTGGTTGATCTGGCTCGCACCGCCCTCTCTCATCCCGATGTCGAGCTAACGGAGAAACAGGCAACCATCTGTCGCTATCTGGCCAACAGTGAACGCCCCTCCGCTATCGCCCGCAAGCTTCAGCAGTCTCGCCAGGCCGTCTACTCCCAGATCACGCTGATCCGCGAAAAAGTCGCCCGCATTCTCGAACAGCGCTCCACCGCCGACGCTGGCGCCAAGGCCAACCAGCCCTCTTCTGGCCGCAAGGGCCGTCGCCAGCGTCGCAAGGGACCGATCCCTTTACCCACCTCAGATCTGGAGAGCGAGCCTCCCGCTCACTCGGCCGGCGCCGAGACTTCCGAGAGCAAGACAGTCCCCTAGTCAGACATGTTGCTGCTCCCTCTTCTTCTTCTTCTCCTCCTCCTCCTCTCCTCTTCCGCTGCTCCGTCCGGCCTGCCTCCGTGTCTTCTCCTCCCTGGCTCTCCATTCCCGCCGTACCCGGCTCGTTGTGGCCTCTTTTCTTCTCCGCTTCTCCGGCTCTCTGATCTCTCCTGATCTCGCCTCGCCGGCCCGCTAGGCCGTCGGTTGCAGAAGCGCGGGCCGGATAGCGGTCCCCAGCTCTGGCACGCGCTCGGCCAGGGCGCGCAGCAGGCCAAAGCAGCCGGCCAGCATCATATCGCCGTGCGGCACGGCCTCGTAGTGAGGCAGGGATGAGCCGCGCAGCAGCTCACGGCGCGGACCTGTCACCGCCAAAAACGGGAGCGTTGAGGCCGGTGCCGGCTCCAGCACCAGGGCGCCGTGGCCGCTGTCGTAAAAGACTTCGTCGTTGGAGAGCGTGCCAGCGGCCAGCTTCTGCAGGAGCTCCTCCAGGCGGGCCTGGCTGATCTCGCCGGTGTGGTGCTCGAAAAGGCCCACGATACGCCCATTGACCAGGTGAAAGGCCAGCGTATGGAAGTTCCCAATATTGCAGAGCAGGCTGCGCGACTGCTGGCGTACCAGCGGATCCTCCAAGGCTCCCAGGGCCGCCGCTGCTCCTGTATCCATCAGCAGCACGGGCAGATCTGGAGCCGAACCGCTCTCTGCCACATAGCGGGCAACGCTCGCTTTAATGGCTTGCAGGCGAGTCAGGGCTGGTGGAAGCTCATCCGCCAGGTAGGCGAGTGTGGCCGGCCCTGGTGAGCGGCGGATCATGCGCTCCAAAAACTCGAAGCGGAAGCGTCGATCGCTATAGCCCGGAGGAGCTGCCCCATGATCAAAGGCGGCGATCGCCAGGGCATCCACGCGCGGATCCAGGTCAAAGGAGCGCAGGGCCTGAACGATGGCCTGGGCGTCCAGGTCCTGCAGCACAACGTGGACGACCTCCGGGGTGCGGGCGCGTCGCGCGGCCTCCTCCTCGTCGACGATCTCAAAGCCCATCTGCGCCACCGCCGTCAGATCATCGTCAAACGTGCGGGCCGCTTCGGGAGTCACCGCCACCGGGTAGCCGGCCAGAGCATGGTCGCGCGCCGCCCAGTGTGAAGGGCCGCCACCCATTGTCACCCCGGTGAGCAGCAGAGGCCGGCCTGCCGCCGTCGCCCGGCGAATGCGCTCGGCCACGATCACCGTTGGCGAAGGCATTACCAGCTTGACATTGTTCTCCATCGTCCTGCCGCTCTCGAAGAGCAGGATGTCCTGTGTTCCCGTGCCGATATCGATCGCCAGCACGCGCACCGACGCCAGGGTCGCCATAGAGACACGCCGCCAGAGACCCCAGGAGACTCCGGAAGATCTCCGAGGAAAGCAGGCGACTCCCTCCTCTCTCAAGCAAGATAGCAGCTACCGACAGCGTCCCCCCTCTTCTGCTCGCTTCATAGTCGTGAGTGAAGGGGGAGCGGGGTTTTCGCGCCTGGCCGCCGCCGCGTCTCCGCGCGGGTGTGCCGCGCAGTCGACAGACACTGCCGGAGAGGCAGTAGCGGGCGAGCGTTGGGCCAGACGGGCTTCTTCCCCTCCTCCTCGCAACGCCCTCCCTCGATTCGTCGATTCAGTATAGCATGTTGGCCCTGCTGAGTGTTGGGTTGGGAGACGGGGATTGGCTGGGAGAGCCTGTCTGACCCGAGCCAGCCAGCTAGAAGCTGATCAGCGTGAAGCCGGAGCGCGTCGTGATCGGGCGGACCTTCTTCAGCGAGCGCCAGGCCGATTTACTCATGCAGGCCCGTTTGCGCAGGGCCGTTAGCTCCCCGTCGGAAAAATGCTCGGAGGCCACCAGCACAAACGTCCGCAGTTCCGCGCGCAGCTGATTGAGACGGCGCTCCAGCTCAGCCAGGCGCGCCCGGTCGTGCGGCAACCCCTGGACAGCCAGGCGGGCCAGATCGGCCCACTGACTCATCAGGGGACGCATGCGCTCAAAGCGCTCTGCGATACAGCTAGCAACCATCTCAAAGTCAGGTACGGACGCCAGATCTGCCATGCTCCTCTTCTCCTTCCTTCCTTGCTTGGCTTGGCTATGGACCCTGTCTGGGCCTGGCCGGGGTCGTGGCTGTGCGCTCTTGCCTTACCAGCCCGCTCTGCCCTGAGCGGTGCCAGCCGGAAAGCGCCTGCTAACTTTCGGTAAGGCCATTGCTCTCCGCCCGCGAGCGAGTTCGAGATGAGAGATGAAAAAAAACAGTCCGGCCAGGCTCAATTGCAGGCGAGCGTTTCGCCTCTGCTGACTCGGATTGCCCGACGTATTCTCTGCTTTCTGGCGCAGGCCCTCTCAGATCTGGAAACGGCCAGGGGCCTGGCAATCGGGACACGGCTTTATCCCTTCCTCTCTCCCTCCTCCTCTCCTCACCGGTCAGCCCTGCTCTTCTCTCGTCTGGTCCTGAAAGGCTCGTTCACGAAGAGCCTTTGGTAGCAGCAGTGCCTGGGCTAATCCGCGGCATCGCCTGGGCTGTGGTACAATGCATACCAGCAGGCAGCGACAGGGAAGCGCGACGCGCCGCTGGCGGGACAGCTCCCAGCCATGCTACAGGAGCGCTCTCCGGCTAGCTCAGCCGGACGCCGCGCGCGGTCATAGCTTTCTCTGTATACCATACCCTGTTGCTAGAAAGCAATGATGGCGCGAAAGGACTCTGGCATGGAACAGGCAAAGCCGCACGATGGAGGAGAAGCAGCGCCGCCCGCTCAGCCACACGGCCGCCTTGAGCAGGTGAAGGCGGCCGACGACGGCCCGGCGACCTATCTGCCTATCGAGGACTATGCGGTCATCGGTGATCTGCATACCGTGGCCCTGGTCGGCAAGAACGGCTCGATCGACTGGTGCTGCATCCCTCGCTTCGATTCCCCCAGCGTCTTCGGGGCCTTGCTCGATGCGCGCAAAGGTGGCTTCTTCCGCATTGGGCTACCCGCGAACAATCAGGTCCCCATGGGGCAGAAGCAGCTCTATATTCCTGAGACCAACATCCTGCTGACGCGCTTCCTCACGGTCGATGGCGTGGGGGAGATTACCGACTTTATGCCGGTGAAACTGCCTGGGAGCGCCGAGCATCAGCATCATCTCTATCGTGCTGTGACCGTAGTGCGCGGCTCGCTCAAATTTGAGCTGGTCTGTCGGCCCGCCTTCAACTATGCGCGCGATGGGCACGTTGTCCATCTCTCGCCCGAAGGAGCCATCTTCCACAGCGATGGCCTATCTCTCGGACTGGCCAGTACGGTGCCGCTGAGCGAGGATGGACGGGGTGGGGTGCGCGCTGAATTTACCCTGCACGCCGGTCAGGCGGCCTACTTCCTGCTGGAGAGCGCCCGGCGTGGCGACCTTGGCCCGCAGCATGTCTCATCTCGCCGCTATCACGAAGCCTTTCAGCGCACGCTCAGCTTCTGGAGACGCTGGCTCTCTCAATGTCAGTACCAGGGGCGCTGGCGCGAGATGGTCCAGCGCTCGGCGCTGGTACTCAAGCTACTGACCTATGCCCCCACGGGGGCCATTGTGGCCGCCCCGACGACCAGCCTGCCCGAGACGGTCGGAGGAGCGCGCAACTGGGATTATCGCTACACCTGGCTGCGCGACGCCGCCTTTACGCTCTACAGCCTGCTGACTCTCGGCTTTACCCAGGAGGCCGAAGCCTTCATGCAGTGGCTTGACGCTCGCTGCCACGAGTTGAAAGAGAACGGCTCGCTCCAGCCCATGTACGGCATCGATGGCCAGCAGGAGCTGGTTGAGTACACCCTGGACCATCTGGAGGGCTATCGCCAGAGCCGTCCCGTGCGCATCGGCAATGCTGCCTACAAACAGCAGCAGCTTGACGTCTATGGCGAGCTGATGGACGCCATCTACATTTTCAACCGCTACAGCACGATCTCTTATGATCTCTGGGAGAACCTGCGTCGCCTGCTGGAGTGGCTACAGCACCACTGGGATGACCCCGATGAAGGAATCTGGGAAGTCCGTGGTGGTCCCCAGCACTTCGTCCACTCGCGTGTCATGAGCTGGGTCGCCTTTGACCGCGCCCTGCGTCTGGCGCGTCACCGCGGTTGGCCGGCGCCGATGGTTGAGTGGATGGAGACCAGCGCTCGCATCTACGAGCAGATTATGCATAAAGGCTGGAACGAGCGAAAACAGAGCTTTGTCCAGTACTACGGAAGCGACGCCATCGACGCCAGCGCCCTGCTGATGGCCATCGTCAAGTTCACCGGCCCCAATGAGCCGCGCATGCTCAAGACCATCGAGCGCATTCAGCGCGAGCTAGCCAGCGACTCGCTGGTGCATCGCTACGATCCCGGACGAGCTGCCGATGACGGACTTGGCAGCCAGGAAGGCACCTTTAGTCCCTGCAGCTTCTGGCTGGCCGAGGTCCTGGCGCGCTGTGGACGGCTTGACGAGGCTCGCTTGCTTCTGGAAAAGATGCTCACCTACAGCAACCATGTGGGTCTCTATGCTGAGGAAGTCGGGCTGTGTGGCGAGGCTCTGGGCAACTTCCCCCAGGCTTTCACCCATCTCTCGCTCATCACCGCCTGCACCAATATTGATGCGGCCCTCAATCGTGTCCAGGGCAGGCTCAACGCCGAGCGGCTGGCCTTGCCGCCCGAGCGTCCCTGGAGCCTGACCTGATTGATTCGTTGCTGCCAGTTCCGGCAGACGGACAGGCAGAGATAGACAGGTGGGTAGGGGGGACCAGGTCCGAGCCAGACCAGAGAGGAAAGGGCATAAAAGGTCCCCTTTCCTGTGTTTTCACAATTGAACCTGTAGCGTCCCTTCCTTCCTATGGTCAAATGAGGGCAGGGGGATCAGTTTGCAAGAAGCGGAGTGCTACTGTCTATGGCGAAGCTCTACGACGCAATCATCATTGGCTCAGGGCCGGCGGGCTATACGGCGGCCATTTATGCGGCTCGTGCCAACCTCTCGGTGCTCGTCTTTCAGGGCTACCAGGTTGGCGGGCAATTGATGCTGACCAGCGAGGTTGAGAACTACCCTGGCTTCGAAGAGGGCATTCTTGGGCCAAACCTGATGGAGAAGCTAGAACAACAGGCGCGGCGCTTTGGGGCCGAAATGCTCCCCGAGGACGTCACCGCCGTCGACTTTAGTCGTCGTCCCTTTGTGATCACCAGCGACTCGGGCAGCTACCTGGCGCGTGGGGTGATCATTGCCACCGGCGCTAGCGCCAGGTGGTTGGGGCTGCCGAGCGAGCAGCGCCTGCAGGGGCGGGGTGTCAGCGCCTGTGCCACCTGCGACGGCTTCTTCTTCAAAGGCAAAGACGTGGCGGTAGTCGGCGGAGGCGACACGGCGATGGAGGAGGCCCTCTTCCTCACGCGCTACGCCAACCACGTCACCGTTATTCACCGTCGCGATACCCTGCGAGCCAGCAAGATCATGCAGGAGCGCGCCTTTAAGAATCCCAAGATCAGCTTTATCTGGAACAGCGAAGTCGTCGAAGTGCTTGGTGAGGACTCAGTGACCGGTCTGCGCCTGCGCAACGTCAAAACCGGCCAGGAGCAGACGCTGGCCGTCGAAGGGCTGTTCCTGGCCATCGGTCACCAGCCGAATACGGCCCTCTTCCGAGGCCTGCTGCACATGGACGAAGCGGGCTACATCATTCCTGTCGAGCATACCATGACCAATATTCCGGGCGTCTTTGCCGCCGGCGATGTCACCGATCGCCGCTATCGTCAGGCGGTTACCGCCGCCGGCGATGGCTGTCGGGCCGCTATCGACCTGGAGCGCTGGCTAGAGAGTCAGGCCCATCAGGAAGAGAGCAAACAGGAAGCCTTGACCTCGGGCGAGCACCCGGCTCAGTGAGCGAGCGGCTGCCCGCCTGCGCCTTCCTCTCGCTCGGAGTCCCCAAGGCAGGACTGGGATCTGGGGCAGCGCAGGACCCAGGCGGCCAGAGAGCCTCTCCTCTCCGGCTGGTTGCGGTGGCCGCCTGGGGCTGCCGAGGCCGAGGGAGGCCACCATCAGCCGGCGACGGCCCATGTGCGGAGCGAGCCAGCGAGAAAGGATCCCTATCTGTGAGGCAGAAGCAGCATCGAAGCCAGCAGTCCCCGCTCTACCGTCAGACCCTCTTCGAGAACGCTGACTCAGCTGACTCGGCCGATCCGACAGCCAGAGGGCTGGCCGAGCAGGAAAGCGCAGCCCAGGCGGCCAGGCGTCTGCAGGCCCAGGAAATCACCCGGCGGCTGGTTGAGCACTACGGCGAACCAGAGTGGTCGACCAAGGACCCGCTCAGTCAGCTTGTTGATGTCCTGCTCTCACATCGCACGCGCGACGAACAGACGGCGGCGGCCTATGCGCGCCTGCGCCAGCGCTTCGGAAGCTGGGAGGCGGTCCGCGATGCTCCCACGGCAGCCGTGGAAGAAGCCATCGCAGTCGTCAACTGGCCTGAGATCAAGGCCCCGCGCCTGCAGGCCATACTGCGTCAGATCACAGCCGAGCGTGGCGCCCTCAACCTCGACTTCCTCTGCTCCCTGCCCGTCGAAGAGGGACTGGCCTGGCTCAGCCGCTTCGACGGGGTAGGTCCCAAGACCGCCGCCTGCGTCCTACTCTTTAGCTGCCGTCAGCCCGTCCTTCCCGTCGATACCCACGTCCATCGTCTCTCTATCCGCCTGGGCCTCATACCCGAGCGACTCACGCCCGAGCAGGCTCAGCCCGTCCTGCAGGCCCTGCTGCCGGGCGAGGCCCGCACCATCTACAACTTTCACAAGGGCCTTGTCTGGCATGGGCAGCGTCGCTGCTTTTTCCAGCGACCGCGCTGCGACCAGTGTTTCCTGTGCGATCTCTGCCGCTATTATGCGGCCCACAAGGGCAGAGCGGCGGAACGGGAGCACAAGAAGGAAAAGCAGTAACCACGGAGGTTCTGGCAGGCGGGGAAGAGACGCAGGAGGCGAGGCTTGGAGGGTGGCTTCTCACTACAGCAGGAAAAAGCCAGGCGACCAGAGCGGTCGCCCGGCGTCGATGGCATACAACAACAACAAGATGAGACTGGACTGATGCCGGAAAGGTTGGCCTAGCTGGCGCTGTGGGCCGGAGCGTGGTTCAGCACCGGGTAGCCCTCGGCCACATACTCGCGGGGATCGGGCTGGATCTCGTCCAGATGGTACGAGTTCTTGGCATCCGTGTTGATCCCTGGCCAGCGAGCGCCATAGAGATAGTGGCCCGTCTGGGCTGGCGAGAGGGGCAGCTTGCCGAACTGCGGGATACCGCGCACGCGCGGCACGTCAGGCTCGGGCGACTCGTTGTAGAGATCGTCGGGCACCCGGTTGTAGCCCATACGCTGCAGATCCGCCTCACTCAGCGTGAGCTGCAGCACGCCATCATCGCTTAGCGCTTTCACCGCCTGGCGCGGCACGTAGTAGACTTTGGGGAAGAGGCGCCCACGCTCAACCAACAGGTAGGTCGGGAAACGGGCCTGAATGGTCCCGAGCCAGCTACCGCGGGCATCGACCACGTCCATACCCAGCTTGAAGGGCGAGCGCTCGCGCATCTCGGCGGGCGCGGGTACATAGATGGGCGGCAGAGACTTGAAGGGATCCTCTAGCCCCCAACCCACCATGAAGGCAATCACAAAAATGCCTGCCACCAGCGCCAGCCCGAGCGAGAGCAAGGGCGCGCTGCCCAACAAGAGCAGCACGAAAAAGACAACAGCCACGGCCACGGCCAGCAAGAGTGGCCAGTAGCTCGGCCCGGGTGTATGGATATGCTCTTCCCCTTCCTCGCCCTCAACATCGAGCAAGGTCGCGTGAATTTCGTCGGCAATCGAGCCGGCAGTCTGAGGAGACCTGTCCATACAGCTCCTGTTCCTCGCTTCAGATGGCACTCACCAACAAAGGGGAGCCGGAGCGCACTGCCCCGCCTTCCCACTCAGTGAGCGAAGCTTGCTTCCTGAATAGCCTGGATAGAGAGAAAGAAGAAGCTCCCCTACCACATACCATAGCACATAAGCGCAAGCGCAAGACCTGTCGCTTGCCCTTAAGTATAGCATATCCCGTCAGCGATGGACACCGCTCCAGCCAGACCAGTGGGCGGGCGAGCGGGCCGGCCTGGCCTGGCTGACAATCCGCTAGGCAGCTCGCCCGCCAACGCTCAAACAAGACAGGCCCTCCTCCAGCCGACTGGCTTGATTTTGGTGGCTGGCTGGGGTAAGCTTACTGATAGATGATTCACCTTTCATATCTGCTAGCAAAGGAGGCATTCCAGACATGCCCACCTCAGTCCTCTTGCCCGGCATCAGCCAGAGGCGTTGCAGCACAGCGCGGCTGGAGATTGCCTATCTTGAAGCGGGGAGTGAGGGGCCGGCGCTTGTCCTTGTTCACGGCAACTGCTCCTCATCGCTTTTCTTTCAGGACCTCATGCTCGCCCTGGCCGCCCTGGGCTATCACGTCTACGCGCCCGACATGCGGGGCTATGGGGACAGCCAGGTTTTGCCGGTCGACGCCACTCGTGGGGTGCGCGACCTCTCGGACGACCTGGCCGCTTTCGCCGAGGCTCTGGGGCTGAGCGACTTCCACCTGCTTGGCTGGTCGCTGGGTGGCAATGTCGCCATGCAATATGCCATCGACTACCCTGGCCGGCTGCGCAGCCTCATTCTCGAAGCGACCGGTTCGCCCTTTGGCTTTGGCGGTACACGCGGCGCCGACGGCCGCCCGGTCTGGCCGGACTTCGCCGGCAGTGGGGGCGGGACTGCCAACGCCAAATTCGTGCAGCGTCTGGCCGCCGGGGACCGCAGTGACGAGCAAGGCTCGCCGCGAGCCGTTATCAACAACTTCTACTTCAAGCCGCCCTTCCGCGTTGACCCAGAGCGCGAGGAAATCTATGTCAGTGCCATTCTCTCCACCCGTACCGGGCCTGGCAACTACCCGGGCGACTCCGTGTCCTCGCCGAACTGGCCCTACGTAGCTCCGGGGCGCCAGGGAGTCAATAACGCTCTCTCCCCGGCCTATCTCAATCAGGCGGAGCTAGTTCACCTGCAGCGCAAGCCGCCCATTCTCTGGATTCACGGAGCCGACGATCAGATCGTCTCGGACACCTCCTTCTTTGACTTCGGCTATCTGGGGCAGATTGGCCTCGTTCCGGGGTGGCCGGGGGCCGAGCAGTATCCTCCTCAGCCCATGAAGACCCAGATTCGCTGGCTGCTGGAGCGCTATCGCCAGCACGGTGGAGTCTATCACGAACTCCTCCTGCCCGACTGTGGTCACGCTCCGCACATCGAAAAACTCTCGGCCGTCGTGGAAGCCATGCGTGACTTTATCGGAGCCCACATCTGAAGAAGGTCGAGGGAAGCGGCGCGCCGCCTGGCGGCCCTCTAAGCCGGGCAGCCTGGCGGCGCCCAGGCCGGGCCAGGAGCCAGGCTTAGTGCCGGAGTGGCCGGCGTATGGCCCCGGCCCCATCCCGCCGTGCCGTGCCGTGCCTTGTCTCACCTCCCTTCACCTCACCTCACCTCTCCTTACCTCAGCTGGCTCAGCCTGGCTCATTCCCTGGCGGAAGGTAGAAAGGTCTCCTTAGCCGATCAGCTCCTCCATCTGCTTCAGATGCGCCTCGAAGAGACGCAGCGCCTGACGCACCGGCTCCGGGGTAGTCATATCGACACCGGCCCGGCGCAGTAGCTCGATGCTGTAGTCCGAGGAGCCGGAGCGCAAGAACTGCAGGTAGCGCTCAACCGCGGGCGACCCCTGTTCCAGAATCTGCTGTGCCAGCGCGCAGGCCGCCGAGATACCGGTCGCGTACTGGTAGACGTAGAAGTTGTAATAAAAGTGAGGAATGCGGGCCCACTCGATATCGATCAAGTCGTCGATAACCACCTCGGCCCCATAGTACTTCTCATTGAGGCGGTGGTAGAGTCGGCTCAGCGTATCTGCCGTCAGCGGCTCGCCCTGCTCGGCCAACTGATGAATCTGATGCTCGAACTCGGCGAACATCGTCTGGCGATAGAGCGTTCCGCGAAAGTCCTCCAGCGAATGATTGAGAATGGCCAGGCGCTCCTCGCGGCTCTCGGTAGTCTTGAGCAAGTACTCCGTCAGCAGGGCCTCATTCAAGGTCGAGGCCACCTCGGCCACAAAGATCGTGTAATCGCCGTAGACAAAAGGCTGATGGCGGCGGGTATAGTATGAATGCAGCGAATGCCCAAGCTCGTGAGCCAGCGTATACATACTATCGCGGTTGCCCTGGAAATTCAGCAGGATGAAGGGGCGGGTCCGGTAGGCGCCGCCGCTGTAGGCCCCACCGCGCTTGCCCGGTGTCTCGAAGACATCGATCCAGCGCTCGCTGAAGGCCCGTTTGAGCACCGTAACGTACTCTTCTCCCAGGGGAGCGAGGGCGGCAATGACGGTATCGCGGGCCTGCTCGTACGAGATCTCTTGCAAGGTCTCCTTGACGATCGGCACATAGAGATCGTACATATGCAGCTCATCGAGCTGGAGCATGCGCTTGCGCAGGCGCAAGTAGCGGTGCAGCAGCGGCAGTTCCTCATTGACCGTCTCGATCAGCATATCGTAGACGCTCTCGGGAATATTGTAGCGAGCCAGGGCGCGCTCGCGGCCCGAGCGATAGCCGCGCTGCCGGGTATAGAACATATCCGTCTTGATATGTCCTGCCAGAGTGGTCGCGATCGTATTACGCTGCTTGAGGAAGGTCCCATGCAGGGCCTCGAAAGCCTCCTTGCGCACGCGCCGATCGGTGCTGCGGATAAAGACCAGGTAGTTCCCCTTGGTCAGCTCCACTTCTTCGCCCTGCTCGTTGCGGATGGTGGGCAGGTGCAGATCGGCATTATCGATCATCGTAAAGATGGCGTCGGGCGTCTCGGCCATCTCGCCGGCGGCGGCCAGCACCGCCTCCACCTCGGCGGAACGAATATGGGGGCGCTGGCGATTGATGTCGTGCAGCTGATGTTCATAGAGCGCCAGACCCGGAGTCTCGCGCAGGTAGCGTTCCAGCTCCTCCTGGGGGAGCGCCAGAATCTCCGGCTCGATAAAGGAGGTCGCGGTGGAGGCGCGTACATAGAGCTGGATAGCGCGATCGTACATTCCCTGGTAGAGGCTCTGGCTGGTATCCTCGTCCTTGCGCAGGGAGGCGTAGACCAGCAGGGTCTCTAGCCGCTCGAAGAACTCATCGCGCCGGCGCAGCACGTTCAGCAGGGACTCGCCGCTCTCGGAGAGCTTCCCCTTGAGCGCCTCCAGCCCTGGCAGCAGCTCCTGCAGCTCCCGGTACTCTCGCTCCCAGGCCTCATCACTTGAAAAGATGCTTTCCAGATCCCACGTATACTCTTTCGGAATATCGCTCCGTTTCTTCCAGGTTTGCAGCATCTCGCCTCCTCGAAGAGCAACCATAAACTGAAGAAAGTGTTCTCATTGTAACAGAAAAATGACACAGGCGCGTAGTGGCCAGGACGTGGGTGCACGCGAGCTGAGCCGGGCCGAGGCGGACCGAGGCGAAGCGGCTGAGGAAGAGAGATGAGCGATGGGGCGGGCGGTGGGGCGCCAGGCGCGGCTCCCCACGAAGGCGTAAGGTCCGGCGTGGGAGAGCGCTACGGCGTCACCCACCTGGCTGGCCCTGGCGCCGCGAGGGGGCGCGAGCGAGCTGCCTCCTGACGCGGGCGGCTTCCAGATTCGAGCGCGGGGACCGCTCGCGGGGACGGGCTGAGCTGTGGCGACAGAGCCGGCCTGAGCGGCGCGGCGCGGGCCTACCAGCCGAGGGCCAGGCCGTCGCAGCGCGGATCTGCTCCTCCCTGGAGCACGCGGGTAGCGGGCGTAATCATAATCGCCTGAGCATGGCCCATATCGTCTTCCCACGGTCCCCAGATCGCCACCTGGTGCCCGAGCATCTCCAGGCCCAAGGCCACCGCGTTGGGAAAGCGCTGCTCCAGAGCTACCACCTCGCTTGTCGCGCGCTCTTCTGCCGGATGCGCGCCCTGCTGACCCTGGAGCAGCTGTCGGCGCCCGCCCTGTTGCAGCAGGCGGCCACTGCGCCAGCGCGGCGCATTGAGTGCCTGCTGAACGTTCAAGCCAAAGTCGATGATCGCCGTCAGCAGCTGCACATGAATCTGGGGCTGAGCATCTGCCCCCATTGTCCCCAGCACCAGGAAAGGTTCGCCGGAGCGCAAGACCAGAGCCGGCGTGAGCGTATGCATCGTGCGCTTCCCCGGCTGCAGATAATTCACGTGGCGGGGATTGAGCGAGAAGTATGAGCCGCGATTATGCAGCAGCACCCCGCTCTCTCCGGCCACGATCCCGCTGCCCCAGCTATAGAACAGGCTCTGGATCAGCGAAACCGCATTGCCCTCCTCATCGACCACACACAGATACATCGTATCTCCGTTGCGCTCTGGCTCGCTCGCACTCGTCACCTGGGAAGCCGCCCGCTGTGGATTGATGCGCGCTCTCAGCTGCTCAGCGTAGTCCTTGCTGAGCAAGCGCTCCACCGGAATCTCCACAAAGGCCGGATCTGAAAGGTAGCGATCGCGGTCGGCGAAAGCCAGCTTCTTGGCCTCAATCATCAGGTGCAGCGTCTCCGGGCTTTGATAGCCGAGTGCCTGCAGATCATAGCCCTCCAGAATATTGAGCATCTCCAGGACCGTCAGGCCCTGCGAATTGGGGGGAAACTCGAAGACCTCGTAGCCGCGGTAGCTTGTTGACAGAGGCGTTACCCAATCTGAGCGATGGGCCTGGAGATCTTCCAGGCTCAGCACGCCCCCGCAGCGCTGCACGTAGTCAACGATCGTTCGCGCCAGCGGACCACGATAGAAGGCCTCGCGGCCCTCGCGGGCGAGCAAACGATAGGTGCGCGCCAGATCGGGCTGACGCAGGATGTCGCCGCAGCTCGGAGGCCGGCCCCCAGGCAGAAAGACGCGGGCCGTAGCTTCCCAGCGGCGCAGCACCGTCTCCGCTGCCCGTTCCAGCCAACTGGCCAGCTTGGGCGAGACCGGGAAGCCCTCCTCAGCATAGGCAATGGCTGGAGCAAAGACCTCCTCGACCGGCAGCCGACCGAAGCGCTCCAGAGCCTCGAACCAGCCATCGACCGCTCCCGGCACTGTGATCGAGAGCGGCCCGATGGCCGGAATCTCGCGCAGCGAGTGGGCGGCAAAGTACTCAGCGGTCAGAGCGCGCGGCGCGCGCCCGCTGCCGTTGAGGGCATGCAGCCGGCGGCTGCGCGCTTCCCAGATCAGCATAAAGATGTCACCGCCTGCTGAGCAGGTTGGTGGATAGACGACTGTCATCGCCGCGTTTGCCGCGACTGCGGCGTCAACGGCGTTTCCCCCACGCTCCAGCACTTGCAAACCAGCCCGAGTAGCCAGGTAATGAGCGCAAGAGACCATCGCATGTGAGCCAAAGACGGGTTGGTCGGAGAGCATAGCAGAAGATCGCCTTTCGCAGCGAGAATCTTCGTCAAACAGGCTGGGCCTTGGGGCTTTTCCCTCCCTCCCTCGGCGCCAGCGTCATTGGCGAAGCGAGCTTACCTTCATAAACGAAGACCGACCAGGCGAACAAAGCGCCGGGCCTTCTGTCCCGCCAGGCCGGCCTGGCCAGCACCTTGTCCCTACCCATTATAGCATAGTGCCGGCCGGGCAGGAGAGGAGAGGAGAGATGGCGGGCTTGCCTCTCTCTCACGCGCGCGAACTATAGCTTGACGCCAGCCTCTGGCCTCGCTATCATGAGCCTGCTGAAGAACGCCGTTTTCATCCAGGAGGCTCACATGTCGTCGACAGCCATTCTTGCCGCCCAGCCGCTCTTCACCGTGACGCTGGCCCACCTGATCTATTTCGTGATCGCCGTTCTCCTTGGGATTGTGGCCGAGACGATCATCGGCTGGCGCCTGCCCTACGGCATTCTTGGGGCCGTTCTCTGCGCCTTCATCGGCATCCTTATCGCCATCATCCTGCCGTTCCGTGTTGGCAGCGAGGTAATGCTTTTCGGTGAGCCGATCGCCCT
>NZ_JBHOQV010000150.1:0-82927 GCF_042408735.1 Thermogemmatispora sp.
GGCGTCGACCTCAACCCCAGCGTCATCGAGTACGCCAGCACCTCCGCCCGCTCGCGCGGCCTCCCCAACGTCCACTTCCAGGTCATGAACGTCATGCAGCCGCTGGCCTTCCCTGACGCCTCCTTCGACCTCATCAACGGGCGCTCGCTCTTCAGCTTCATGCGGCCCCAGGACTGGCCCACCCTGTTGGCCGAGTGTCGCCGCCTCCTCAAGCCTGGCGGCGTGCTCCGCCTCACCGAAACCGAGTGGGGCCTGACCACCAGCCCAGCGACCGAGCGCTACTTCGGACTCATCAGCGCGGCCCTCAAGCGGGCCGGCCAGAGCTTCTCGCCCGACGGACGCCACATCGGCATCACTCCCGTCCTGCCTCGCCTGCTGCGCCGGGCCGGCTTCCACAACGTGCGCCTGCGTGCCAGCGCCGTCGACTGGTCCAGCGATGCCCCCATGCATTATGCCTTCTTCAAGGACATGTTCGTCCTGTTCGAGCTGATCAAGCCCTTCCTGATCAAGACCGGCGTCATCAGCCGCGAGGAAGTGGAGCCGCTCTACCAGCAAGCCCTTGCCGAAGCCCAGGCCGAGGACTTCTGCGCCATCTGGACCGCGCTGACCGTCTGGGGCGAGCAGCCCGCCAGCGCCTGAGCGGTTCCCCGGCGAGTCAGGCGCCCCGGAGAGCGGGCGGCGTGCGCCCGCTCTCTCGTTCGCCGAAAGACGAGCCAGGAGGCTAGACTACCCCTTGACCGAGCCAGCCAGAATGCCACGGATAAAGTAGCGCTGCAGGGCGAAGAAGATCACCAGTGGCAGCGCCATCGACAGGAAGGCCGCCGCCGTCAGAACCTGGTCGTTCTCACCATAGGAGCCAACCAGGCTGGCCACCGTCAGAGTCATCGGCGCACTCTGCGGATTCCCCCCCAGGAAAATCAGGGCCACCAACAGATCGTTCCAGACCCACAGAAATTGGAAAATCACCAGCGAAGCCAGAGCCGGCAGCGAGAGCGGCAGAACGATAGTCCAGAAGAGGCGAAAATTCGAGGCCCCGTCAACGTAGGCCGCCTCCAGCAAATCGCGCGGCAAAGCCGCGAAGAAATTGCGCAGCAAGAAAATGGCGAAAGGCAGGCCAAAGGCCGTGTGGGCCAGCCAGACCGCCGCATACTGTCCCGTCAGCCCAATACTTGTAAAGATCTGCAACAGCGGCACCAGGGCGATCTGCAAAGGAATAATCTGCAGCGTGATGATCGCAAAAAAGATCGCATTGCGCGCCGGGAAGCGCATCCAGGCGAAGGCGAAGGCGGCAAAAGAGCCGATCAGAGCGGGCAGAATCGTGCTCGGCACCGCAATGATCACACTATTAATGAAGGCCCGGCCCAGGCCCTGGGCCGTAACCACCTGGACGTAGTTCTGCAGCGTAAAATGCCAGGGAGGCAGGAGGGCCGTCCACCAACCCGTCGTCGAAATCAGGCTGGGCGGACGGAACGAACTGATCAGCAAGCCCAGCGTTGGCAGCGACCAGATCACAGCGATCAGCAGCGCCACCACCGTGATCAGCCGATCGCTCAGCCGGCGCAGCAGGGTCCTGCGCCTGGCCTGCTGGCGGCGCCGGGTCAGCTCCACCAGCGCGGGAGCTAGCTGTTGCTCTACTTGCTGCCCGATCATGCCTGACCTCCTTCCTCCAGCCGAATGCGGCGAATATTGAGGTACATCACCGGGATAATCGCCAGCGTCAGCAAGACCGCCAGCGCGCTGGCCAGACCGTAGTCGCCAAAGGTAAAGAGCTGGCGATAGAACTCGACAGCCACCACATCGGTATTGTAATTGCCGCCCGTCATCACGTAGACTATATCGAAGGTCTTCAAAATGTTGATGATCATCGTGGTCGTCACCACGCCGATAGTCGGGCTGATCATCGGAACAATCACGCGCCAGAAGAGGACCCAGCGATTGGCCCCATCGATGCGGGCCGCCTCCATAATCTCATCGGGGATCCCCTTGAGGGCTGCCGAAAAGACCACCACGCAGAAGCCGGTCCACATCCAGACGTAGACAGCGATCAAGGCAAAGGTATTGACGCTGCTATTGACCAGCCAGGGCTGAGGAGGCAGATGGAAGAGCACCAGAATGGCGTTGAGCAGCCCCACCTGCGTCTGATCGGGCGGGCGATAGAGATAGACCAGGCGCCAGATGATACTGGCGCTCACCATCGAGATCGCCATCGGAATAAAGAGCGCCGACTTCACCAGGCCCTCGACCCTGACGCGGTCCACCAGCACCGCAATGACCAGGCCCAGGCCCACCGTCAGCAAAGTGCCGATGAGCAGCCAGAGCAAATTATTCCTGAGCACCCCGAGCATCTCCGGGTCGCTAAAGATGGCCCGGTAGTTCTGGAAGCCCACAAAGCGCGTCGAATCGGCGTTCTCAAAGCTGAGCAGAATAGTATTAATGAAGGGGTAAATGAAAAAGAGCAGCAACAACAAGACCGCCGGAGCAATCCAGGCCCAGGCTTCCAGCGGCAGATGCAGCCGGCGCCGACGCCGGCGCAGCGTCAGAGGTGCAGCTTGACCAACGGAGAGATCCATAGCAGTCGCTCACTCCCTTCGTCCCATACTGCAACGAACAAAGCAAGACGACAAAGCAGGCTACCTGCCAACAAGCGGAGGCAGACGTCAGGCCAGGCCCTCCCTTCTTTCCTCTCTACCAGTATCTTACCCTTTCCCCCCAGAGAAAGAGACGCCTGGCCGGGGCGAGGCGAGCCGCCCGCCGTTCATTCAGCGGGTGGGCAGGCGAGGGAGGCAGCAAAGGAGAGAGGGACCGGCCCCATGCAGCGACGGTGCAGGGAGCGGTCCCTCTCCTTCTCTACTGCTTCTATCTGGCCGCGGCCCGGCCTCCAGCGGGCTGGGCCTCACCCCCGCACGCGCTGAGGCGGCGGTCGGCCAGTCGCAGATGCCCTCAGAGAGCGCCCGCCTCGCTCACTCAGGAAGGATAGAGGCGCGAGGCCGCCTCCTCCAGCGAGCGCAGGATGCTATCGAGCTGCGAAGGATTCTGAATGTAGGCCAGCAACCCTTTCCAGTACTCCTGCTCCATCGAGGAGGGCAGCAGGTCATCCTGACCCACGCTGAAGTATCGGGCATTGAGCAGCAGCTCGGCGGTGCGGCGCGAAACTGGATCGGGGTAGACGCTCAGCGGCACCTGATTGTTCACCGAAACAGCCCCACCCTGCTTCGGCCAGATACTCTGCCCCTCGGGCGAAGCCAGAAACTCCATATACTGGCGCGTGCCATCGTTATCGCGGAAAGCCGACAGGATATTGACGATGCCGGTCACCGCGTTGGCGTACTGAGGAGTAATGGTCGGGAAGGGGAAAAAGTCGAAATCGACCCCGGGCTGGATGCTGGGGAACTGCGTCTTGAGAAAGCTGGCCGTGAAGTCGCCCAGGAAGTACATGTAGGCTTTGGGCGGATTCTCGAAGGGCAGATAGGCAGCGTCCTGGAAGTTGGTGGCCAGAATCGACTGCGGAGCCCCACTGATATAGTGCTTGCCGTTGACGATCTCGCCAAAGAGCTGGAAAGCCTGCTTGACGCTCGGATGAGTCCAGGGAATCTTATGATTGACCCACTGCTGCGACAGATCGGGGCCATTGAGGCTCAGGTAGATCTGGTCCACCCAGTCCGCCGCCGGCCAGCCAGTCGAGGAGCCGCCCTCAACCCCCAGCGACCAGGGATACTTCCCACTGCTGGCGATCTTATTCGAGAGGGCGATCATCTCGTCCCAGGTCTTGGGCGGCGTGTAGCCATTGGCCTTAAATTGCTTCGGGCTGTACCAGACCGTGCTCTTGGTATTGACGCGCGGAATGACCGCATAGAGATGGCCGTTGTAGGACGAGACATCCAGCCAGATGCGAGCATACTGCCGCTCCATCTGGCTCATATTGAAGAACCGGTCGAGCTGGAGCAGCTTGCCCTGGGCGGCGTACTGCTGGAACTCGGGCACGCTCGACATGCCGGCCACATCGGGAGGGTTGCCGCCGCGCACGCGCGTGCTGAGGACGGCGCGCAGATCGTTGGTCGGCTCAACGTTGACCTTGATCCCCGTCTTCTTGGTGAAGGCTGCATTGATGGCATTGAAGGCGGCCAGCTCGGCGCCACTGAGCTGCGTCAAAACATCGATCGAGCTGACCTTGGGCACGTTGCCGCTGCTCGTATTCAGCATTCCCGTATTCGTGCCGCCGCAGGCCGCCAGGAGGGCCGTCGCCGCGCTCAGGCTCAACCCCGCCGCCGTTGCCCGTTGGAGAAACTGGCGGCGATTGATAGTGCTGGTGGTCAGATACTCCTCAACGAGCTGGTCTAGCTCCTTGCGTGCACGCTGATCAAAGACGTTCATCGCTCACCGACCTCCTCGTGCTGCAGAAGTCTAGCGCGACCACAGAGAAGTGCGCCGCAACGATGCCGGCGTTGATCTGATCGGATCGATCCTGGCTTGCGTCCACCCGTCTTTTGCTCTGCTGGCTCACCCATCGAGCCGTGCAGCCTCTCTCTGCGGCCCTCTCCTCACCTGTCCGCCCACCCGCCAGCCGGCGAGGAAGGCAGCTTCCCCCCGCCCTACCCAGGGTGAGGGAGGAGGGAGATTACCAGCACGCTGCCAGATCCAGGCCAAGCGGGTCCGGCCAGGCCACAGGGGAGGAGACGCAGCCCAGCAGCCAGCAAGGCTGGCGGGACCGCGCAGCAGCGAGCGGTCGCCTTGGGCGCACGGGTAGAACGACGGCGACCAGCCGCGGAGGGCGCCTCTTTCCGATGAGACACTGTGAGACAGGAAGCCTGCTATTCCTTCCTCTCTGCCAGAATAGCCCAAAACCAGAAGATGCCGCGCTTCTCCCCTCTTTCACCTCTCCTCATGAGAATGAGGATACCATACCCGGCTCCAGTTGTCCAGAGGATTTGCCCGCCACGTCGCCGGAGCCAGGCCGTACCATCTCCTGCCTGTCGAATAGCTCCACCTACTCTTCAGTAAAGTGGCATCGGTGTCAACAGGATATCAACCATCGTAGCTGCATTTCGTCTGTGCGGATTGAGAAGCCTGGCCCGTCTCAGGCGGTCTCTGCACCGACCATCAGCCCGACCAGCTCATTGGTCGTGGTTTCAGCGATGCGTCGCTCGCCCACCTTCTGACCGCGGCGCATGACCACCACGCGATCGGCGACGGCGAAGACATCCTGCATATTGTGGCTGATCAAGATCACCGGTACTCCCCGTGCCCGCAGCGTGCGTACCAGCTCCAGGACCTTCTGCTGCTCGGCCACGCCCAGGGCGGCGGTCGGTTCATCCATGATCATCAGGCGGGCACGCCAGTAGATGGCGCGCGCAATGGCCACCGACTGCCGCTGGCCGCCCGAGAGCTGCCGAATCGGCTGGCGCAGATCGGGGATGTGAATATCGAGCTGCTCCAGCACGCGGCGCGTCTCCTCCAGCATATAGCCCTCATCCAGCTCCGTGAGCAGGCCCCAGCGGCGCCGAGTCGGCTCGCGCCCCAGGAAGATATTGGCCGGGGCATCCAGGTTCTCACAGAGGGCCAGATCCTGATAGATCGTCTCGATCCCACGCTGGCGCGCCTCCATCGGCGAGTCGAAGCTCACCTCCTGCCCTTCGAACAGCAACTGACCGCCATCGGGACGATAGACGCCGGAGATCACTTTGATCAGGGTCGACTTGCCGGCACCATTGTCGCCGAGCAGGCCCACCACCTCGCCGGGCCAGACCTCCAGGCTGACACGATCGACCGCCACCAGGCCCCCGAAGCGTTTCACCAGAGAGCGCACCTCTAACAGGGGCCGCCCATCGGCGGCAGCCTCCACCGCCGCCGGCTCGCTCTCGGCCTTGGAGAGCCGCGCTCTTTCTTCTAGCATGACACTCACTCCTCACTGCGCTGGGCAGACAACAAAGGCAAGGCACGGAAACGCTCTGGCGCCGCAGCGAGCCAAGGGTCCGCAGTCCTGCTGCGGCTGGGCAGACCGACTCGCTAGCGCCTGAGCACGCTCGCCTTAGCCTGGTCCATCAGAACGGCCAGAATGATCACAGCGCCGATAGCCACGAACTGCCAGTACGGATCGATACCGATAATGACCAGCCCGTTCTGAATGACATAGATGATCAAGGTTCCAATCAGGGTGCCGACCAGCGTGCCCTCGCCCCCGAAGAGCGAGGCGCCGCCGATGACAACCGCCGCAATCGAATCGAGCAAGAGAGGGTCGCCGGCATTGGCGTCGCCGTTGGTGAAGCGCAGCACGTAGAGCACTCCGGCCACCGAAGCCAGCAGGGCCGAGAGCATGTAGATCTTGAGAATCTGGCGCGCGACCGGAATACCGGCGCGGCGTGCGGCCTCCGGCGCCCCTCCCAAGGCATAGGTGTGGCGTCCAAAGCGCGTGCGGCTCAGCAACCAGTAGCAGACCACGAAGGCCACCGCGGCCACAATCAAGGGGAAGGGCAAGATAGAGACGAGGTCGCGCGGCCTGGCTCCCGGCGGCAGCGGCGTCGGCGGGTGCAGAAAGGAGAAACCGACCGCCGGATGGTAGTAGAGCAGGTAGCCATTGCCGATGTCGCCCACGCCGGGCACCTGAACGCTGACTGGCTGTCCTCCCCCAGAGAAGATGAAGCCGAGGCCGCGGGCAATGCCATACATGCCCAGGGTTGCAATGAAAGGCGGTACACGCAGGCGCCCGATCAGCACGCCGTTGACCAGCCCGGGCAGGGTGCCAACGGCCAGGGCCACCACCACGCTCAACGGCAGCGCCAGGGCCAGGCCCCCCGGCAGGCGACCCACCAGCGCGTTGAGCACCACCGCCTCAATGACCGCCGCAAAGCCCATCGTAAAGCCAGTCGAGAGATCGATACCCGCCGCAATAATCACAAAGGTCTGCCCCAGCGACATCAGCAGAGCCAGGGCCATATCGTTGACGATGGACTGCAGGTTGAGAAAGCTAAAGAAGCCGGGACCAGTCAACGAGAAAAAGAGCAGGAGCAGCAGCAAGAACAGCCAGGCCCAGAAGCGACTGACAACCTCCAGCGGACTTTTCTTGATCCTGGCCACGGGCAGGGCCAGCTGCTGGCTCATCTTCGCCATAGAGGGTTCCCCTCCTTCCAAGCCGGAACAACGACGGCGCGGTTACGTCCGGATAGGCTGAAGAGCGAGCGAGCGAGCAGGCGAGCAGGGACGCCCCGCTCACCCCGAGCGGGAGGAGGCGGCCGCCACTGGCTCCCTTCCTGGCCCGCGCCCCTCCTTGCTCGCTGGCTCGCTCGTCCGCGACCGTCCGCTCAGCTACTCTTGTAGATGGCGGCCTGGGCCTCGGGCGTATCGACGTTGTCGCGGGTAATGATCACATAGCCGGTGGGAACACGCTTCTGGATGGCGCTCAGATTGCCCTTGAGGGCCTCAACAGCGTACTGGACGCCGATGCTGCCCATGTCGGCAGGCTTCTGCGCAATGACGATATCGACGACGTTGTTCTTGAGATCGACGATGGCCTGCTCAGGGGCGTCGAAATTGGCAATCTTGACCTGGCCCTGCTTGTGGGCGTTCTTGACGGCCTGGGCCGCCCCCTCCGAGCCGTAAATATTGGTGCCGAAGATGCCGGCCAGATCGGGCACGCGCTGCAGCATGGCCGTCGTCTGCTCGGCAGCCTTGGCGGCGCTGTCGCCGTTAAAGTCGACGCCGACCAGAGTCACGGCCCCGTGGGTCGCCTCGATGGCCTCTTTGCAGCCCTGCTCGCGCTGATCGGTGGTGCTGGTGCCCGGCACCGTGTTCTGAATATAGATTTTGCCATGACCCCCGATGGCTTTGATGAGGGCCTCCCCGGCTATCTTGCCACCCTGAACGTTATCAGAACCAATGTAGGAGAGCGGGAAGGTTACCGGCCCATGCGCATAATCGCCATCGCCGATATAAGTGTCAACGGTGATGACCTTGATGCCCGCGTTGCTGGCCTGCTGCAGCGGGGCGATCATAGCCTGCTTGTCACAGGGGGCAATGATGATGGCATCGACCTTGCGCGCTACGTAAGCGTTGACGATGGGAGTCTGCAGAGTGGCGCTCCACTGCGAAGGGCCATCGACCAGCAAGGTAACACCCAGCTCCCTGGCCTTAGCCTCAGCGCCCTTCTGCATCGTGATGTAGAAAGGATCACCTTTGACCCCCAGGATCAGGGCCAGCGTATAGCCAGCGCTGCCGCTTGAGCCGCCCCCGCTCGGAGAAGAGCCACAGGCCGTCAGGGCCAGGCCCCCGGCCAGGGCCAGGCTGGCGCTCAGGAAGGCTCGCCGACTCAGGCGATTCTGCTCTGCTGTGAAGTCGCGCATACTCTTTCGCTCCTTTGCTGGCACTTGCTGCCATGCATCCACTGCTTGCTCACCTCAAAGACTATGAGGTGAGATGAGGCAACAGCCAAACGAACGAGCACGATCCATTCAAAGAAAGCTGGCCCAGCCACGGACGAGGTCGCCGCGCAGGCACAGGGCGTCGGCAAGGCCAACTGAGCAAACGCCTGGGCAAGGACCCAAACGGGGCGGCAGGTGCCAGGCGGCTGCCCGGCAGTTCCTGCTTTTCACTCCTCAGCCGCGCCTGGGAGATCCCCCGTGTGGCTGGGGTGGATAGGGCGCCCCACTACCCGTCGCTTCGAGCGGGGCGGCAAAGAGGGCCGCCGTGGGAAGCGAGAAAGTGGCATCCAGGACGGTCAGAACGGCGCCGAGGGCGATGGCGTTACCTTCGAGGGCGCTAGGCACAATCTGCGTCCCTTTCCAGGCGGCAGGCAGGCTGACCGAAGCGGCCACACGCCGCAGGGGGGCCAGCAGTAGCTCGCCGGCTCGCGCCACACCGCCATCCAGCACAATGACCGCGGGATTGAGCAGGTTGACCAGGCCGGCCAGAGCCAGGCCAAGACGCTCACCCGCGCGCTCAAGGGCAGCCTGGCTGGCAGCATCGCCCTGGCGAGCGGCCTCGATGACGTCGGCGATATCAACGCTCGAGCGAGCTGCCAGAGCGGGCGCTGGCAGCGGGCCAGTTTGCGCCGTCAGCTTGCGCTGCAGCGACTCCCCACGGCAGGCATCGGCCACAATGGCCCGCGCCCCCGCCAGGGTCTCCAGGCAGCCCCGATTGCCGCAGACGCAGGGAGGGCCGTTCTCATCGATACTCAGGTGGCCCAGCTCGCCAGCGCTACCCGTATGGCCGCGATAGATGCGCCCATCGATGATCAGGCCGCCGCCGATACCGGTACCCACCTTGATATAGGCCATCTGGCCCACACCGCGCCCGGCCCCGCAGCGGCTCTCGCCGAGCGCCCCCATGTTGGCATCGTTATCGATATACAGGGGACAGGGAAACTCGGCCTGCAGGCGCTGCCAGAGATCGAGATTATCCCAACCAGGCATATGCGGCGGCGAGCTGAGACGACGCAGGTCCGGCGAGAGCGGCCCCGGAATACCCAGTCCGATCCCTAGCAGCATCTCCCATCCAACCCCCTGCTCGCTCAGGAAACGCCGCACCTCGCTTACCAGTAAGCGCAGACACTCCTCCGGTCCCCGCTCGGTATCGAAGGGCAAGGCCCGCTCGGCCACGATCTCGGGGGCCAGGTTGGTCAGGATCATCTTGAGATGCGTGCGCCCAACGTCCAGACCCAGGATGCGCCCGGCATCCGTATTAAAATGCACGAGGATAGCGCGCCTCCCTCCGCGCGGAGTGGCGTCGAGCAGGTGCCCCTCCCGAACCAGCCCCTCGCGCAGCAGGGCATCGACAATGCTGCTGACCGTTGTGCGCGAGAGTCCCAGACGCTGCGCCAGCATCACCCGCGCCAATGGCCCATGCTCACGAATATAGTTCAAGACCAGCAGGCGGTTGAACTGGCGAATGCGATGGAGGTCAGCCCCGCGCAGCGCCGGCGAGCCAGCCAGTCCCTCCTCGCTTCCCCCACGAGTCCCCGCCCCCAAATTGGCCAACAGAGAATGAATGCTTCGCTCCACAGATCAGTCCTTCTTGCCGCGCCTTCCTTGCCTCGCTTCTTGCCCTCGCCCCCCTCCACCCAAGCCACCCGCCCACCAGCAAGCCGAGGGCTTTCCATTCCAGGATACCGGGCATTGTAGCATCAGGCCGCTTAGTTTGTCAACCGTCGCAACTAAGCAGGCCGCTCCGAGCAGGGAAGGGGCCGGCCCGTCAGCGCTCCCCTAGCCAGCCCAGCCCCTTCCCGCCGAGTCCGGCTAGCTCAGGGCGTAGGCGAAGATATGCAGGTGGCCCTGACTGACGGCAGCCGGCAGGGTAATGCTCGCCACGACCTTGCCCGTGGCCAGCGTGATGGGGGCGCTGGCGAAGAGGTAGGTTTCAACCTCCTGCGCCGTTCCCGAGCCGCTATTGCGATAGGGCATCTGGGCGGCAACTACATTGCCATAGGCCGGCGAGCTGGCGCCGGCGTTGAGTGTCCAATCGCTAAAGCCGAGCTGGACCGTCTGTGTTGTGCCATCGGTGTAGGTAATGGTCAAGTTGCCGACCGAAGGACCATTGGTCGCGCTCCCCAGGAAAGTCAGGCGCGTGGCTCCGGCCTTGGGGGGCACCTGGATAGTCTGACCGGCGCACTGGACATTATCCTGTGTCTCCACCGGCACATTGGGCCAGGTATAGCTGACGCCATTGACTGTGACCGTGGCGCCGGGCCTATAGCCCAGGCCGGCCAACAACTGGGCCGAGTAACTGAAGTGCGAGCCATCAAAGTCAGCGATGGTCGGCGTACGATCGTCCGAGATGCCAATGTTGTTGACCAGCGGCAGCAGGCTGCCCGCGGGCGCCACCAGGACGGCCAGCGTCATGGGGGGCAGCAGCGAGCCGTCGGCGGTGCGCACCTGGAAGGTGATGGTGGCATAGCCCTCCGGCTGGCTGGCGGCGGCGCTGACAGTCAGGGTCTGGCTGGCAGAGCCGTAGGAGGGCAGGCTAAAGCTGCCCGTAGCCGGCGAGATGCTCAGGCCCTCGGCTGGGGTTGCGCTCCAGCTCACGCTTTGGGTGCTGCCCAGGAGGTCGCGGGCTACCAGGCTGACCGACGCGCTGGCTCCGGGGGCAAGACTGAGGCGCGCGGGCGAGAAGCTAACGCGGGCCGGCATCTGACCCTGGGCGTAAGACGGCGGGGCGTCGGCAGGATCACTGCCCCAGGAGGTATCGGGCGTCGTGGCCAGAACAAAGTCGAGGGTGCCCCCCTGGGAGACAAAGGAAGCCGGCAGCCAGGGCCGCGTTGTGGCCTGCCCATTGACGCGTAGGCTCTGCACATAGGGAGCCTCCGCGGCGGCCTGGGGAGCATTGATCTGGATGACCTGGCCGCTGGGGCGCGTCAGCTTGATGCTCGGAAAGAGCGGGCTGGCCAGAACCAGGTCGGCGCTGCCAGGCACAATGGGGAAGAAGCCCAGGGCGGCAAAGACGTACCAGGAGGACATTTCTCCGAGATCATCGTTGCCGGCCAGGCCGCCCGGGCCTGGCGCATAGAGCGTGTTCACCACCTGGCGCACCACCTGCTGCGTCTTGTAGGGGGCGCCAGCATAGTCATACTCCCAGGGCGTTTCAAGCGTTGGCTCGTTCCCGAGGAAGGCATAGGGCTGGTCCGGCCCGGCATTGAGCTGGGAGAAAAAGTTATCCAGGCGCGGCAGCACCCTGGCGTTGCCGCCGAGGGCGTCAAAGAGTCCGCGCAGGTTGAAGGGCACCATCCAGTTGTATTGCGCCCCATTGCCTTCAACCCAGCCTGATTGACTGGCCGGATTGTAAGCCGCGGGGAAGGAGCCATCGGCGTTGCGCGGCTCAAGGTAGCCATCGGCGGGATTGAGCAGATTCTCCCAGTCCTGGGCCCGGGCCATGAACTTCTGGGCGTTGGCCTGGTCGCCCAGGGCTTGCGCCAAAGCCCCGATGGCGAAATCGGCGCTATCGTACTCTAGCTGCGTCGCCGCCGGACCATAGAAGTTGCAGCAGCCGTAGCCGCCATCCTGGGGCAGATAGCCCAGCTCTTCCAGGTAGCGCAGGCCCGGACGGATGTTGTTCGGCTGGGTGGCTTCCTGAATCATGGCCGCCAGAGCGGCCTGGGTATCGAAGTCCCGCGCCCCGAAGGCGTAGGCCCCGGCAATGATCGGGTCGGCAGGATCGCCCACCATGACGTAGGTCTCGCCGTTGGCCAGGCTCCACTTGGGCAACTGGCCGCTCTGCTGGTAGGCCAGCACCATCGACTGCACGATGTCGCTGGTCTCCTGGGGCGCCAGCAGGGCCAGGAGCTGGATCTCCGAGCGGTAGATATCCCAGCCGGAGTAGTTGGCGTAGAAGGCATGGCCGCGCGGCACGGTGTGCACCTGACCGTCGAAGCCAATGTACTGCCCGTTGACGTCCGAAAAGACGTTCGGCTGCAGCAGAACATGGTAGAGGGCGGTGTAGAAGGTCGTGAGCTGGGCCGCGGTGCCGCCGCTCACCTGAATCTCGCCCAGCCAGCGATTCCAGGTCTCCTGCGCCTGCTGGCGCACCTGATCGAAGTCGCCAGCAGGGTCCTCGCTCTCAACGTTGAGGCGGGCATTGTCGATGCTGACAAAGGAGAGGCCGACACGCACGGTGACCGCGTTCTCGCGGGCCGTGTCAAAGGTGACAAAGGCCCCAGAGCCGGGACCGGAGACGGTGACGTCCGGATGCTGACGGGCCGCCTGGACGAGGGCGGGCGAGGGCCGGGCCCCACGGACCAGTTGGGCCTGGGCCGCCTGGACCCGGCTGACCTGGGAGGGCACTTGACTGCCACCACGCGCGCTGCGGCTGCCGCTGCTGACGGCGTTATTATGCCAGGTGCCTACGCTGGCAAAGGGCTGGCTGAAGCTAGCCCAGAAGTAGAGGCGGTAGACGTTGCTGGCTCCGCAGAAGTGACCGCTGCTGACCCAGCCCGCGATGGTGCGGTTCGCCGGGTCAATGGAGACCTCAGCATCAAAGGCTCCGTTGGCCGAGCCGGAGACGTTGACCAGCATGGTCGCCGTCTGCCCCCGCGGATAAGTGAAGCGCCCGATGCCGCTGCGCTGGGTGACGCTTAGCTCCACTTTAACGCCGCTATCAAGGGTAACGGCATAGTAGCCGGCGCTGGCCTGCTCGTTGCTGTGGGAGAAGGTGGCAATGTAGCGCATGGGATCAGCCGCCGGCGAGTCGCTGACGGCTCCCAGGTAGGGCATGAAAGGGACATCGCCATAGGCGCTGCAGCCGGCTCCGCTCAGATGGGTCAGGCTGAAGCCGCGCAGACGGTTGTCGTTGTACCAGTAGCCGCCCGGAACGTAGCTGACGGTGTCGGGACTCCACTGCACCATGCCAAAGGGGAGGTCGGCCCCGGGAAAGGTGTCTCCACCGCCAAAAGGCGCCCCTTGCTGAATGCCAGTGCCAGTGAAGGGGTCAACCAGGTCGGCCAGCTTGCTGGCCTGGGGCGGAGCCGGCGCGCGCCGCGCTGCCAATACCTGCTGCGGCGTGCCGCTCAAGAGGACAACTAGCAGTACGGTCAAGAGGATGACAGGGAAAAGCCAGGATCTCGCGTGTGTGACGTACCTCATCGTGGCATTCTCCTCATCTCGTTCGTCGAGCGGCAGCCAGGTCTTTCTCTGACCGGCTGCCGGCCAGAAGACAACACGCTGGCAGACAGCGCCGCCCTGCTCCGACTGCCCCGGCCAGCTCTGGCCACCGGCGCGGCTACCTCCGGCCGGTGGTCGGTTGAGCCATCAGGCTGACAGCGCGCCAGATCGCCCACGGCTGCAGCCATGAGCAGTAGCTAGCTGCCTCGGCAACGCTTCGGTCCTGGTAAACGGCGGTAAAGACGGTCTCTGGGCCTGGACCCTGCTCCCCCAGCAGGCTCCAATACCCGGGAGTCGCTCTTGACGGGAAGGGCACCCCACCAGCCGGGCCTGTCGCTGTGGCCGCTTCTTTCCTGGCTGGCGCTTCCCGAGTTAATTGGTACATTTGACTATCTTACTCTCACAGGAGTAATGATACACCGCCTCCCTAAGATAGTCAAGTGTACCAACCAACTGGAGCGCTGGCAGCCCAGCATAGACAGCCTGGGGAGGGCGGAGCGCACGAGCCAGAGCATCTGGCCGGGGCGACGCCTCTCCTTGCGGCTCGAGCGGCCCTGGTTGAGGCTCCCTGGGTCAGGAGCGTCGGCGAGCTGACGGGCCGGCGGGAAGTGCCGCTGACCCTGGCCCTGTTCAAGAGCGGCCCCGCTCGATTATCATGTTAGGAGAACGAGCGAATGAGCGATGGCTAGTCCTGGCCGGTCCGGCTCGCGCACGAAGCCGGCCAGAGCCAGGCTCACTGATCAAGAGGACCTCTTCCTTTATCGAGCGCAAAGCAGTTACGTACCTACGAGGGAGTTATGGTATGGGTTTGCTGATTCGTCCCCTGGCGCCAGCCCCTTTTGAGAGCGAGTTGCCGCAGGCGCGGCTGACCGTCACGCCGGCCTCGGCTGGCTGGCGCTACGTCTCCTTCACGGTTTACCACCTGCGCGCCGGTCAACGCCTGGCCGGAGCGGCGGAGGGGCAGGAGACGCTGGTGATTGTCCTGACGGGCGTAGGTGAAGCCAGGCTGAACGGCCAGGCCCTGGGAGAGGTGGGCGAGCGCTTGAGCGTCTTTGAGGAGCACGCTCCCTATGCGCTCTACCTCTCCGTCGATGGGCGCTACGAGATCGTCTCTCGCTCCGAGCAGATGGAGATCGCCGTGGCCGCCGCGCCAGCGAGCGAGCGTCACCTGCCGGCACGCCTGATCCGGCCCGAGGATATCAGTCTGGAGATCCGCGGTTCCGGCCAGACCGAGCGCCACATCCGCCATATTCTGGATACCGATCAGGAAGCTGAGCGCCTGATTGCAGTCGAGGTCATCACGCCAGGCGGCAACTGGTCTTCCTTTCCACCACACAAGCACGACAGCGAGAATCCGCCCCACGAGTCCTATCTGGAGGAGACCTACTATCACCACATTCAGCCGGCGGATGGCTTCGCCCTTCAGCGGGTCTACACCTATGACGGCCTGGACGAGACCCTGGCGGTCCACGATGGCGAGCTGGTCCTGGTGCCGCGTGGCTACCATACCGTCGCGGCGGTGCCGGGCTGCGACCTGTATTATCTGAACATCATGGCTGGACCACGCCGCGTCTGGCAGTACCAGGTCGATGCCGCTTTCCGGCGCCTCCTGCCGCCCTCTGGCTCTATCACGGGAAGCGTGCTCCGTCCCGGCAGCGGGCTGCCCGGACGCTGAGTTCGCCGCAGGCCATTCGGTCAGGCCAGATCGGGAAGCGAGAGCCGGGACAAGAGGATCAAGAGACGAAGGGGAGGAAGCCTTTATGGGAACAATAACGGCTCTGCTCGGGATCGACCTGGGGACAAGCGCCCTCAAGGCGGTGATCATTGATCTGGAGGGACGGACGCTGGGCGAAGGTCGGGCCGAGTATGCGCTTTTGACGCGGCGGCCCGGCTGGGTCGAGAGCATTCCCGCCGATTGGTGGCGTGCGACGCGCCTGGCAGTGCGAGAGGCGCGCGAGCGCGCGCCCCAATGCCAGATCGTGGGGCTGGGCCTGGCCGGCCAGATGCACGGCGTGGTACTGGTCGGTGCCGACGGGCAGCCAACGCGCCCCGCCATCCTCTGGCCCGATCGCCGTGCTGAAAAGGTCCTTGGCCGTTTCCGCGCGCTCCCCCCGGCCCTGCGACAGCGCCTGGCCAATCCTCTGGTGCCGGGCATGGCCGGCCCGCTGCTTTGTTGGCTGGCCGAGCACGAGCCGGGCTGCTACGGCCGTTCTGTGCTGGCCCTCTCGCCCAAAGATTGGTTACGCCTGCGTCTGACGGCCCGCCGCTCGACCTCGACGACGATCGCCAGCGCGGTGACGGAGGCCAGCGATGCCTCGGCGACGCTGCTCTACGATCTGCCGGCTGACCGCTGGGCCGAGGAGGTCATCGCGGCTCTGGGGTTGCGCCCCGCCTTGTTGCCGCCGCTGCTTGCCTCGACGGCGCAGGCCGGAACGCTCTCGCCCGAGGCCGCCGCGGCCCTGGAACTACCGAGCGGCCTGCCGGTGGCCACCGGGGCCGCCGATGTTGCCGCCTCTCTGTTGGGAGCCGGCGTGCTGACGCCCGGCACCCTGCTGCTGAGTCTGGGCACCGGGGTCCAGCTTGTGCTGCTTTGCGAGGAGCCACAGCCCGATCCGACTCTGCGTACCCATCTCTACCGCGCCGCCGATGGCCGCCACTGGTATCGAATGGCCGCCGTCCAGAACGGCGGGTTGGTCCTCGACTGGCTGCGTCGCCAACTGCGGGCGGAGTGGTCGGAGGTCTATGCCAGCCTGGAGCAGGTAGCGCCTGGGGCCGAGGGCCTGAGCTTCCTGCCGACGCTGACGCCCGAGCGACCCCACTACAGCGGGCCGCAGACGGGGGCCTTCCTCGGGCTGCGCCTGGAACACAGTCGCGCCCACCTGCTGCGCGCGGCCCTCGAGGGGGTGGCCTGCGGCATCCGCCTGGCCTTAGAGCGGCTCCCCGGGGCGGGCGAGGTTGGCAGCTTGCTGGTGGCCGGCGGTGGCAGCCTCCACCCGGCCTGGCGCCAGCTCCTCGCCGATTTGCTGGGCCGTCCCTTGCTCTCTCTGGAGGTCTCAGAGACCGCGGCCCGCGGCGCCGCCCTCCTGGCCGGCCTGGCCTCCGGCCTCTGGAGCGAGAGCCAGGAGCTGGCGCGCCTGGCCCCCGCCCGCAGCGTGGTGACTACGCCGGGCGAGCAGCAAGCGCGCTGCGCCGGGCTGTATGCTCGCTACCTGGAGCTGCTGGCCCGCGAGCGCCACTCGGACACGCCCTCTCCTCTTGCCGGGGAGTGAGCGGCCCGCTCGGGCCGAGCCGAGCAGGATCCGGCCCCTCTGCTCAGGCCGGTTTCTGTCCCCAGGCCGTTACGGCTACCGCCAGGCCGCAGAAGTCATCGGCCTGCATCTCGGCCAGCGCTTGCTGCGCCAGATGCTCCAGCTCTTCTTTGCTGGCCAGGCCCATCTGGATGAGGAAGGGCTGCGAGACCTGCAGCAGGATCATGACATCCTTGAAGAAGCTGTAGTGGGCTGGCGACTCGCTCGACCAGTCCAGGGCACTGGCGTGCAGGCGCACCTGCTCGAAGCCAGCCTGGCGCAGCAGGTGCGTGAGCTGCGGCGTGATCCCGATATGGCGCCCGTCCGGCGAGAAGCTCTGGCCGGCACGCTTGAGAGCCTGAAAGCCGAGAGCAAAAAAGCGCTCGGTCGCTTCGCTGTTGGTGAGCGGCCCTTCGGTGTCCGTCAGGTAGAGCAGGCCGCCGGGCTTCAGCAGGCGCCAGCACTCTTTGAGCAGCTCGGGCCAGGCTGCTGGTAGCATGAAGCTGCTCAGCAGGCGGCCATTGATGACATCGAAGGAGGCATCGGGGAAGGTCATCGGCTTCATCACATCCATGACCAGGAAGCGGGCGTTCTCCAGACGTCGTGACTGGGCCTGAGCGCGCGCGTACTCGATCATGCTCAGACTGATATCGACGCCGATGAAGATGGCCTGGGGGTAGGTGAAAGCCGCTTCCAACACCCAGCCGCCGGGTCCACAGGCCAGATCAAGCACGCGCGCCCCGTCCGCAAGAGCCAGCTCGTCGGGGAAGATCCCGCCCATCGCCTCGATGGCCAGACGATTTTGATGGATCAGGCGCGCCAGTTCTTCGGCCAGCTCGGTATCGATGTGGTAAGTTGAGCCGGCACCGGTCTCCGGTCCGGCGCCGTCATGCTCAGCAGGGGAAGGCATGACTTTGCTCTCCTCTTTGCTGCACTAGCTGCGTTCCTCTCAGATCAGGAGGCTGTCTCGCCGCTGCAGGAGAGGCGCCGCCGATCCCCGGTCTTGTTACCCAAGATCTCATCAGAGGCACCTCCCGGCGGTCTCGCATGTTCTGCCTCTTCGCTGAGGATAGCAGAGTCAGCGCCGGCTGGCAAGCCGGAGTCTGACAGAGGGGCAACCAGGCAGAGGCTCTGGCACGCTAGCCTGCTCGGGCTTCTGCCTGAGGGTCGAGCAAGATCTTGCCGTAGGCCCGGCCTTCAGCCATGGCGAGCAGGCCATCGGGGACAAGGCGCTCCAGAGGGATGACGCGCTCGATCACCTGTGCGGCCAACTCACTCTGACGCAGCAGCGCCAGGGCTTCGGGCAGATCGATCGGGCAGACATGGGCGTTGGTTGTCAGAATCTCAACCTCGCGGATGACCGCCGTATGCAGATCGAGGGCGCGCGGCTCAGCCTGCAGCCCCACCAAGAGCAGGCGGCCACCGCGCTGAGCCGCGGCCAGCGCCAGGGCTGGAGCTGAGGGAGCCCCCGAAGCTTCGATCACCAGGTCCGGCCCTTCGCCGTCGGTCAAGCGCCGCAGTTCGCGGAGGACGTCCTCAGAGCCGGCCCGGACCAGATGGCTGGCGCCGAGGGCGGCCGCGCGCGCCAGGCGCCGCTCGTCGACATCGACCGCAATGAGCAGGGATGGCTCCAGCGCGCGGGCCGCAGCCAGGAGAAAAGCCCCAATACCGCCTACGCCGATCAGGGCTATCGTCTCGCCGCGCCTGGCCCGGCTGCGTCGCAGCGCATGCAAGGCGATGGCCAGCGGCTGGGCCAGAGCCGCCGCCTCGTCGCTGCAGTCCTCGGGCACCGGATAGCACATCCGGGCCGGCACGCGCGCCAGCTCAGCCAGCCCGCCATCGGCCTGCAGGCCCAGGGTATAGTAGCGGGCACAGAGATTGGTACGTCCCGCCTGGCACCAGCGGCATTCTCCGCACCACATCCCGGCTCCTACCGCTACTCGCTGACCAGGCGTCAGGCCCTCCACTCCGGGGCCGCAGGCCACAAGGCGTCCCATGAATTCGTGGCCTAGAATCAGCGGCCCTCGATGGCCGCTGAACGGATGAGGCTCCTGTAGGGGGACAAAATGCGGCCCATGCAAGAACTCCGCCACATCGGTGCCACAGATTCCCGCCCGCAGCACCTGCAGCAGCACCTCGCCCTCGCCTGGCTCCCCCGGCGCAGGCACCTCTTCAATACGCACATCACCTCGTCCATAGTAGCGCGCCGCCTTCATGGCTGCCGACCTCCTCTCGTGCTCTTTTACCGCTCTCTTTGGCCCTGATGGTCGTTCCATAGCGCCTCCGCTGCAGGGAGGGGAGGGAACCCCACCCTCCAGACCCCTAGACCGTCAAGCGGCGTCCCCGCACGCGACGCACCAGGCCCATGATGCCATAGGGCGCCAGGAGCGCTACCAGAATAAGGATGATCCCAAAGACCACGCGATCGAACTCCGGCGGCAGGGCGGACCCAAAGAACGGCAGTTCGCCGGCCAGAATGCGCAGTACCTGGGCCGTCACCAGCATCAGCGGCACCCCGATCAAGGGTCCCTGCCAGGTACCCAGACCCCCAACCAGGCTCATTAAGACCACATCGATCGAAATATCCAGACTGAAGGTCCCCTGCGGCTCAATATAGCTCGTATGAAAGGCGTAGATCGCCCCCGCGACGCCGGCAATACAGGCGCCCAGCAGCAGAGCCTGCGTCTTGAGCCAGGTCGTACGCACCCCCAGGATCTCCGCCGGGTCCTCGTCCTCGCGAATGGCCACCAGGGCATAGCCAAAGCGTGAGTGCTCGATCAGAAAGGCCAGCAGTACCGCCAGCGCCATCAGCCCCAGAAAAGCGTAGTAGAAAAGCTGCTCGTTGGTGAAGGCATCGAAGGGCAGAGCCGGCATGTAGATCCCGCTGGCCCCACCCGTAATCCCCAGATTCGTCACCAGTACCTGTGTCAAGAAGCTGACGATGAGCGTCAGAATAGCAAAGTAGACGCCGCGCAGGCGTAAGGCGGGGACTCCCACCACCACGGCCACTACCATCGCCACCAGGCCCGCTAAAGGGATGGTCAACAAAGGATGGACAGCGTACTGCGTGCAGAGGACGCCAGCGGTATAGGCTCCAACTCCGAAGAAGGTCACCATGCCAAAATTGAGGTAGCCGGCGTAGCCGCCCAGGATATTCCAGCCCTCCGCCAGCAAGATATACATAAAGACCGAAGACAGGGTCGTTACCCAGTCCAGAGGGATCAAAACGCCGAGCAGCGCCAGCAGGCCCACCGCCGCCGTCCCTCCCAGCCCGCGATAGAGCCAGCTCCGCCAGCGCGTGCCCGTCGTCCGTTCAAGCAAGGCACTGCTCATAGAGATCTTCCTCCCGCTTGGTGCATCTCAGAGCACGCGGCTCTGGCTCCCGGCCAGCCCCTGGCCACGCACCAGTAGGGTGACTACCAGCAGCAGGTAGACGATGAAATAGACATACTGGAAAGGGAAAAGGATACTGCTCAAGGTCTCGATCAGGCCAATGAGCAGGCCAGCCAGCAGCGTATTGCGGATGCTGCCCAGACCACCGATGACCACCACCAGAAAGGCCCAGGCCAGCCAGCGATAGTGGTCCTGCGGATCAAAGGGAAAAATCATCGCCAGCACTACTCCTCCGACACCGGCGGTCGCTGTCGCCAGCCCAAAGACCAGCAGCGAGAGGCGGTCGGTGTCGATGCCAGAGATGCGGGCGGCATCGCGGTTCTGGGCCATGGCGCGGATAGCCTTGCCGTAGAGCGTCGAACGGAGGAAGGTATCGAGAAGCACCACCAGGGCCAGGGCCACGGCGGCAGCAATCAGCCGCGGTACAGCGATGGCGATGCCATCGAGGGCGAGCGAGGCATTGGTATAGCTCACCGAGAGCACCTGCGTATCGGTCGTCCAGGCCAGGATCGCCGCCCCCTCGATCACCACCAGAACCCCGAAGAGCACCAGCAAGCCCGTGGTCTGGGTGGTACGCGCCACGCGGCTGATCAGCAGGCGCTCGAGAAGGACTCCGATCAGGAAAAAGACTGGCACCGCTATAACGGCACTGACGATGGGATCGAGGCCCAGATGCTGCAGTAGCTCCAGGGCCAGATAGGAGCCGAGCATGATCAGGGTGCTGTGCGCGACGTTGACAACGCCCATGATGCCCAGCGTCAGGCTTAGGCCGAGTGAAATCAGGGTATAGACCAGACCGAGCAGCAGGCCGTTGATCAGGGCCTGCACCAGCAGAGACAGGCTGATCGTTGTCAGCATAGCGCCTCTCTTTCTCTTCTGCCCGCACTAAAAGCGCAGCCAGCTCTTGATGAGGGCCTCCAGCCGATCCTCAAAGGCCCCGCGCTCACCCTCGAGGTTGTTACGGCCATACTCCAGGGTGTAGACATAATCGGCCAGGGCCACGGCGGCGCGCACGTTCTGATCGACCAGGAGCACGGTGCGCCGCTCCTCCTTGAGGCGAGCGATCTCCTCATAGACCTGGTCGACGATGACTGGGGCCAGGCCCACCGATGGCTCGTCGATCAGAATGACGCGCGGATCGGCCATCAGCATGCGCGCAATCTCCACCAGACGCTGTTGTCCGCCGCTGAGGCTGCCAGCCTGTTTCTGGCGCCAGTCTTTGAGCACGGGGTAACGCGCATAGATCGCCTCCAGGGCGGCGGCCAGGCGGCGACGGTCATGCAACAGGAGCCAGCCGCCGATCTCCAGATTCTCCTGCACAGTCAGCTCGGGAAAGACCGAGCGCCCCTGCGGCAGCAGGGCCATGCCCAGCGCCAGACGTCGATGAGGCGGCACGGCCGTGATGTCGCGTCCATCGAGCGTGATCTGCCCACTGCGCGGCCTCAGCAGGCCATAGAGAACGCGCAAGGCCGTCGACTTGCCCGAGCCATTTGGTCCCAGCAGCACGGTCACCTGGGCCGGGCGGGCCATGAGGCTAACGTTATTCAAGACCAGGTCGTGGCTGTAGTAGCCGGCAGTGACCCCGCGCATGCTCAGGCCGGCGGCGGCAGCCGGCAGGCCATCGGGCGAGGGCGCTCCCGCCGGAACTTGGGCTGCGGGTTTCATCATGATGCATGTCCTCCTGCCTGTTCAAGAGAGGTTGCTGGTCGCTGGCCTTGTCCGCCGGGATGGCCAAGATAGGCGGCTATCACCTCGGGATTCTCGCTGACCTCCTGGGGCGTGCCGCGGGCGATGATGCGCCCATAGCTCATACAGATGACGGTACGTGCCAGGCTCATCAGATCGGGAATCTCGTGACTGACTATGATAAAGGAGACCTGGCGCTCCCGCTGGGCTTCGCGGATGCGTTCCAGTAGCAGGGCCTTGATCTCGGGATGGACGCCGCCGAACGGCTCATCCATCAGCACCAGGCGCGGCTCGGTCATTAAGGCGCGCGCAAACTCCAGCAGCTTTTGCTGCCCTCCCGAAAGCTCGCTTGCTGGCAGGGCCTGGGAGCGTTCCAGGCCCACAAAGGTCAGCAACTGCCTGGCCCGTTCCTGAACCTCGTTCCGGCTCAGCCTGGCATGGACCAGGGGAATCAGCATGTTCTGGTAGACCGTCAGTGTATGAAAGACGCGGGCGGTCTGAAAGGTCCGGCTGATGCCCAGCAGGGCAAGTTGGTGGGGACGCAGGTTGCGCGTGGGGCGGCCCAGATAGCGGATCTCGCCACTATCGGGCCGATAGAGGCCGTTGAGCGTATTGAGCAGGGTGGTCTTGCCAGAGCCGTTCGGTCCGATCAGGCCCAGAATGCTGCCGGCTTCTAAGGTGAAAGAGATGCGGTCTAGCGCCACGATGCTCCCAAAGCGCTTCGAGAGCGAGTCAACCTGCAAAACAGGTTCCATCGTTGCTCTCCCCTTTGACGGAGTACCAGAGGGAGGCCGCTCTCCCGGCAGCGGCGCCAGAAGAGAGCCTCCCTGCTGTGCGTGCGCATCACGACTGTAGCTGTGGCCTGGCGGTAGCCCGGCTGGGAGGCCAGACAACCTGGTTTTTGCCGCTGAGGTACTGCACCACCACGGCGTTGTAGTGGGGCATACCGTACTGGTCAAAGGTCAGTGGACCATTGACCGTGTTGAAGCGATGGCTGAGAACATAGGCCCGTAGCTGCTGCTGATCGAGCGTGCGGGCACCCTCGACAGCCTGCTGCATCACCTGCAGGATCGTCATAGCGACAGCCGCGTACTGGCTGAAGACGGTCTCATGGCGGACTCGCTGCAGCATGGCGAAGAGGTCCTGGATTCCATCGTAGTTGTCGCTGGGCACAGCCATCGCTGTTGAGAAGATGCCCTCTCCGGCAGGCCCCAACTGAGCCCAGTAGGGCAGGGAGGTCACCAGCGAGCCGCAGGCGCAGTAGATCTTGGGCTTGAAGCCCAGCGAGTAGGCGGTCCGCGCAATCAGGGCCGCCGGGTTGGGCAGCGAGAGAGCGAAGAAGAGGTCAACTCTGGCCGCCTTGGCCCGCTGGATTAGGCCACTGACATCGGTAGCTGTCGGCGGATACTCTTCGTTGAGGACGATCTGCATGCCACGCTGCCTGGCGAAGTTGACGACGCCGCCCTGCCCCTGATAGCCGTCGCGCACCACCAGGGTGAACGGATTCTGCTCGGTGACGATGCCCACGCGCGTAGGCCGCTCACTGGCAGGCAGTGAGTCGATCATCTCAAAGACGCCACGACTGTAGTCAGGCTCCTGGTAAGTATAGGATCCGATCATCCACTGCGTGCTTTTGAAGAGCTTGATGCCGACGAAGCCGCCGTTCCAGAGGATCATGTGGTTGGCGGCGGCGATGGGCAGCACTGCCCCTCCGATCGCCGTCGTGTAGGGCGAGAGCAGCAGGTTGACCTTGTCCTGGTGGATGAGTCGCTGGTAGAGGCTCTGGGCCGTGGCCGGGTTGCTCTCGTCATCGTAAATAATCATTTTGACAGGATGGCCAAGCAGGCCACCGTGACTGTTGACCTGCTGGAGCCAGTAGTCATAGACGGCCTTGTAGTCGGCCGAGGGACCGGCGTAGGCCCCGGTCAGGCCCAGGGTGCCGCCGATGACGATCGGCTGGCCTGCTGGCGGCAGCCCGTTCGCGGAGCCGGAACTGCCGCTGGTGTTTTGGGCGGCGCTGCAACCGGTCAACACCAGGACCAGTAGAACGGTAGCCGTGATGAAGAGACGCCAATACTTCATGTCGTCCTCCTTACGCGACGCCTCGCAGCAGAGCAGACGAGGAAGCCTGTCTCCGGCGGCAAGCCGCCGTCCTCCCGTTCAGGTGGGCGCTTTTGCCTGGCGTTGGTTGTCTGTCCGTGCGGACGGCCCGCGGTCCGCCGTGAGAGACAGCTCGCCATCAGGGCAGCGGCCGACGCGCTGTTCGTGCGCCCGCTCGGCCCTGGCTCTGCGCAACTGCGGATCTGTCACAGAACGACGCTGTTCTTGTCGCTGCTCTGCAGTGCTCTGTCTGCTTTTTCCTCAGTTAAGCGCATGGGTGTGGGTGGGCCCAGGCGACTGGATCGCGCTGCGCTATGCGCTGTGCTCTCTGCTGTCCTTCTTCTCTGGCCCTATCTGGCCTCTGGCCGCCGGACAGAAGGCGCCTTCTGTCCGGCGGCGCGCTGGAGCCGGCTTCGTTGAGGCTTCAGGCGAGCAAGCCCAGCGGCTCCTCCAATAGAGCGACCAGTGTGGCCAGAAACTGGGCTGCCCGGGCCCCATCGAGGACACGATGATCGCAGGAGAGGCTCAGCAGCATGGTCGGGGCAACGGCAGGCTGCCCTTCGACGGCGATGACACGCTCGCTGACGCGCCCAACGGCCAGAATGGCGGCCTGGGGCGCATTGATGATGGCGTTGAAGGCATCAACGCCGTACATGCCCAGGTTGCTGATGGTGAAGGTCCCTCCCTGCAGATCCTGGGGACGCAGGCGCCGGCTGCGCGCCCGTTCGACCAGCTCGCGGCGGGCCGCGGCCAGAGCGCTCAGGCTGAGGCGATCGGCGCCATGAATGACCGGCACGACCAGCCCTTCATCGGTGGCCACAGCCAGCCCAACGTTGATTTCGCGCTGGTAGACTATCCGCCCGTCTTGCCAGGTGGCATTGACCTGGGGATGGGCCCGCAGCGCTGCGGCTACCGCCAGGACGAGCAGATCGGTCAACGTAACCTCGGACGAGCAGCGCTGCTGCATGGCACTCTGCCAGGCCAGCAGCCGCCCGGCCCGTACCTCGCGCAGCAGGAAGAAATGTGGTACCTGGCTCCAGCTCTGGCTGGTACGCTCAGCCATCAGGCGCCAGACCTGACCCAAGGCCGGCTCCCCAACCGGCTGGGACTGGGAGGCCGGGCTTGCAGGCTGGGCGGCTTCGACCAGGCCCGGCTCCGCGGCGCGCTGCCGCTGATCCTGCGCAGCACGGGCAGTGGCGGCCAGCACATCGGCAGCCAGGATGGCCCCTCCAGGACCACTGCCAGCCCCCTCCCGAGCGAGGGCGACCAGATCCTGGCCTAGCTCGGCGGCCAGACGCCTGGCCTTGGGAGAAGCAGCCACCATCAGCCGCGAGCGACCAGCGTTCGGCCTTCTTGCGACGTCAGGTGGAGGGGTGGCCTGAGCAGGCGCCGCTACAGGGGCCGCACTCTCGCCGTTCGGCGGCTGGCGACTGGACAGATAGGCCAAGACGTCGGCTTTCTGAATGCGCCTCCCCTTCGTCTGGAGCTGCTCAAGATCGACCTGATGTTCGGCGGCGATGCGCGCGGCCAGAGGAGAAACCAGCCTCCCTGGCCGGCGCATGCGCTCGTCGGTGTCCGTGGACGGAGAGGAAGAGGGTGGGACTGTCAGCGGGCTGGTGCTCGTGTGAGTCGGGGTCTCTGCTGGCACCGCCTCGCCGCTCGCCGGCGACGAGCGCTCCGCCCCCTCCTCCGAGCGAGAGGCCCGAGCCTCTGGCGCTGCTCGAGCTGGGTTCGGGGCAGGCTGCTCGCCTGGAGCCAGAATCAGGGCAATCTGCTGCCCTACAGGGATGTCCTCCCCCTCGCTGGCTGTCACCGCGCTCAGCAGGCCCGTGGCAGGAGCCTCCAGCTCGACCGTTGCCTTGTCGGTCTCGATCTCGGCCAGCGGCTCGCCTTGCTTGACCGGCTCACCTTCGCGCTTGAGCCAGCGCAGGACCTTGCCCGTTTCCTGAGCCATGCCCAACGCCGGCATGATGACCCTGGTCGCCATGTCTGCTCTCCTCTACTCCTCATCTTCTGCGGCATCGTTGGGGCAGCATCCCACCGCCGCGGCCCACGGTCCATGACCAGAGACCAGAGACCTGCCTGCGCTTCCAGCCACCCTTCTGGTCCCTCGTGGACGAGCGGTGAGCGGCCCCACGCAGGCAGACCAGGCCCAGAAGGACAGTGGGCCTGCGGTGCGGGTGGATGCCCGCCAGAGCTAGAGCGTATGACCCGCCGAGGTGGCCGCTGGCGCCGGCAGGCGCGGCCCACCCTGACCACGGGCCGTGTTCAAATGAGACTGCACCTCGCGAATGGGAGAGAGCGGCCCGTTGACGGTATAGTAGCGGGTACCGGCCACCAGCAGCTCTTCAGCGGGGAAGCGGGTAATCACCTCACAGCCATCCCGGGTCACCACCAGTTGCTCCTCAATGCGGGCCGCCGTCCAGCCATCGCTGGCGGGCCAGAAAGTCTCGAGCGCAAAGACCATGCCCTCCTCGATGACCTCGGGATGATCGAAGGAAACCAGGCGGCTGAAGACCGGCTTCTCCCAGATCGTCAGCCCCACGCCGTGGCCGAACTGCAGGGCGAAAGCGGCCTCCTCGTTAGGAAAGCCAAATTCCTCGGCACGCGGCCAGAGCTTGACCACATCGGCGGTTGTCACGCCCGGCTTGATGGCATTGATGGCCACGTCGAGGATCTCACGGCAGCGCTTGTAAGCGTCGACCATAGCCGGCGAGGCGCTTCCAACCGCGAAGGTCCGGTAGTAGCAGGTGCGGTAACCGTTGAAGCTATGGAGAATGTCAAAATAGGCCGGGTCCCCAGGGCGCAGCACACGGTCGCTAAAGACGTGAGGGTGCGGGCTACAACGCTCGCCCGAGATAGCATTGACGCCCTCAACATGCTCGGAGCCAAGATCGTAGAGCACCTTGCTGACCAGGGCTACACACTCATTCTCGCGTACGCCCGGGCGCAGCCAGCGATACAACTCCTCATAGGCGGCGTCGACCATCATACAGGCCGTGGCCAGCAGCGTAATCTCGTCCTGCGTCTTGATCATGCGCGCCGTCTGCATGAGGTTTTGCCCGTCGGCAATGGTGATCCCCTCCCTCTGAAGAGCAAAGAGGACCTGCGGCTCGATGACGTCGACCCCTAGCGGCTCGTGGAGCAGGCCACGCTCCTCCAGTTCAATGCGGATCTTGCGCGCCACATCCTCGGCCCGTCCCGAGCCGGGGGCCATCGCCCCGCGCATAGTCGAGATACCGGCGCGGGCCCGCTCACCCATCCAGGGGGCATAGAGCTGATCGTGACGAGCCGCCGAACCAAAGGTCCACAGGATCGGCTCGCCCTCCCGCGGCAGCAGGGTGAAGCGGAAGAGCTTGTCCATTGCCCAGGTCCCGATGTGGGTCGAGGTCAAATAGCGGATGTTGCTCATGTCGAAACAGAGGACAGCCCCCAGCTCCGACTCCCTGAGCAGCTTCTGAGCGCGCGCCAGCCGTTCACGACGCAGCCGCTCGTAGTCGACGCGCACTTCCCAGTCAACGGCCATTGGTCCATAGGTCTTGATCGCCATAGCTCGAGTCTCCTCCCTCAGAGTGGCAACGCAGCGCCAGGCGCTCTCAGCCGGGCACCACGCGCCCGTGGATCAACGTTGATCGCCCTGACCGATGTGACGATACGACAACAGTGATGACGAGATGAGATAAACGGGCGCTTGCGCCGAAAGCTTCCTTGCCGTTGACTGCGATTCCGCGCCCCGTGCCTGCCTCCCACGCCGAGCAGGCCGACGATAGTGAGAGCCTCCGCCGTGCTCAGACGCGCCCGCAGAGGGCTTTGGCCAGCTCCACCACGGCGGCAGGCGTCGGCACGGTCAAATCTTCGAGCACGGGAGAGAAGGGCACCGGCACATCCAGCGCACCGAGACGCTTGACCGGGGCATCGAGATAGTAGAAGGCACCTTCGTTAATGACGGCGGCAATCTCAGCGGTCACCCCATAGCTTTGATAGCCCTCGTCGACGACGATGACGCGGCCGGTCTTCCTGGCCGACTCAATCAGGGTCTGCCTGTCCAACGGCGAGGTCGTGCGCGGATCGATGACCTCGGCGCTGAGGCCGAGCTGCTCCAGCTCTTCGGCGGCGGCCAGAGCGACCTGAACCATGCTGCTGGTCGCCACGATGGTCAGGTCGCTTCCCTCGCGCTTGATATCGGCCACGCCAAAGGGAATGGTGTATTCCCCCTCGGGCACCGGCCCCTTGAGCTGGTACATCATCTTGTCCTCAAAGAAGAGGACCGGGTTATCGTCGCGAATGGCCGTCTTCAGCAGGCCCTTGGCATCGTAGGGCGTGGAGGGCAAGACCACCTTCAGCCCGGGCACGTGGCTGAACCAGGCATGCAAGCTCTGGCTATGCTGGGCCGCCGAGCGGCGCGTAGCCCCAAGCGTGGTGCGCACGACCAGAGGCACCTTGAGTTTGCCTCCGGACATGTAGTGCACCTTGGCCGCCTGGTTGACGATCTGGTCCATGGCCAGAGTGAGAAAGTCGCCGAACATGATGTCGATCACGGGCCGCATGCCCGTCATGGCCAGACCCACGCCGATGCCCGTAAAGCCAGCTTCAGAGATGGGGGTGTCGATGACTCGCTCGGGGCCGAACTCTTCCACGAGACCGCTGAGGACCTTGAAGGCGGTCCCAGCTTCGGCGACATCTTCGCCCAGGATGAGCACCCGCGGGTCACGGCGCATCTCTTCGGCCAGAGCCTCGCGAATGGCCTGCCCAAGGGTGATTTCGCGCAGGCCCGCGGCGGCCTGCGACGCGCTGGCTTTGTGGGAAAGACTAGGCATAGACATGCTGGGCCACCTCTTGTGGATCAGGATAAGGAGCCTCCAGGGCGAAGCGCACCCCTGCCTCGATCGTGGCACGCACCCGCCGCTCGATCTCCGCCAACTGCTCATCTCCGGCCAGCCCCTGCTCGCTCAGCCAGGCCGCAAGAAGCTTGAGCGGATCACGATGGGTCTTCCACCATTCCTCTTCCTCGCGCGAGCGATAGTAGCTGCGCTGGATGTCGCCAACATGGTGACCGTAGAAACGGTAGGTGTTGCAGTGCAGATAAGCTGGCCCTTCGCCACGCCGCGCCCGCTCGACAAGCCGCGCCGCCGTCGCATAGACGGCCCGGACGTCCTGCCCGTCAACCTCCTCGGTCAGGATGCCAAAGGCCCGAGGTCGGGCCAGCATGTCGCCGGCAGTGGTCTCGCGATTAGGCGTGTACTCGTTGTAGAGGTTGTTCTCACAGACGTAGATGATCGGCAGCTTCCAGAGGGCCGCCATGTTCATGGCCTCGTAGAGCAGACCTTGCCCCAAGGCCCCGTCTCCAAAGAAGCAGACTACCACCTGAGCGCTGCCGCGCCGCTTGCAGGAGAGCGCGGCCCCTGTGGCGATGCCAGCGCTCCCGCCAACGATGGCGTTGGCCCCCAGGTTGCCGCTATCCTGGTCGGCGATGTGCATCGAGCCTCCTTTGCCGCGGCAGTAACCGGGCTGCTTGCCGAGCAGCTCGGCGAACATGCGATCGACCGTGGCACCCTTGGCTAAACAGTGGCCGTGGCCCCGATGGGTGCTGGTAATGTAGTCGTCACGGCGCAGGGCCGCGCAGACACCTACCGCTACCGCCTCTTCGCCGCTGTAGAGGTGGGCCAGGCCTGGCATCCTGGCACTCATATACAGCTCGTTGACTTGCTCTTCAAAGAGGCGAATGGTGAGCATCTGCTCGTAAAGGCCCAGCCAAAATTGGCGCTCATCTGCCCGACTGGTTTCGTCGAGCGTCTGCGGGCGCTCCTCGGATGAGGTAATATGCTCTGAGACCATCGTCTTGCTTCTCCCGCTCCTGACTGATGCCGCGCCCTCGCTTCAGGCCCCAACTGGCATGCCCGGCCAGCCATTCCGGCCTGACGAGAGGACAACAGGATGAGTATATCTTAACTGCCCGACGAACAGACTCAGTGCCCCGGCAGAGAGAGAGCAGGCCGCTTGCCCGTCCGGCTGCTCCGGCACCTGGGAAAGCCGGGGGATGCCTGGCCAGATCACCCAGGATGACACAGGCAGACGCCTGCAGTCTCCATCAGCCAGTCTGGCACTCGCACCTAGCCGCGGTTGGCCGTTTCTAGATCCTGTCGAACCTGGCGTAGGTGTTCCTGCATAGCGGCCCGAGCGGCCTCGGCGTCGCGGCGGCTGAGCGCCTCTAAGATGCGCTTGTGATGGTATTGGGCCCGCTCCATCGCTCCGCCGATGCGCGAGATGTGCTTGCGCTGCTCGCTGAGCAGGTCGACGATCGAGTCGACAAAAGTCAGGATGAGGCGATTGCCCGAAGCCGTTGCGAGCGTGCGATGAAAGTCGTTGTCGGCAGCGATGTAGGCATCGACATCGTGCAGGCTGGCATCCATCTGCTCGACAACGGCGCGCAGGCGCTGCAGATGCTCCTCGGTGGCCCGCGTCGCGGCCAGGGCGGCAATGCCCGGCTCAAGCAGCTCGCGCAGCTCTACCAGGTTGGCATAGCCGTCTTCCCGCCCAACGCGCACCATTAGCTCCAGGGTCTGCTGCATGGCACGCGAGGTGGCGTTGATGACGATGGTACCGCGTCCCGGTCGCATATCCACCAGCCCCCGCTGAGCCAGGGTCTTCATGGCCTCTCTCACCGCCGTCCGACTCGCTCCGAATTGCTCGCTTAATTCTCGCTCGCTCGGCAGGCGATCGCCGCTGCGCAGCTCGCCTCTCAGAATACGCTCTTCGATTTGCTCGGCAATCTGTTCGAACAGCTTGCTCGATTGAATGGGTGTGTACAATCCTTTCTCCGCTGCAGCCAGGATCTTTACCCGGTCAGAGACCAGATGGTATGTTTATCATACCAATGATTATAGTATAATCAGACCGTCAGCCTTTGGCAACCCCCGCCCCCCGGCCGGACACCCCCATTTGCCGGGCTTCAGTTGCCAGGGTGGCCGGGTGTGGAGCCTGGGGCTGGTTTCGAGCGCTTCCCGCCCGCCAGGGTGGCGAGCGGCGAGGGAGTGGCGGTTAAACTAATAGAGTAGTAGCTGTTGCCTTGAGAGCGTACTCGGAGAGCGTACTCGCGCTCTCTTAAGCAAGTCGAGAGCAGAGGAGGTTTTTGGCAACTATGGCCAATCTGGGCTTCATCGGTCTTGGGGCCATGGGCGGACGCATCGCCTCCCGTTTGCTGCAGGCCGGCCATACCCTCACGGGCTACAATCGCACTCGCGAGAAGGCAGGCTGGCTGCTGGAGGCCGGCATGCGCTGGGGAGAGAGTCCGGCGGCAGTGGCACAGGCGGCCGATGTTATTTTCAGTATGGTGGCCGATACGGCCGCCTTGCAGGCCATCACCGAGGGACCACAAGGGCTGCTCGCCGGGTTGGGACCGGGCAAGATCTATGTCGATATGAGCACGGTCAGCCCTTCGGCCAGTCGGGCGCTGGCGCAGCGCGTTGCCGAGCGCGGGGCCGCGATGCTCGATGCTCCCGTCTCGGGAAGCACGGTCACGGTCGAACAGGGTCGGCTGGCCATTATGGTTGGCGGCGAGCGGACCATTTTTGAGCAGGTGCGCCCTATCCTGCTCGATATTGGTCCCAGGGTCAACTACGTCGGCCCCAATGGGCAGGCCGTGCTGATGAAGATCGCTATCAACCTGAGTCTGCCGATCCAGTTCCTGGCTTTTAGTGAGGGGCTGCTGCTGGCCGAGAAGGGCGGAATTCCCCGCGAAACGGCTTTTCGCGTCTGGATGGACAGCGTGGTGGCCTCGCCCGCCATGCAGTACCGTGGCCCTTTCGTATTGGAGCGCCCGGCGGAAGCCCTCTTTTCGGTGAATATGATGCAGAAGGATCTGCTGTTGGCTCAGGAGCTGGGCCGCGAGGTTGACGTACCCCTGCCCTCGGTGGCGCTGGCCAACGAGCTGCTGACGGCGGCCCGAGCTTTGGGCCTGGGACGGGAAGACTTTGCAGTGCTCTTTGATGTGCTGGCCCACATGGCCGGCGTGACCGGCTCTCCCAGGGCAGGCCAGAACACGCCCCAGGCCGACGGAGCGGGAGAAGGCTCTGAGCGCTAGCGCGCGACGGCTGGGGCTTGTCCGGGCCGGTCGCATGGTCGCGGGCGCTCTGGGGAGAGGAAGGAGAGGATGCCCTGGCCAGCGGTGGACCTGCTCTGTCGGGATCGGCAGCACTCGCTGGCCAGGCTTCTCCCACCGACCGCTATTCAGCAAGGAAGCAAGGAGGACGGCGCGTGACTCAAATGCTGCTGCTACAACTGGCGCTGATTGTGGCCGCTGTTCAGCTCTGCGCGCTGGCTGGTCGGCGGCTGGGACTGCCGTCGGTGATCGGCGAGATGGTGGCTGGGCTGCTGCTCGGGCCGAGCCTGCTCGGACGGCTGGCCCCGGCATTGGAGCACTGGCTTTTTCCGACCAATACTTTGGCGGGGCTGCAGGCCCTGGGAGATCTGGGCCTGATCTTCTACCTGTTCGCCTTGGGGGCCCAGCTCGATGTCGAGCTGGCCTGGCGCCAGAGCGGCCAGGTGCTGCTGGTCTCGCTCGCGAGCATGCTCCTGCCTTTTGGCAGCGGGATTGCTCTGGCCCTGCTCTTCTGGCCCAGGCTGGCGGGACCCCAGGCCACACTGCTTACCTTCGGGCTGTTGCTCGGAACGGCCCTGGCTATTACCGCTTTCCCGGTGCTGGCACGACTGCTGAGTGAGTGTGGCTGGCAGCAGACCCCTGTCGGCCAGGCCGCTTTGTTGTGCGCCGCTGTGGACGATGTGCTGGCCTGGTGCCTGTTGGCTTTGACTCTGGCTTTGACGCATGCCGACGGCTCCCTGCCAATGGTAGCCCTGACACTGGCCTCAACGCTGCTCTTTAGCCTGGCGGCCTTTTTGCTGCTGCGCCCGGCACTGGCCTGGCTCGCCCGGCGTGAGGTGGCTCCGCCGCTGTTGACGGTCCTGAGTTTGCTCTTGCTCTTGCTCTGCTCGTATCTGACGGGAGCAATTGGCGTCCATCCGCTGTTTGGGGCCTTTGTGATGGGCCTTTGTCTGCCACGTCGACCGGTCCTGCTGCGATTGCCGCTGGCAGTGCAGGAGATCAACGATCTGCTGTTGCTGCCTCTCTACTTCGTCTATAGCGGTCTGCGCACACACCTCGATCTGCTAGGCACAGGCCAACTCTGGCTGCTGGGCCTCCTGTTGCTGGCTGTGGCCTGCGCTGGCAAGCTGCTGGGGGGCACACTCGCCGCGCGCTGGACGGGCCTGAGCCGGACCTGGCGCCAGTCTCTAGCCCTGGGAACCTTGCTGAATGCCCGGGGCCTGGTGGAACTGATCGTGCTCAACGTCGGGCTGGACGCCGGCCTGCTCTCGCCAGCGCTCTTCAGTATGGGCGTACTCATGGCACTGGCGACAACGGTCATGGCCTGCTGGCTGCTGCCGGCGATGGGAGTCGATGGGCCGAGGCCAGCAGCTTTTGCCACCCTCAGCCAGCAGGCCGTGCGGGAGGGAAGAGAGCCACCAGGGGCTGATCCCTAGGCTAGGCAGGCGCCATGAGACGGGCGTCTGTCAGCGCTCCCGACCAGCGCCCGGGGAGGCGGTCGAGGCCGGCAGAGTGCTGAGCAGGTACCGCGTTACATGGGCCAGGGCCAGCACGTCCTCGGCGTTGTAGCGGGCAATCAGCTCGACAGGCAGGGGTTCCCCGAAGGTCCGATACTCCTCGTAGAGCAGGCCGGCCTCGAAACCATCCAGGTCGCCGCTCCAGGAGAAGCCGCACCAGCCAGCCACCTCCTTGAGCGACCAGCTCGTCAGCGGCAGCACCAGGATCTTCTTGAGCATCCGCAACAGGTCGAGCTTCGGCAGGGGCCTCCAGCGCAGCAGCAGGGGCGGTGCCCAACGGACGATCCCCTCCTCCATGGAGCGCTCGTCGAAGCAGCTACCGCTCCAGGAACAGAGGGTCGCGCCCGGATGGGCCGCGACATAGGCCAGGAAGTCCTCGAACATTGCGCGGCGACGGCTCCTATCCTCCTCGGGAACGATCCATTGACGCAGCTCCTGGCCGTCGAAAGCACCGATCAGCCACGGGTCAGGCGCGCTCCCCTTGAAAGGGCTGGGGGAGACCAGGCCGGTCTCTACGTCGTAGAAGAGCATGGATGAGGGGAATTGCGGCGTCTCCAGCCAGACGGCCCGATTCTCCTCGCAGGCACACAGGTAGCTTTCCAGCCGCCGGCGACGCAAAGGACCAAATTGAATGGCCTTGAGTACCTCCGGCGGGGCCGTGCGCAGCTCATCCAGGCGCGTGATACCATAGGCGGCCAGCTTCTCGGCTCGCTGGGGACCAATGTGCGGCCCCCGCAGACGGGTGGGCGGCTTCAACCAGGTGACCGTCGGCGGGGAGGCCGTTGCATCCAGCTCGATCAGGGCAACGCGCGCCAGCTCGGGATTGGTGTCATCAGAGGCGGCATTGACTACCAGGCTGCCGCCTAGCAGGGCCGTTTTGCCGCCGCGCGAGTGGCAGTGTCCGCAGAGAACGAGGTCCGGCTGCTGGTCCAGCACAAAGTCTCTAAGGGCCTCTGAGCCTAGACGGCTGAAGCCGAAGCGAATGCCAATGTCGAGACGGCAGCCCGCCGGCGGCGTATGCGAGACTACCACCAAACGGCGAGCCTGCTCGCCCAGACGCCGACGGGCCTGCTCAAGGTGGCAGCGCACCTCGCCTTCCGAGTGGAGGATCCTGCCAATGGCGTTGCGCTCGCCATCACAGATGGCACCTTCGATGCCAATGAAGCCAACGTCCTCGATCAAACATGGCTCGGCATGAAGATCACGCACCCCCGGCGCCTGCAAGATGAGGCGGTCCTCCGGCCAACAGTCGTTGCCGATGACTCCAAGCAGACCATAACGGGCATAGCCGGCCAGATGGGCAAAATAGTTTTGTTTCGGCGCGCTGAGAAAACGTCTCACATCATCTCCCCCATAGACGATGACGTCAACGGGTGCCACGGAGCGCAGCAGCCGCTCAACAAGCTCCAACTGCTGAATGCGCCAGTCAGAAAAGAAGAAGATGCGCATAGAAACAAAGCTCCGTTCTGCTTTCTCCTGGCTGGTGATAGCGCGGCCCGACTGCCAGCGGTCCAGGCCGTCCCTCCTCCCTTCAAAAGCAGCCCGCTCAGACCGACCAGGCATCTCGCATAAGCAGACGCAGGAGACGACCACTTTTTGACGATGAGGTGTTCTTTGAGCCGAGGAATCTTCTCTCTCTTGCCAGAAGCTGCCCTATGCTCAGGCGCAATCCAACGTTTGCTCTTCTGATAGAAGCATGCTATATTTTAGCAGCACGCAAGCAAGATGGGCTGCTGGCGACGATATCGATGAATATGTCCGAAGCGAGTTCCTCATGAAGAAGAGGAGAAGCCGTCTCACCTTGCAAGAGGGGATGGCAGGATCAACGGAGGACAGACAGCCATGCTGAGAAAAATCATCCTTATAGCCGTCCTGGTAGGGCTGCCCTTCAATCTGCTCGCTGGCGGCCTCTCGCTGTTAAACCCGGAACAAGAGCCGGGCTTTTTTCTCTCCTTTCTTCTGCTCTTCACCGCCGCCTTGCTGGCCTATGGTCTCGCCCTGACGCTCGTCCTGATCCTCCTGACGCAGCGTCTGGTTGCCAATTGGCGCCTTGTCCTGGCGGGGCAGACGCGGCGGCTGGCCGTAAGCCGCCAGCGGAGAAGGCTTCTCCTCGCCCTCTTTGCCCAAAGAATAGGCCTCATCGCTTTTATTCTCCTGATCGCTATCGTTTTACATTTTCTTTTAAACCATGAAGCGGCGATAGGATTCGAGACCACCGTATCGGTCGTGATGCTTCTTTTACCGACGATAGTCTTTGTTATTATGCTGAGCGAGAGCGTGCTGCGCCCCAGCCTCTCGACGGCTGCCTCAGATTCCTCTTCGCCAGCCGGGCCACCAGGGGAGCCAGAGCATTAGCTCGCTCGCGGGCTGGTGAGACGGACCAGCCCGCGAGCGGTGCCGGCGCCCCCATGCTCGGGCGGTGAGCAGGACCGGCAAGAGACTAAGAACGCGCTCCGCTCTGGTGACGAGCCTGCAGGCGCTGGCGGGCAAGTTGCCCGGCAGTGGAGAGGCCGAGAGTCTCGCTGACAAGCAGGGTGTCGACCCATTTGACACTGGTGTAGCATTGGCCGCCGGGAAGAAGGAGCCGCCAGGGCGCCCCGTGCTCGCGAGTGAGCGGGGCCCCGTTGAGCCGGTCACAGAGGAGGGCCTGGCCGGCCTCTTCAAGGGTCAACCAGAGGGAGTAGCTGCCAGCGGAGACGGCTACCGCCCGGGCCGTGGGCAGTGGCTGAGCCAGGTCGAGCAGGGCGCGCAGCGGCCAGCCTTCCCAGGTCAGGGAGGGAACAACCCAGCCTTCTTGACAGGAGAATGGAGCCTGCCAGGTCACGCGTGGCGAGGCGAGCAAGGCGACCAGCTCCTCCGCTCCCAGCTCCAGAACACGCTCTACCAGACCGTCAATGCGCAACTTAGCCTGCCCGTCTCCAACTGCCGGCTCCAACGGATGAGCCGGCAGCGCCGCAAGCCGCTGCGGTTCTTTGTTCCGCTCCATCATTGCGCTCCTCAACAGCGGAGAATTGGTCTCACGAGAGCTATAGCATGTTATAGCACGTCAGCATAGCCTGCAACAAGGACCAGTCCAATCTGCCCGTACCTCCCCAGCTGAGCGGCCCGTAGGGCATAGCAACCAGGCGCCGTTGTACAATTATGAAGTCCAATGGTACACAGCAAAATTACTTGACAATTCTTGAAATAAAGAGTATGCTTTTCAATAGAATATTGTCGATCTTAAGCGCGGGAATTACAGTCGATTTTTTAGTACAGAATTATCATGCTGCACCGCTACGGACGACATGGCCCTCGGGCCTGGCTGCGCTGGTGGCGACGGCGTCGGCAGCGGCTACAGCCGTCAGGCCCACTCACGGAGGAAGCCGCCAGGGCGGTCGGACCACCGACGCCCGCCCCCGCTAGCCTCGCCTTGTCGCCGCCGCGGAAGGTCAAGGTACATGTTCTGCAGTTGACAGAAAGGACCATCGTCATCATGATCGAGACCAACGGCCTTCCCTACCAACCTGAAGACTTCCAGAGCTTGCAGGCCGCCGATAGGGCACAACTGCCAGCCAACGTCGAGGGAGACCTTCCTACCGGTTTGCATAATCAGATCATCCTTCGTGCCGTCAAGGAGATACGCTCCCTGCAGAAGCTGCGCGAGGAGAAAGCAGGGCAGAAGCTTTATTTTTACCTCAGCCAGACTGCCCTGGAGAAGGTGGCCGATAAAATTGTGGATGAACAGACAAAAGTATATAATCCACAAGAAAAGTTAATTTTTGATAATTGTGAAGATATATACGAAAAAGCTAGAGAATTATATGTAAATACAATAAAAACTGCTATACAAAAAGGTAGCGCAAACAAGCTTCTAGGCAAAGAAGACTCTTTTATAGATGAATTCCAGGCTAATTTAGCACGCATAGCCAGGGAACAAAGAGAGTTCTACCTTTCTGTTCCCGATAAATATCAGCGCGATATAGCAGTACTGGCGGCCTGGCAGGCCCGGCGTTGCGCTGAAACATCTCTTTCCTCCGAAGAGCGCGAGCAGCTCCACCGCGACGCAGACTGGTACGAGCGGGTCATCAAGGAGAACATAGAGGTCATCGAGTGGCCGCGCGAGGAGGAACCCTTTCGCCGTTAGTTCGACGCTGGTAGGCTGGGATGAGGGCAGGCCCAGGATCAGCCAGTACCCAGGGCGCATCACAGCCGGTCTGGCTGCCATCGGGACGGACGCGGTGCGGCGCCTGCTCAGCGCCCTGCTCTTCCTGATGATCGCGATCCTGATCATCCTGCTTCTGCTGGCCTGCTATCTCATCCTGCGCTAGGGCCTGATGGGGCAGCGATCAGGCGCTGCCCTTGCCCTGGTCGACGTTCTCGCTCCCCGGCAGCGCGCAGCTCTCGTCGCTGCAGATCTGTTCCTGGGCGGCTCGCGCCTCGGCAGCGGTCACTAACTGCGGCGGCTCCTGAGCGCTCTCGCGCCAGGCCCGTTCCAGCACCCGGCGCAGCAGTGGGACCGGCTGCGCGCCCGAGACGGCATAGCGTCCCGCGAAGAGAAAGAAGGGTACTCCCTGCACACCCAGTTCATGGGCGCGCCGCTCATCGGCCCGCACCGCCTCGCTGTAGGCTGAGCTTTGTAGGACCAGCGCCACTTCAGGCTCAGGCAGACCCACCTCGCTCGCCAGGCGATACAGCGTCCCCGGCTCGCTGAGGACCGCCCCTTCGCTGAAGTAAGCACGCCAGAGGCGCTCAGCCAGCTCCTGGGCCTGGTCATGGGCGGCGGCCAGATGAAGCAACCGGTGAGCATCGAAGGTATTGCAGTAGCGCGCCTGATCGAGATGGAAGATCAGACCCTCCTGAGCGGCCAGGGCGCTGACGCGCGCGTTCATGGCCTCCGCCTCGGCTCGAGAGATAGCGTATTTGCGCGCCAGCACGGCGCTCACGCGCTCGTGGGCCTCCCGTGGGGCCGACGGATCAAGCTGGAAACTGCGCCAGATTAGCCTGACGCGGTCGCGCTGCTCGAAGCTGGCCAGCGCTTTTTCCAGGCGCCGCTTGCCGATATAACACCAGGGACAAACGACGTCCGACCAGATTTCGATCTCCATTGTCGTCTCGCTCCAAGATGGCCGGCGGCCCTCCCGGCAGCCCCGACTGGAGGACGGATAGGCGGGCCACCCCGAGAGCCAGCCGGCCCCGGGCAGGCTCAGGCATCCTGTGAGATTGCCTGGGGCCTGCGACTGATGAGGATACCGATCGCTACGACGATGAGTGCGGCCAGTGCCAGCCCGATAAAGAGCGGCGTCTCCCGCTGGCTGATGCCCAGCAGGGCATCGAAGGCGTAGTCGCCCGGACCTGTGAGGCCGATGACGATGCTGACGAGCAGCAGGAGCAAGCTATATTCATAGCCACCGCGCTGCATCCAGAAGCCGTTGCGCCAGTGGCTCTTGAAGGTCGCCATTGCCATCGCGCCCGCCATGCCAGCCGCTCCTACAGCGGTGAGAAAGCCCAGCGCGACCGCCAGACCACCGCCCACCTCCCCCAGAACGGCGAGCGCGACCCAGAGCCAGGCCGGCTGTAAGCCCTGACGCGCAAAGTTCTCGCGCGTGCGGGCCAGTCCCGCCCCGCCAAACCATCCCAGGAGCTTCTGCAGTCCATGCCCGGTGAGCGTTAAGCCAGCCCCCAGACGCAGGATCAGCAGCCCAAGGCTCAGGGTTGTCGACATCAAAAGATCACTCCTTTCCTCACTCTATCGCTGAGCTGCCCGGGCAGAGCGCCAGGCCCTCCGCCCAGACAGCGGCTCTCTTGCTCTTTACTTTCTTTCTGAAAGTAAGCGTATCATAGAAAGCTACTATCGTCAAGGATGTTGCTTTCCTATTAATAGTGTGGTATACTCATGGCTATGAAGAGAGCTGAACGCGAACAGCCGGCGGCGAGGCCGGAGGCCTGCAATGCAAGGACGCCCATGGGACGCGCCGTTCGCCTGGTCGGCGATGTCTGGATCCTGCTGATTATGATCAGCCTGCAGCGCGGCCCTCAACGCTTTGGCGAGCTGCAGGAGCAGATAGGCCATATTAGCTCACGTACGCTGACCCAGCGTCTGCGCCTCCTGGAAGCGCTGGGCTTTGTTGAGCGGCGGGCTTTTTTGGAGATTCCTCCCCGCGTGGAATACCATCTGACCGCTAAGGGCCAGGAGTTCGGTCAGGTGATCACGGCCATCGAAATATTCGCGCGCAGGAATCTGAGCGATCCGCTGCCATCCACTTCCTGTCAGGAGTTCTGTCTTCCGCCAGCCTCCGGCTCCGCCACGGAGGTCGAACCAGAGATCAGCACCCTGTGCGGGAGTTCGGAGCCGAGCCAGGAAGCCTAGCCCCCGAGCGCCAGCCAGGAGCCTCTTTTTGTCTGGTTTGCCCCCTTATGTCAGCAGGCAGCTCTTTTCTCTCTTGCCCTCCCTCCTCCAGCTTGCTCTCTTGGGATAGCAGCCTCCTACCTACTCTTATCACTTCCTGGGTTATCAAATAATTGAATCATCAAAAAAACAGATTAAAATAATCCTTTGCTCATTTCCTTCCAGGAGGCCGCCAGGCCGGTCCCGAGGATCTCAGGGCGATGGCCACCTTCCTGCCGCGCTGGGACCTCGGTCGGCCCTGGTCTCTCGGCCACCTGCCGTCCTGGAACTGCGCCAGTCAGCGGACGTGCTGCCCGCCTGGGGAACGGCTGACGAGCCAGGACCTGCGAGCAAGACGAGGCGCCTTTAGGGCGACTCGCGGGGCAGCGAGCGGTTGCTCTCCCAGGGCAGGCAGCCGATCCATAAAGACGTGCCGCTGGGGCACCCTGGCTTCGGCCAGGGGAGGGAGGAAGGCAGCCAGCACCTGATGAACGGGTGGGCGCTGATGACGACGCGCAGTGGTCTGCCAATCTTTCTGATGTGGACAACGGGGAACCCGTCGCCGCCATGTTTTCACCTGTCCCCACTGTGGGGCCGAGGGGCACGCCGCTATGAATGCAGCTCGGAATATTCGCGGGCGCGCACGCTGTACTGCCCTTCGGAACAGTGGGCAGCGGTCAAGCAGCCCTGAAACCCGGGCCGACGGGACTGCGGGCAAGCTCCTGGCTTGAGCCAGGAGCCGTCGACCCGGGCGGTGCCTCGTCGGTCCTCTGTAGGGCGACCTCACGCGCTCTCAGTCCTGGGGGGAATAGCTGTTCACCCAACCTACCGGCCTCCGCTTTTCTGAGCGGTTTGCCGCTGGGCCGTCAGCTATTGGCTTTGGGAGACAGCAGCATCTCTCCCCAGCGGGACGATCGGCGAGGCACCTGCCTTCCGCGCCCAAACCGGGCTTTCTCGATGGCCGCCATGCTTATAAGGAAAAGCAAGCAGACCAGCACCAGCCAGCGAGGCCTCCTCTGACCCGTCAGATGGGAAGAGAAGGCCAGCCTCTGGTGTTTCATGAAGTGGAGGGCAAGGTGGGAAAGGCAAGGAATAAGGAGAGAAAGCGCGAGGAGGGGACACGTTGACGGCCGGTAGACCGAGGAGCCGTGCCGTCCGTATGACCTTTAACCTGTGAACTCCTCGTGCGTATCTCTTCCATGGAGGAGAGAGAAAAGGGCGGCAGGCAGATCAACTACGTGAGCCGATCCGCTTGAGGGTACTGAAATGACTGCCTCCTAATCTGCCTGCCGCCTCTCCCCTCACATATGCCGGTCCTTGCCGGCAGGCACACCGGCGCCCGCGCAGTGATCGGCGCTGGTGCCTGAACGAACGATCAGGTTAGAGAAGACAAGGCAAGAGAAGCTTACACAACGAGGAGCGTGAAGGCTATGCACCATCATCACCATCATGGTTGGGGCTGGGGTGGCCCCGTTTTCTTCCCCTTCGGTTTCGGCTTCGGTGGCGGTCTCTTCAGCGATTTGCTGGCGGGCGGTCTGGGCTATATGCTCGGACGCTGGCAGGGGCGTAACCAGCCCTACCAGGGCTATCCGCCGTACTATCAACAGGGCTACGCTTACCCTCCCTATCAGGCACCGGCCCAGAACCCTGGTGCCGCTGCGGATGCACGCCTGGCACAGCTACAGCTCCTGGAGCGGCTGCGCGCCTCTGGTACCCTGACCGAGGCTGAGTTTGAGGCCGAAAAGCAGCGCATTCTGAGCGGCTACTGATGCCTCCCGTAGCCAGGGGCATCAGCTTCCAGAAGAACTCAGCACGCTCGTGCGAGCCGGCTACCTTCCTGCGGTCAGACAGGTAGCTGACTCGCACGTTTTTTGTAGAAGCAACTACCTTTTTGGTCCATCGGCTCGATAGATGGGCAGAGAAATGGGGCGAGCAACGTTCTCTCTGGTAGAGAGATCGGCTCTCTCGTTCTTTCACTCCCCTGTGGCTCGTAGCCTATATCTAACTGGGCTTTAGCTATTTTCTGTCTAAATTTATATTTTATGTTATGAGAAGCATGGTTAATCGTTTCTCCAGGGAGGACTATCGATGGATGAAGCAGCAGAGAAGGCCGAGATAGCTCCGCAACCAGACTCGCAGGCCGATGCACCTGCCACTGTAGCTGCATCTTCCGAGTCGCAGGCAGAGGCTGCACCCGCACCCGCACCTGCACCCGCTGAGCCAGAGCCTCCTTCCTCAACTCCACAGGCCAGCGAGGCTGCCACCTCCTCCCCCTCTGCCACAGAGGCAGGCCCAGAGCACAATACAGAGGGCAGGCAGCCATCAGAGGCTCTGGCTCCCACGGCGCGTGCGACCGACCCCTACAGCGGACCGGCAGGGGCCTCTTTCGCTGAGGCCAGCGGGCCTTACCCTGAGCCGCTCCTCGTGCTTCCACCGCCTCCGCCGACGCGCCAGCCCAGAACCGTGCGCTTGGGTACCGCTCTTATCATCGGCGGGCTAGTCTTCCTGCTTTCGACCACCTCTGCTCTCCTCATCGCCCTCTACGCCAGCGCTGGCGGCTTTGTGCCACTCATCAAGCATTTAAACGCCCCCAGTACGGCCACCGCCAGCGCCCTTAGCCGGCGTCTGGGCCAGCGAGCAAGCCCCACCCCGAGCGTGACCGCCCTGCCAACGGCCACGGTCCTTAGCGGAGCGCAGCCGACCGCCACCGCAGCGGCCCAGCCAACTGTCGTGGTTATCGGTCCTACACCAACGGTAAGCGTGCCCTACAGCGGACCAACCGCAGACACCCTGTTGCACGCCTTCATCGCCAACTACCTCCCCATCGCCTGCTCGGCCGACGGCGGCTGCATCCGGGCACTTCCCCCAAACTGGTGGCTATCCTGCTGCGAGTTCTACCCCGCGCACGGCTCCTACCAGTTCTACGATACCTCGGGCGGAGCGCCAGGCTTCGGCACAGAGATGATCGTCGCCGTCTTTCAAATGGGGGCCCATGCCAAAACGGTGCTAGATCAGCTGATCAGCAGCCAGGCGTGGACAGCGCCCCAGTACGCCATCGTGAATAACTGTGCCCTCCTGACCGAGAATATTTATGCTATCACAGACTGGAACCAGTACATCGCCATCATGCAGCAGCTTTGCTGAGCCAACGCCTCAGCCCGCTCCTGGCCAGGGCCAGGGTAGCCGTCCGGCGCTCCCTGGCCCTGGGCCAGCGATAACCTTGCACATCCGACTTGCTACCTCTCTCCAGGCTGCCCTTCATCTGGCGAAGCTTTCCATCTTCAGCCGCACAGCCCGGAAAAGAGAAAAAGGGAGCATAGCGCCGCTAACGCCAGTCGGGCCACCGCGGCCAAGCCTTTTCCAATACCGGTACCGGAAAACATCTGATAGATAGTGGTTCGAACGGTATGACAGAGCTAACAACAGAGATCTTTCCGCTCCGCAGCGAAGCCTTGCCTCCTCTGATTGGCTATACGCTGGAGCTGACAACTCACGATGACCCGGCGATGGTTGGCGGCAAGCTGGCCTATGAACTGCGCCGCCGCATCCCAGGTCACTGGTTCTGGAGCCGGGCCAGCCGGCGCCTGGTCAGCGATCAGAGCTACACGGAAGAGCAGTTGAAGCCGCACTGGCAGGCCCTCTGGTCGCTACCGAGCGGCGATTTCCGCGGGCTGCGCGCCATCCGGTCAGACAAGGGCTGGCAGGTTGGGCCAGGGGAACAGGCCGATTACGTAGCTTTCGGCCTCGCCGATGAACTGGCCGAAGAGCTACAAAGCGCCTTGCAGCCCTACCACGAAGAGTTGCCGCCGACGCTCCAGATCTGGCGCACCTTCCGCCTGCGCGGCTGGCTGGTCCAGGGAAAGCCAGCGATCTCCATCTCGGTTCACTCGCAGCCCGTCCTCAAGCAGGACCTGCGGTCGTTCTGTCAGACGCTCGCATGGCAGGGGCAGGAAGAGCTAGAGCAACGTCTCCGCGGGCTGCGGGTCAAGGCCAAAGACGGCGACCTCTGCGGCCAGATTGTCCAAATAACGGGGCGCGTTGGCACGGAGCGCCAGCGTCTGCTGGCCCTGGCAACGCGCGAGTCCTCCAGGCGGCGCCTGCAGCAAGCAGGCGATGAAGAAGCGGTGGTTCTCGTGCAGACTGCCAGGAGCAAAGAGTACGAATATCCCCTGAGCGGGCTGCGCCTCATTGTGCAGCCTGGCGACTACGAGCGCCTGGGTCTGGACAGCAGCCAGGTTCACAGCCGTCTTCACCTCGCCCCATCCAGGAGGGCCGCAATGGTCAGCGCTCTGGCCCAACCACTTCAGGAACGGGGTCTGATCCGCTCTTCGGCCTACAACAGCCGCACGGAGCCGACCCTCTTCCGGCGCAGTGTCGATCTGGACTTTCGCCCGCGGCTCCGTGTGGGTCGGCAGCGCATCATCGACGGCGACAAGGAAGTGCTCTCAGGCTTACAGCGTCATGGCTTCTACCGCCCAGCTCCCCCTCTCGCTCAGCAGAGAAAGCTGCGAGTCGGTCTGATCCTGACCGACAACCTCTCCCAGGAACGGCTGACGGCCTTCGCCCAAGAGCTGGGGCGTGCTTTCCAGAACTTCCAGGCTCCAGTGAAGTTTTTTCTCAAGCGACTCGCTCATAAGAGCAAGGAAGCCCTGGAAGAGGTCATCGAGACCCTGCAGCGGGAAAGGGCCGACGATGCGCTGCTCGCCCTCATGCCGGATCAAGAGGCGCAACCCCTGGCGCGAGAAGAGACCAGCCTGGCCTCGAGGCCACAGAGCTGGACTCTCTACCACCACTTCAAGGCCATCACCATCGGTCGCGATCTCCCCAGCCAGGTCGTTCTCTTCTCTACTCTGAACGAGCTGCGCTTCGCCGCCTCCAACATCGCCCTCGGTCTGCTGAGCAAGATGGGCGGCGTGCCCTATGTGCTCGCCGAGCCGCTTCCCTATACGGATGTGATCGTCGGCATCGATATCGCTCGCCGCCGCAAGGTCTCGCTCCCTGGCAGCGTCAGCTTAACCGCCCAAACCAGAATTTTTCAAAACGATGGCCAGCTTCTCCAGTACCGCATAGCCGACACCGTCATCGACGGCGAGACCATACCAGCAGAGCTTCTGCAGCAACTCTTTCCCCAAGCCCTTTTCGCTGGCAAGCGTGTCCTCATCCAGCGCGACGGCCCCTACTGCGGTCGCGAGAAACAGGACCTGCAGGAGTGGGCGCAGCGCATTGGAGCGACGTTCCTGCTCGTCGAGGTCCTCAAGCAGGGGGCTCCGCGCCTCTACAACCAACAGTCCTCCTCAACCTGGACCTCTCCGCCGAGGGGCCGCGGACAGGAAGGGAGCAGACCGGCCAGCCTCCGATCGTCCGCGCCGGCTCCCCAGTATCTGGCAGGCATCACCTCGCCCCCCAAAGGCAGCACCTTGCTCCTGAACGACTACGAGGCCCTGCTCGTCTCGACCCTGCCGCCCTCGCCTGCCGTCACGCCGGAGCCTCTGCACATCCGCAGCGAACCGCCTTTTCCCATTGAGCAGGCCCTTCACTCGGTTCTGGCCCTAACGCTGCTGCACGCTGGCTCGCTGCGCCCCCCACGGCTGCCGGTCACCATTCACTACAGCGACGAACTGGGCGGGCTGGCCCTCGTCGGCATTCGCCCCCCCAGGGCCGAAGGCACACTGCCTTTCTGGCTCTGAAGATGGGCGCGGCGCGGGCGCGGACGCGGGCCTTCGCTCTCTCCCGCGCCTCTGGGCCAAGGCCCACCGACCACGGCGAAACAAGGAAGGAAGGGATCAGCCAGGAGGCAGCCTTGGAGCCTCCCAAATCCGAATCGTCCCATCCTGGCCTGCTGAAGCGATCCTTCTGCCGTCAGGAGACCAGGCTACCGCCAGTACGCAGGAGCAGTGACCTCGATAGCTGCAGACCAGGCGCTGAGCTGCTACCTCCCAGACCTGCACCTCAGCGTCCTGCCCGGCGGCCAGCAGATAGCGGCTATCCGGCGACCAGGCCAGGCTGTGCGGATAGATCAACAGGCCTATCCCCGTGCGATCAACGAGGAAGCGTCCCTTCAGGACCAGGACCTGCACTCCGGTCCTTACTTCGCGCACCACGACCTGCACCGGCAGCAAGCGACCGGGGTTGGCCACCAGATTGTTGCCAAGCATGTAGGCCAGGAAGCGCCCATCCGGCGACCAGGCGGCGGCAATGGCCTGGGCCTGCTCAGGGAAGGAGCGCCAGGGCTGCCCACTGGCAGCATCCCACACATCGAGAGCGTGCAGGCGTCCCGCCGAAGCGATCAGCCGGCCATCCGGTGACCAGGCCAGGCAGTAGGAGGGCTGGCCCCCCGGCGACGGGCTGGCCGGGTAGGTTGCCAGCACCTGGCCGCTGCTCGCTGCCCTGACCACCACCTGCTGATCACTGGCCAGGGCCACGCGGCTACCATCCGGCGACCAGGCAAAGACATGGAGCGAGGCACCCGCTAATCCCAGGGCCAGTCCGACAGAGCGAACGACAGAGCCTGGGTCGGCAGCCTCCGTCCCAGCAGAATGGCCTGACAGCAGAGGAGGGCGCCAGTCGCCCAAGGAGCAGAGCCGTCCACAGCCAGAGGAGAACCAGCGCAGGCCCGTCACCAGAGCGACACCATCCTGCTCGTCCGGGTACAGCAGCAGGGTCCTACGGGTGGCCAGATCGCAGATCCGCAGATCGGGAATGTAGCCCCACGTGCAGTAAGCCAGCCGCCGGCTGTCCGGCGACCAGGCTATATCAACCACCGTTTGCCCCGCAGGCGCGCGAAAGATCAGCGGATCGGCAGCCGTGGGTGTGGCAGAGGCCGCACTCGACCAGCGTATCCCCTGCTCCGGCTCCCCGCCAGCCGGCAGTCGCCGGTCTCCCTCGGGACCGGGGACCCCTTCCCATACCGTCAGGCCCACGAAAAGACCATGCCAGGCATTGAGCATCCCGTTTCTCTTTCTCTGAAGCATCGCGATCTCTTCCTCCCGCAGCACAGACAGAGCATGAGGCCAAGGCTGACCGGCTTGGGCCGTCAGCCCAAACCAAGGCGGCGGGCAGGATCAGCCCCCGACCCGACAGTCGAAGGGTCAGAGAGAGAGAGAGAGAGCGCGCGCGCGCGCCCTTCTCTTCTGGCACCAGGGAGCAGGGAGAGGGGCTTTCACCTTGCCGCCACCTGCCATCTTGCTGTTCAATGCAGTTGCTCACTCTTCGTTTCCGCAGACATCGTCTTCGAACGAGCCAGGCATAGCCTGGGGGCTGAGATCTTCCTTCAGCCTGCTCTGCAGCTTTTTCCTGACGCCAACGATAGCAGCCAAGGGACCGCCGCTGCTAGCACGCAGCTCACACCTGCGCAGTGCTCAAGCTCACAACAAGCACACAGAGAGCAGCGGCGGCGCCGGAGGACGCGCAGCTTCAGCAGTTCTGTGCTATAATGTCCCCCAAAACGCCAGTCCCTCTGGGATACCGAAGTTAGCCAACACAGACTGCTCTTTGCAAGGACATGTACATGTATCTAGATCAATCCTTACGGGAGTATCTCAATGATCTCTCTTCCTCACAACCAACACCCGGGGGCGGCTCCGCTGCGGCGCTGAGTGGAGCGATGGGTGCAGCCCTTGCCAGCATGGTCACGCGGCTCACCATTGGCAAGAGCGGCTACGCTGATGTACAGGACGAGATAGAGGATATTCTGCAAAAGACAGAGGAGTTGCGCGAGCGCTTTCAGCAGCTCATGCAGGAAGACATCGACGCCTATGAGCGGCTCTCCATGAGCTTTCGTCTCCCAAAAGGGAGTGCTGAAGAGAACGAGGCTCGCAGCCGGGCCATTCAGGTGCGGCTTCACGAGGCGGCCCTGGTGCCGCTGGAGGTCGCCGAGCGGGCAGCGGAGCTGATGAGCTTCTGCGTGCGCCTGGCCCAGATCGGCAACAAGAATGTGCGCAGCGACATCGCCGCGGGAGCCGCACTGGTAGTGAGCGCGGCCCAGGGGGCGGCCTGGATGGTGCGCGTCAACCTGCGCTCCCTCAAGAACCAGCAACTGGTCGAGCAGCTGCAGGCGCGCCTCGAGGTGGCCCTGCAGCGGGTAGAAGCAGGCCATACAGACGTAGTGAGGCTAGTGGGAGGGGCACTGTGAGCGCAACGATTCTTGACGGGCGGGCCCTCAGTGCCGAGATCCGCGGCGAGCTGCGGAGCGAGGTCGCCCGTTTCCGCGAACGGCAGGGCTATCCGCCTGGCCTGGTGATCGTGCGAGTGGGCGGCGACGCCGCTTCTGGGGTCTATACCCGGGCGATCCTGCGCCTGGCCGGCGAGATCGGCGTACAGGCCCGCTTAGAGGAACTACCCGCCTTGACGAGCGCCGATGAGCTGCACGCCCTGCTGCTGCAGTTGAATACCGACCAGCAGACCCACGGCATCCTTGTGCAGATGCCTTTACCAGCTCACCTCTCGCAGAAGATGGTAGCCGATACAGTGGCCCCGGCCAAAGATATCGACGGTATCAGCCCGGGCAGCGCCGGCAACCTCTTCCTGGGTCTGCCCAGCTTCCTGCCGTCGACCGCAGCCGCCGTGATGGAGATCCTGGACCGCAGCCGGATCGCCCTGGCGGGCAAGCGGGTGGTAGTACTGGGGCGCAGCAACGTAGTGGGCAAGCCCCTGGCTTTGATGCTCTTGCAGCGCCACGCCACGGTGAGCGTCTGCCATTCGCGCACCCGCGACCTGACGACCTTGACCCGCCAGGCCGATGTTCTGATCGCCGCCGTCGGGCGTCCACGTCTGGTCACCGCCGAGATGGTGCGCCCGGGAGCAGTGGTCATCGATGTGGGGATCAACGCTCTGCCGGAAGGGGGCATCGTGGGCGATGTGGACTTTGAGGCGGTGCGCGAGGTGGCGTCGGCACTTACGCCCACGCCGGGCGGCGTCGGCCCTCTCACCAATGTGATGCTGCTCAAGCAGTGCGTCCGCGCCGCCTGGCTGGCAAGTGGACTGTCGGAGGAGTCGCTCGGCCTTTCTTCGCTCTCCTAGCCTGGGCTTGGCCGCTGCGCCTCTTCAGCAAGCCTGACTGCCATTTCGGGGCCAGGGGGAAGCAGCAGAGCAGAGCAGAGCAGAGCCGGCGAGCCAGTCCATGAGCTGCCGCCATGGGGGAGGGAGGGGCACCCGCACCCAGGAGGGCAAAGACACGGTGGGGAGCCCCTCCACGCAACGTGCTATGGTTCACCAGCAGCAATCATCTGGGAGCTGATGACTTCAAACGCCTGGGCCCAGGCATCGTGCATGGCCGGAGAGAAGCGCGGCCCGAGAAAGTCGCCAAAGGTGGCAAGCAGGGCCTGGCCAACCAGAGGATAGTGCTCCGGCTGCACGCCATAGCGATAGTGGCGCTCCCCTAGCCTGCGCAACACCGGCTCCAGGTTCTCACCACGCTCAACACCGGCCACCACAGCGGCCAGGGTGGCCATGAGGGCGCTCTCCTGGCGCCGCATATCGGTCCCGGCAAAGAGGAGGCGCGTTTGCGGGTAGGCCGCAAACAGACGCTCATAGAAGCGGCGCGCGAAGGCTTCTTTTTGCGGGGCAATTAGCCCAAAGCTTTCTTTGAGCAAGGGCGCGTTCATGTCGGTCGCCTCTCTCCCTTTCTTCCTCTTATCCTTATTTCTATGCTTCTTTCACATTCGCGCCACCAGGTCCAGAACCTGGTCCTGATCCGGACAGGCTACCCCCTCTTCAACAGCCGTATCTGGCTCAGCTCAGCCTCGGCTCGAGTTCCGCACGCCGACCTCCCCAATGCCTGACAGGCGGGAGCTGGCCACCGACAGCCTGGTTGAAGCGAGGCTCCCCATCCTTTAGCTGGTCGCTGGCCGCCGCTCGCCCGGCACCCTTGCTGATCTGGCTCGCTCGTCCGCTGCCCCGCGCCAGCCGTGAGTCAGACTGACCGGTAGTTGTTCATTACGCCCAATCTCTTTGTCTGCTTATACAGTAACACTTTCTATTTCCCTTGTTAATGAGTAGAATGAATGATTTTACTTTCTGATATTTATACATTGTGCACAATACGGCGGCCTCCAGAGGCCCGACCGCTCCTGTTGATCCGCCTTGATACCTGCCTGGTCTGGCCTCTATATAGACCAATGTCTATACGAAGAGCGATCGCCGCGCCGGATGAGAAGGTGCCTTGCTTTGGCGGCACAGCTCAGCTATACTGGTAGGTAGCAGGAGCTTGCTCCTGCGCCTCCAGTTGGAGCGGGGCAGTGGCTCTGTGCCCGCCCGCCTCGTCTCACTCATCTTTGTCCAGCAAGCCCGAGTGCCTCAACACAGGAGATCCCCTACAATGGTTCGCCCTCTTCCCAGCGCCCTGAGCACCGCCCTCAACAGCCTGACTCGCCGCCCGGCCCTGGCGCTCAGTGTTGCCGACCGCGTCCTCCACTATGCCCCGTATCAGACTCCCGGCACGCCCGATAGCTGGCATGATGCCTGTCTTGCCAGCGATGGCAGCATCGTGCGCGTGCGCCTGGCCCGAGCCAGCTCCTTTCTCAATGGGACCTTCCAGGTTCAGCGCATCAGCGATCCTACCCAGGCCAGCCAGTGGGCTGGCGGCGCCTGGGTGACGCTGCCAGGGGCCGCCGCTGTCATGAATCAGGATGGCGGATGCGCCATCGCCAACTGTCAGGGACAGCTACGTGCCTTCGCTCAGCGCGGTAGCGGCGGCAATCAGCTCTGGGTCTGGACCTCGACCGACAACGGCCTGAGCTGGAGCGGCCCGATGACGGTCCTTTCTCCGCCAGGCAATGCCCTGATCAAAGGGGTGGCTTGCGCTGCCACCAACGATGTCTTTTTCCTCTACGACGTTGCCGGCGGCGAAGCTATCGGCTGCTCGTTCTTCAACGGCACAAGCTGGTCGGCTTTGCAGAGCTGGTCGCTTCCTCCTTTGGGGGCCAGCGGTGGCCTGGCCGCCGCCTGGGCTGGCAACCGCTATAGGCTGATTTACTCAGACAACTACTCTCTGAGCAGCTGCACCTTCGATGCCGCCAGCGGACAGTGGAGCGCAGGGCAAGCCATCGCTCCGGCCACCACTACGGCCATCATGCGCCTGGCTCCGCGCCTCTCCTTCGCGGACGGCCTCTATACACTCAGCTGCGTCGAGGCTGACAGCGGCAGCCTGACCGGCTCGGTCTACAGCTACCCGCGCCTGCGCCAGTCGGCAGACCTGGTCCACTGGTCAAACGGGACCATCCTGCACATGCTGCCCTGCAGCTACGGGGCTGTCGTACTGGCGGTGACCAGTCCTGCCAGTGGGAACGCTGGTCCCCGCTCCTACGTCCTGACCATGCCAGCGATCGCCAGCGCGCCGCTTTTCCAGAGCAGCAATCCCCAGCAGTCCCTTGATCTCTCGGCCTCTGTGCTGGCCTACCGGCGACTGGAGCGTCCGGGTCGTCCGGCCCGCTTAGAGGTGCTGCTTGACAACAGCGGCGGTAGCTACAATGCCCTGGTTAGCAGCGCTGGTACCTATCGGCCGCTGGGCCTCGGTGCGACCCTGACCCTGAGCGAAGGGTACTACGCCGGCATACCTCCCACTCCAGCACTCCTCAAGACAGGCACCTATGTGCTGAGCCAGCTCCACTTTCTGCGCTCTCCCCAGGAAAATCGCCTGCTGCTGGTCGCCAACGACCGCACGCGCCTGCTTGATCTGCTCGCCCGCTACCAGAACAGTTACAGTGGCCAGACCCTGGCCTTTCTCATCAGCGAGGTTTGTGCCCGCGCTGGTCTCTTCAGCGTTGCTCTGCCCACAACCCCCCAGATGAGCCAGACCATCCCAGCCTTTGTCATCCAGGCCGGCCAGCCCTACCGCGCGGCCCTCGATGAGCTGTGCAATACCTACGGACTGGTCTACTTCCTCGATCAAGATGAGGTCCTGTGCTTCCGCGAGCTGAACAGCAGTGAGGGGCCAGCCTGGTCCTACCGGCCCGAGATCGAGCTGTTCAGCCTCGGCAGCAGCGACGAACGGGCCAACCATATCATTGTTAGCGGCAAGCCGCCGGCCGGCGGTCCCCCCCAGGCTTTGACGACCGCTGAGAGCTACGATGACCTCCACCTGCAGCAGGTAGGCTGCGAGCGCCTGTACTATCACATCGATCACAAGCTCACAACCACGAGTCAGTGCGCGCAGAAGGCGGCCTTTCTGCTGGCCCAGGAACAGCGTGCCGCCAGCCGACACCGCGCTGTCGTGCCGCTCAATCCAGCACTGCAGCTTTTCGACACCCTGGCTCTGACGGACAGCCTGGCTCCTACTGGTAGCGGCCAAAGCCTGATTTGCCGCATCAGCGGCCTGCAGGCCCACTATGAGGCCCAACAGGGCCGCGCCGAGATGCAGTTGGAGCTAGAAGGTCCGTAGGCGACCAGGCTGGCGCTGGCGTGGAGAGGAGAGAAGGGCAGCATGGAGAGCGCGACCCTGCGCCCTGCCCGCCCCGGCTAGGAGAGCAAGGCCCGCTTGAGGGAGCGAATGCGGACATCGTTGCGGTCGATGCGACGATAGGCCAGCCATAGCTCGTTGGCGACCGGCTGTGGTGGCTGCCAGAGCACGCGCAAGCGCCCTGCTGCTAGCCAGTCGCCACAGAGATAGTCGGGCAGGACGCTGATGCCATAACCCTGCTCAACGGCGCTTCTGATGGCGTGGAGGTCGGGCAGGACCAGCGCTGCCTGAAAGGTGGGGCGGCGCTCGAAACACTGGAGCCAAAAGCGACGAATAATGGGTAGCTCCGGCCCGTAGCTGACCCAGCGCTGGGCGGCCAACCAGCTCTCGAGCGGCTCCCGCGCTCCTTCGGCGGCGGCCTCTCTCAGCTCGTCGGGCACCGTCAGAGCGGTCGGTCCAACCAGGATGAAACGTTCGTCGTCCAGGTGGACAAACTCTAGATCGCGCGAGGCCAGTTGCTGGGTAGCTACCACGGCCTCTAGCCGCCCGTGTTCAAGGTCATTGACCAGGTCAGCGGTCTCGCCAAACTGCAACCAGAGACGGTACGGGAGCGAGAGCAGACGCCTGAGCAGCTGCTCTTGAAAGTATTCACGCGGCGCCCCGCAGCGCAGGACGGGCGGGCGCTCCTGACCAGCCCCTAACGTTTGGCTGACCTGCTCCAGGGTCTCGATGGCCTGCACAACCTGGTTGTAGAGTTCTTTGCCACGGGCCGTCGGGATCATCCGCCGCGGCGCGCGCAGAAAGAGCGGTTCGCCCACGGCGGCCTCCAGAGCCGCCAGGTGCTGCGTCACCGCGGGCTGCGTCAGCAAGAGGGCCCGCGCCGCTCCTGAGACGGTGCCGGCCCGATAGATGGCGATAAAGCTGCGATACCACTCCAGGTCAACCATAAATTTATTTATACATATCCCCAGAAAGACTATTTGCTTTATAGCTCAGCCAGGGCATAGAATGCCAGCGGAGCGGCGCGACCAGGGACTGCAGAGGACATGCAGCGCTTCCGTCGGGTGCGCGCCGCTCAGTCCTGGCCGGCGGCCTTTTTCGCCGGGCCGAGCACAGCTTGCCGCCCAGGCTGGCCAGGCCAAGTCAGGTCAGGCAAAGCAAGACAAGACAAGACAAGAAAGGAGTGATTACTTCGTGGCTCAAGCGCGCCACATTTTGATAGTGGTGACCGGTCACGACCGCATCGACGATGAGCACCGGACCGGCATCTGGTTTGAGGAATTCGCCGTTCCCTATCAGGCTTTTAAAGAGCAGGGCTGGCAGATCACGGTTGCCAGTCCGCGCGGTGGCAGCGTGCCCGTTGACCCGCGCAGCGAACCCCAGGGGGAAGAGGCCCAGAAGTATGCGGAGGCGCGAGCCCAGCTTCACAACACCCGTCCTCTGGCCGGCCTGAGGGCCGCCGACTATGACGCCATCTTCCTGCCAGGCGGGCACGGAGTGATGTTTGATCTGGCTGAGGATACGACACTCCACCACCTGCTCGGCGACTTCGAGCAGCAGGGAAAGGTCATCGCCGCCGTCTGTCATGGTCCGGCGGGCCTGGTCGGAGCCAAGCGCGCCGACGGCCAGCCGCTGGTGGCGGGCAAAACCATCACGGCCTTCACCGATGAGGAGGAGCGCGCTACAGGACTGGACAAGTTCATGCCCTTCCTGCTGGAGAGCCGCCTGCGCGAGCTAGGGGCGAACTTCGTGACGCGCCCCAACTGGTCCGACCACGTTGAGCGCGATGGACGGCTGATCACGGGCCAGAATCCCCAGTCGAGCGCCAGTATTGCAAGGGCCGTGATCGAGGCCCTGAGCTGAGGCAGGTTGCCAGGCAGAGGGCGTGCCCAGCTCTCGCCTCTGAGCGAGCAGGCGCGCCCTTCCTCTTTTTTTGTTTTGTCTGCCTGCTCCGCCTCAGACTTTGCCGGCCCGCCGACGGCGCTGCTCGGCCATCTTGCGCCGATGCTCCAGGCGTCGGCGGCGACGCTCGCGGCGGCGGGCCGCCTCTTGCGCTGGATCGATTTCCTTTGTTGTCCCGATCTGGCCATTCTCCGGGCCCTGGTCGCCGCTGGCAGCCACGCCTCCCGTGCCTGCGCTCTGGGAGGAAGCGGCCCGCCCTCGGGTGGCCATGCGCACCACCATTACCGCCAGCACCAGGGAGATGATCAACAAGGCAAAAGAGGCGCCGAACAGGTAGGGAGCCATCCAGGAGGGCAGGAGCGTCGTTCTGGCCACGGCGCTAATAAAGAAGACTAGCGCCAGCAGCAGGTACTCACTGCCCGTGAGAATGTTGACCTGCCTGAGCGGGCGCACTCCTGGCTGAGCGCGCAACCGACGGCGCCCGACAACCAGATTATACCCTCCCAGGGCGACAAAGAAGAGGCCAAAGATCACAAGAATACGTGGATCATTCATAAGTACACGTACCCAATCCGCAGATTAATCTTTCTTTCGTACCTATGCCTTGGGACTTGCGGCGCGATGAGCCTCGGCGACAGGAGCAACCCGCAACGCCCGCGCGCGCTCATATTGCCAGCGCAGAGCCAGCGCTAGCAGCAGGGAGAGCAACGGCCCGGTAGCAAGATTCAGGCTGAAGGTCAGTGGATCGAGGATGCGCAACGTACGGAGCGGCAGAGCGATATCGGCATGGGGAATCTGCAGCAGGCCAGCCAGTCCCTGAAAGACCCAGAGATCGGGAGCCAGGACCAGGGCCAGGCCCAGCCAGGCCATCAGCAAGAGATAGCGTGGCCAGTCTGGCAGCGGCCTCTCTTCGGCGGGGCTGTCCGCGGTCGCCGGCGTCTCGCGACCATAGGTGCTCAGGAGGAGCAAAGCCAGGGCCGCCCCATTGAGGATCAACGGCTCCAGGGCCAGGACATCGAACATGCTTCCATTGCCGAGGAAGAGAGGAATGCGCCACAGAAGCGAGAAAATGATCAGAGCGGCGTCGGGGCGGCTCAGATCAATATGAATAGGTACCTGCCAGGGCAAGAGCGCCGACAAGAGGCGCAGCGTTGGAAAAGGTCCGGGGGCAAACTGATAGAGCACGAACATGGCATCATAGGCCGCCGCGAAGAGGTAGCCCACCACCGTCGGCAGCAGCGCCAGGAGCAAAATCGCGATGGCATAGCTCACCAGGGATCGGCGGACCGGCTTCGCAGCGGCCACCTGTCCCACAGCTTCCGCCGGCTCCTCGTCTGATCCCTGCTCTGCTCCCTCTGCCTGGTCTTCCTCGCTCTCCTCAGGCCCTTCGTCGACAACTGGCCTCACCGCCTCGTTCGAGCCGGCAGAGGCCTTCACCTCTCCCCGCCTCTCCCCCTCTGGCCCACCTTCTCCGGCCTCAAGCGCAAGCACCTGGGACGCCTCGTCAACCTCGGCTGCCTCTTCCGCCTGCAGCGCTTCCGCCCCGGCTTCTCCGGCGGACCCAGACCGATCTCCGCCCTCATCGGACGAGGAGTTGGCCGCGCGGGCCGGCAGTGGGCGCAGGGGAGCAAAGGCTAAATGACCAAGCACAGCCCCCACCACGCTCAGCAGCAAAGCGAAGAGGGTGACCAGACCCCAGGTGCTCAAAAAGGCCAGGCGCAGCTCAGCCTGAGTCAAGAGGGTTGACAGCACCGCCGGGTAGGTCAAAGCGGCCCCCAGGTGGCAGAGCGCCAGAATGGTCCCCGCCAGCGCCGCTTCCAGCAGACCGGGACGCTGCAGGGTGCGCAGCTTGCGAATGGCCGTCACCAGCAGCCCGCAGCCCGGCGCCGCCAGCACCGCGATGGGCACCAGAGCAGTCGAGGGCTGGACACTCAGGCGCGCAATGATGGCGAAGAGCACTCCAGCCACCGCCAGCACCTCCACCGCCAGCCAATCGGGGCCGGCTTTTTCCCGCCTCCGCTCCTCTCTCTGGGCCGCGGAGGCCGCCGGTGGTGCATCAGCCACCGTTTCCTTAACCTTCAGCTCCTCCTCGAGAGCAGCCGCCGGCTCCTGAGGGACCGTGGCAGGCTGCTCAGAACGTTCGGATTCTTGCATGCAGACGCTCAGCTCCTCATGGACAATCTGCCAGGATAGTAGCACATCGGGGGCAGAGCGACAAGGGGCAGACTCCAGCGCAGATGAGAAGGCAAGCGAGCAAGCAGACAACAAGCGGAGAGCCGTAGCTACCCGCCCAGCTACGAAGACGGCAGAACTTTTTGCACAAGGTGACGACGGTGCTCGCAAGCACCAGGCGAGCGACCGTCATGGAAGACCTGCGAGTGCGAGGCATGGCGCAGAAACGCGCGTTGGCGCGAGCCATTTCGGACATGGGGTTTGGCGAGTTTGGGCCAGGGCCGACGGACAAGTACGCGTGGTATGGTTCGCAGCTCATCGGAGCGCCGCGGCTTTATGCGAGCGGCAAGACGTGTCCGGCGTGTGGGGACGTGCTAAGCGAGTTGCCATTGTCGGTGCGGGCGCGAACGTGCCCGGCGTGCGGCACGCGGCAGGACCGCGACATCAAGGCAGCGAACAATCGTTTGAGAATCGGTACCGCGAGTTCCGCGGGAAGTCACGCCTGTGGAGATCCCGGTGGCGGGGCGGCCTTGGGCTGCTCGTCATGGGTCGCGGAAGCAGGAGGCGAGAAGTGGTGATCATTTGTCGATGAATTGCAGAACGGTCACGAGAGTCTGGCCAGACCTGGTCAGGTCTGGCCAGGGGAAGGCAGCCTTTGCTCAGCCCTGGCCCGTTCCTGGGAACGAGATAATAGCGCTCACCACCTCCGTACCTGGTACCGCCAGCCCCCCTTGATCCTCCACCAGCCAGTCCTTGAGAAAGGCGCGCAGTTCGCGGCGCGTCGCCTCGTCGTCGGGCAGGAGCTGCTGCTCTAGCATCTCCTCGACAGCATCGTCGAGCGAGGGATAGCGCAGCGAAAGCGGCGTCCTGACAATCTCTACGTTCGCATAAATCCCCATCTCAAAGAGGACATCCAGCAGGTGGATGTAGGACGGCGAGCTGGCCCGCTCCGTGCCATGAAAATGGCGCCAGACAGGGGCCGTGAACTCATCGAGGTGCTGGGCGCGCATATAGATATAGCAGGTTCGGCGGGCCGCGGAGCGCAGCTTCTCGACAAAAGGCACCACCTCGCGAATCGGGTAGAGCACGTGGCTGCAGAGCACCAGATCGGCGCGCAGATCGCTGGGGGCTGCTTCCCAGGTCGATTGAATCGCCACAATGTTGTGCACGCCGCCCTCCTGGGCTTCCTGGCGCAGGTAGCCCAGCATGGTGGCATTTGGCTCGACGGCGTAGACCACCCGCACCAGCGGCGCCACAGCCAGAGCGAAGCGCCCTGTTCCGGCTCCGACGTCCAGAACGCTCAGCGTTGGCTCAAGCTCCTGGCGCAGGCGCAGAAACAAGGGATCGCTGCTTCCCCTCTCGCGCGTACTGCGGTGGAAAAAGCGCGCGCGCCGGTCCCAGTAATCGGCGCTGGAGCGTCCCAGGCGGGCATAGATAGCCTCCATCTGCCGCGCGCGCGCATCATGAATGGCGTACCAGCGTTCGATAGCACTCTCCATTGCTTCCTTTCCTTGCCGCTTGCTCGCTATCCACCCCAGCGCCAGACCTGGGTCTGAACAAGTGGAGGCTGGCTGGTCCTGGCACTAGGAGGTGGCACTGGCACCAGGCTCCAGTTTGGTCTTGAGGCACGAGAAGAACTGACCAGTCAGCTTCTCGGCGGTCCCCTGCAAGAGGCGCGCTCCCACGCTGGCGATCGTGCCGCTCACAAGCACCTTGGCCTCCCAGTCCATGCGCGTCTGGTTGCTATCGACGGCGGTCAGGCGCATATCGCCGGCCAGCTCGACGGCGCTGCCCGGCGCCTTACCACGCGCCTTGACTACCATATGGTCAGGCTCGTGCATTTCGGGCCGCGTGACGTCCAGGGTGAATCTGGCCTTGACGGCCCCGATGCCGACGCTGACTACGGCTTTCCAGTGCTCCTCTCCGAGCACTTCAAGGCTCTGGAAGCCGGGGGCGCATTCGGCGACCTTGTTAACATCGAGGAGGAAGGCCCAGACCTTGTCGATCGGGGCGGCGATGGTCTGCGAACCAGAGAAATCCATAGCGACCTGTCACCTTTCGTGTGTTGCGTGTGCCTCCGACGCGAGATAGCCCTGCGGGTCGCGTTCGAAGAGCCGCTTGCAGGCGGGACAGCAGAAATAGAACACCTGTCCCTGATAGATGCTCCGTTGCCTGGCGGCGGCTACCTCTACTATCATACCACAGACGGGATCAACAGCGGTCGCCGGCGCCGCCTCTGAGGCCGAGGGCGACGATCCTGCCGCTGCTGGCCCAGGCTCCTGTTCTTGCCCTCGCCCTGGTTGGCGTCGGCGCACCTGGATCAGTTCGGCCAGAATGCTGGCGGCGATCTCCTCGGGGGTGACTGCCCCCAGATCAAGACCGGCCGGGGCATGCAGGCGCGCCAGAGCGCGCTCCTCCAGGCCGGCTTCCCGCAGGTATTGGCGACAGGCCTCGGCCCTGCGACGGCTGCCGACCATGCCGATGTACCAGGCGGGACTGCGCAAGGCCCGGACCAGAGCCTCCTCATCATACTCGCCATGTGTGGCCACCAGGACGGCGCTGCGCTCGTCGGGCTGCATACTGAGGAGGCCGCTTTCATCGAGGCGCACGACACTAAAGTTCAACACGGGAGCCAGGCGCGCCAGGGCGACCACCACCGGCGAGGCTCCGACCAGAAAGAGGCGTGGCGGCGGTAAATGTGGTTCCATGTAGATGTCTAGAATCCCTCCGCTGCTACAGGTCATTGGGAAGACACGCAGGCCGGGACCGGAGCGCGCGAGGCCGGCCTCCGGCCCACCCAGGCGCAAAAGATAGGGATCGCCCCCCTCGTGGAGCAGCCGCAGGGCTTCGCGCACGACTACCGGCTGGGCGCAGCTACCACCGATCCAGCCGGTGAGGCTGCCATCAGCCTGGATCAAGGCCCGGGCCCCGGGCTTAGCCGAGGTCGGTCGCTCACACCAGACGACGGTTGCCAATACAAAAGGTTTGCCCGCTTGCTCCAGACGCTGAGCTAACTTGAGCACATTCTCAGGCATACCGTTTCCCTCCGGGCAGCCAGCCGGTCCCGGCGACCGGCGTGGGGCGGGAACAGGGCGGATCGCACGATCCGCGCTGCCCGTCCCTGGCTGACCCCGATCGCCGGTCCGACGGCTGGGCTGCCTTCAGCCACCTACCTGGTGAGCCTGCCCAGGCCAGCCTAGGCCGTGGCCAGCCCTTTCTCCTTGAGAATGGCCCAGACCTTCCAGGGGGTAATGGGAATGTCGATGTGACGTACACCAACGTGTGCCAGGGCATCGACGACAGCGTTGGCGATGGCCTGGGGGGCCCCAACGGTCGGCGACTCCCCCACTCCCTTGGCTCCGATAGGATGATGGGGTGAGGGGGTAACCGTGCGCTCCGTCTCCCAACGCGGCGTCTCCATCGCGGTGGGGATCAGGTAGTCCTGGAAATTGCTTCCCAGAACATTGCCATTCTCATCGTAAGCCAGTTGCTCGTAGAGAGCCGGCGCCAGCCCCTGCGTCAAGCCACCATGGATCTGCCCTTCGACAATCATCGGGTTGATGACCGTGCCGCAATCGTCGACGGCCAGGAAGCGGCGAATGTGCACTTCGCCGGTACCGCGATCGATGTCAACAACGCAGATGTAGCTGCCGAAGGGATAGGTCAGATTGGGCGGATCATAATAGTTGACGGCCTCCAGGCCCGGCTCCAGATAGGGCGGGCAATTGGTGTAGGCGGCAAAGGCAATCTCCTGGATGGTTTTGCCCTTGCCCGGGCTGCCTCGCACATAGAAGCGGCCCGGCTCCCACTCCAGATCTTCCTCGCCTACTTCGAGCAGGTAGGCGGCGATCTTGCGGGCCTTATCCCGGATCTTGCGCGCGGCCACGGCGGTAGCGGCCCCACCGACGGGCGTGCTGCGGCTGGCATAGGTGCCCAGGCCGTAGGGAGCGGTGTCGGTATCTCCGTGCTCGACGTCGACGTCGTCGGGCGAGATGCCCAGCTCGGCCGCGATAATCTGGGCAAAGGTTGTCTCGTGACCCTGACCCTGGGTCTGAACCCCGATGCGGGCCAGAACCTTGCCGGTAGGATGGACGCGGATCTCGCAGCTATCAAACATCTGGATGCCAGCGATGTCGAAGTGCTTACCGGGACCAGCGCCGACGATCTCGGTGAAGGAGGAGATACCGATCCCCATTAGCTCTCCACGGGCCCGCTTCTCGGCCTGCTCACGCCTCAGTTCCTCATAGCCGATCTTCTCCATGGCCAGGCGCAAAGCCCGCTCGTAGTTGCCGCTATCGTAGGTCCAGCCCAGGGCCGAGCGATAGGGGAAAGCTTCGGGCTTGATGAAGTTCTGCAGGCGAATCTCGGCTGGATCTTTGCCGGCCTCGCGCGCCAGGGTATCCATCATGCGCTCGATCAGATAGGAGGCCTCGGTGACGCGGAAGGAACAGCGGTAGGCGATGCCGCCGGGGGCCTTGTTGGTGTGCACGGCATCGACGGCGACATGGGCGTGCTTGAAGTCATAGGAGCCGGTGCAGATATGGAAGAGGCCGGCGGGAAACCTGGTCGGCTGGGCCGCCGCATCGAAGGCTCCGTGGTCGGCCAGCGTATAGACACGCAGGGCCTTGACGGTGCCATCCTTATCGGCGGCAATCTCGGCGTGAATGTGATAGTCGCGCGCGAAGCCGGTACTGGTCAGGTTCTCGGTGCGGTCCTCGATCCATTTGACTGGCCTGCCGGTCTTGAGGGCGGCCACTACGGCACAGACGTAGCCAGGATAGACGGGGACCTTATTGCCGAAGCCACCGCCGACATCGGGCGAGATGATGCGGATGCGATGCTCGGGCAGGCCGGAGACGATGGCGAAGAGGGTACGATGGGCGTGCGGCGCCTGCGAGGTCATCCAGACGGTGAGTTTGCCGGTGGCCGTGTTGTAGTCGGCCACGCAGCCGCAGGTCTCGATGGGCGCCGGATGGATGCGCGGAACGTACATGTCCTGACGCACGACGATGCCATTCCGCTCAGCCTCGGCAAAAGCGGCATCGGTGGCAGCGCGGTCGCCGGTCTCCCAGTGGTAGATCTGGTTCGTCGGCTGGCGATCCTTCTTGTCGGGACGCAGCAGAGGAGCGTCGGGCGCCAGGGCCTTGTGAGGATCGACGACAACGGGCAGCGGCTCGTAGTCGACCTCGACGGCGGCCACTCCATCGGCGGCAGCGTAGCGGCTCTCGGCCACGACAAAGGCCACCTCTTGCATCTGGTAGAGGACGCGATCGACGGCCAGCACGGCCTCGCTATCGCCGGACAAGGTCGGCATCCAGGCCAGGCCGGCGGCCTCCAGGTCCTTGCCGGTGATGATTGCCACCACACCCGGCACCTGCAGGGCCTTGCTGGTGTCGATGCCTTTGATGAGGGCATGGGCATAGGGGCTGCGCACGATATCGCCGTAGAGCATGCCCGGTAGCTGGATGTCGTCGACGTAGTTGCCTTTCCCCCGAATAAAGCGGGCGTCCTCCTTGCGCTTGTAAGGCTCTCCCAGACCGTGTAGCTGCGGTCCACCTGTGGTAGTTGTCATCGCTATTCACCTCCGCCGCCGCTGCCGGCGGGTACCTGCTCTGGCTCTGGCTCGCGCATCTTCTGCGCGGCGTACTGGATAGCCTTGACGATGTTGACATAACCTGTGCAGCGGCAGAGATTGCCCGAGATGCCTTCACGAATCTCCTGCTCGCTGGGATTGGGATTGCGTTTGAGCAGGGCCAGGGCGGCCATCATCATGCCCGGCGTGCAGTAGCCGCACTGCAGGGCATGCTCGACATGGAAGCCTTCTTGAAGGGGATGCAGCTTCCCAGCCTGCTCCAGGCCCTCGACGGTCAGCAGCTCGCGCCCGTCGGCCTGGACGGCGAGCATGGTGCAGGACTTGACGGCCTTGCCATCGACGAGAATGGTACAGGCACCGCAGGAAGAGGTATCGCAGCCGATGTGCGTGCCGGTGAGGCGCAGGCCGTCGCGCAACCAGTGCACCAGCAGGGTACGCGCCTCGACGTCGCCCTCGTAGAGCTTGCCATTGATGGTAACCCGAATATGATGGATGCTCATGGCTAGGCACCTCCTGTGGCACGGCTGCGTGCCTGACGCAGGGCACGCACGGTAAGCGTCTGCACCATCGCACGCTTGTAGTCGGCAGGACCCCGCAGGTCGCTGACCGGCTGAGCCTCCGCGGCCGCCTGCTCGGCGGCCCGGGCAATGACGGCCTCGTCGAGAGTACTGCCCAGCAGGATCTGCTCGGCGGCGCGTGCCTTGATGGGGGTCGGGCCTACGTTGGTGAGTCCCAAACCGGCATAGGTGACGCGCCCGGCCTCGTCAAGGACCACATAGGCGGCTACCCCGGCGATGGCGTAGTCGCCAACCTTGCGCTCCAGTTTCAAATAGGCACCGCCGCTGCGCCCGGTGGGGGCAGGTACGCGGATCTCGGTCAGCAGCTCGTTGGGCTGCAGCGTGGTCTCAAAGCTGCTGTCGGTAAAGAACTGCTCGATCGGGATGAGGCGCTGACCACTGGGTCCGGTGGCCACAAGCTCGGCCCCCAGGGCGAGCATCGTCGCCGGGTGGTCGTTGGCCGGGTCGGCATGGGCCAGATTGCCCCCAACGGTGGCCCAATTGCGCACGACGGGATCGGCGATGACGCGCGCGGTATCGGCCAGAATGGGATAGCGCCGGCGAATGAGATCGGCAGCCTCTAGCTCGGCTTCGCGCGTCAAGGCTCCAATGTGCAGGGTACCGTCAGCCTCCTGGATGTACTCCAGGTCGCGCAGGCGGTTGATGTCCACCAGTACGGCGGGGGAGGCGAGGCGGAAGCGCAGGAGGGGAATGAGACTGTGCCCACCCGCGAGCACCTTGGCATCGGCGCCGTGCCGGTCCAATAGGGCGATGGCTTCAGCAACACTGCCGGCCACCTGGTAGTCAAAAGGACCAGGGATCAAGGGAAGATCACCTCCGTTTCGTCACTGGCAGCCTGAATAGACAAGCAAGGAGCCAGCACGGCCCGAGTAGACAGGCTGGCCTTCGGCTCTTTTCCCATGCTTGCCTTGCCGGAAGAACAGAGTTGTAGCAGAGCGCTGGCACGTGGTTACGATGGTGCTGCTCTCAGTATAGCCAGTGAGGGGAGCAAGGTGTTACCCCCGAAGGAAGGGTCTTGTTCCCCCCCCTTTGGAGGGGGAAGTTGACAGGTGAGCAGGGCCGCTCGCTCAGAGCCAGCCCTGCTTGACGGCGACCATCACGGCCTCGGTACGGTTCTTGACTCCCAGGCGATGAAGGATCTCCTGAACGTAGCTCTTGACCGTGTTTTCGCTGAGGTAGAGCTTGGCGGCGATCTCGCGGCTGGAAAGGCCCTGGGCGATGAGGCGCAGAATGACCAGTTGCTGGGCGCTCAGCGGCTCCGGTGCCGGTTCCTGGCGTACCGACGTCCGGCGCAGGTGGGCCAGCACAGCTACTGCCGCCTTGGGGTCAATGGCCGCCTCGCCACGTGCCACCGCCCGAATCGAGCGTTTGAGATCGAAGCGCTCGATATCTTTGACAATATAGCCGCGCGCGCCCGCCTGCAGGCAATCGGCCACCAGTTGCTCATCGGTATAGGTGGTCACAATGATCACGCCGATCTGGGGATAGCGCTCGCAGACCTGGCGGCAGAGGGCGACGCCGCTGGCTCCAGGCAGGCGCACATCGAGCAGAATGATGTCCGGGCGCAGACGCTCGACCAGCTCTAGGGCCTGCTCGGCGGTGGCCGCCTCGCCCACGATCTCGAAATCCGGCTCCGAGACCAGCATGGCCTTGAGACCCTCGCGCACCATCTCGTGATCATCGACGATCAGTAAGCGAATCAAGAGGGATCACCGCCTTTACAATCAGGCCGCCTTCCTCACCGTTGACCAGCAGGAGCTGCCCACCACAGTCGCTGACCCGCTGCTGCATGCCGCGCAGTCCCAGGTGGGCCGGATTCTGACGATAGTTCTCCAGGATCTCCGGCGCCAGGCCGACCCCGTTATCCTGAACAACCAGCACGGCCTGGGTGCGCGTGACCTGCACTGTGACCACAACGGCGGTTGCCTGGGCATGACGCAGGACATTGGAAAGGGCCTCGCGCGCTACACTGAACAGGGCGTTCTCGACGGCCACCGGCGGCGCGCTTGCCCACTCGGCCACCACCAGATCGACATCGAGGCCAGCGGCGGATTCGCGCAGGTCGTGAATGAGGGCGTGCAGGCGACTGATAAGCCCGCCGTCCTGGGTCTGCGGTTCGCTGGAAGAGAGGGCAAAGATGGCATCACGTACCTGGGCTGTACCAAGCGAGGCAAGCTGCTTGATGGTACGCAGGGGCCGCTCTAGAGGCGATCCCGCCGGCAATTGCTCCAGAACCCAATCGGCCTTGAGACCGATTGTGAACAGGGTCTGCTGAACGCGGTCGTGCAGTTCCTGAGCGATGCGGCTGCGCTCGTCGGCCAGCATCTGACGCTTCTGGGCTTCGGTTAGCTCATGGTGCAGGGTCTGGAGATCGGTGGCTACCCGCGTCAGCTCCTGATTGCGCCGCTCCAGCTCGGCGGTGCGCTCGCGAACCTCCCGTTCGAGCCGGGCCGCCTGCTCTTCCATGGCTCGCCGCTCGCGAGCAATGAGCTGGGCGTTGTGAATGGCCACGGCGGCCTGGGCGCTGAGAGCCTCGATCAGCTCGACGTGGCGCGGCTTGAAGCGCCTGGGCTGAGTGTGCCCAATGAGAAACGCTCCCAGAATCGACCCCTCGCGCGTCCGCAGTTGGACGCCGAGAAAGCTGCGCACGGGAATGTGGCCACGAGGAATGCCGACGTAGCGTCGGTCGCTGACGACGTCGTCGACCAAAACTGAGGTGCCTTTCCAGAAGACGGGATGCAGCACACCGATGCCTTCAACCGGACCAACGTGGCGGAAGTGCTCTTCAACACCATGCTCGCCCGAGATGGCCGCCAGATGGAAGAGTCCTTTTTTGATGCGCCGCTCTGAGACTTCGCCCGTGAGTTCGGGAATGAGGAAAAAGGCGGCATATTCGGCGGCGGTCACCCGCCGGGCGGCATCGGTGATCATCTGGAGCAGGCGCTGAAGATCGAACTCCGAGGTGAGGGCAATGGCGATGCGGTTGAGCTGGGCCAGCTCTTCGGCCCGCTCCTGCAGGCTGGCGATCAGGTTCGTCCGGCTTTCGTCGCTGGTCTGTACCATAGCAGGCTTCTTCCCTGTGACGCGCAACTACCCAGGCCCGAGCAAGGACGTCTCTCCGTCTTCATTGACTTCTCATTATTATAGCAGCTCTCTCCGGCTCCTGCTCCGGGATACCTCTGAGCAGGCTGCAGCCCAAGGGAAAGGGAAAAGGAACCACCACCCCGCGCCTGCCTGTCTGCCTGCCTTCCTGTCACTGAGATTGTCTTCTAGAGCCAGCCTTTTTGACGGGCCAATTGCGCCGCTTCAATGCGGTTGCGCGCCCCCATCTTCTGGATGGCTACGGAGAGATAGTTGCGGACCGTTCCCTCGGAGAGGAAGAGCCGAGCCGCAATTTCGGCTATGCTCGCCCCCGGCAGGGCAGCCCGCAAGACCTCCCGCTCACGCTCGCTGAGAGGGTTGTCTCCCTCGCTGAGAGCCGCCATGGCCAGGGCCGGATCAACGATGCGCTCCCCGGCCAGCGCCCGCCTGATGGAGGTCGCTAGCTGGGTCGAAGGGGCATCTTTGAGAAGAAAACCTACCACGCCACTGGCCAGGGCCTGTTTGAGATAGCCAGGACGGCCAAAGGTGGTCAATATGAGGATGCGGCATTCCGGCAGTTGCCGATGGAGGGCCGCCGCAACCGTGAGGCCATCGCCTCCCGGCATCTCGATGTCTAAGAGCGCTACATCGGGTCGGGTCTCTAATGCCGCTGGCACGACCTCGTCGCCTCGCCCCACTTCGGCAACCACCTCGATGTCGCCCGCCAGACTGAGCAGCGCCGCCAGGGCCCCGCGTACCATGGCTTGATCTTCAGCCAGCAGGACTCGTATCATCGCTCGGTCCTCCCGTGACATCGGTTCGTCTCTCTGAGCGCTGCCGCGCTTCTTCAAGACCCCTGCCTCCAGAGACAGGGTCTTCTGTCGGCTCACGGCGACGCTTCGTCAGCGGTAAGGCCACCTCCAGGCGAAAGCCATCGCTGACCGGTCCCGCCTCGAACTGTCCTCCCAGCTCCAGGACCCGCTCGGCCAAACCTCGCAGGCCGTTGCCCGCCGCCGGCAAACCACCTTGAGGGGACTGCCCGCACCCATCGTTCTTGATCGTGATCCAGAGCATCTGCCCCCCTTGCTTGAAGCGAATGTAGCACTCGCGCGCCCGACTATGCCGGATGACGTTGGTCACGCCTTCGCGCACAATCCAGGAGCAGACAACTTCCAGCGCCGGCACCCTCACAGCCTCCAGAGCACGCTCGCCCTCGAACCGGTAGTGCACTCCCGCTACCTCTAGCAGCTCACGCGCGGCCCGTAGCTCATCGAGCAGCGCTGGCCGGCGATAGGCGCTCACAGCTTCACGCACCTCTTGCAAAGTAAAGCGGGCAACCTGCTCAATGTCGCGAATCTCCTGAGCCGCCCGCTCCGGCGCCTGATCAAGCAGACGACCAGCCAGCTCGCTCTTGAGGGCAATCAACGAAAGACTGTGGCCGAGCAGGTCGTGAAGATCACGCGCGATGCGTAGCCGCTCTGCAGTGGCTGCCAGGCGAGCAATTTCCAGGCGCGCGCTGCGCAGCCGCTGGCTGGTCCTGACAAAATGGCCGACAGCCGAGATGAGCGCGCCTATGATCCCGATGAAGAGCAGGGTCATGCCCAGAACGTTGAGCGAGTTATGGGCCAGCAGGGCGAGCAGGCTCGCCAGCAGAGCCAGCCCAGCAACAGCCAGCGCCGTTTGACGCACAGGCAGGCGCCCACCGCTGTAGCCGCTGATGTAGTAGAAGAGGTTGAACCAGCTATTCCCGCCGTTGAGCAGTACCAGCGGGATTGCCAGGAGGCTTAGCAGCCCCATAATCAGCCAGGCCCGCAAGAGACGCGGCTCAACGGGATTGGCCGTCGGCGGCGTGGAAGCCAGATAACGGGCATCACCCCAGCTTGCCCAGAGATAGACACTAAAAAAGCAAATTACTCCCGCTATTGATGCAAAAGCATCCAAAGGCCCTGGATGTGACAAAAGCTTTTGGAAGATGATCGGCAGGAAGAGAGGAACCCAGGCGACCCAGACGCTCCAGATGAGGTAAGGTGAAAGCCTCTCTACGGGCCAGAGCGGAAGTGTCTCCGGCCCAGGCTGCGGCTCTTCTGCAGCCATAAGGGGAGCTGCCTTCCGAAGAAATGGCCCGAGGATGTGCAAGCGGCGCGCCATACTTTTGCTCGTTTCTAGCGCAGACAGGCCGATGACTGGCAAGGCATCTTCCGTTGCCTTTTCCCAATGGGCGAATCGCTTTCCCCAGAGACCGTTGCTGCTGCGCTTCCAGCTTTTCCGCTCTCTGGGGGGAGTATAACCGCTCCGGCCGGGCATGTCCAGTACGGACAATCATCAGATTGGCATGACATTTGTCAGGCGATTTTGCTGATTACCTCCACTACTGCTGCGACTTCAATCGGCCTATACTCGGCACAAGAGCACGATCCACTGCTCCCTTCTCGCCTTCATCGAGTCGAGTTCAGCCCAACCGCAGGGGGCCCGGCATAGAGGGAGAGAGAAAGCCTGGCGGGCGGATGATCAGGCTCTCCGTCCTTTGCTTTTCTCCAGCCAGCAACGGTCAAGATCAGGAAAGGAAGAAGCCATATGAGGTCCAGCACTAATGCGACTCTGGCTTGCTCTACTGAGGTGGAACACCCCATCATTATGGCAGTAGAGCAGGTGACAAAGCATCTTCCCCTGGGACAGGAACGCGTCGAGATTTTAAAGGGGATCAGCTTCCAGGTTCGGCGCGGCGAGTTTGTGGCCATTGTGGGACCTTCAGGCTCCGGCAAGAGCACTTTGTTGGGGATCATCGCCGGGTTGGACAGTCCCAGCACTGGCCGCGTGTTGATCGAGGACCTGGATATAAGCCACATGAGCGAAAGCCGCCTGGCCAGGATCCGCAATCAGAAGATTGGCATGGTCTTTCAGGCTTTCAACCTTATTCCCACCCTGACGGCCCAGGAAAACGTCGAGGTCCCTCTCTACGTCGGCGAGCATAAAGGCTCACCCGCCGCCCGCGCGCGCGAGCTGCTGGGGCTGGTCGGCCTTTCGCACCGCGCCCATCACCGTCCCAACCAGCTTTCGGGCGGAGAACAGCAGCGCGTGGCCATTGCGCGCGCCCTGGCCAGCGACCCCGCCTTGATCATCGCCGACGAGCCTACCGGCAACCTCGATGCCCGCAACGGCGAGCACATCCTCAAGCTGATTTTGGAACTCCGTGAGCGGACCGGCAAAACCTTTATCATCGCGACCCATGATCCCGTGGTGGCCTCTCAGGCCGATCGGGCCATTCGTATCGTTGATGGCCTGCTTGGCGACATCGACTACTCGCAGCGCGTGATCACCCAGTAGCGCCCAGGGCGCAGAAAGGAAGAAGTGTCGTGAAAGCCACTCTCTACCTGCAATACACCTCACGCTCACTGCGGCGCGGCGGCCAGCGGACCCTGCTGGCCATCTGCTGCCTCACGGTTGGCGTCATGGCGATCGTCTCTCTGCAACTGGTCGGCTACATGCTTCAGAATTCGCTGGCGGGCAGCGCTCGCCTGGCCACCGGCGGCGACCTCGCCATCAACGCCCAGGGCGCTCCTCTGCGACAACAGGATCTTGCCTTCTTCGACCAACTCGAGCGGCAGGGCACCATCAGCGATTATACGGCCATCATCGGGGCCAGCGGGGCCTTCAGCAATATGACCTCAGCTACCCAGACTTTCCCCGTTGAGGCCGTCAATAGCAGCACCTTCCCTCTGGTGGGAGCACCCGACTTCGTCGCTCCCCCCTCGGCCACCCTGGCGAGCCTGCTCAGCGGGCAGCGGGTGGTCGTGACGCAGCAATTTCTCACGCTCTACCAGCGGCAGGTCGGCCAGAGCTTCCCGCTCTACCTCAAGACGCTCACCGGGACCGGCGAGACTCTTCAAGTCACCATCGCCGGCGTGATTGCCAACAGCGGGGCCTTCGCCCAGGCAGGCAATCTGATGCTCATCTCCCAGGCTGACTACCTGGCCGCCGCGCCAGCCAGACTGGCCTACTATACGCAGATCAACATCACCACCCCCGACCAGGCGCATAGCGATCAGGCCCTCAAAGCCATCACTGCGCGCTTCCCGCAGACCAGCACTCAGACGGCCAGCGATCTCTTCAGGGGTCAGCAGGCGACGATCGACGCCATCAGCCAGTTTCTGAAAATCGCCGGCTTGATCGCCCTGCTCATCGGCGGCGTGGGCATCGCCAATACGATGCAGGTGCTACTCTCACGGCGCCGCACCGAGATCGCCATGCTCAAGACCGCCGGCTACCAGCGCCAGGACCTCTACACGCTCTTCGGTCTGGAGGCGGGACTGCTCGGCCTCATTAGTGGCATAGCTGGGACGCTGAGCGCGCTGGGCCTCAGCTTCCTGGTGCGCCAGCTTCTGCAGCGCTTCGGAACAAGCGTTCCCTTCGTGATCGATGGCCGACTCCTCCTCGGTGGCGCCCTCATCGGCTGCGCCACAGCTTTGATCTTCGGTCTACTCCCGATCGCCCAGGCCGCCAGTATCCGCCCGCTGCAGGTGCTGCGCGAGATCTCAGAGCGCCATCCATCCGACCATATTATGACTTTTCTACTATCAATTCTACTCTCTATTCTCTTTTGCATGCTGACGACGGTCGTTCTGAGCAATAACCTCATACTAGGGATCCTGGTCACCTACGGCACCTTCGCCTTCTTACTGGTGCTGAGTGGCATCTTCAGCCTGCTTGTCCTGGCCATGAGCAAGCTGCCGGTTCCCGAGGGCCTGCACCCTGTCCAGCTTCTGCTGGTCTTGATCGGCGTGGCTCTCTCGTTGCTGCTCTTCAGAACCCTGCCGGTCTTCAGCGCCTTCCTGCTGCTCTTGTCGCTGCTGGGGCTGGTCATCCCCTGGCTGCCACGTCGCTGGAAGGTGACCATCAAGATGGCCCTGCGCAACATCGGCAGGCGGCGCACACGCACTGTTGCCACCATGCTGGCACTCTTCATTGGCGTGGCGGGCGTGGGCCTCGATATCGGTATGGGGCAGGACCTGCAGGCGCGCGTCACTGCGGTTCTGAACCAGCAGCAGCCGTATAACCTGGTGGTGACCACCAATGGGAGCGACCGCGCGATGCTCGCCGCTCACCTGCAGAGCATCAAAGGACTGAGCGCCAGCCGTCTGGATCTCTTTGCCCAGACGCTGCCCCTGCTCATCAATGGTCGTCCGGCGCGCATGCAGATGCCGGGCGGCGACTATGGTCAGCAGGTGAGCATCATGCTGGGCGGCATCGAGGGCTTCGACCTGACTCGCTATCGACCGACGCCGACGATCATCGCCGGGCGCAATCTCAACGCCAGCGATCGCGGGACCAACCATATTCTGATCAGCGCTATTATGACTCGTGTTGGCTGGGCCGGCCTGCATCTGAAGCCGGGCGATAGCGTCACCTTCGCCAGCCTGGACGACAAGAGCGTCAGAACGGCTACCATCGTTGGCGTCTTCTCGATCCCCGACAGCTACCAGACCCTGGGCAAGGTGCTGGCTCCCGATTCGCTGGTGACGGCCCTCAGTCCCGCCGGAGAGGGCCAGACCGCCATCTTCTACCTGCAAGTGCCCAGCTCACAGGTGGCGACGGCGCTTAAGCAGGTCGAGCGGCTAGCTCCCTCCGCCTCTGCCCAGAACCTCACCGATGGCGCCGCTTCCTTCTTGCAGCAGGTGCGCAGCTTCACCGATCTGCTGCTGGCCATCTCGCTGCTCTCGCTGCTGGCCGGGGTGATCATCGTCGCCAATTCGGTGGCCCTGGCCATGCTGGAGCGGCAGCGCGAAGTGGGCATTTTGAAGACGGTTGGCTACACCGCCAGGGGGATTCTTGGCCAGATCGTGCTTGAAAACGCTCTTGTCGGCGGCGTTGGAGCCTTCTGCGCCACCTTGCTGGCCGCCAGCGGCGTGGTCGCCTTCAGCAAGGTCTTCTTCAATAATAACCTGATCCTGAGCATGGAACCAGCGGTCACCATCGCCCTGATCGTCGGGCCTGTGCTGCTGGCCTGCGCTACGGCAACGCTGGTGGCCTGGAGGGCGGCGCGCGTACGACCTCTGATCGTGCTGCGCTATGAATAGCGCCTTGACCGCCCGCACAGGCGGGGTATATGCTCGCACCAATGGCCGGCAGGGCTGATCATCAGCTCCGCCGGCCATGCTGTATCAGCGCAACCCAGGCAGGCGCAGCGAGGGAGAGCAACCCATCTGTAAGAATGCCCTTGCAGCTCCGTTTATTAGACGTGTCACTAAGGCACTTACCTTCTTTCGCAAGGAGGAGCACTACCGATGCAATCCGGCGTAAAGTTCTGCCCGCAATGTGGCAGCCCGGTAACAGCCAACCAGAGTTTCTGTGCAATGTGCGGGACCCTCCTCCAGGCCACCCCAGCCCCACCCGGCAGAGGAGTCTCTTCTGAGGAGACGGCTCTTGATCCGCGCTCACCTGGAGGCCAGGAGGCCCTGCCTCCTCAGGCTGTGCGGGATGGCAAGACGATGCGCCAGGACGCCCCCGTATCGCCCACACCACCCCCTCCACAGGCAGCCCAACCTCAGCCACCACCGACTCCGGCCCCCTCGGCAGGGCCTCCACCCACCTTCACTCCCCCGCCGCCGGGCGGTCCCTCGATTTTCCAGCAGCCGCCAGGGCCGGGTCCAGGCTACCGGCAGCCGCTGGGACCTCCCCCAGCCGCTGCGCCGCCAGGCGTACCAGCCTACGCGCAACCGCAAAAAGGCTCAACCGGTCGAGTGTTGGCGGGAATCGGCTGCACCACCCTGATCATCGTCCTGGTGATCCTGGCCATCTGCGGCGGCCTGAGCTACGGGACCTATCTCTTTCTGCACAACCTTGCCAGCCGCGCGGAGCAGAGCACCTCGGCCAGCCAGATCACCAGCCAGGGCGAGTCCCCCAGCGGTACGGCTACCAGGATGCCAGCGCGCACGTTCCCCATCAATGCCACGCTGATCTACTCCTCTATCACTATTACAGTCCTGGACGCGCAACTGGCCAGTGGCTTCCCGGATGATCCCCAGGCGAGCACCAGCTCAGCGCTCCTGCGCCTGCAACTCAAGGAGGCCAATCAAACAACCGATTTTGTCTCCTATGATTACAACCAGGTTGCTCGTCTGATCCTCCCCGACAAGAGCAGCGTTGCCCCCGACGATCTGCAGTACGCGAGTCCGCCGCAGCCCAACTCGACGCGCACCAACTGGCTGGACTTCCCTGTTCCGGCCACACTGGATGTAAGCCGCACGGTGCTGCGTCTGGGAGCCTCGACCGAGGCCCAGATGGATATCCCGCTCCAGAACAATCCTAACCTCACGGGGTACCAGCCCACAACCACGAGGCCCTCCAATGCTCAAACCACCTACGCTGGTCTCAAATGGACTATCACCTCGACCCTGGTAAGCTGGAGCACCAGCGGTAAACAGGCCGCGAATGGAAAGCGTTTCCTCACGCTGAGCTTCCGCATCGACAATCCATCGAGCCGGGATGTGGGCTTTAACGTCGATGATTTCATGCGCCTGCAGATAGGCAGCGATCGCTACCCCCCCACGGCCAACACTTTCACGGGGATCGTCAAGGCAGGTACGACAGACTACACCGGTACGGTCACCTTCTCTATACCGGCGGGCACTACCTCCTGTAGCGTGATCCTGCTGCACACCGACCTGATCTCCGACTCCGAGGAGACGCAGATTCCCTTGCAACTTCGCTAGGCCAGATCAGGGAAAGTCAGCCGCCCGCACCTGGCTGAGAGAGAGGGGGCCAGGCAGAACAGACGAGGAGCCACCACGAGCAACAGCTTGTGAGCCAGGCCACCTCTCACCGCAGCAGGAGAGCCGGTGAGCAGATGCGGCAGAAGATAGCTTTAAGATAGGGAGTTCCAGGTATGGCCAGACTGAGGAGATGGTCGCAGGTCTGGGTCTGGACCTCCGCGCTCCTCGAGCGCCAGCCCCCACGGTGCCCAGCCTGGTCTGACTATCGTTAGGCAAGAGCAGATCCCGCCCCTCATCTCTACAAGCAGCAGCCCAACCAGGACAGACCAATCACCTTTTGTTAGCGGAGGTACGGCCCACCAGCCTGAGCGCACCTGGTCGGGTCGTGATCCCCCAGCAGCCCCCGCAAGTCGAGCTGACGCCGCAGCCCGATCCGCATTCCCAGACAGCGCTCGCCCGCTTCGCAGCGCTACTATTTACCTCGTAGCAACGGCCAGAATATAGCAGCGCTGCCGGCAACCAGAAGAGCCATACTCTCTGTACCCGGACACCTGCAGCCTCGGGCCCCTCTAGCATGCCGCGTTGAGCCAGGCCAACAATCAGACAAGCCCACCAGCACTGGCGCGAGTGCTTCTAACCCTTGTCAGAGGATCCCGAGAAGCAGCCGGAGCAGCGGGTCCCCGGGAGCAGCGACGGGAAGACGCCTTCATCCTTTTCTCTTCACAGAAAGAGCTAAGGCATCATCAGCAAAGCGACGGAGCAAGGAGACGAAAGTCTGCCAGTCCTCGGGATCCCACCTGGCAACGATCGGCTGCACTAGCCTCTCGCGGGCCGCCTCCAGGGCCTGGACAATCGCCAGCCCCTCTCTGGTAATCGTCACCTTGTGTTCCCTGCGATCACCAGTAGCAGCCTGGCGTGTCACCAGTCCCAAGCGCGCCATCGCAGCAACCTGGCGACTCACGGTGCTGTGATGGCGCCCGACCAGCCCCGCCAGCTCCACAATGCCAATCGTGCCTTTACGACCAATCGCGACCAGCAAGGGAAGCAAGGCTCGATCAAGGGAAACACCCGCCTCCCGCAGCAGGACGCTATCGCGTTGGGGTTGGTTCAACAGCCCGATAAGGTCAAAAAGGGCTTCGTAGAACTGATGAATGGTCGGCTCCATATGGGTGCAGTATACACGGGCCGGCTGGACCTGTCCAGGCTCTTTCTGCTATACTAGATGCGTGCAAAATACACATATCTAACGGAAGCCGAGAGGTCAGAAAGAGGAGAAGACCATGAAAGCCGCCATTGTCTTGCAGTCGGGCCAGGCGCCTGTCTACGGCGATTTTCCCGAGCCAACGTCCGCTGAGGGGGAGCACTTGATCACCGTGACCGCTGCCTCGCTGAGCCATGTGACCAGGAGCCGGGCATCGGGAACACACTACAGCAGCGCCAGCAATCAATTTCCCTTTGTAGCCGGTGTCGATGGCGTCGGAAGGCTCGCCTCTGGTCGCCGTGTCTACTTTGCCCTGCCCACGGTCCCCTTCGGAAGCCTGGCCGAGCGAACGAGGGTGAAAGTCTCTCACTGTTTGAGCGTGCCTGATGAGCTGGACGATGTGACCGCCGCGGCGCTTGCCATCCCTGGAATGTCCTCCTGGGCAGCGCTGGTGGAGACCGCGAGGTTTCAGGCAGGTGAAACGGTCATGGTCAACGGCGCGACCGGCATCTCTGGCCGTCTGGCGGTTCAGATTGCCAGCTACCTGGGAGCCAGGAAAGTGATTGCCACGGGGCGCAATCGCGCGGTCCTGCGCTCCCTGCTCTCCTTGGGAGCTGACCTTACCATCCCCCTTGATCAGGACGGGGAGGCGCTGGAACAAGCCTTTCTCTCCGCATTTCACGAGGGAGTCGATATCGTGCTCGACTATCTCTGGGGACCAAGTATGGAGCGGTTGCTCGTGGCGGCGGCCAAGGCGGGGAAAGAGGGGGTTCCGACCCGCTGCATTCACATTGGTGGGATTTCCGCGGCCACCATCTCCCTGCCGGGCCAGATCCTGCGGGCCTCCGCTCTCCAACTGATGGGAAGTGGCATTGGCAGCCTTCCTTTCGACCGCCTCCTAAAGGCGATCGACAGCGTGTTGCAAGCAGCAGCGCGAGGAAAGTTGCAGATCGCGACTACCACCGTTCCTCTCTCGAAGATCGCAGACGCTTGGTCCGCAGACATCTCTCGGTCCCGTCCAGTGATTGAGATTTGAGGGGGTCCCCAGCGAGTGAATTGTTCCTGACCGCCGACAGCAACCCACGCGCCAAGGGCCCGGCTGCCCCATCAGGCAAGGCCGGCCGATCTCGTGACCAAATCGGGGCGAAGGCAGGCATCTTCTCGCTTTGCCTCGCCGCGGCGTTGTTCGCAACCAGGGAGGGCATGCCCTCCCTCCCTGGCAGGTCCTCAGCCAGCTCGGACAACGCTCCACCTGATTGACGACCGCTTCTCTTGCTAGAGCAAACGGCAAAACATGGCTTTGAGATAGAGGGTCTCGGGCATAGCCAGCCTGAGGGGATGGTCACAGCTATGGGTCAGAACCTCTAAAACCTGGACCTCGCGCTCAAGGGCGCGCGCCGCCAGCGAGAGCGTCCCAGACAGATCATCGAGTCCAATCGCTCCCGAGCAAGAGCAGCTCAGCAAGATCCCACCAGGCCGCAGTACGCTCATGCCGAGCAGATTCAGACGACGATAGGCCCGCAGGGCCTGGGACCTTGCCGTCTGGCTACGCGCAAAGGCCGGCGGATCAAGGACCACAATGTCGAAGCGCTCGCCGCGCCCACGCGCCTCTTCTAGATAGGCAAAGACATCGGAGACAATGAACCGATGGCGCCCGGCCTCCAGGCCGTTGAGAGCGAAGTGACGTTGGGCCGCCGTCATGGCCGGCTGCGAGCTATCAACGCTGGTAACTTGCACCCGCCGATCAGCCAGGGCCGCCACCAGCGAGAAGCCACCGGTATAGGAGAAGCAGTTGAGCACACGCGCCATCCCTTCGGGTGGGAGGTCCGTGGTCACGGCCCGCACATACTTGGCCAGCGCGGCCCGCTTGTCGCGCTGATCCAGAAAAAAGCCGGTCTTTTGGCCGTGCCAGGGATCGATCAGATAGCGCACGCCGTTCTCCCGTCCCTCCACCTCTGGCGGCACCTCGCCAGCCAGCAGGCGCGGCTCCTCCAGGGATAGCCCTTCGCGGCGCCGGGCCTGACTATCGTTGCGCAAGAGCAGGCCACGTGCGCCCGTCTCCAGCAGCAGTGGCTCCACCAGCAGAGGCAGGAGACGCTCCATGCCGAGTGTATGGACCTGAGCCACCAGCACCTCGGCGTAGCGATCGACGATCAGGCCAGGCAAGCCGTCGCCCTCAGAATGGATCAGCCGGTAGATGTTGGTCACAGCAGGGTCAAAGACGCGGCGCAGCTCCAGAGCCTGGCGGATGCGTCGGCGCAGGAAGGAGGCATCGATCGGCTCCTCGCGACGCGTCAACAGACGAATGGCAATATCGGTGCGAGGATGATAATAACCACGCCCGAGGAACTGCCCCGAGGCCGAGCGCACTTCCACCAGCCCTCCTGGTTCGACCTCGCGTGGTACCTGCTGCAAGGCTCCCGAGAAGACCCAGAGATGGCCGTTGAGCAGCGGCTCCTCGCGCTGCGGTTTCAAACGTACCTGTGGATAAAGCGAAGACATCGCAGACACTGGCCAGCCAGCCGTAATGGCGACGGCATCCTCCCCCGCCGCGCTTTCCCAGCCTGCCTGCCAACGCAGAGGGCCGGGAAAGACAGCGGCTTTACTCGTCGGCCATTATAGCATACGGGTCATCGGCGACAAGGGCAGCCGTCCCTTCGTCCCGAAACCAGGCCAGCAGCTCACGGAGGTGGACCACCGCCCCGACAACGACGACCGCTGGGGCGCGCACGCCGGCCTCCGCGGCCCGTGCAGCTATCTCGGCCAGGCTGGCCTGAACACAGCGCTGCTGCGGTAACGTTCCCCACTCCACAACCAGAGCCGGCGTCGCCGCGTCCAGCCCCCCAGCCAGCAGCCCGGCCACGATCTGCGGCAACGTCTTCACCCCCATCAAAATCACCAGCGTTCCCCCCGCACGCGCCAGGGCCTGCCAATCCACGGCGCTCGCCCCAGTGCCTCGCTCCCTGTGCCCGGTCACGATCGTCACCGACGAAGCCAGGCCGCGGTGGGTCACGGGAACCCCAGCGTAGGCCGGCACGGCCAGGGCCGCACTGACGCCCGGAACCACTTCGAAAGGAATACCGGCCTGGGCCAGGGCCTCCGCCTCCTCGCCACCGCGTCCGAAGACAAAGGGATCGCCGCCCTTCAGGCGCACCACCAGGCGTCCCTGACGCGCGTGCTCAACCAAGAGACGATTGATCTCCGCCTGGGGCAGCTGATGGCAGCCTGGCCTCTTCCCGGCGAAGATCAGCTCGGCATCGGCCCGGGCCTCCGCCAGGAGCTGGGGAGCAATCAACCGATCATAGATCACGACATCGGCGGCCCGTAAGCAGCGCAGGCCCTTGAGCGTAATCAAGTCGGGCGCCCCCGGACCGGCCCCCACCAGATAAACCTTGCCGCCCTCAAGGGGAGCGCCTTCCTGCTCCAGATCCTTGCTCATCCATCTCCCTCCTCTAGGAGGCCAGTGAACGCTCATCGGCGGCACTGGCGCCAGCCTCGGCCTCGCCGACAGATGGAGGCACCGTCACGCCATACTTGCCCAGCAGCTCCGCCGTCAGAGCGCGGGCCTCTGCTTCGGCGCCGGCCTCCAGATGGGCCAGCACCGCCGAGCGGTAGAACTCCTGAAAAAAGGCATCGCGCTGCTCATAGGCGACGCCCTGGGTCCGCAGCAAGGCCCGGGCCTCCGCAGCCAGGCGCAGCAAGGCCCCGTAAGCGTGAGAAAAATGCTGCTCCAGCTCCTGACGGATCAACTTTGCCAGACCGGGACTGACCCCTTCGGTCGAGACCGCCACCGTCAGCGGATCGCGGCGCAGGATCGAGGGCGTAATGAAATTGCAGCGCTCAGGCAGATCCACGATATTGAGCAACTGTCCGCGCTCCTGCGCCTCGCGCCAGACAGCTTCCACCAGTGTTGGCTCGCGCGTCGTAGCGATTACCACAAACGCCCCCTCCAGGTCGCCGGGTCGATAAGGGCGAGGGCGCAGCTCCAACTGCTCGCCCAGCTCGCGGGCCACCCGTTCCAGCTCCGCGCACCATTCGGGAGCAATGACACAGACGCGGGCACCACAGGCGGCGAAGGTCTGGGCCCGCTCCGCCGCCAGCCGGTCGCCCCCAATCACCACCACCCGCCGACCGCGCACATCCAACATAATCGGGTAATAGTTCGGCATCTCTCTTGCCGTCCCTCTCTCAGCTCTCTCGCTCGCTCACTCAACACAGATCGGCCATCCCAGCGGCCAGCCCTCGCCAGGCGGCCACCAGTCATCGGCCCCGCTCAAGGCGCTCATAAAGGGCGCGCCCGCCTCTTGGGAAAGAGCAGCGGGCGCACAGGTCAGGCCATCAATGTAAGCCGCTCAACTCACGTTCGCCGAGCGACTGAACGCGCTGGCGCAGATACTCCACCCCGACCCGCTGACAGTAGTCACCGAAGGTCTCGCCAGGCGCACGCTCAGCACGCCAGAGCAACAGCAGCGGGCGAATCGTAGCCGGAATCTCCCGCAAAGGGACCGAGGCAGCATAGAGGGTCGTCAGGCGCGTATTCTCCCAGTCGCCGCCGACGTAGATATTGTAGAGATCCTTGGAGCGGCCCACGAAGCCAATATCGCCCATATAGGGGCGAGCGCAACCGTTGGGGCAGCCGCTCATCCGCAGGCTGAGACGCTCGCCGGCCAGGCCCAGCTCCTCCAACTGGCGCCCAATCTCACGGACCACACCCGGCAGAGCGCGCTCGGCCTCAGCCACCGCCAGGCCACAGGTCGGCAAGGCCGGGCAGGCCATCGCATAACGCTTCACCCCCAACCTGGCAGGATCGGTCTCAATGCCATGCTCGCGCAACAGGGCCTCCAGCGGCTCACGCTGCTCCGCCGTCAGATCGGTCAGCAGGATATTCTGCTGTCCGGTTAAACGAATGCCGGGACGGAAGGTCTCGATAGCTCGCCGCAGGCCCGTGCGTAGCTGGCAGGTCTCGGTATCGCGCACGCGCCCGTTCTCCACGTAGACCCCCAGAAACCAGCGCCCATCGCCCTGCTCGTGCCAGCCCAGGTGATCATCGACTCCCTCCCAGCGCAGCGGATGCGGATCGGCCACCGCATGGCCCAGGCGCCGCTCCAGCTCAGCCCGGAACCACTCGATACCGCGCTCCTCGACCACATACTTCATGCGCGCGTGTTTGCGATTCTGCCGGTCGCCATAGTCGCGCTGGATGGTCACGATCGTCTCCACCACCGGCAGCGTCTCAGCCGCAGGCACGAAGCAGAGGGGAGTGCCCAGGCGCGGGAACGTCTCGGCCTTGCCGTGGGTCATGCCCATGCCGCCCCCAACCAGGACCGTAAAGCCAGCCAGCTCGCCGCCATCGTCCAGCTCGGCCACCAGTCCGATGTCCTGGGTATAGACATCGATACAGTTATCGCCCGGGAAGGCCACGCCGATCTTGAACTTGCGCGGCAAATAGGTCGGGCCATAGATCGGCTCTACCACCTCGTCGTCCGGCGTACCCACCGTCTGGACATGCTGTCCGTCGATCCAGATCTCGTGATAGGCCCGGCTGCGCGGCGCCAGATGACGGGCGATCTGCCGCGCCACCTCTTGCACCTGCGCCTGGGCCCGATTGCGCGCCGGCGCCGGACAGGCCATCACGTTGCGGTTCACATCGCCACAGGCCGCCAACGTCGAGAGCAAGGCCTCGTTGATGGCGCGGATCGTGGCGCGCAGATTGTGCTTCAAGACGCCATGCAGCTGAATGCCCTGGCGCGTCGTGAAGCGTAGGGTTCCATTGGCATAGCGGCCCGCCAGATCATCTTCGACCAGATATTGCTCGGCGGTCAATGCGCCCCCCGGAATACGCGAGCGGACCATGAACTGATAAGCCTTCTCCTCACCCGCGGCCTTACGCGCCTGGCGCAGGTCACGGTTCTCCTGCTGATAAATACCGTGAAACTTGATGAGCTGAACCTGCGCCTCGCTGAAGTGCGTGCTGTCCTGAGCCAGCTCTTCGGCGATCTCTCCGCGCAGATAGCGGCTCTCGGCCTTGATGCGCTCTACCTTGCTGCCGCCGCCGACTCCCAGGCCCAGGAGATTGCTGCCAGCGGAAGAAGGGGTCTGATGCTCTTGCTCGGTCGCCATACCTCAGTCCTCAAAGTTGACATAATGGATCAACTATAGAAACTATTAATTAACATACGATACAGAGCACTGTTTGTCAATAGGCGCACCAGAGCAACGGCGCGGGGGGCCAGGGAAGGGCGCGGCCCGAGGGGAGCTGGCGGCGGCGGCAGCGAAGCCAGAGAGGGCCAGGTCAGGCGAGACCATACGCGCGCCTCAGAGCGCAGCGCGATACATGGCGCTGGAACAAACAACAAGCGGGCCACCGGGGAGGTCCCCAGTGACCCGCGTACAGAGGCAGCCCATCTTGGGTACGGCGTCCTGCCGCAGCAGCAAGGAGGCGACCTCGTCCTTCCTGCCAGCTGGTCGGCTGAGTACTGACGCTGACGCTCGCAGAGCGAGCAAGCGAGCGAGTGAGTAAGCGGGGGAGGAGCAACGGACTCAAGCAGTGGGAGGCTCCGTTTGCTCCTCTTTCTCTCCAGCTACTACCGATCGAACGCCCGCCGGTGCGCTCGCTTACTCGTCGGTCTTCTTCTGCAACTGGATGGCGGCGATTACCGGCTGCGTGCAGCGATCGCGCTCAGCCAGACGCTGTTCTGCCTTATAAAGATTATAAGCGCTATTGATAAGAGCGATATGAGTAAAAGCCTGGGGATAATTGCCCAGAGCCACACGATTGCGCGAATCGATCTCTTCCGAGAAGAGGCCGAGATTCCCGCCGTAAGTCAGCAAGCGTTCGAAGAGCGAGCGCGCCTCATCGAGGCGGCCCTGCATGGCCAGATTATCGATCAGCCAGCAGGTACAGATCGTAAACGTACCCTCCTGGCCGGGCAAGCCGTCCTCCGACAGGTAGCGGTAGACGAAGCCATGCTCGTCCGTGAGCTGCTCCATAATGCGATCGACTGTTGAGCGCATCCGGGGATCGTCGGCAGGGATGAAGCCGATCAGCGGCAGGAGCAGATTGGAGGCATCAAGGGCCGTGCTCGCATATGATTGGGTGAACGCACCGATCTCGGTATTATAGCCGTGGGCCAGCACATCCGCCCGAATCTGATCGCGCACGCGGTACCAGCGCAGGAGATCAGCCTCCAGATGGAGCTGCTCAGCGGCGCGGATGCCGCGGTCCAGCGCGACCCAACACATGACCTTCGAATACACATAGTGGCGGGGCTCGCCACGCATCTCCCAGATGCCGCGGTCCGGCTCATGCCAGTGGGCGCAGACGTAGTCGACCAGTGAGCGCAGCATTTCCCACAGGGGGCCTTCCAGCTTCTCGCCGTAGCGTTCGAAGCCACCGCGGCGGCGGTAGAGATGGATGCAATCCAGGATCTCGCCGAAGACATCCATCTGCTTCTGATCGGCAGCGGCGTTGCCGATGCGCACCGGGCGCGAGCCACAATAGCCCTCCAAATGTGGCAGCTCCCGCTCCGGCAGCTCGCGCTCGCCACGGATGCCGTACATCACCTGCAGGTCCTCGCCGTTAGAATACGACAGGCGGCGCAGCCAGTAGGTAAAGGCGCGGGCCTCATCGGTAAAGCCGAGCACCAGCAGGGCATAGAGCGTAAAGGCGGCATCGCGCAGCCAGGTAAAGCGATATTCCCAGTTGCGCACGCCCCCGATCTCCTCTGGCAGCGACGTTGTGGGCGCGGCCACCAGGGCCCCAGTCGGCGCATAGGTCATCATCTTCAGCACAAGGGCGCTGCGTCGAACCCATTCGGCATATGGGCCATCGTAGTTGATCCCCGAGATCCAGCGTCGCCAGCAATGCAACGTATGGGCCAGCTCCGCGGTAAAATCGCGCTGGAGCAGCTCCTGCTCCACCAGCTTCCGTGCCGCGCGCAGGCTGCGCCCCATACCGATCGCAAAGATCAGCCGCTCGCCCTCGCGCAGTGTGGCTTGCACCACCAGAGCGGGATGGAGCGCCTCCGGCTCCTCCCCCTCGTCCGGCACGATCTCCAGAGAGAAGCCCGGCAGCCGATAGGCCCCAATGATCGCCAGCCCAATATGCTGTTGGCCATCCGAGATCACCGCCCCCGTAGCGTTGGGCAGCAGCTCGATCTGGCTTGTTGTCGCTCCATAGTTGGGCGTCGCCTTCAGGGTTACCGTAATCGGCAGCTCTCCATGCGTACATTCCACAATGCGCACCAGGCTATGGCACGAGCCGTCCTCATAC
>NZ_JBHOQV010000153.1:0-109897 GCF_042408735.1 Thermogemmatispora sp.
ACGCCCATCGGTAGAGCCGGAGCCAATAGAGGTTTATCCGCTGGTAGCGCTGAAGAACAGGGTCGTCTTCCCGCGCACGCGCATCTCCCTGGCGATAGCTCGCGAGAAGTCGGTGCGGGCTGTCGAGGAGGCGCTGTTACGTGCTGACCGCATGCTGGTCACGGTTGCGCAGCGTTCGTCGGAGATTGAAGATCCCCAGCCTGCGGACCTCTATGGCTGTGGTGCTCTGGTTGAAATTGTCACCGTTCATCGTCAGGCCGATGGGAGCCTGCAGGTGCTGCTCAATGGCCTGCGCCGTGTGCGCCTGCTGGAGTTTCAGGACCTGGAGCCGTTCATGCGGGTGAGCGTAGAGGTGCCGTCTGAGCCGCAGGTGCAGGGTCCCCAGGCCGATGCTTTGGTGCGCCATGCCACCAATCTCTTCGAGCACTACGCCCAGCTCAATCGCCGCTTCTCGGTCGAGGATATCAACTCGATCGTGGCCATTAAGTCCCCGGCCCGCCTTGCCGATATGCTGGCTGCCCATGTGGTGAGCGATGTTGTGCAGCAGCAGGATCTGCTGGAGACCTTCGATCCTCTGGCGCGTTTGGAAAAGGTCTGTGTCTTCATCGGCAATGAGATCGAGATTCTTGAGCTGGAGTCGGTGATCCGCAACCGCGTGCGCTCGCAGGTGGACCGTTCGCAGAAGGAGTTCTACCTGCGGGAGCAGTTGCGGGCCATTCAAGAGGAGTTGGGCATGGAGACGCCTTCGGAGGCCGATGAGCTGCGTGAGCGCTTGCGGCAGAAGAATCTGCCTCCTGAGGCGGCGGCCAGGGTGCGCAAGGAGATCGATCGTTTGGAGCATATGCCCCCGCAGTCGGCTGAGATCGCCGTCGTGCGCTCGTATATCGACTGGATGCTTGCTCTGCCCTGGAACGAGCGCACGGTGGATAGCTTCGATCTGGAGCGCACGCGCCGCATTTTGGACGAGGATCACTACGGCCTGGAGAGCATTAAGGAGCGCATCATTGAGTTTCTGGCGGTTCGCCAATTGCGCCTGCAGCGCGCCAGCGAGCAAGGTCAGCCCCAGCGTGGCAGCCAGGGGCAGATCCTCTGCTTTATTGGCCCGCCAGGGGTTGGGAAGACTTCGCTGGGCCAGTCGATTGCCCGCGCTCTGGGGCGCAAGTTTGTGCGCATCGCCCTGGGCGGAGTCCACGACGAGGCCGAGATCCGCGGGCACCGTCGCACCTATGTCGGCGCTTTGCCCGGGCGTATCATCCAGTCGATGAAGTCCGCCGGCGTCCGCAATCCGGTCTTTCTCCTCGATGAGATCGACAAGCTCTCCGCGGAGTATCGCGGTGATCCGGCGGCGGCTTTGCTGGAGGTTCTCGATCCCGAGCAGAATTCCCAGTTTGTGGACCACTATCTGGAGGTCCCTTACGATCTCTCCGAGGTCTTCTTTATCTGTACCGGCAACGTTAAGTATCAGATTCCTCGCCCGCTGGCCGACCGCATGGACATCATCGATGTGCCGGGCTACATGTTGGAAGAGAAGGTCAACATCGGCCTGCGCCATCTGCTGCCAAAGGTCCTGGCCGAGCATGGGCTAACGCCGGAGCAGCTTAAGATCCCGCGCTCCGTCATGGAGCGCATAGTGACCGACTACACGCGCGAGGCCGGTGTGCGTAATCTAGAGCGGCAACTGGCAACGATCTGTCGCAAGGCTGCGCGCCGTATTATTGCTCGCCCCTCTACCCACCTCCGCCTGACCACTTCCTCGCTCGAACACTACCTCGGCATGCCCCGCTACTCGACGCCCCCCCTCAGCATGCGTATGCAGGTTGGGGCGGCAATGGGCCTGGCTGTGACCGAGAACGGCGGCATTCTCCTGCCAGTGGAGGTGGTGACGATGGCGGGCAAGGGCGATCTACTGATCACGGGCCAGCTCGGCGATGTGATGCGCGAGTCGGCCATCGCTGCTCTCTCCTACATCCGTTCGCGGGCCACCGAGCTGAATATCGATCCCAACTTCCAGGACGTCACCGATTTGCATATCCATCTGCCGGAGAACGCTATTCCCAAAGATGGCCCCTCGGCTGGAATCACGATCGCAACCGCCCTGATTTCGGCTCTGACTCGCCGCCCGGTACGTGGCGATGTGGCCATGACCGGCGAGATCACCCTGCGCGGCCGGGTGTTGGGAGTTGGCGGCCTGAAAGAGAAGATTCTGGCCGCCCATCAGGCCGGCCTGCGCCATATTGTGGTGCCGGCTGAAAATAAAAAGGATCTGATGGAGATCCCGGCCCGCATTCGTCAGCAGATCCGCTTTACTCTGGTGGAGACGATGGATCAGGTGATTGCGGCGGCCCTGGCCGAGTCTTCCGCTCTGGAGGCTGAGGTCGAGAGCGATAGTCATACGCTGACGGAGCCGCGTCCTTTGCACGTTGATGAGCGGGTGCCGGCTTCGCGCGGACGCTCGCGCTCGCGCCACGCCGCTCTTGAGAATCGGCGCCTTGAGGAACAGCTCCGCCAGGGAGAGGAGTCCCAAGAGCAGCCGTCGTTAATTCTCCCCGCTCAGGACGATCAGGCTGCCGATATGCCACAAGCGCAACTGGGCGCCCGCGCCGCTGATGAGCTTCCCGACGGCGAAGCCTGAGCTGGTCCTCCCTCGCTGCCTCTGGCCCCGACCAGGAGCTGGCAACATGGGCCGAGATTGATCCTCCAGGAAGCTCACGATGGGACGTTTACTTTTAGTGGAAAGGATCTCTGCGCGGCGCTGAGTTGGCCAGGCTAGCTAGAGGGAATGGCGGCCCGTCCCATTCTGGTGCCGTGTCTGCCTGCAAACCGGTAATCATACCGAGGTACAGATCCATCTGGTCTCCCTTGGGGCGTCTGCTTAGCAGAGGCGGCTGCCTTCAATCGGCAGGCAGCACAGTGCCAGGCCGCCAGTTAAGCCGATGGAAGTCGAGGAGAGACAGGCGATCGGAAGACAGTTGCCTTGGTCTGGTGCCGGACATGAGGATCGCCCTCTGGTGAGGGATCGCTAAACGCTGCTCCGCTCCAGCAAGGGCTACCTGGGGAGCTGTGTTCCCGCGATTGCCCGCTCGCTCCTATGGGGATAGCGATAGCGCGGAGTTTCCTGAGATTATAGAGTTCTCTCCGAACGAGAGAAGAAAGAGGGGCACTAACGATGAGCTGGAATCCCACTCCTGGACAGGACCCCAGTCAGCCGGGTAGCGGCCAGTACGAAGGCTACTCGTCGCAGCCGGGTGGGGCCTATGGCCCTCCTCCGAATAATCCTTATGGCGCTTCTCCCCAAGGCACCGGCTATGGCCAGGCTCAGTACGGCCAACCACCCTATGGCGCAGCCGGGGCGGCGGCCAGCACTCTCGGCCCTACCTCGATGGGTATGGATGCCAATATGGCTGCCGGCCTGAGCTATCTCGTCGGCTGGATCACCGGCCTGGTTTTCTTCCTGGTTGAGAAGCAGAATCGCTTTGTGCGCTTCCATGCCATGCAATCCATCATCTGGTTTGGTGGCTTAACCGTTCTCTTCGTGGTCCTGAGCGTCTTGGAGATGATCCCCTTTGTGGGGCTGATCCTCTTCTGCCTGAGTGGGCTGCTCGCTGTGCTGGGGATCGTTTCCTGGGTGATTCTCCTGGTGATGGCTTTCCAGGGAAAGTACTTCAAGCTGCCGGTCGTCGGCGACTATGCCGAGCGCTACGCCGCTACGCCGCCAGCCGGTACCGGCCTCTAAGTTCGCCCGCTCCCTAACAGGCTGGCCGATTGACTGGCCGCCCGAACCGCTAGACCCTGGCGAGCGGAGAAGGAGAGATCGCCAACCCTCTTCTTCTCCGCCTTTCTCCCTCCAGGGAACCCTCACCAGCAGCATCAGATGGCATAAGGACATACCTCACTCAATCGCTGCCTGGCTGGCACCGGCCAGCCCTGTCCAATCAAGTCCCCTACAACTCTGGCCGTTCCCTGTGCGTAATAACATAGTGAGAGGAATGAACAGAGGCATTTTCATCATCAAAGAGTGAGCGCAGAGGGATGAGCTGGAATCCAAATCCACCCGAACCGACCCAGTCGCCTTACGATGACCCCTATCAGCCGTATCGGGGCTACCAGTATGGTCAGCACTATAGAGGCGGCTACAGTCAATACGATCAACAGCAGCAGCAACAGCAGCAGCAGTATCGCTATGGCCAGTGGAGAGGGGGGAGCTTCTCGTCGAGCGAGAACGCGGCCATTGCCGCTGAGGCCAATGCTCCCACTTCCTCCGGCTTGCCCGCCAACGTGGCGGCAGCCCTGGGCTATCTGCTCTTCTGGATCAGCGGACTGATCGTTTTCATCACTGAGAAGCGCAATCGCTTTGTGCGCTTCCATGCCATGCAGTCGCTGCTGCTCTTTGCTCTGGTCACGCTGGTCATGATCGCGCTGCGCATCATAGGATTCATACCTGTGATCGGAGCGGTGGCTGGTGCTCTCGGAACCTTGATTCAATTGGTGGCAACCCTGGGTTGGGCGGCACTGATCGTCCTCTCCTTCCTGGGTCGCCATATCCGGCTGCCCATCATTGGGGACTATGCCGAGCGCTATAGCGGCCCCGCTGGTCCTGGCTTTTAGGCGGATCCGAACGGCCCGCCAGCAGCGTGGGACTGCTTCACCTCGCCCGTTCAGGCGAAAGGAGACCGCCTGCCGGTGAGCCGCTCGCGGGGGCCGTCTGGGACGCCAGCGCCAGCAGATCTCTGGTCGGGCCGGTCTCTGGTAATCTGGGGCCTTGGGGGCTGCCGCGACCTCTCGGAAGTACAACCCGTCTCTGGCCTCCCACGTAATATGAAGGACGGCGGATCTCGAACTGGTGTGGTATCCAGCCACTACCCGCGGTCCTACGTCGATCCTGAGTGCGGCGCGCTCCTGGGGAGGCGGCCAGAATCCGCTTCTTCCTTCCCAGAGCTGCGTCGACTCCCCTGATTGCAGAGAAGGCAAGAGAGCAGGAGTGGTGATTGCCTATGAGCTGGAATCCGAACCAACAGCCGGCGCCGGGGCCTGAGTCTCAACAGCCACAGCAGCCGAACCCTGGCTATGGGGGCTATGCGGGATATGGCAGCTACCAGCCAGGGTCAGGCGGCCCGACCTACGGCTATAATCCCTACGGACAGTCGCAGCAGCAGCAACAGCAGCAATACTATAGATATCAACCGCCATCCAGCGTCACGCGAGCCGCCAGCGTCTTCGACCCCACTACGCTGAAGATGGATGCCAAGAACGAGGCCCTCCTCAGCTACCTGTTCTGGTTTTTCAGCGGCATCCTCATTTTTCTGCTGGAGAGGAAGAATCGCTTTGTGCGGTTTCATGCCGCCCAGTCGATCCTGTGGTTTGGGGGGCTGACCCTGCTCTTTGCCGTAGTGAGGACCATCGGGCTGATCCCCTTCTTAGGGACCATCATTCTGGCCCTGCCCATCAGTTGTGCCACTGGCGTGATCCTCGTCGTTGGCGGACTCTCCTGGCTCTTCCTGATGGTGATGGCCTATCGTGGCTCCTACCTCAAGCTCCCGATCGTGGGAGAGTACGCGGAGCGCCTGGCAACGCTCTTTATGAAAAAGCCAGCCCAGCCTACTACAACGACGCCGCCCACGGCCTGAGATGGGCGAGAGAGCGCGAGAAGGCCCCTGGCAGATCGGACAGATCGGAAGAGGCGGACCCCGCGCGGAAAGGCGGAAAGCAGGTGTGGCGATCTGGCGACAGAACAAGCTAGGGCAGGGCAGGCGAACAGACAGGTTGCGCCCGTCGCTTCCGCGTCAGTCCCCCGGGACCTGAGCTGGCTGGGGCTGAGCTGAGGGAAGAGAACGGCCCTGGCAGGAGCGCCTGCCCTGCCTCACGAAGAAGAAGATGATGATGATGGAGATGATGGTGACGAGGGAGCAGACAATCCCTGCTGCAGGCGCTGGATGATCTCTTTGAGGCGGCGCGTCTCGGCCTCGTGTTGTTCGCGCAGGCGGGCGATCTCGCGCTCCATCTCCTGCTGCATTTGCTCCATGCGATCTTTCATATGGAGGATCGCCTCCACGCCGGCCAGGTTCACCCCCAGGTCGCGCATCAATCGCCGGATGTGGATCACGCGCTCGATATCCTTATCGGAATAGAGGCGTGGGCTGTGGGGGCTATTGCCCTTGCGAGCAGGCGTGATCAGCCCAAGGCGCTCGTAGTGGCGCAGGGTCTGCTCGTGCACCTGGGCTTTCTCCGCAGCGACGCTAATGATATACCAGGCACCATTCTCACGCTCCGGCACGGTACCTCCCTCCTTCCTTCCTAGTGCTCAGGCCGTGCCTGGCCGCTGCCCGGTCTGCTCTCTCTGGGCCTGCTTGCTGACGTTGGGAGCGAGCGAGTGGACGGGAGAGCAGCGGGCGAGCAAAGCTGTCTGGCCAGCCTGCCTTGCTCTTGCTACGTAAACGAATGTGCGCGTCAGTCACTCGGTTTGTTCGGGCGGATGATCGCTGGCAACGGCGACTGCACCGGCAGCGGTCGAGTCTTGATCTTTCCCTTCCTCTCGTCTGCCCGCCGTAGCCTGGCGAGCCGGAGAGTGAGCAGCCTGGCTAGATAGCCATTCGTTGATTTGACTATCCCCTGGCCTTGCGAGCTGCCCTCAGCTCTCCGCCAGTCTCTCTCTGGGCCGAGCGATGGATGGATGGATAGGGCCCGGACCGGGTGAGCCGGGACGAGCGGTCGGAAGGCGGATTGATTCCTCCTGGCTGGATGGGAATCAGGTGGCCGAGCGAACCTCGACGTTGCGCGTGCGGGCGAGCTGCTCGAAGAGCTGGCGCTCCTCGGCGGAGAGATGCATGGGTAGCACCACGCGCACGCGGGCATAGAGGTTGCCCTGGCCCTCACTGCGCAGGCGGGGCATCCCTTTGCCTGCCAGGCGGAAGAGCCGCCCGTTCTGAGTTTCCGGTGGAATTGTCAGCATCAGCTTCCGCCCATCGGGAAGCGGAACAAGCGCCTCACCCCCCAGCAGAGCCTTATAGAGATCGACATCGATATCCAGATAGAGATCATCGCCACGGCGCTCGAAGACCGGGTCCGGTTTGACGCTGATGATCAGGTAGAGGTCGCCACGCGGTCCGCCTCCGATGCCGGGCTGTCCCTCGCCGGCGACGCGGATGCGTGAGCCGTTGTCGACGCCGGGAGGAATCTTCACCTGAATTTTCTTGCTGCGCACGACCGTACCCTGGGCGCCGCAGGTGGCGCAGGCCCGTCCGTGGACCTCACCGATGCCTTGACAGACAGGACAGATCTCTGTCGACTGAATATTAAAGGTGCGCGTGCCACCGGTGTAGGCTTCGCGCAGCGTCACCTCGACCGGCTGCTCGATATTGTCCCCAGCGCGCCGGCGAAATTCCTGACGCGGCGCGCGGGCGCTGCGCCCAAAAAGCGCCTCGAAAAAATCGGAGAAGCCGCTGTTCTCGAAGTCCATTGTTGAGGAGCGCCCACTGCCATAGGGGTAGGAGCGCCGGAAGCCCGAGAAGCCGGCGAACTGGTCCTGCCAGTTGGGGCCGAGGGTGTCGTACTTGCGTCGCTTCTCCGGGTCAGAGAGCACTTCGTAAGCCTCGTTAATCTCCTTAAATTTCTCCTCGGCGAAGCGGTCCCCCGGGTTGACATCGGGGTGATATTTGCGGGCCAGCTTGCGGAAAGCCTTCTTAATCTCATCGGCGCTGGCCCCGCGAGAGACGCCGAGGATCTTGTAGTAGTCTTTGTATTCCATCTGCCCGCCCCTTTTGCATTGAGAGCTGCTGGCTCTAATGGCTCGCTTGCCAGCCTCTGCCAGCGCTTACTTGCTTGCTTGCGGAGCCACGACCTACAGACAGACCGGATCTGCCGCGCTCAGGAGGCCCTGTCAGGCTCCCGCTGGCCTGATGCCAGCCAGCTTTTGCAGGATCTGCCCCAACCTGGTGCGTCGATCAGGACGGAAGTGCAGGGAAAGGCCGTACACTTACTTACCTGCTTACTTTCAAGAAAGAGAGCGGATATGAACGCCAGCACAGCATGTCCCTGACAGAGTTGATTTCATCCTGGCCCGAGAGCGCCATTGGTTAGCTTAGCTTCGCTTATCTTGGGTTGGGTTAGGTTGGGTTGGCGGGATTGGCCTTTCCCCGACGATCTTGGCTCAGCTCAGGCCCCTCCCGGCTGCTCGCGCTCCTTGTTGCTGGCAGCCACCGTTACCTTCACGCGGGCGGGGCGCAGCGTTTCATCGCTCAGCTTATAGCCCTTGCGAACCTCCTCCACGACGATACCCTCTGGCTTCTCGCTGTCCTCAACGGCCTCGACGGCCTCATGGATATAGGGATTGAATTGCTCGCCCACCGTAGGCACCGGGGTCAGGCCCTCGCTGCGAATCAGCTCGTTCATCTGCCAGGCCACCAGACGCAGGGTCTGCTGCAGGCCCTGGCGGTCCAGGCTATCCTGATAGGCAAGCGCGCGATCGAGGTTGTCCATGACCTCGAGCAGCTTGTTGAGCAGGGCCTTCTTCTGCTGGAGAACGCGATCGGCGATATCGCGCTCACGCCGCTTGCGGAAGTTTTCCAGATCGGCGCGCTCGCGGACAAACTTGTCCCAGTTCTCACGGGCCTCCTGACGAGCCTGGGCGAGCTGGGTCGTCAGGTCGGCAAGCTGGGCCTCCAGTTGAGCAATGCGCTCCTCGAGCGTGGGGGCGGGCTGCTCCTCGGCTGCGACAGCGGGCGCCTCGGCTGACTCGGCCTGGCCAGCAGCGGGACTGGCTTCCGGCTGCTCCTTTTGGGTCGTCTCAGCCGCCGGCTCCGAGCTTTGGGGCGTTTGCTCGGGCTGCGGCCGCTCTGTGGTTTCCCTGGGTTCGTCCGTCATAATAACAACACTCCCCTCGTGCATGCGTCTTGAATCTATCTGGAATGGCGCAGGGCGCAGCTCCTCGCCGCACCCCGCCAGTGGTCCTCTTTTGTTTCTGCTCGCTTGCACGCTGGCAAGCGCTCCATCCAGGGTTTTTACTATTGTTTTAGTATAAACTTTGAGCCAGCTTCTGTCAAGTTAGTGTGCCAACAAGCCCGGAGCCGGCCGTATTGCCGCCTGACTGCTCTGAAAAAGAGGATGGGTCAGGAAGAGCCGTCAGAGAAAAGGCCGCCTGGCTCGGCGGGCGGAGCTAGTCGCCCTCGTCCTCGCGGGGAACGGCCTCCTGCCCATCCTCGCTTTCTTGCCAGCGCGGTCCGCGTTCGAGCAGAATCGGCCCGAAAAGGGTTTCCTGGCGGACGCAGATGCGCTCGTGTTTCCAGAGGTCGAGCATAGCCAGAAAGGTGACAACGATCATCAGGCGCGAGGCCTCCGGCTCCAGCAGCTCGCTGAGCCAGAGACGGGGAGCTGTTCGCAGGCGAGTGGTAATGACGGCGATGCGCTCGCTGACGCGTACGCGCGCCAGGGGGAGCACCAGGCCGGTGTTCCTCTCCGCCTCGGGGCGATTGCGGGTCTCGAGCAGGCGCCGAAAGCTGCGGGCGAGGGCCTCGACCTCCAGGCCGACCAGGGTGGGAGGGGTCCAGGCCAGTTGCGCCTCTATGCCGGCCAGCAGGCTGGAACGCCCGTAGGTCTGCAGACCCGCCTCCGCTCGCTGGCGCAGCACCGAGGCGATCTCTTTGGCGATCTTGTATTCCTTCAGATGACGCTCCAGCTCGGCGGCCATCTCCTCGGCCTGGCGGGCCTCCTCTGAGATCTCCTGACGTGGGTTGCGCGGCAAGAGGCTCTGCGATTTGATGAAGAGCAGACGGGCCGCAATGGAGACGAAAGCGGCCATATTGGCCAGGGGTAGCTCCTCTTCGCGCCAGCGGCGCAGGTAGGCCAGATATTGATCCGTGACGGCCACCAGGGAGATGGTTGTGATCTCCATCTGACGCTTCTCGATCAGGTGAAGCAGCAGTTCCAGAGGACCCTCGAAGACCGGCAAGCGGACAATGTAGCCGGTCTGAGGCAGCCCCCAGAGTTCGCTCGCTCCCTGCAGAGGAAAGGAAGCGGACGGCTCTTTGGCGTTCGCAGCCGGAGAGGCAGCGTGCTCGTGGTCTGGCCTGTGATCTCGAGTGCTCTCAGGTTTGAGATCATGGTTGACCGCGGTCTGAGGGAAAGTAGTTGCTGTCTGTGCGCCTGGCTGACGCTCCTTATCCTGTGTCATCGCTGAGAAACCTCGTAGGCGGTGGCCGCTGCTGTTAGCTTGCCGTCCGACACACGGCGGTGCCGGGCTGGATGGAATTGGGCCGGGCGAAACTGCCCGGTGCAGGCAGGCATTGGAAGACTCAGGGCAAGGCCAGTATAGAAGGAGATCGGAACGGGGTCAATGGCCGTTGAGCTGATCTTCCTGGAGACCGGCCCTGGTCTGCTGCGCGCTCTCCTCCCCAAGGCCGCAAGGCCGATGCGGTGCCTACGACCGCTCGTCAATGCGATGCAGCTCGGCGGCAGGCCCGTCTGGCTCATGGTGAGTGCGGATGTAGAGCACTGTTCGTTCGGAGAGGCCGGCCTGAGCTGCCAGGGTTGCCCCAATCTCGGCGTGCCACCAGGCGTAGCCCAAAGCCTGTTGCCAGCGGGGTAGCTCTGGCCGCGGGTAGACTGCCAGGCGTGCCAGCCAGCGTGGGGCGAGGCGTTTGCCGAGCACAATCACCGGCCGTGTCCAGAAAGGCACGCGCCCATTTCCCTTGCCCACATCGTGCAGAAGGGCGGCGATCAGCAGCTCGCGATCATGGCAGCCGGCTGCCTGCAGGCCGCGATAGACGCGCAGGCAATGGGCCTGGTCTGCCAGCGACATGCTCTCAAAAAGCGCGAGAGCAGCGGGGGGAAGCATCGCGCTCAGCTCGGCTCGCTCCAGGCTGCTCAGAGGACGAACGGGGCCGAGCTGGGTCCAGACCTGCTTGAGGCGATAGCCCACCCGTCCCACCGAGAGATGTCCCCTTGCTCGCCGCTGCCTGCCTGGGACCCGTTCCTGGCCGTTGTATTCTCCTTCCACCAAAGCGAGGCCCATCCGCTCAGAAGGTGTAGATTTTCTCGACATTGAGCGTCGTGAGGTTGGTTACCAGGCTGGCCAGGAAGAAGGCGCCATCGCGGATATAGCCAGGGATATGGGCCAGGAAAAAGTTGGGCATCCGGGCCACTTCAGCGGCGAAGGGAATGAGAAAGAAAAGCGCCAGGATGATCAGGGGGCCCCAGGGGCCGGAGCGGGCGAACTGGAGGGCCTGGCGCGTCGGCAGCAGAATGTAGACAATCTGATAGCCATCGAGCGGATAGACCGGCAGAATATTCAGGATGGTCAGAGCCAGATTGGTGCAGCCGAAGACCATCAAGAGCTGCGGGATGCGTAGCAGGATGGCGTTCTCCGAGACCAGAGGGTAGACGAGGCGCGCGAGCAGGGCAAAGATCAGGCCCAGCAGCAGATTGAAGACCGGGCCGGCCAGAGCGACCAGCAAGGGGCCGCTGGTACGTCCGCCGCGCAGCTTCCAGGGATCGATCTTCACGGGCTGGCCCCAGCCCAGGCCGACAGGCCCAAAGGCAACCGGCATAAAGGCCAGGATCAGACAAAGCAGTGTTCCCAACGGATCAAGATGGCGGCGCAAGCGCAGCGTATAGCGTCCCTCGATCCGAGGCGTTGGATCGCCGAGCCAGGTCGCCATCTGCGCATGAGCAAACTCGTGCAGCACAATGGCGATCAGGAATGAAGCGACGATCATCAACGCCAAAACCACATTGATTTTCGTCTCCATTGCTTTCCTCGTTGTCGATATCGGGTCTCTCTCGGTGCAGAGTAGATTCCGCAGAGGCTGGCGTTTGGCTTCAGATCCTTCGGGTCAGGGTGAAAGTCCGGTCCAGATCTCCTCTCTCTGGTGAGTGGGTCTGCGATTGCTCTATCCAGGGCATTCTCTGCTCTGCTCTTCTCTTCCCTCAGCGCTCAGCCTCCCTTGGGTGTTAGACTGACTGATACAGGATAAGCCTGTTTGGAATTAGTTGACCAGCAGGTCGATCTCCATTGCTTCACGTGCCAGGCGCACCCGACCGAACTGCTGACGGGTAGCCGACTCGATGCGCTCCAGCTTCTGATCATCGTAAGTTGGCTCATGATGGAAGAGGATCAGCTCGCGCACCTTAGCCAGGCGGGCCACTGTGGCCGCCATCTCGTAGGTACTATGGCCGAAGCCGCGCCGCGCATGGCGATAATCTTCGGGGGTATACTGAGCATCGTGGATCAGAAGATCGGCCTTTTCCAGGAAGGCCAGCATCTCGCTCTCGTACCGCTCTCCCCACTCCAGATCGGTGGCATAGACCACGCGCCGTCCGGCATGCTCGATGGCGTAGAGCAGCGAGCCATTCTGAGGATGGAGGGTTGTGAAGCGGGCGTGAACGCGAACCTCCATCGGCGGCGGAGGAAAGGCCCGCGAAGCCTGGCCTTCCTGCAGCAAAAGCGGCTGCTGGTGACCTGGTTTCCATACAATCCAGGTGTTGTCTTCCAGAGTGTGGAAGGCTCGCCGCGATGGCAACTGGCGAATATCGACAGGAAAGTAGGGTGGCGACATGATCGGTACGACAAGCCCTTCGAGGTCGCGCCCGGCCAGACGGGGACCAAAGAAGTCGATGCTGACCGTTGGTTCATAGAGAGGGGCAAAGAAAGGCAAACCGAGCAGGTGGTCACCGTGAGCATGGGTGATCAGCAAAGCGATGTGGAGCGCATTGCCGTTGCTGCGTCGCAGCAAGGAATCGCCCAGGGCGATAATACCGCTGCCAGCATCCAGCACCAGTGTGCGCCCGCTGGCGTCCACCTCGACGCAGGCCGTATTGCCTCCGTAGCGCAGCGTCTGCGTGCCTGGTACCGGGTAGCTGCCGCGTACGCCCCAGAAGCGAACACGGAAACGCGGCTTCTCAGCCATCAGTTGCTCCTTCGTGCCTGCTGACGTATTGCCTGTCGTTGCATGGTAATTATAGCTTGCGCTGCTCTCCTTGAAAAGGGCTGCCCCTCTTGAGCGGCAGGAATCCAGTCAGCAGAGCAAGCAACAGCTCTGGACGAGGGCGAGGCCGCAGGCCGAGAGGGGGAGAGGAGGGGTGACCGTCACCTTACCTTCAGCCGTCATAGCTGATACAATCCTTAGCAGAACGATAGGACGAGGCGGAGCATGCATCATCAGAAGAACCAGGTGTTGAACCGTATGGAGGCGACCAATGGCGTCGCCGATCATGGGAAGGCTGCCGGGGCGATGTGGACCCGGCCTGGGGATGTGTTGGCGCTGGTTATGGCCCTGGCCCTGCTGCTTATGCTGGTAGCCTGCGGTGGCAGCTCTGCCCCCGATGCGCGCCAGTTGCTCGCTGGGGCCCAGGCCGCCATGCAGAAGGTCCATTCCTACCATTTCAATCTCAAGGTCGAGCACGCCGGTAGCAGCGCTACCCTGGTCATTCAAAGCGCCGATGGTGATCTGGTCGTTCCTGATCGTCTCCAGGCCAATGCTGGGGCCCTCGTACTCGGCTCGCTGGTTCAGGTCAAAATCATTGTGGTGGGCGAGAAGCAGTATATGACCGATCCCATTACAGGTCGCTGGCAGGCCACCGCTGGGTTGCCCGATCCCCGGGTGCTCTCCGATTCGCGGACCGGTATTGCTGCCCTCCTGGCCCAGATTCGCAACCCGTCGACACCCAGCGAGAGCACTATCGATGGGGTGGCCTGCTGGAACACCACGGGCAAGCTCGACGCCAGCTATCTGCGCGGCTTGCTGGGCGACCAGGTGCGGACCGGCTCCCTGCTGGACGCCTCCGTCTGGATCGGCAAGAGCGATCAGTTGCCCTATCAGCTACGCCTGACCGGGGTGGCCGCCGATGGCGACACCAGCCAGACTGTGCGCACGTTGAAGCTGTCGAAATTCAACGAGTCGATTGTGATTAGTGCACCAGCCGTCTGATGGCCCCGAGGGCTGCTGGTGCCTCCTGACCGCTGGAGGTGTGTCGGTGCTCTCTCTCGCTGGCGTGAGCCACCGTCAGGGCGAGGCGCGCAGGCGCTGGCCGCGGCTGGCGCTGGTCTTCGTTTGCGCGGCTGTCTTCCTGACGGCTCTCGATCAAACAGTCGTGGTGACGGCCCTGCCTCAGATAATCACCGATCTGCAGATCCCCCTCTTGCAGATCGATCGTGCCTCCTGGATTATCAGCGGCTACTTGCTAGGTTATGTGATTGCCATGCCGTTGTTAGGACAGTTGGCCGATCGCTATGGGAGGCGGCGCCTGCTGCTCTTGTGTCTGGCGCTGTTTGCCCTGGCCTCGCTGGTCTGTGGCCTGGCCCCCTGGCTGGGAACGCAAAATGATCTGGCCTTCTTGCAGGCGCTCGGCATAGATACGCAATCGCCAGGTCTGGTCTGGTTGGTGGGGGCGCGCGTGCTTCAGGCCGCAGGAGGCGGCGCCGTCGTGCCAATCGCTATGGCCATCGCCAGCGATCACTATGGGGAGCGCGGCCTGGGCCCAGCCCTTGGGCTGATCGGTATGGTCACAGAGGCGGGGGGAGTCCTGGGTCCCCTCTACGGTGCCTGGATCACCCAGACGCTCGGCTGGAACGCCATCTTCTTCCTCAATCTGCCGCTGGTAGCCGGACTGATGGTGCCGCTGGCCTTCTGGCTACGAGAGCCGGGGCGAGCCTCGAAGGCGACAGAGCGACCGGGTGTTGACCTCATTGGGGCGGCCCTGCTAGGGGCTGTCCTGCTCTGCCTCAGCCTCGGTTTGGCCCAGGAGGCAACTCTCCTGACGACAGGGACAGGCCAGGCCAGCCTGCCAGCTCAAAGCGCGGCGGGAACCTCGGAAGCGCACGGTAATTCGGCCCTGATCGCTCTCTCGCTCTTCCTGCTGATCCTCTTATTGGTGATAGAACTGCGCTTACAGCGAAAGGGGCTGGCGGAGGTAAGCCGGGGGACAGGTGGGGCGGCCGGGCGATGGGGCTGGCTTCGGCTGCGGTTGCCGGGCCGCGGTGCGCCCGTAATAGACCTGCGCCTCTTTCGTCGCCTCTCCTTTGTGGCGACAGCCCTGGTCAGTCTGCTGGTCGGTGCCGCCCTCATCATTGCGATGGTGGACATTCCCATCTTTGTCGCGACGGTCTTGGGAGAGACGGCGATCTCCAGCGGCTTGGCCTTGCTACGTCTGACGGCCATGATCCCCGTAGGGGCTTTGCTGGGAGGGTGGCTGTGCGAACGCCTGGGAAGCCGTCCTGTGGCGGTAGCTGGACTGCTGTGCGCCGCGGCGGCTTTCTGGCTGATGCATCTCTGGCCGCTGCAGGTGGACTGGAACCAGATCACGCTCAGCACGGTCCTGGGAGGGTTGGGCTTTGGTCTGGTCATTGCCCCCATCGGAGTGATAGCCCTGGATGCAGCTCAGGAGGCGCGGGCCGGTCTGGCGGCCTCCCTCGTCACCATGCTCCGCATGGTTGGCATGATCCTTGGGCTGGCGGCGCTTACCTCCTGGGGCCTGGGCTATTTTCGTGCCCTGGCTGCCGCCTTTGTTCCTCCGCCTGGGACCACCCCCTTCAGCTCTGCCTATCTGCAAGCCTACACGGCCTATCTGGTCCGCGCGGCCCACACTGTCTATACCACCATTTTCCTGGTAGCTGGTATTCTCTGTCTGTTGGCCGTCCTTCCGGCTTTGGCTTTTCGGGAGAGCCAACCTGTGACCTTCTTCAAGCGTACTCCAGAAGAGGGGCAGGATTCTGCCCGACTAAAGACTGGTATAGCCCAGCCTGACCAGATTGAGAGCGGGGCCGTCCCGCCATCGGAGACAGGAGAAGGGAAGCACTTATGAGCAGAAATAGCCAAGGACCTCGCTGGTCACAAGAGCCGGAGGAGCCAGAAGAGGCGACCTGGCCAGCATTCGAGGAATTGCTACCAGGCCGACGACGGCCTCGCCGTTCCCGCGCTGGCTATAGTGGAGCCGAGGACTGGCGGACGGAGAGCGCGCAGCTAAAGCCCAGAGGGGCACGCCACTGGCAGGGGAGGCGAGCAGCTCAGGACGAGGTAGAGATAGAAGAAGAAGAAGAAGAAGAGGAGACAATCGAAGGGCAAGAAGACCTCCTGATGGTCGAGGAGGACAGGAAGCCTCCTTATGATGACCGACGAGTGGCGGCCTACCGACGCCGACGACGCCAGCGCCGCGGGCCAGCCTGGCTCTGGTGGCTCGGAGGATGCACCACAGCCATCCTCTTGCTGCTCATCGGCATTATGGTGGCCGTCTTTGCCGCTCTGCAGAGCGTCACTGGCAGCGCTCCCTTGCCGATTCCGGGACTGACGAGTGGTCCCTATACCCAAACAAGCCAGCAGACAATTCCTATCAACGACCTGGCGCAGCTCAAGGTCAGTAGCCAGATTGGCAGCATAGACATCGCCGTCGATCCCGACCTGTCCGTACCAGAGCTAACGATCATCAAGCATACTAAAGCCGGGGGACAGGACGAGGCCAATGAAGAGTTCAAACGTATCGCCGTTCAGGTCCAACCGGGGCCGACAAGCTTGCAAGTCACAGCGACATTATCGCAGAGCGAGAGCCTGAAAGGCTCCAGCGACAGCGTCGACCTCCGCTTCAGGCTGCCGGCTCAGGTCAATCAGAGCGCGACCCCTTTCCAGCTGAGCGTAGAGCTGGCGGTGGGAGACATCCACATCCAGGGCCTCAAGGGGGTGCTGGTCCTCAATGATGAGGTGGGCAACATTACCGTCGAAGGAGCAACCTTGAGCGATGGCAGCAGCCTGCGCACCGTCAACGGCCAGGTGACCTTCAATGGCTCACTCGACACCCGCACCGTGGTGGGTTCAGGCAAAGGACCGCTCTTTCAGATTCATAGCGAACTTGGTCAGCTCGACATTACGCTTCCTGCCTCGACCGCCGTTGTTCTGAGTGCCTATGTCAACAGCGGCAAAATTGTCAGCGCCTTCCCGATCCAGGTCAGTACCAATGCTGGCTCTGCCACCTACTATGGACCTCTCGTCCCAGGAAGTGGGCCGGCGCCAACAGCGGTCTTGCGGCTGGATGTCGGTACTGGCACTATCAACCTGCACAGTGCATAAAGTAGCATATCTGTAGCGGACACAAGATTCGTGCTATACTATCAGAGTGACGACTCTTGCTATGGGTAGCCCTTTATTTTCAGACTAGAAAGGCGGGGGATGTTATCGCACAGATCTTACACGTTGACATACCATCACCGCTGGGCCGTCTTGAGGGTATCCTGAAGCCCGAGGAAGCGGGCGTCAAACCACACTACGTTTCCCTGGTCTGTCATCCGCATCCGCTCTATGGGGGGACGATGGACAACAAGGTAGTCTTCAAGGTGGCCCAGATTCTTCAGGCATTGCAGATACCGGCGCTGCGCTTTAACTTTCGAGGAGTGGGGAGAAGCTCGGGCAGTTACGATGAAGGGAGAGGGGAAATGGATGACGTGCGCTATGCGCTGGATTTCCTCAGCCATCGCTATCCGGGCCTCCCGGTCATTCTGGCTGGTTTCTCGTTTGGCGCCTATGTGGGCCTGCGGGTAGGAGCGGTTGACGGTAGAGTGCGGGCACTGATCGGTCTGGGCGTGCCTGCGCGCAGCTTCGACGGGGACACGCTTCAGGGCTGCACCAAGCCCAAGCTGATCATCCACGGGAGTCGGGATGAAATTGCGCCCTATGCTCTGACGGCTCGCTGGTTCGAACAGTTACCGGCTCCTAAGACGATGATCGCAGTGGAGGGGGCGGATCACTTCTTCCAGGGAAGACTGGACGAAGTGCAGACGATTATCGCCAGCTTCGTCCAGACCCTGTGATAGCTGGCTGGGTGCAGGGGCCTGTCTCTCTATCGAACCTCGCCAGATCGATCGCGCCTCAGCTCCCCGTCCTCTGCTGGCCTGTGGGCCGATAGGCAACGGTGCCAGCCTGGAATGGCTGCCGTCTCGCTCGCGCTGCCTGCCTGGTTATCTCGGCGGATGAGCCTTCGCTCTCTCTGCCTCCTCTCTCGCACGTTCCCTCTTCGTCCTCGCTGGTCCATCCATTCTGGCGCGTCCTGGGCCTGATCCTGGCGGGACGAAGGGGCAAAGGCAAGCATCGCTGCTCATCTGACCCCTGGCTCACCGCGTTGCCTGGCCCGCGCCGCTCCTGTCTGCTCGGCGCCGCTGGGGGCCTGTGCCGCAAGCGAGTCGGCGCCGTCGTCTCTGGCAGCTTGCTTGCTGGGAGAGGTACAATAGCAGGCAGAGGAGCCGCCTGGTTCCCTGCTAGCTCTCCCTGGCGGGCGGACAGGTGCCGGGCGCATCCTGCAAGGTGAGGGAAGGGAGCAAGTCCCATTCCTGCGCGAACAGAAAGAAGGAGGCAAAGATGGCGCTCGCGCTCAACAGAGAGAGCAGGAAGGCAGAGGCCGACTGGCGCGCTCTTGCGGGAAGGTTCTTCTCTCGGGAAGAGGGCCGACCCTGGCGCTGGTATCACGGGCTACTCTTCTACGTGCTCGTCCAGGGGTTGACCTTTGCCCTGAGCGGCCTGGTCAACCGCTGGCAGGGGAGGAGAATCAGCAGTCCGGGGCAGCTTCTTGGAGACGTGGCTTATTTCGAGGAGCTGAAGCAATCGATCTTTGCCCCACCCGCCTGGGTCTTTGGCCCCGCCTGGACCATCAACAACCTGTCGGTCATCTGGGGACTGCTCCGTGTTCTTAACAAGCCGGCCAGCAGTCCGGGGCGCGGGACCTACCTGGCTCTGCAGGCCGCTTCCTGGCTCGATTACGTCATCTTCAGCGCTGCCTATTTCGGCCTGCGCTCGCCATTGAATGCCCTCGTGTTGACTTTGCTCATGCTGGGCCTGACGGTGGCGAGCGGGCTGGTAGCCCTGCTGCGTCTGCGCGATAGCCTGGTGGCGCTCTCGCTGGCTACGCTCTTTCTCTGGTTGCTGCTGGCCTCGACGGCAGCGGTCTTTCAGGCCCTGTGGAATCGCGATGCCTTCTATGGCCTGGGGCCTTTCGCCGAACCGTCGCCGCGCCTCTTGAAGGGGGGCCTGGCCGGGCGAGGAGGGAAGGACTGAGACAGGCAAAGTAGCCATAAAAAAGCCGGCCTGCCCAGCCGCTGAGCCAGCATGCGATCGGAAAATCGCTGCGGCCACGGCTGGCGGCCGGCTTTTGCTTGCCTGCCTGCACCAGGGTGTGTTGAGCTGGAACTCCTCCGGGAGCTTCTGCCTGGCGCTCAGGGACCGGTCAGGCTTGTCCTAGTGCTGAGCGATGTAGACGTTGGCCCACAGCTCAGGCGGGAAGAGGCCCTGAGCGTTGAACTTCATGCCGATCACGTAAGGCTTGAGCAGGCGCAAACCGATGCGCTGATCAAGCGAGAGCCAGGCCACATCGTTGACCAGTTGCTGCTCGGCCTGGTTGTAGGCCTGGTAGCGGGCCGGGCCGTTGTCCATGGCGTCAGCCGCCTCCAGATTCTGCTGGACCTGCTGCTGCTGAGCAGCATCGGTCGAGTTGTTCTGGCCGTAGTTGACCTGGTTGTTGGGAGAACCCTTGTCGAACTGGAGGGTCAGCCAGTCCTGCGGATCGGGGTAGTCAGCGATCCAGGCGATCGACCAGAAGCCGATGCCCTTGGGGTTCCCCACCGCCGCGTTCAGATCCTCGAGCAGCTTGTTAAAGTCGGTGGCCACAGGCTTCACCGTGATCCCGAGCACGCTCTGCCACTGGCTGGTCAGGGTCGTGATCTCGTTGGTCACGTCCTGCGAACCGGTGGGATAGTAGAGCTGCAGCGGGGGGAGCTGGGATGGGCTGGAGAGGTTCATCTCCTGGAGAGCCTGCTGCAGAAGCTGCTTGGCCTTGGTCTTGTCGCCCGCCGTCGAGGTGACGCCCGCCGGGCCGGTCAGGCTGGCGTTATAGCCTGGCATACCCTTCGGCACGATGTGGTATGTCGGCAGGCGGGTGTTCTTCCAGATGGCCGACATGATCTGGTCGCGGTTGATAGCCAGCGAGAGCGCCTGGCGGAAGTGGATGTTATCGAAGGGCTTGACCAGGTAGTTCATGCCCAGATAGTCGATCGAGAGCTGTGGCGTCTCGCTGTACTCGGCGGTCTTAGCCCGCGCCTCCTGGATGTTGGTGATGGGGATGGGCGTGATGTCGATCTTGCCGGTCTTATAGACCTGATAGGCCGTCTTCACGTCCTGATAGAAGGGCATGATGATCTGCTGCAGCTGCGGCTTCGGCCCATAGTAGTAGGGATTGGGCACGAAGACGATCTGCTTGTTGTGCTGGTAGGACTGCACCTTGAAGGGGCCAGTGCCGCCGCCCTCCTCCAGATGGTCGGTCCAGCTCTTGCCGTACTTCTCGACGATGCTCTTCTCCACCACGTAGGAGGTGGGGTAAGCCAGTGCATCCAGGAAGTAGGCAGCCTTCTTGTTCAGAACGATCGTGATCGTCTGAGGATCGGGCGTGATCAGGCTGTCGCCGATGATGGTCTTGATTTTGCCGGCGCCCAGCTTGTCGGAATCCTTGATCAAGCTCAAATAGCTACCAGCGACCGGCGACTTTGTAGCCGGCTGCAGGGCGCGATCGATGCTGTAGGCTACATCTGACGAGGTGACAGGTGTGCCATCGCTGAACTTGACGTTCGTTTTCAGATGGAACGTATACTTGAGACCGTCCGAAGAGATATCCCACGAGGTGGCAATCTCCGGCTGCACGTTGAGGTTCCCGTCCAGCGTCACCAACCCAGTGAAGACCAGGTTAATGGCGGTCGACGAAGGCAGGTCGGTTACCAGTGCCGGATCAAAGGTCTCGATATCCTGAACGCCAGCATTGGTAAAGATAAACTTCTGCTGGCTGGCAGGCGCCTTGGTCTTGGTGGTGGTCCCGCTCTGTCCGCCGCCGCCGCAGGCAACGACAAAGAGGGCGAGCACCCCAAGAAGCAGCAAGTGGAAAACGCCTGTGGTTACCTTCTGCTTCTTCATGTGCTTCATACTCCTTCCCGCACCATTCGAATATGTCATTCCCACAGTTTGCTCTCAGATGGCTGAAGGAGAAGCGTCCCCGGCGGATGTTGTTAGGTCAGTGACGACACTTGCTAGTGACAGGCACGCGGGGCAGCAACGAGGGAATGCGAGAATCCTGGCACCTGCTGCACTCCTTCCAGGCAGCGATTCTCTCCTCATTGACCCCTTCAGTAATACGTCACCAGTGCGGAAAACCTCACAGCGTTTTATTGCTCTGGCTTTGTTTTCCCAGGTAAGAAAGTGCTGTGACAGGGGATTGCTCACCAGCTCTCTCCTTCGCCTTCTGCGATTCCAGCGGCTCCTGGATGATACAATGATCACAAGATGCTAATCGGTTGCGGTGACTACCTGCCTCTGGTGAGCTTGATGGATCGCTACATCACGCCTGATTTTGCTGCTGTTGCTCTCATTGTAATCGACATGCAAAGAGATTTTCTTGATGGTCAACCGGCAGGTGTACCAGGAACGGCGGCAGTTGTGCCTCCCATTGTGCGCCTGCTGCAGGCTTTTCGCGCGGCGGAGCGCCCGATTGTTCATGTCGTGCGCATCTATCTGGCCGACGGCTCGAACGTGGACCTCTGCCGTCGGGCGGCGGTTGAGGGGGGAGCCTGCTGGGTGCTGGCTGGCTCGCCTGGCTGTGAGATCGTGCCCGAGCTGCTCCCCGATCGCTTCTCTCGCCTCGAGACCGAGCGCCTCTTGTCCGGTCAGGTCCAGTATCTCTGGCCGCGCGAGGTGGTCATCTACAAGCCGCGCTGGGGGGCCTTCTACCGCACTCCCCTGGAGGAATATCTGCGCCGCGCCCGTGTGTCAACGCTGGCAATCTGCGGCTGTAACTTCCCCAATTGCCCGCGCGCGACCCTCTATGAGGCAAGCGAGCGCGACTTCCGCCTGGTCCTGGTTGAAGATGCGGTCTCCGGCCTGTACGAGCAGGCGAAGCAGGAGCTGCGCGCTATTGGAGTCTCGATCTTGAGCAGCGCCGAGATAATCGCCCGACTGCAGTCTTCTGGCGCTGGCCCCGAGCCAATTCCCGCCGAGAGGGTCGAGGGTGGAGAGGCGAGCGACGAGCGCTCTGGGTCGCAGTAAGGAAAAGAAAGGGAGGGAGAAGAGAATCAAGGGGCTGCCTGGCTGGGCTGGCGGCGGAGGCGCCAGCTTCTGACCCTTTCTGTCAGGCCGGCCGGGGAAGACGCCGCTGGTCGCTCTCAAGCCCGGCCGGCAGGAGAGGCGCCTGCGCCCTGGGAGCCGGCCGGTCCCTGGGCGTGGCCAGCAGTTGCAGGGCGCGCTCCTGGCCGAGGATGCCGTAGCGCAACTTGAGGGCGAGAATGCGCTCTACGGCGGCGTCAATCTGGCTTTCCTCTAGCTCTCCTTTAAGGACCGCTTGCTTGAGGGCTGCCAGCAAAGTGCGCGTCTCGCTCAGCCCTCGGGGACCAAGCAGAAGGTCCTCGCCGGCCTTGACGGCCAGCACCCCCGCCTGTGCAAGGCTGTAGCGATTGCTGATGCCGCCCATCCAGAGGGTGTCGCTGATGGTCACGCCCTCGAAGTGGAGACGGTTGCGCAGCAGATCGGTGACCACGGCTGGTGAAAGCGAGGTGGGCAGATGCGGGTCGAGCTGCGGATTAAGGAGATGAGTCGTCATGACCATTGGAACAATCCCCTCGCTGATGAGGGTGCGATAGGGGACAAGGTCGACGCTGGCTAGCTGGGCCAGGCTGCGGTCGTCGCCCGGCAGCGAGCGGTGGGGATCGACGTTCGCTGCGCCCAGGCCCGGAAAGTGCTTGAGGCAGCCAATGACGCCGCCGGCGGTTAGCCCCTTAAGATAGGCGCGTCCCATGTTGGTGACGAGGGTGGGGTCGGAGCCGAAGGTGCGTTGTGGAAGTCCAGGATTGTTGGGGTTGCTGAGAACGTCGACGATCGGCATAAAATTGAGATTGAGGCCGAGATCGGTAAGGGTGTGCGCGGCGGCCAGACCCTGGTCGTAGGCGTATTGAAGGTTGCCGCTGGCTCCAATGGCGGCCTCTGATGGGCGCTCGCCGGTGATCCGGCGCAGCTCGTTGACGTAGCCGCCCTCAAAGTCGGTGCTGATGAACAGGGGGATATGGGCATGAGCTTGCAGAGTGGCGTTGAGGGCTGTGAGTTGGGCGCTGCTCTGGACGTTGCCGTTGCCGTTCTCGATGAGGATCCCTGAGACCTGGCTCTCTTCGATCATCTGTTGCAGATCGGCGTTGTAGGCGGGGCCGTAGAATTCGACAATCACCATCTGGCCGAGCTTCTGGTCTAGGGTCAGGTTGCGCACGATGCCACGGATGAGTTCGTCAACCGTTGGGGTGGCGACGGTAGAGGCAGTGCCGGGTGTGGTGGAAGTGGGCCGGGCCGGTCTGGAGCCAGGTGTGGGGCTAGCCTCTCCAGAACCAGGTGTGCTCGTGGCAGCGGCACAGGCACTGCTAATGAATAACAAAAAAAGCAGGACGGTCAGCAGCAAAAGAGAGCAATAACGTTGGTGCGTCTTCATCTGAGATCGCCTTCTTGGGAGCGGTCGGCCCTGACTGGCTGCGAGTCTTTCTCTGGCTGGGAAAACGAGTGAGGGGAGGACGGGCCTGCTGGCTGGTACTTTTTTCCTGATGAGCGGAGGCCCATTCCTGGGGATGGGCTGGCCTTCCGTGTCCTGGTAGCTGGCGGAGAGCAACCTCGGCCCTGAGGGAGGAGAGGAGCGCCCCCAGGGCGCGTTCCTCTCCTCCGGTAGGCTCCTCGTCCCAGGACCTTATCCCTGCAGTCCCAGCTCTTTGATGGCCTGCTCGCGCAGCAAGAACTTCTGGACCTTGCCGCTGGCCGTCATCGGGAAGTTCTCCGTGAACAGGAAATAGCGAGGCACCTTCTGGTGACTGATCTGGCCCTGGCAGAAAGCGCGCAGCTCCCCGGCGTCAACCTGGGTGCCCTCGCGCGGGCGAATCACGGCGGCGATCTCCTCCCCGAAAAAGGGGTCTGGCACGCCGATCACCTGGGCCTCAGCTACTCCAGGATGCTGCAGCAGGAAATCCTCGATTTCCGCTGGATAGATATTCTCACCGCCGCGGATGATCATCTCCTTGAGGCGGCCCACGATGCGCACGTAGCCCTGTTCATCCATGGTCGCCAGGTCACCAGTATGGAGCCAGCCCTCGCTGTCGATCGTCTCCGCCGTTTTTTCCGGCATCTTATAGTAGCCCTTCATGACCAGGTAACCGCGGCAGCAGAGTTCGCCGGGAGTGCCGCAGGGGACGACCGCGCCACTGGCTGGATCAACGATCTTCACGTCCGTATAAGGCAGGGGCTTACCGACAGTGCTGGCCTTCTGCTCAAAGCTATCCTGCGGCAGCGTTTGGGTGATCACCGGCGACGACTCTGTCAGCCCGTAGACGATCGTGATATCGGCTCCGATCTGCTCTTTGACCTGTTGCATCAGGGTGAGCGGCACCGGGGCCCCTCCGCAGGTCACGGCCCGCAGTGTCGAGAGGTCATAGCGGGCAAAGTCCGGATGCTGCAGAAGAGACAACAGCATGGTGGGCACAGCCCCCAGCAAGGTGCAACGCTCGTGGCTAACGATCTGAAGAGTCTTGAGCGGATCGAAGGCCAGCATGGGCACCAGCGTAGTGCCCATATAGAGGCAGCCCAGCACGGCCAACACGCAGCCGGCGGTGTGAAAGAAAGGCATAGGATTGCACACGCGATCGTCGGGTGTACCGTTGGAGCGGCGCACGAAGAGCATGGCGTTATTGAGAACGTTGCGGTGAGTGAGCATGGCCCCTTTAGGGAAGCCCGTGGTCCCCGACGTATACTGGATCTGAACGACATCGTCGGGAGACGTACTGCGCTGGCGCTCGCGCAGGGCCTCGGGAGGAACCGTTGTTCCCGCCGCTACCAGTTCGCGGAACAGGGCTGGTCGCCAGCCGCCCTGCTGAGTCAGGGCCGGAGGGACCGGACCGATCAGGCAGACGTAGCGCAGGAAGGGAAGAACCTCGCTACGCACGGCTCCTGGCGAGCCAGCGGGAATGGTCAGTCGGCTCACCGTCTCCAGACAGTCGTGGTCGCGCACGCGTGCCATGAAGAAGAGTGCGGCCACATCTCCCTGGCGGAGCACATACTCCAGCTCACGCGCGCGCAGCACAGGGTTGACGGTGACAAGGACCAGGCCAGCTTTGGCCGCCGCCATCTCCAGCAGCAGCCATTCGGGAAGGTTGGCGGCCCAGACGGCGATGTGCTCGCCCTTTTGCAAGCCCAGAGCCAGCAATCCGCGAGCTACCACTTCGGCTTGTTCCCGGAAGTCGGAGTAGGTCCAGCGCAGATCTAGCGCTCCCCCATACTCGGGATAGCCACTATAGACAATTGCCTCGCAGTGGGGCAGCTCCTCAGCGCGGTGGTCCAGGAGGTCGCCAATGGTCATATTCAGGAGAGGGATTTCGGCAGGCTCGCCCTGCCAGTGGGAGAGACCAGCGGTGGTCAGGCCCATAGCGTCTGCTCCTAGGGGACACTAGCAGGAACAGGACAGGGAGCCGCCAGAGAGCGCCCACTCCCTGTGGGGAGCAGCCTCCCCCGCCCGCTGGCTGTCCTGTTCCCGCAGCCGATGCAAACCTTCCTACCTACCTACCTACCTGCTATCAGGACAAAGGAAGTGCGGCCAGGTGGCCCGCTATGCTGAACGAAGAACGCCAGTGCTCTTACTGGTAGGTAGGGTACCTGCTGGAGCAGAGGCTGTCAAGACCTGCAGATGAATCACTCGGAGGCCTGTGGCGAAGCCATGAGCGGATTAACGGCCTCCGGAGGACGCGGAACTACGGCGAGGGTACAGCGCGAGATACAGACCAGCTTCTCCTGTTCGTCCTGGATGCGAATCTCCCAGACCTGGGTGGTGCGCCCGCGGTGGATGGGGGTCGCGATGGCCGTGAGCTGGCCCTCGCGCTTGGGACGCAGATGGTTGGCGTTGATTTCCAGACCCAGGGCCATCTGCTCCTCCATGTTGATGTTGAGAGCTGTGCCGATGGAGGCCGCCGTCTCGGCCAATAGAACCGAGATGCCACCGTGCAAGTAGCCGGCTTGCTGTTTGTGGCGCGGCCCGATCGGCATCCTCAGAACGACGCGCTCCTTGTCGGCACTGACCAGCGAGATATCCAGGGCCTCCCACAAGGTACCAGCCCGACTGCCATTGAGGCGCTCAATGATTTCCTGACTCGAGAGTTCCATCTATGGCTTTCCTCTGTAGATGCGTTGTTTTTGCAGCTCCGGTGCGGGTACAATACCCTACAAGGCAAGGCAAGGTAAGGCAGGCAGAGAGGGAGGACAGGCCCATAGCTGTCCTGGCCTGGGCCACGAGGCAGAAGCCCACTGGGGATGGCGCTGCTGGGCTTGGGATCATCGAGGAAGGGCGCCAACTGCAGTGGGCCTTCGCCTGACAGCCTGCTGCGCCTCCCTGTCCCGCGCTGCACCGCGCTGCCGCGGCTCAGTTGCCGTTCTTTCGCACACCATTATATACTATTTCTGGCTACCTGCCGTACTGCCGAAAAAGAGGTGTGTTATGTTCGACCAGAGCAAGATCGGGCAGAGCTTTCCCCCGTTCACCTATCAGGTGGAGCGTTGTAAGATTCATGAGTTGAATCTTGCGATTGGCGATGAAAACCCGATCTATCATAGCAAAGAGGCTGCTCAGGCAGCGGGGTATCCCGACGTACCGGCCTCACCGACGACGCCGACGACCTTCCAGTTCTGGGGCAATTCTGACTTTGTCAAGCATCTGGTCGCCATCGGCGTCAATGTGATGCGCATCATCCACGGTGAAGAGGAGTACGAGTATCTGGCGCCGATCTATGCCGGGGATGTCCTGACTGGCGTGACGACCCTTGTCGATGGCAAATCGCGTCAGGGCAAGGATGGCTCTTCGATGGATATTCTGACGCTGGAGACCCGCTATACCAATCAGAGCGGGCAGGAAGTCCTGAAGGCGCGTCAGGTTCTGATCGTTCGCTAGCGAGAGTCGAGAGAGCGACCAAAGGAGTTCATTGATGACGACGGAAGCGAAACTTCCCGCGAAGCGCTATTTCGAAGACGTCCAGGTTGGCGACGAGATTCCCCGACTTGTCAAAGCCCCCGTAACCCATCTGCAGCTCGTGCGCTACGCCGGCGCGTCGGGTGACTTCAATCCGCTTCATACTGATCCTAAGATCGGCGAAATGCTGGGCATTGGCGGCATCATTGCTCATGGCATGCTGATCATGGGCTTTCTTGGCCAGTTGCTGAGCGACTACGTGGGACCGACGGCCCTGCGCAAGTTCGGCGTGCGCTTCAAGAGCATGACCCGTCTTGACGACGTGATTACCTGCAGCGGGACGATCACCGAGAAGTACGAGGCAGACGGCGAGGCCCGCATTGCCGGCAAGATCCAGGCGGTCGATCAAAACGGCGATGTCAAGGCGAGCGGCACTTTTGTAGCAGCTCTCCCTAAGCGGGGCAGCGACTAGCCAACGACGCCCCAGGGCGGGCCTGTCCCGCGCTTTCTGCTGCAGTGTCTATAGCCCGGCTCCCGCCTGCCAGCTCTGCGGCGATGCGAGCATGTAAGGAGAGAAAGAGAGCAAGAAGGAAGTCAGGCAGGCGGAGACAAGCAACGAATGCAAGAGGCAAGGGCGAGCAGCGGCGCTCGATCGGTCGGCATGCGCTCGCTGCGCTCTCGCCTATCTTCTATAGATCCGTACCGATCTGAAGAGAGAAAGGAAGAGTCAGCGCAATGGGTTTGCTTGACGGTAAAATCGCCATTATTACCGGCTCTGGACGCGGCATCGGCGCGGCTGCCGCGAAGCTCTTCGCGGCGGAAGGCGCAGCCGTTGTCGTAAGCGATCTCGACCAGGGTCCCGCTGACGAGACGGTAGGGGCCATTCGCGCCGCCGGTGGCAAGGCCATCGCGGTAGCCGGCGACGTGACTGATCCGGCCTTTCCTGCTCAGCTGATCAAAACGACCCTCGACTCCTTCGGGGGCCTCGATATTATCGTCAATAATGCTGGCTACACCTGGGACGGCGTCATCCACAAGATGACCGATAAGCAGTGGTACGCCATGCTCGAGGTGCACAACACAGCTCCTTTCCGCATTCTGCGTGAGGCTTCCCATTTTATCCGGGAGGCCGCCAAGCGCGAGCAGGAAGCCAATGGGCGTGCCAATCCGCGCAAGGTCATCAATGTCTGCTCGGTCTCAGGACTGCACGGCAACGCTGGCCAGGTGAATTACGCAACGGCCAAGGCGGGTATTGTCGGCCTGACGAAGACGCTGGCCAAGGAGTGGGGGCGCTACAATGTGCAGGTGAACTGTGCCTGCTTCGGCTTCATCGAGACGCGCCTGACGGCCCCCAAGGAGGGCGGAGAGAAGATTCAGCGCGAAGGGGAAGAGGTTGAGCTGGGCATTCCCGGCCAGTTACGCCAGATGGCCACTATGCTGATCCCCCTGGGCCGGGCTGGTACACCCGAGGAGGCCGCCGGTGCCTTGCTCTTCCTGGCCTCCCCGCTGTCAAACTATGTCTCCGGTCACGTCCTGGAGGTTACTGGCGGCGGCTCGCTCTAGGTGATCTCTCACCCCGACCCCGGTTCCAATCCCGACTGATGGCCATCGGATCAGCCTGCCCTTCAGACAGGTTGGTCCGATGCCGCTTCTGTCACTCCCCCGCGCTGAAAGCGGCCGCGGAAGTGGCCCTCTTGCGGCTGACTTCTCCCGTTGCTGGGCGAGAGACCCTGCCCCCGATGCGGCCCGTGACCTGACGGCAGGACCCTGCCCAGGCAGGGCAGGCCCGAAAGCGGGAGGAAACTACCTGCTAGACTTTCAACGCCGGATCTGGCATACTATAGCTTGAGTGTTTACAGGCAGGGAACCGCGAGGGCGCCCTCGCCGTGGCCAGCAAGCATGGTGAGGATCCCTCTGCTAAAAAGAGAAGAGCCGCCCTCGCCTGCAGTCAGCGATACGGATCCAGACCCCAAGGAACAAAGGCACACAGGCGCGAGAGAAAGGCGTCGAAGGGGAGAGTACGCGCGAATTCGGAAGGTAGGGTTGGCCCCCTGCCGCGACAGACGGCGAGGGCCGAAGCAGAGAGGAAAGGCCACTGGCTGCGAGCCTTTTCACCGATCCGCAGCGCGGAAGTTCACCCCGGAGCTGGCTGCTGAAGGAGCCTGACCCTGCTCCCGCCAAGAGCGGAGCGGACCGTGACGGCCCTGGTAGGCAGTCCCGGCTCGTCCCCGTTAACGGACGAACCGAGAGGGATTGCTGGACGCTCGGCCCCGGCCCGGCGCAGACCGCGTAGCCCGCAGTCAGAGAGGCGCCCGGCCTGGTCTCGGCTGTCCGTAAGGCAATCCAAAACGGGTGGTACCGCGGAGTCATGCGACACGACCGGCATGTCTCGGCTGGCCAGCAGGCTCTGCCCTTTCTCATGCAGAGGCAGCACTCAAGAGAAGCCTGCAGCCTGAAGGCCAGCGAGGGCATGGCCCTGGCGTGGTAGACCAGCACGACTGGCAAGACCGGCAAGCTTCGTCCCAGTTGACGAATGTGCCGGTTTTTTTGATTCTGGGCTTCCACATCTGCCGCTGCCGGCTGCCTGTCAGCCTGACCGACCAACCTGTGCTGCTCGTCGCTGACTTTGCTCTACTGTGCTGCTGAGAGAGAGAAGGATGGAAGGCTATGATTGAACAGCTTGATGCGTTGCTGGCTCAGCTCGATGCTTTGCAGGAGCGGGCGCTCCGCGAGTTAGAGGGCATCAACAACTCGGCGGAGCTGGAAGACTGGGATGTTCGCTATCTGGGACGCCATCGCGGCGAGCTGAAAAATTTCTCAACCCTCATTCCGAAGCTGGGCAAAGCCGAGCGCCCCGTCATTGGCCAAAAGATCAACGCCGTCAAAGAGCGGCTGGAAAGCGCGCTGGAAGCTCGTCGCCAGGAGCTGCATGAGCGCGAACTGCGCGAGACCCTGGAGCGCGAGCGCCTCGATGTGACCTTACCTGGACGAGCCTTACCCGCAGGACACATGCATCCCATTTCGCGCACGATTCTGGAGGTGGCCCGTATCTTCACGCGCATGGGCTTCCAGGCCGTCCAGGGACCTGAGATCGAAACCGACTACTATAACTTCCAGGCGCTCAATATTCCGGCGGACCACCCGGCGCGCGATATGCAGGATACGTTTTGGATTGTGCCGGGCGAAATCCTGCTCCGCACCCAGACCTCGCCGATGCAGATTCGCGTCATGGAGGCAACTCGCCCGCCGGTGCGGGTCATCGTGCCCGGCAAGGTCTTCCGCCACGAGGCCATCGATGCTTCTCATGAGGCCATGTTTCATCAGATTGAGGGCTTGCTCGTCGATGAGGAGTGCACGATGGCCGACCTCAAAGGCACTCTGGCCCGCTTTGCTCGCGAGATGTTCGGCGAGGAACGCCGCGTTCGCTTCCGCGGCAGCTACTTCCCGTTCACGGAACCCAGCGCGGAGGTCGATATCGACTGCATCCTCTGCAAGGGCAGCGGCTGCCGCCTCTGCAAGTACAGCGGCTGGCTGGAGATCCTCGGCTCCGGTATGGTCCATCCACGCGTGCTGCGCGAGGTCGGCTACGATCCTCGCAAATATCGCGGGTATGCCTTCGGTATGGGCGTCGAGCGGATCGCTATGCTCAAGTACGCCATCGGCGAGATCCGTCTCTTCTCCGGCAACGATCTCCGCTTCCTGCGCCAGTTCTAGCGATCGCAGGCGATCTCGAACGAGCGAGGATCTCAGACGGGTAGGGGAGCGTGGCAGAACGGAGGAGTTGAAAGCCCGGATACTGCCTTATTCCCGCAAGCAGGCCGGAAGAAGCGAAGCAGGTCAACAAGCAAGTGAGGAAGGAAGGAACTTAGTGAGGAGTTACCAGCGATGAGAGTGCCACTGAGCTGGTTAAAAGACTATGTGGAGATTACGCAGTCGCCGGAGGAGCTGGCCCATACGCTGACAATGGCCGGACTCGAAGTTGAGGCGCTGGAATATATTGGGGCCGACTGGGGCGATCGCATTATCACAGCCCAGATTACCCATCTGGAGAAGGTTGCCGGCTCTGATCACCTGAGCTACACGCGCATCAATACGGGCAGCGAAGAGATCGGTGTCATCTGTGGGGCTCCCAATATCAAGGAGGGGGACAAGGTGCCGCTGGCTTTGCCGGGAGCGCGCATTGGCGATCTCACCATTGGGGTGGCCCGCAAGATGGGCTATGTCTCGGAAGGCATGCTCTGCTCGCCGCGCGAGCTGGGCCTGGGCAGCGATCACTCCGGCATCTACATTCTCGACCCGGCAACCCCGCTGGGCGTCAAGCTGGCCGATCTCTTCTCCGATGTAGTCCTGGAGTTCGCCATCAAGGCCCACCGTGGCGATCTCTCCTCCGTCATCGGCATCGCTCGTGAAGTGGCCGCTCTGACCCGCAAGCCGCTGCGGCTGCCAGAGCCGCGTTTCAGCGAGCAGGGGAAACCAGCGGCGGAGCTGGTCAGGGTGACGGTCGAGGATACCGAGCTGTGCCCACGCTATAGCGCCCGTGTCATCAGCGGCGTCAAGATTGGGCCTTCACCTGACTGGATGGCGCGGCGCCTGTTGATGGCCGGCATGCGCCCGATCAACCTGGTTGTCGACATTACGAACTATGTCATGCTGGAGGTAGGTCAGCCGCTACATGCCTTCGACTACGACCTGGTGCGCCAGCAGCATATCATCGTTCGCCGGGCGCGCGATGGGGAAGAGATCACCACTCTCGACGGCGTCCAGCGGCGCCTGCGCGGCGATATGCTGCTCATCAGCGATCCCGAGGGGCCGACGGCCATCGCCGGCGTAATGGGTTCGGCCATCAGCGAGGTCAACGAGACGACCACACGCATCCTGCTGGAGTCGGCGAACTTCAAGCCGGCCAATGTTCGGCGTACGGCGGTCACCCTCGGCCTGCGTACCGAGTCTTCTGCCCGCTTCGAGAAGGGTCTCGATCCCGAGCTGACTACCTTCGGGGCCAACCGTGCGGCTCAGCTGATGGCGGAGCTGGCCGGTGGTCAGGTGCATCCCGGGATCGTCGATGTCTATCCTCGACCTGTGGAGGCGCGTTCGATTCTCTTCTCTCCCGCCGAGGTGGAGTGGCTGACGGGCCTGAAGGTGACTTCGCGTCAAGTACACGACGCTCTCAGTGCCCTTGAGTTTAAGGTCGAGGAGGTCTCTGCCGCCGCTGACGCTGCCGGTGGTGAGCAGCTACTGCGGGTCACTGTGCCGACCTTCCGCGGTGATATCGAGGAAGGGGCCGATCTGGTCGAGGAGGTCCTGCGCATGATCGGCTACGATCAGTTGCCCGCCACCGTGCCGGAAGGGCCGCTGCCGGAGCCGCAGAGCGATCATTGGTTTGAGCGTGAGTACGAGATCCGCGAGATCCTCATCGGCCTGGGACTGCATGAGATCCTGACCTATGCGATGACCAGCCGCCAGCGCATGCTCAATCTGCTGGCAGAGGTCAACGCCAGCACGGCACGGGCCTTGCTCCTGAAGCCGGCAGACGATGGTCGCTCGGGCTGGATTGTCGCCGGCGCGGGGACGACGGAGGTGGCAGCGGTGGGGCCTGGCTCGGACGATGGCGCCACTTCTGCAGGCCAGGAACCTTTTGAGGCTCGCTCGCTGCCCGCGGTCACGATTACCAACCCGCTCAGCAACGAGCTGGAGTGCATGCGCTTGACCCTGCTGAGCGGCCTGATGGAGACCTTGCAGGAGAATAGCAAGCGCACTCGGGCGGGCCTGCGCCTCTTCGAGATTGGCCGGCGCTATCTGCCGCGTGGCGCGGGCGAGTTGCCCGAGGAACGACGCTCTCTGGCTATCGCCCTCTGTGGACCGGCAGCCATTTCCTGGGTTCCCGAGCTGGCGCGCCCGGCGGATTTCTATGACCTGAAAGGCATTGTCGAAACGCTGCTGGAACGCCTGCACATCCAACACTATCGCTTCACGGCGGCTCAGCACCCAACCTTTCATCCGGGGCGCTGCGCTCTGGTGGAGGTTGGACGGCCAGAGACGAACGGCGAGCAGCATTTTATGCCGCTCGGCTTCCTGGGAGAAGTTCATCCAGTGGTGCAGCAGCGCTACGATCTGCCCCAGCGGGCCTATCTGTGCGAGTTGGATCTGGCTGCCCTCTATGCCGCAGTTCCCGAGCGCCTGAGCTATGCCCCCATCTCGCGTCACCAGGAGCTGACGCGCGACCTGGCGGTGGTCGTGGATCAACAGGTGCCGGCGCGCAAGGTGCAGGAGGTGATCCAGCGCCAGGGTGGTGAGCTGCTGCGCACAGTGGCCCTCTTCGATGTCTATACCGGTTCTTCGATTCCGGCGGGCAAGAAGAGTCTGACCTATACCTTGCTTTACCAGGCTCAGGATCGTACTCTGACCGACGCTGAGGCGAACGCACTCCAGGAGCGCATTGTAGAGGCCCTGCGCGAGGAGTTTGGGGCTACCTTACGCAGCTAGCCTGAAAGGCGGGCGGTCGCTGCGGCTGCTGGTCCGCGACGCCCGACTGAGCGAGGGAGAGATCCTTCTCGTTTCTCCGCCAGCGAGATGGGCGGAGCGCCAGCGGCCTGCCCTGTGCTGTGGGTCGCAGGCTGCTGGCTCCCGCCCGATTTGTCGGCTTTGGGCCACTCTCCTGCTGACTCATCTGACAGTGATGCTGGCCGGTTGCTGATTCCAGCTCGGATCCGGGTCGGCTCATTGAGGCCCTAACCGCCGCTGTCGACCACTGGAGAGCCAGATGGCAGACCCGGGCTGGTACTGATCGCTTTCCTCTGGCAATCCTTCCCTAAAGGTGATATAGTAGGTAGGCGTGGCTGATTATTTTTCCGGCTGCACCTGACTCACTGAAAGGGGCTTGCCGGCATCTGATGAAGAATTGCTTCCGCTAGCTTGCTTTCTTTGAGCTGCGCCTGGTCGCCTGGCCGTTTCTTGTGCCTGCCTTGCACTTGAGGCGCCGAGGGAGGGTCGAGTGCCGGGGAGGTGGCGCCGTGAGGAAGATGAGGCTTGGCCGGCGAGTGGTGGATGATGGATACCGACCTGGATGGTGGGAGGACGAGACTCTCAAGGGACCTTCCCTGCTGGAAGGGGACGGTGGCGGGCAAGGTAGGGGCATGGGCTGGCTGGCGGTGCTTCCGGGCGTTGAGTACCGGCAAGGCAGGGGAAAATAGAGTAAGCAAGTCTATGAGTCAGTGTTTGCGTTGCGGCAAGCCATGCGCGGCAGGTTCGAGCCTGTGTGAAGAATGCCGGGCGCGCCTACTGCAGAAGGGGCAACTCCCCGACAAGGGCCAGGGACACGGGGGGAGTGGGGCGTCAGGGGCCTCTGTGAGCGAGAGGGAGGCCACGGCCGGTCTTGAAGAGGCGGAGGCCGAGCCGCCGCATCGAGAACGCCGTACCGATCCTGAGGCCCAAGTTCCTGCTCTGCAGGGGCCAGTCACCCCACCGCCAGAGGTGCCGCCCGATCTGGTCCTCTCGCCGTTGGCTCCGCCTGCGGGAGGCGGAGAAGTTCCAGGCGATCCGGTGCGGGAGATGAGCGAGGCGGCAGAATTTATCAGCGAGAGCGATCCGGGGGCGCTGAGGCTGCCTCGTCCTTCGCGCCTGACCCCTCTCCTTGAGCCTGATCTCTCTTCCCTCGATATCCAGCGCCAGAGCACCCCACGCGGGGCAGCGCAGCCGGCGCATTCCCCAGAAGCCAGCTGGCCTTCGCAGTTCTCTCCGGGCCAGGCTGCTCCCAACCCCGGCGGGGGCGGCGCGGCGAGTCGCAGCGAGCAGAGTCCCGTTGATGATCTACAGCAGCGCCTGCCCGATCTCTGGCCCTGGATTCAGGATGCCGATGAGGACGAGGGTGGCGAGGCCATCTGGCTGCAACGCACCGACCCTCTCTTATCGCGCCGTCTGCCTTCCAGTGCCGAAGCTGCCGCCATTGAAGCCGAAGATATCAGGCGTGCGCAGGCGGCGGCCTTGGCCACCGGTCCTCTGCCGACCCAGACTCAGAACCAGTCGCGAGGTGGCTGGCTCCCCTGGCTGGCCCTCTACCCCAGGCGCCTGCGTCTACTCTTCCTGGCCCTGCTGAGCGTAGCCCTGTTGGCGTTAATCGGCGATAGCCTGCTGGTGCTGCTGGTCCTCACCCGTCATCAGACGCCACCTGCCGTGGCAGGCGGCCCTCCGCGCCTGACGCTGACGCCGAATGTGGTCGCCCTTGGTCAGCGCGTGAAGCTGGTCCTGGAGCGCTTCTCGCCTTCGAGCGAGGTACTGCTCAGCCACGATCTCCAGGAGCCGGTGCCAGTGGGGCATAACCGTTCCTCGCTCGTCCAGGTCAATGCGGCTGGCAGCCTGGCGCTCACCATCCAGATTGATGAGAGTTGGGGGACGGGCTTCCATCTGGTCGAAGCCGAAGATGTGGCGACGCGCTATACGGCCAGCGCCACCCTACAGGTAACGGGCCAGGGCCTGACGCGCCCCCCTCGACTGATCATTGACAGCGCTGGCCCCCTGCTCATGGGCGAGGACTACCAGGGGGCCAACACGATCATGCCTTTGACCCTGCATAACGCCGGCGGAGGGATCATCAACTGGCAGGGCAGTAGCAATCAGCCCTGGTTGCTGCTCTCGCCCTCGCAGGGCCTCTTTAGCGGGAGCCAGACGGTCTGGGTGGCCGTACAGCGCGCCCATCTGAAGCCCGGCGAATATAGTGGTCTCCTCACCTTTACCTCTGATGTGGGAGGCCAGCAGACCGTTCAAGTCAAGATGGTGGTGCGCCCGCTGCCGGCCAATCCGGGGCCTATCCTGCAGGTGACGCCGGCGGCCCTCTCCTTCATTGCCACCGACGGAGGGAGTACCCCGCCACCCCAAACGCTGACCATCAGCAACCCTGGCAACAAGCCATTGGCCTGGCTGCTCAATAGCAGCACCTCGCTGACGGCTCCCGACCAGACGCCCTATGCTCACGCCCTCGGACCGCTGGCCGACTGGCTCTCGGTCAGTGAGCGCAGCGGTAGGGTGGACGCGGGCGCCGCCCAAAGCGTGACCGTTGCTGTTGAGAGTCGCAGCCTCTTACCAGGCGTCTATACCGCTCTCCTGACCTTTGCCTCGTCGCAGGGCATCCTTGATACTCCGCAAAGCATCGTGGTCTCGCTGACCGTGCTGCCGCGCTGCGGAGTCATGGTCAACGCTTCCAGCCTGAGCTTTATGGCGGTGGCCGGGCGCAGCAACCCCCCGAACCAGGCTGTCACCCTGAGCGAGCGCGCCGGCTGCCTGGACGATCTCGACTGGCAGGCCAGCAGCGATGCCTCCTGGGTGAGCGTGACCCCAAGCAGCGGCGAGCTACACGGGGCGGGCAGCAGTGTGATCGCCATTGGCGTTAATGCCCTGGGTCTGCAGCCGGGCCGCTATACCAGCCTGATTACCTTTACGGCGGGTCACGGCTCGCAGACGCTACCGGTGCTTCTGGTCGTGCAGCCGGCCCCTGCTCCCCAGGAACCGGTCATGAGCCTCACCCCGCTCAGCCTCAACTTCAGCGCCATCCAGGGGCAGAGCACACCGCCGCAGACAGTCATGGTCACCAACACCGGCGGTGGGACCCTCTATTGGCAGGCCCAGACAACGTCTCTTACCAGCGGCTGGCTCACCGTTAGCCCGGCCAGCGGTAGTGTGGCCCCTGGGAGCAGCAGCCAGATCCTTGTTGGCGTCAATGCCAGCGCCCTGACCGCCGGCACCTATAGCGGTCAGATCCTCCTGGTGGGCCGGGGGAGCGACGGCAAACGGGCGGCTGGCACGCCGCAGGTCCTGCAAGTGACCCTTCAGGTTTTGCCGCCCTGTAGCCTGGGTCAGCCATCGATGCACTCCGTGGCCTTCAGCAGCATTGCCGGAGGCAGCGACCCAGGGCCTCAGACGGTGACGCTGGAAGTCTCGGGAACCTGTAGCTGGCCCCTGAGCTGGAGCACTAGCCTGACCTCCTCTGCTTCCTGGCTCAGGCTGAGCGATTCCAGCACCAGCCTGGTCAATGGCCAGACCGCCAGCATCAGCCTGGCTGTCAGCAGCGCGGGTCTGGCGGTGGGCAGTTATAGCACGCAGGTCATCGTGAAGGTGCTCGATAGCACTGGCGCTCCCATTGCGGGCAGCCCGCAACGCTTCAGCGTCACGCTGACCGTGCTCCCTCCCTGCGTCTTCCAGGTGGGCACCTCGAGCCTCTTCTTCAGCGCCGTTCAGGGAGGGGGGACCCCGCCCGTGCAGGCCATTACCTTCAGCAGCAGCGGCACCTGCCGCTATCCGATCAGCGTCTCTGCCTCGGCGAGTCCAGACAGTCCCTGGCTGACGGTCAGCGGTGGCAGCGATAACGGCAGCGGCGGCAGTCTGCAGGTCTCGGTCAATCCGGCAGGTCTGACTCCCGGCGTCTACAACGCTCAGATCACCATTACGGCCAGCAGTAGCGCTGGCATTCAGAATAACGTGCAGGTCGTGCCGGTGCGCCTCACCATCACCGGCTACACCATCAGCGGTAGCGTCCAGGCTTGTGCTGATAGCAGCTGTAGCAGCGCCGTCCCGCTGGCTGGGGCCACAGTCACCCTCTACGCTGGCACAACCCAGATCGCCAGCACGACCTGCAACAGTGCGGGGAGCTACAGCTTTGACAACGTCCCTCTTGGCAGCTATACGCTGACGGCCACCGGCAGCGATAGCCAGGGCAGACAGTACAGCGGCTCAGCGGCAGTAAGCGTCTCTGGCAATCAGACAGTCATCATCAATGCCCTGCCGAACGGTTAGGCTGGCCGCAGGGCGAGCCTGGCGGCGGAAGGCGGGAACGAGGGGCATAGAGAGAGACGGCGGCAGGGCCAGAAGGGCAGGCCAGGTCGACGGCTCTAACAAGGTCTCTGTCTCTATCTGGCCCGCGCCCATCGCTGGCTCGTCACCTAGCGGCGGGGCAGTTCGGCACTATCCAGCCAGATCGTCACCGGGCCGTCGTTGGCTAGCTCGACCAGCATGTGGGCGCCAAAGATTCCGCTGCTAACGCGCACACCATAGCTGCGCACGAGATCCTCAAAAGAGCGGATCAAAGGCTCAGCCTCCCCCGGTGGAGCCGCCTCGATGAAGCTGGGCCGTCGCCCCTTGCGCGCATCGGCATAGAGGGTAAACTGCGAAACGACCAGCATCTCCCCCTCACATTCCAGGAGCGAGCGGTTCATCTTGCCCGCCTCATCCTCGAAGATTCGCAGATGGACGATCTTGTCGGCCAGAGACCTGACCTCTGACTCGCCGTCACCCTGGGCCACTCCCAACAGGACCAACAGGCCGGGCCCGATTTCCGCCACCACCTCGTTGTTCACACGGACTCGGGCGTAGCTCACACGTTGCAGCAAAGCTCTCATAAGCCTCCTGAAATTCCCTTTCTCTCAACTGTGGACTGAATAGGTCGGCGGCTGTCTGGCTGAACAGCGGACCGCTGCTGCTCTTCTCGTTTCTTCAGGTCTGGGTCTGGGCCTGGTTAAGGCTCTCAAGGAAGCTGGGCGGGAGCCGGGTAAACCGTCACGCTGGTGATGGCCCCTGTTGCCGCCGGCGAGGAGCTGCCATTGCTCACAAAAAGGGCGATCATGCCGCTCGTATAGGAGTTATCGGTCACACTCGCGATCAGGTGGCCGTTGACTCCCAGGACGATGCGATTGCCCTTAATAATCACCGTCACCTCGTTTTGCTGACCGAGCGGCTTAATAGCCTGGTTTGAGCCGATCCCCGAGAGGATACGTACCTGAGTATTGCCGTCGAGGCCGGTCACCTCCTTTGAAATCGCGTAGGTGGCGTCCCCGAAGATATCCACGCGGTAATCGTTGGCCAGTTGATCATCCCCGCGCATATAAATGCCCATGCTGTCGTTACTATCGCCGCTCTGCAGGGTCATATCGACTGTGATCTGAAAATCGCTGAAGGTGTGCTGCACGGGCAGGGGAGCTACCAGAATACGGTGGTTGCGGTCGGTCATCGTCAAGGCGTGGTTGGCGATCGTCTTACTGAAGCCGGGGCCGCCGGTGGTATCCCAGCCCTTGCTATTGTCGGCAAAATTGTCGCTGAACAGGGGCGTCACGTCGGGCCGCGCCTGTAAAAGGACGTCGGGCGACGGACTAGGGCTGGCTACCACCCGATTGCTGCTGCTGGCTGATGGGTTATGAGGGCTGACCAGGAGCACCAGCACGCTGCCTAGCAGGACTAGAGCCAGCACACTGCCGATGATAAGCACAAGGAGAGGAAGCCGCTGCCAGCGCGAGACCGGCTGTCTGGCCGGCAAGGCAGGAACGGCCAGGGGCGAAGGAGGAGGGAATGGTGCGGCCCGCTCGCTGAAGCCGCTGGCGGGCGTTGGCCAGGACGGAGCTGCAGGCGGTGACGCTGCCGACCAGGTGCTGGCGGACCAGTCGGCCGCCCGATTGGGGGCGGGCGAAGCTGTGGCGGACTGCCCGCTCTCTCGTCGCGGAGTGGTTGGAAGCGCAGCAGGTGAGGAGGCGACGTACGTGCCGCAGTTACCGCAGAAAAGCTCGTAAGGCCCGAGCTGCCTGCTGCAGATGGGGCAGAAGCGATCAGGGTTAGCCGTCTCCATGAGGGAAAAGCCTTTCTAGCCCGCCGGGGCTGCAAGCAAGAAGCAGGACAACAACACGACAGACAAGCAGCACCTTCCTCTGTTGCGCCGGACTCGCCTTGCCGGCTGGCGAGCGGCAGGAAACCAGGCTGGGGCGTCACCCAGCTTTGGACGGGCGAGCAGGATCAAGGGCGCCTCTCTCCCTCGGCTGAGCCAACTGGCTCACCCTCAGCGCCCCTCGTGGAGTTGGGGGCTGGCTCCCTGACTGGCGGTCTGCACAGCCACGGCGACAGCGATAGCGAAGCCCTGCAGGTCAGCGATACTCACATCGAGGGCGCTCAGCCCCAGCTCCTCGGCCCGCTGGCGTGCCCGCCCATAGAGGCGCACCGAAGGGCGTCCGCTCCGCAACTGGACGATCTCCATCTCTCGCCAGGCCACTCCGCGCAGGCCCGTGCCCAGAGCTTTACTGATCGCCTCCTTAGCGGCGAAGCGACCGGCCAGGCGGGCGGGTTTCGGCTCTGGCAGAGGCAACACCCCGCTCAGGGCGCGTCGACCGCGGCACTGCAGTACCTCTGTCTCCGTAAAGACGCGCTGCAAGAAGCGGGTGCCATGCCTGGTATAGGCCCGAGCCACGCGCGCCACCTCAATGATGTCGATGCCCACAGCGACATTAACCCCTTGTGTCGGCAGAAGCGGAGCCGGCAGGGCGGCGAGACCGCCGGGGCCAAAGAGCCAGGCGGGAGGCGGCGTCTCTGGTCGACTCACCAGAGGCGTGAAGAGAAGAGGAGCCGTCTTCATCCCCTCTGGCTCGTCCTGGTCGGAGCCGGGGGAAGCCGAAGACCAGGCGCGCATGGCCTCATCCTCATTTTCTGCCCGGCTCATCAGTCGCCCTCGCCGATCAGGGTCCGCTCGCGGGCGGGCGGTGGCGGCGTAGTGCTATCGCTGGCGGGTAGCACCGTCGCAGCAGGCCCTGTTCCCCGTCCGATGCCGCGGTAGGTGAAACCCAGGCTCACCATCTCGCGCGGCTCATAAATATTGCGCCCGTCGATCAACACCGGGCGGCGCATCAGATTGCGAATCTGGACCATATCAAGCGACTTAAACTCGTTCCAGTCGGTGACAATGATGATGGCATCGGCCTGTTCCGCCACTTCGTAGGCGCTGGAGCAGAAGGTCACCAAATCGAGACGGATGCCCTCGCGCTCCATCGCCTGGCGCGCTGTCTCGCGAGCCACCGGATCGTAGGCGCGAACCAGGGCTCCCTGGCCAGTGATCCAGCGGATGATGTCCAGCGAGGGAGCCTCGCGCATATCATCGGTATTGGCCTTGAAGGCCAGACCCAGAATACCAATCGTCGCATTGCGCAGCGAACCCAGAATCGAGACCAGCTTATCGACCACCAGGCGTCGCTGATCCTGATTGATCTCCATCACCGCATGCAATAGCTGCGGATGCAGTCCGGCCTCGTCGGCCATATGGGCCAAAGCCCGCACATCCTTGGGGAAGCAGGAACCGCCGTACCCCAGGCCGGCATCAAGAAAGGCGCGTCCGATGCGCTTATCGTAGCCCATCCCCACAGCCACCTCCTTAACATCAGCCCCCAGGCGCTCGCAGATCTGGGCGATCTCATTGATGAACGAGATCTTTGTCGCCAGGAAGGCATTGGAGGCATATTTGATCATCTCGGCTGTATAGATATCGGTCATAATGATGGGTGCGCGCAGCGGCAGATAGAGTGCGGCCACGCGGTGGGCGGCCTCCATATCGGAAGAGCCGAGCACAATGCGATCGGGGTTCAAGAAGTCCTGGATAGCGGCCCCCTCGCGCAGGAACTCTGGATTAGAGACCACAGCGAAAGAGACCTCGGGGCGTGCCAGATGGGTGCGGATGATGCGTGTCACCACGTCGCCGCTGCCGACGGGGACAGTGCTCTTATTGATAATGATGGCGTAGTGGTCCAGCTCTTCGGCGATCATGCGGGCCGCCATCTCGACGTAGCGCATATCGGCGCTGCCCTGGGTGCTACCGGTGGGAGTATTGACCGCGATAAAAATAAACTCGCTGCCGGCGAGGCCCTCACTGTAGCTGGTTGTAAAATGGAGGCGTCCGGCACGGACGTTGCGAGCGATCATCTCCTCCAGGCCCGGCTCGTAGATCGGGACCTCGCCGCGCTTCAGCCGGGCGATCTTCTCTTCGGCGATATCCACGCAGGTGACATCGTTCCCCATATCGGCGAAACAGGTGCCGGTTACCAGCCCGACATAGCCCGTGCCGATCACGCAGATCTTCGACATTGCTCTTTCCTGCTCCTCTACACGTCTCTTCTTCTTCTTCTTTGGGCTGCTTTTGGCTGGCTCTGCTCAGGCCAGGCTGACGAAGGGATTTTCATATTTTTCTTCGCCGATGGTTGTGGGCGCGCCATGCCCGGGAAAGACGACCAGGTCATCCTCCAAAGTATAGAGCTTCTCACGAATCGAGCGCACCAGTTGCTCGTAGTCGCCACCCGGCAGGTCGGTGCGTCCGATCCCGCGCTGGAAGAGCGTGTCCCCACTAAAAACGCAGTACGGGCGGCTGACCAGGCAAACGCCCCCGGGAGTGTGCCCGGGCGTGTGTCGGACCTCGAGCGACAGGGTTCCAAAGGTAATCACCTGTCCATCCTCCAGCAGGATATCGGGCTTGCGTTGCACCAGCGGTGGCTGGCGTCCGATAGTTCTGGCAGCCCCCTCATCCCTGTAGTAAGGAAGATCGGCAGGATGAATGGCCAGGGGGACAGGATAGACAGCGCTGACCGCATCGATGGCGCAGATATGATCAAAATGGCCATGGGTGTTGATGATATAGCGAGGGGTCAGCTTCAGCTCTTCGATACGCTTCAGGATAAGCTCCGGCTCGTCGCCGGGGTCGATAATCACCGCCTCGCGCGTGTGCGGGCAGGCGTAGAGATAGCAATTCTCTCGGAGGTATCCGACAACGATCGTCGCAACCAATGGCCTGGCGTCAGCTCGTTCACTCATAACAAGGAGGCTCCCACGTCCAGCAAAGAACTTCGCTTGGTTTCCACCACAGTGCGGGGAAAGATTTGCTTTATTATAGCACATCACTCGGCATGGGGCAGTTCAGCCGTCTGGCCGGGTCCGAGAAGGTGTGGAACGATCTGGGATAAGGAGAAATGACCCGAGATGAGGCGGAGTGACGCGGCAGGAAAGGCCCCACTCGGAACCGAGCTGGGGCCATAACGCCAGGAGGGCACGAGTTAGGCTGGTCTCGCGCCCTCCGGAAGCTTGCCTCTCCCGCCAGAAGGCTGCTCTGCTCTGCAGCTCCATTCTGCCACTCTGGCGAGTCCGCTCATTAGTACTATCGGGCAAGGGGAGGGAGCACCTCCCTTTTGCTCAGCGAGAGAGCGCTCAGGACGGCTCTTGCAGGCTCTCCGGCGGTGATGGACGGCGGCCTGGGACGGTATTCTCATCCTGAGCTGAGTTGGCCTGGGCGGCGTCCCCTCTCGCTGAGGAGGCAGGGACCGAGACGCTGCCTTCCTGCTTCTGCCCCTGCTCCGCGCCGGCTGTGCTGGTCGGCGCTGGGACTGCCCGCTGTCCCGGGCGGGCCGGCATGCCGTAGAAGGCCGCCGCTTCTCCGGGCGGCACCGGGCGGGCATAGCGCGAGCGTAGAACCAGGTAGGTTACAGGCAGCAGCAAGATCAGCACCACCAGCGAGGTCCACTGCGCCTGCTTCAAGCCCCAGTTCAGGCCCAGGAAGCTCACCACGATGTTGGCGCGCCAGAAGAAGACTATAAGCTGCGTAATAGCATATCCATATAGATAGACGAGTGTCAGTACACCGGGACGGCGAAGGCGACGTGAAAGGATGTAGAGCACTGCCAGCAGCACAAAGTTGCAGAGCATCTCGTAGGCCGCAGCAGGTTGCACCGGCACATTGCAGTAACCCTGAAGGCAGGCAAAGCTGGCGGGATTCACATAGACGGTCGACCAGGGCAAAGTACTGGGGTAGCCAATAATATCCCCGTTAATCAGGTTGCCGATCCGACCGAAGATCTGGCCGATCGAGGCGAAGAGCACGCCGGCATCCAGGGCCACGAAAGGATTGATGCCCTCGGCGCGCGCGCGCCAAAAGAGCACCGGCACCACCAGGAAGATGGCGCCATAGAAAGCCATACCGCCCTCCCAGGTCGCCAGGATGCGCCCGGGCTGGAGCAGATAGCCCTCCACCAGGTCCGGTTGCTGAATCACAAAATACAGACGGCCCCCGATCAGGCCGGCGATAATACACCACCAGAGGAGGCGATAGACAATCTCTTCGGTCAGGCCCTTGCGCCGGATATAGCCCTGAATGCCCAAGAGAGCCACTACAATGGCCACGACATACATCAGGCCATACCAGTGGAGCGCCAGCGGGCCGAGGTGCACCATGACCGGATCGATATTGATATAGATATAGGGCGGACCGATGCGCAGCCAGCCCCAATTGATCAGATCGGCCACGACCACGGGCCAGATACTTCCCATTGCCCTTCTCCTTGCGCTCGCATGGAAGCGCCCAGGTGCCCTTCTCTCGCAACTCCCTCGCCCGCCCGCCAACGGCCCACCGGTGGGCCTGGTCGGCCAGGCACCAAAGCAAAGAAAGAAGGAAAGGAACCAGGCTGCTCCCTGCTAGCCAGGTTAATTGGTTGGTCCACTACCTTCTTGCCCTATGATAGCGGCAATCCTGCCCTGTCGCAAGAGGTCCACAGACACCTGCTCAATGGGATCTCATATATATGATGTAAAAATATCTTTAAAAAAAGGAATAGGAGAATATATTTATCGTCATAGTGCAGTGCCTGAAATAGGGGTGCTTGCTAAAAGGAGGAGACGCTCTTCGCAGAGGAAGAGGGAGGGGGAGGGGCCAGCACCAATGGCGAGGTTCACCGGAGCGGCTCGAGCACTCACCTGAGCGCTTCGTCCAGCGCGAAGCGCATCCCGGCACTTCGTCTGGTGAACAAAGAGAGCCGGCGGAGCGGAAAATAGCGAGAAAAGCCCTATGGAGCCAGGCGTGGAGCGCTCTGCGGCGTGCTAGCTGCCGGGCGGCGAGAGCCGAAAGAGAAAACTCCTCCCCCGAGCGCCTGTTCTCGGTGCCGAGGAGGCGCGTCGCTGAGCAGCCTGTGCTGGCTCCAGAGCGGTAGTTACCAGCCGAGAAGCCGGTACGGACCGGCCAAAGCCGTGCTGCAGGTAGAACCTCGCCACTGCTCAGGCCCTGGCTTGCTCAGGAGTGGGAGGGAGCGGCTGCCGAGCGTGGCTGCTGAGCGATCTGCTGGGGTTCGGCATCGACACGCAGCAGCGCCTTGAGGGCCTCCTCTGTGACCACCTTGCCCTGTTGACCATCGAAGATCAGGTCGTCGCGCGAGCAATAATACAGGTGGCGCCAGTTCTCCAGGGCCCGATCCCAGGCGGGATAGCGCAGCGTTGCCTCGGCATCGCTTTTCACCACGCGCTGGAAGGCGATGAAAGAAACGACCAGGGCGGCGACAATGATCAGCAAGGTGATGATCACCTGAGCAATCAGGCCAGGACCACCCATCCCGGTGACGCTCTCGCCGAGCACCACGAAGATAAAGAAGATTGCCAGTCCAACCAGGACCACGGCAGGCCCCACGAGATTAATCATGCGAGTCTGCCGACCAGGCATTGGGGGAGGTGCCAACCGGCTGATGCCACTGCGATAAGCCTCCAGCGAGGTCTTGACCAGATCTGCTTTATGGCAGCGCGGGCAGAGCGGTTTTGCTGCCTGTCCCTGCTGCTGCCGGGTTTGATCGGACGCCATTGTAAGTCTATACCCTCCTCATTGTTGGATAGCGCTCGATTCTCTGAAGAGCTAGCCTGAATAATACTACAGAAAGCATAACATTTTCCGGTCCCTGGCGACAATCCCTGCTGTAGAGTAGCAGGCAAACAGGCTGGCCAGCCGGTCCACCGGCTAAGGAGCGGCCTCTCTCTCCTGCCTTCTTGCTCTCGCCCCCCTTTGACAGCGTTTCTGACAAGCGCTACACTGTTCCAAGAACAGCGAAAGCGCCGCAGAGAGGACAGAAAGAGTATGTCGGAGCCGCAGATTACGATCCTGGGGCTAGGACCGGGACCGTGGGAGCTGCTGACGCGTGAGGCGTATGAGGTGCTGGTGGAGGCGGCGAAGCGCGGGCAGCCGATCTACTTGCGTACCCTGATTCATCCTATTGTAGAACCCTTGCGCCGAGCCTTACCTGACCTGACGCTGCAATCGTTTGACGCCCTCTACGATGCTGCCCAAGAGTGGGAGACGCTCTATCGGCGCATGGCCGAGACCATCTGCGCGGCTGCCAGCGCTGACCAGGGTGGGCCTGTGATCTACGCCGTGCCGGGTCACCCTCTGGTCGGAGACACCAGTGTCGAGCTGCTACTCCGTCTGGCCAGGGAGCGTGGACTGGAGGTGCGTCTGGTTGCCGGCCTCTCCTTTATCGAGCCGGTCTGTACGGCTCTAGAGCTAGATCCGCTGGAGGCCGGCCTCCAGATCATCGATGCCGTCTCCCTGGCGGCCCTGAGCAGCGAGGAAGTGGCCGGCAAAGTCATACCGACCACCCCTCTGCTGGTCCCCCATCTCTATAACCGGCGCCTGGCCAGTGCCGTCAAACTGGCCCTGGGCGAATGTTATCCTGACGAATGGCAGGTGACCCTGGTCCGACTGAGCGACCAGGCCCAGGAAGCAGCCCGGCTGCAACGCCTGGCCCTCTACGAGCTGGATCGTCAGCCTCTGGTGGACCACCTGACAACGCTCTACGTACCGCCGGTAGAGGCCCTGACAGCCCTGCGCCTCCCCGAGACGCTGCGCTACATCACCATGCGCCTGCGTCGTGAACCCGATGGCTGTCCCTGGGATCGCGAGCAGACTCACCAGACGCTCGTCCCCTTTGTCCTCGAAGAAACGTACGAAGTAGTAGAGGCCCTGGAGGAGAACGACATGGGCAAGCTGGCCGAGGAGCTAGGGGACCTTCTCCTCCAGGTCTATCTGCATGCCGAAATCGCGCGTCAGGAGGGGCACTTTAGCATTGGCGACGTCTTCGAGCAGATCAACGCCAAGCTTATCCGGCGCCATCCTCACGTCTTTGGCGATGTCAAAGTGAGTGGGGCGGGCCAGGTAGTCCAGAACTGGGAAGCCATCAAACGGGCTGAACGCCAGGCGGCGGGTCTGCCGGTTCAGGAAGAAAGCCTGCTCGATCGCGTGCCGCTGGCCTCACCGGCTCTCACCGTAGCTCAGGAATATCAGCGGCGGGCCGCCAAAGTGGGCTTCACCTATGCCGATATGCAGGGCGTCCTTGACAAGGTGACCGAAGAGCTGCGCGAGCTGGCTCAGGCCCGCAGCAAGGAAGAGCGTCAAGAAGAAATGGGGGACCTGCTCTTCATGGTCGCGCGCGCCGCCTCCGAACTCGACATCGACGCCGAGGCCGCCCTGCGGCAGGCCAACCGCAAATTCCGTCGCCGCTTCCGCCTGATGGAAGAACTCGCGCGCAGCGAGGGGCGCCCCTTGCAGGAGCGCAGTCGCCAGGAGCTGCGCTCCCTCTGGCGTCGCGCCAAAGAGCAGCTTGATGCCGCGCCCGAGGCGTGATACGACACAAAGCTATTGCACCATGAGACAGGAATTGCTGGCCTGGTTTGCCCAGGAAGGTCTTCTTCTGCAAAGTATTACAAGTAGTGCAGAGGATCCTGAACATGATGAGATCAAAGTGACCATGCGCGCGCCCGTCGTTGCCCTGGGGCGTGGTCGTCAAGACTTCCGCGAATGTCCTGACCCGGTCCGCTTTGGGTATCCGGAGTCGTGCCTGGAGCTGATGACTCTGGACGACTTTCACTGGTTTATCCTGCGCTGGTTTGAAGCTGCGGTGGCTGCCGGGAAAGCGCGCTGCTTTGTCTGCAACAAAGTGTTGGAGAACGGAGCGAGCCAGCCCTGGGATGCCGTTTTTGTCAGCGCCGACTGGCACTGTTGGCTTGTTGTCCACTTCGACTGCAAACGCTATTTGGGGCGCGATCTCAAAGGGCGCAACCCTTTCGAGATCGAGTTAGGCGAGCCGGAAATATTCGACCTTCACCTGACGGAGCGTGGAGGTCAGTAGAAGAGAGAGGGGAGGCTGTGCCGATGGATAAGAATCAAGTGGCCCAGGCTCTGGAGGAGGTTGCCACCTTACTCCACCTCAAGAAAGATGCCAGCCCGTTTGAAGCGCGGGCTTACGAGAACGCCGCCCGTACCGTCAGCGCGCTCGATGAGGACATTGAGCGTCTGGTCAAGGAGGGACGGCTCAAAGGCATTCCTGGTCTTGGGCCGACCATCAAGCGGCGCATCGAGGAGCTGGTCACCACCGGCCATCTAACCTTTCTGGAGGAACTGCGCGCAGCCACGCCGCCCATCAAGCTGGAGCTGCTGCGCATTCAAGGTCTTGGCCCGCGGCGCATCAACACCATTGTTGATCAGCTCCACATTGCCAGCCTTGAGGAACTCGAGCGGGCCTGTAAAGAGGACCGGGTTGCCGCCCTGCCCGGCTTTGGCCAGAAGACCCAGGAAAAGATTCTCCAGGGCCTGGCCTTCCTGGCCGAGCACGGTCACCGCTACCTCTATCCTGTCGCTGAAGCCGAAGGGGTGCGCATGCGCGATGCCCTGGCCTCCCTCCCCGAGATTGTGCGCGTCCAGGTAGCGGGCAGCCTGCGCCGGAAGCGTGAGACCGTCAAAGATATCGACCTTGTGGCCAGCGTCGCCGACAATGCCGACAGCCTCACTCGTCAGCGTGTCATGAGCTTCTTCACCAGCCAGCCGGGCATAAAGCAGATCGTCAGTAAAGGCGAGACGCGCTCTAGCATCGTCCTGGCGAGCGGCATCCAGATGGACCTGCGCCTGGTCGCGGAGCGCCAGTTTCCCTATGCTCTTCACCACTTCACTGGAGCCAAAGAGCACCATATTCCTTTGAGGCGGCGGGCCCTCAGCATGAACATGACCATCAACGAGTATGGTCTCTTCAAGGGCAAGGAGCCTGAGCTAGAGCTGGTGCCCTGTAAGGACGAGGTTGAGTTTTATGCCGCCCTTGGCCTGGCCTACATTGAGCCTGAGCTGCGCGAAGACATGGGCGAGATCGAAGCCGCCGAGCGCGGCGAGCTGCCTACCCTGGTTGAGGAGCGTGACCTGCGCGGAGTGCTGCACGTCCATTCTACCTGGAGCGATGGCAAGAATACCATTCGCGAGCTGGCCGAGGCCTGCCTTCAGCGCGGCCTCAGCTATCTGGGCATTACCGATCACAGTCAGAGCGTTGGCTACGCCAACGGCCTGAGCATCGAGAATCTAGAGCGCCAGTGGCAAGAGATCGACCGCCTCAACGCTGAGTTTGCCGGTCGCCTCGTCATTCTGAAGGGGACGGAGTGCGACATTCTCAAAGATGGCTCGCTCGACTATCCCGATGAGGTGCTGGCGCGCTTTGACTTTGTCATAGCCTCCATTCACAGCCATTTTACGCTTTCGCCCCAAGAGCAGACTGAGCGCATGCTGCGCGCTATTGCCAACCCGTATGTGACCATCATCGGGCATCCGACGGGGCGCCTCTTGCTTGAACGCCCGGGCTATACTCTGGATATAGAGGCGGTGATCGAGGCCGCCGCGCGGCACGGCGTCTTTATTGAGATCAACGCCAGCCCGCAGCGTCTCGATCTCGACTGGCGCTATGTGCGCAAGGCGCGGGATCGAGGGATCCTGATTCCGATCGATCCCGATGCTCACTCCATTGCGGGCCTCGATGACATGCACTATGGCGTCGGCATTGCCCGCAAAGGCTGGCTCTCCGCCGCCGATGTCCTCAACACGCGGCCGGTGGCTGAGCTGCTGGCCCTCTTGCAACGCAGGAAAGCATCACGCTAAAGGAGGTATCCTGCTATGGCACCAATGGCAGAACTGGAGGTTCAGCGTCGCCAGGTCCTGGGAAAAGCGACCCGGAGACTGCGCCGCCAGGGGATCATCCCCGCCAATATCTTCGGCCACAAGGAGCCCTCTCTGGCCATCCAGCTGGAGGCCACTGCTTTCGAGCGCTTCCGCCGTCAGCATAAGGCTGCCAGCCTGGTCACCCTGCGTATCCCAGGAGACTCGTTTTCCGAGACGGCCCTGGTGCACAGCATCCAACGCGATCCCTGTACTGGCAAGATTCTCCACGTGGATTTCTACCGTGTGAGTCAGGAGGAAGAGGTTGAGGTCAAGGTGCCGCTGCACCTGGTCGGCGATTCTCCCGCGGTCAAGGAGAGCGGTGGTACGCTGCTGCGCCTGCTCGACGCGCTGGAAGTGGCTTGTCGCGCCACCGAAATTCCCGAGGCAATCGAGGTCGATGTCTCGCCGCTTGTTGAGGTGGAGCAGATTCTCCATGCCGGCGAGATCAAACTGCCGCCCAATGTGCGCCTCATAACCGATCCCAACGAGCCCGTGGTGAAGGCGGAGCCGCCTGCCGCTGCCCCCGAAGAGGGCGAAGAGGCCGCAACCGCCACGGCACCGGCTGCTGCGCCCGCTCAGCCGCAGAGTGGCGAGAGCGCCGCAAAAGAGGACTGAGGCGCCCCTCTCTCTCGAGGGCGGGCAAAGACGAACAGGCAGGGGGGAAGGCCCTCCCCAGAGGGCCTATACTCCTGCCTCTCTCTCTGCCCAGACCAGGCACCAGCCAGCGCAAGCAGCAGCCTGCAGGCCGGTCGCCGTCAACACTCTGCCAGGAAGCGAGCGATAGACATGCGTATCATGATCGTCACCGACCAATATCCGCCGATGGTAGGAGGGGTACCTGTCGTCACCCACGACCTGGCCGTCGGCCTGACCGCGCGCGGCCACCAGGTCTGGGTGGTTGCTCCTTGCCAGGGAGCGCGCGACGTCCACCGTATCGAAGAAGGGGTACATGTCTATCGCTTTACCTCGTTCGAGTGGCCGACCTACCGCGATATGCGCATCCCCTTCCTGCCGATCCTGCCCATTCGGCGCCTGCTGAAACAGGGCAACCCTGATGTCATCCATATTCACTCACCGATCGTTCTGGGCAACATCGCCCAGCTATTGGCGGGGGGACTGCGCAAGCCGGTGATTGCCACCAACCACTACTTGCCGATTAACATCAGCCGCACCCTGGCCAGCGATCAGCGCTTCAGCAAGCCTTTCGATACGCTGAGCTATAGCTACCTGATCCACTTCTACAATCGTTGCGAGTACGTGACCACCCCGACTCACACCGCCCTGCGCCTCCTCTACGAACATGGACTGCGCGCGCCGGCGGGGGTCATCTCCAATGGGATTGATCTCAAGAAATTCAGGCCGGGACCGCCCGATGAAGAGGTGCGCCAGCGCTATCGCCTGCCGACTGACCGTCCCCTGATTTTGCATGTCAATCGCCTCAGCGAGGAGAAGAGGGTCAACGTTTTGTTAGAGGCCGTGGCCCGGCTGGGCAGCCGAGCCTACGTTGTGCTGGCGGGTACGGGACCGGCGGAGGCCGAGCTGCGCGCTCAGGCCGCACGTCTGCAGATCGAGGACCGTGTGGCCTTTCTGGGATTTGTGGCCGATCGCGATCTGCTGGCCATCCGGCGGATGGCCGATCTCTTTGTGATCCCCTCAGAGGCCGATCTGCAGAGTCTGGCGACGATGGAGGCGATGGCCTGTGGCCTGCCGGTCGTGGCGGCCAATGCCTATGCGCTGCCAGAGCTGGTTCATCACGGCGAGAACGGACTGCTCTTTGAGCCGGGGAATAGCGTGGAGCTGGCACAGGCCATCGACTATCTCTTGGAGCGCCCCGAGCTGCGCAAGCAGATGGGGGGGAAGAGCCTGGAGATCATTGCACAGCACGACCGTGAGCGCGTCCTTGATCAATGGGAGGCGCTCTATCGGCGTCTGGCCTCAGAATTTGCGCTGGCGCGACAACTGCGAGAGCAGGCCCGACGGGCCTCACGTCTCAGGCGTCCGCCGCTGCCCTCCTGACCTGACGAGGGCAGCTAATAGCAACCCCTCTGGCGACCATGGCGACCGGCCCGCCGCGGATCGATCCAGGAGCGATGCAGCAGACGAGCAAAACCGCGCTCGATATCCCAGCGAAGTTGAGTCGCCTGGTAGCGCAGCCAGCCAAGAACCAGCTCCTGCCAGGTCGGACGCCAAAGAGGGGGCGGCATCCGGCGACGCTCATCGGTGCGGACAAAGACCGGGGCCAGAATCAACGAGCGCGGGCGCTTCTCGAACCTTCGCTCTTCCATGCGGCCTGTAGCTCCTCGGTGTTTCCCTCCAGCAAGCACACGGCAAGACAAACGAAGCACAGCGACGTCTGACGTCTGCGGGTAAGTGTCAGTCAGGTATTCGAGCGGCCATCATAAGAGGCTCTGAGGAAGAGTATAGTGCCTGGAGAGGGATTTGTCCAGGGAACGGCCATCGGCATGCCTCCCTTGGGCCAGGGGCCCTTCGGCGACAGGCGCGGGCCATCAGCCGGCTTCAAGGTAGCAATTCTATGTAGGCCAAAGGGAGAAGAAAGAGGTAGCCATGCCAGACCGGTACCGGAATGACTAAGGATGCCCGTTTCATTGACAAGAATGGGGGATTTCAGTATACTCTTCGCCACAGGCGAGGAGCCTGTATATTTTGTTTTGGCTTGGGAGCTTGCCCGAGCAAAGGGAATGGTGATGGCTACCAGAGAAGAGGAGAAACCGGCGCCGATGTCAACCGTCGAGGCCGGTCGTAAGGGGGGGAGTGTTGTCCGCGACAAATATGGAGGGGAATACTATCGCCAGATAGGCAAGAAGGGAGGTACCGCTCTCAAGGAGAAGCGCGGGAGCGAGTACTATCGCCAGATTGCCCAGAAAGGTGGCCAGGCCAACGTGACAAAGTATGGTCCGGCCCACTTTTCGGAGATGGGGAAGAAGGGTGGCAATGCGACCAAGGCGCGGCAAGACCCCGACTTTTACAGCCGGATCGGTAAGTTGGGAGGGGCAGCCAGGCGTCGGAAGAAAGCGGAGGCACAGGAATAATTCTATCTCATTATGGCGTAAAGCTGCTCTTCTGGCACAAGGCAGCGCTATGATCGCTGGGAGGCCGGGGGAGAGGTCCAGGCCCAATCTGAGATGGCCTGCAAATCCTCTTCGCCCGGCCTCCTATTTGCTGGCCTCCGCTGCCAGGCGCGGCGCCAGGCGCTGCCTCGCCGCCAGTAGTCCAGATCAACTCTCCGATCCCTGGTTCAGCCCCTCCAGAGCCTGGCGAAGGAAGGCGCGCAGGTCGGGCGCCAGCTCGGGACGCTTGAGCGCATAGGTGATCGTTGTGGTCAGCAGTCCCAGACGTGTACCAGTGTCGTAATAGGTGCCAGTGAAGCGTAAGCCGTAGCAGCGTCCCTCGCTGGCCTGTCGCTCGATGGCATCGGTCACCTGAATCTCGCCGCCAGCGCCAGGTGGGGTTTCTTCCAAAAGCGGGAAGATATCGGGAGTCAGAAGATAGCGGCCCATCACCGCCAGATTGGAGGGCGCTTCCTCCCGTGGCGGTTTCTCCACCAGGTGCGTGATGCGCAGCGCCTGCTCCCCTAGCTCCTCCACGGCAGCGATGCCGTAGCTGGAGATCAGGTCATCCGGCACGGGGGCGAGCGCGACCACCGAGCCGCCGTAGCGCTCGTGGATCGCCATCAATTGGGGCAAGCAGGGCGTCTCTTCTGCGACCAGTACGTCGCCCAGCATAACGACAAACGGCTCATCGCCCACCAGAGCACGGGCGCAGAGAATGGCGTGCCCGAGTCCCAGTGGCTCGGGCTGGCGCACAGCGCTGTAGTGCGCCAGCTGATGCACACGCCGCAGCTCCTCCAATTCCTGCAACTTTCCACGTTGCTCTAAAAGCTGTTCCAGCTCGGGAAAGGCGTCGAAATGATCCTCAATAGCGCGCTTGCTCCTGCTGGTGACGAAAATGATCTCCTCGATGCCGCAGGCCACGGCCTCTTCGACAATATATTGCAGAGTTGGCTTATCGACCAGCGGCAGCATCTCTTTGGGGATAACCTTCGTGGCTGGCAGGATGCGCGTGCCCAGTCCCGCCACTGGCAATACGGCTTTGCGAATACGCATTAACCCTCCTTGATTCTTGGCAAGAAAGCGCTCCGGTCTGCCTGCTCCTGGCGTCCAGCCCTATTGTAGCGACCGGGCGCAGTGATGGTCAATCTCAGCCTGGCGGCCTCCACGGCGGGTGAGCCGTGGGAGAGACGGAGAGGGAAGTCTCCCGTTGGAGGAAAAGGCCAGCTGGCTCGTTCTGGCCCACTGGTCATCGATTTCAGGGGGCCCGGCCAGTCTAGCCAGCCTGGCCTTGCCTGTTCGGCTATTGCTATCATAGCATATTCTATGGTCTCTGAGGCGATGCTGAGTATCGAAGGCGCTCCTGGCGCACAACTTCGTGCAGGATAAGGAGAGGGTCGAGCTGGCTCTGGGCTGCCCTCGTCCGGTCCTGGCCCTGGAGTCGGGTGGGGGAACAAAAGGATATGCCAGAAGCCGGGGGATAGGGCGTTCCTAAAAAGCAGAGCGCCCGTGCTGCGTCTGCTTCGCGCTCACTCTCCACCGCGCCTCCGGCGTGGTTGTCTCCAGTTGCCTTGAAGCAGCGGCGGTCTAACGGGTGCCTCTTTCTTGCCTGCTAGATTGATGGGTGGGCGGGCCGGTCTGCTCAGACAGGCGGGCCAGGGTTCGATCTGGCTGCTCTAGCTGTCCGTTGATCTGTCCATCTGGGCCATCGTCTTGCTGAGGGAATGGAGAGAGTCAGGGCAGAGCCTTCCCCTAACCGGGTATGCTGATCCTTGCTCCCCCGGGAGCAATATCCCAGCCGTTTTCTCCTGCTGCAAGAATATGCTATAGTTAACCCTAGACGACATAGCACATTTTTGTAGTGTATGTCCATATATATTTGCAATAGATGAAAAATACTGGGCTGGAGAAAGCGGGGAAGGTAATGCTACGAGAGGGTACGCAGCTAGCCCAGGGTCGCTACCGCCTGGTGCGCTCACTGGGCAGCGGGAGCCTGGGCGAAGTCTACCTGGCTGACGATCTCCACATGCGGCGCCGGGTAGCCATCAAAATTATGACAGCCGAAGCCACAACCGGTGTCGAGGCCACAGCGGCCTCGCAGGCGAGACGATATATCGAACGCGAGTTGAAGGCCATTGCCCGGCTGGATCATCCTCACATTCTAGATCTCTACGATTACGGTGAGGAGCTATGGCAGCGCCTGTTGCTGCTCTACATGGTCATGCCCTATCGGCCCGAAGGCTCGCTGGCGGGCTGGCTGCGCCTGCGTTCACAGCTTGGGCCTTTAAGTCCCCGGGAAGTCAGCGATCTGATCAGCCAGGCTGCCGATGCTCTGCAGCACGCGCACGATCATCAGATCGTTCATCGCAACGTCAAGCCCTCCAATCTGCTGATACAGCTTCATCCCAGGCAGCCGCGGCGTCTTCATCTTCTGCTGAGCGACTTCAGCATTGCTCGCATTGCAGAGGCCAGCTTGACCACGGGCCAGATTATTCGCGGGACACCGACCTATATGGCCCCCGAGCAGTGGGAAGGCCAGCCGACCTGTGCCACCGATCAATATGCGCTGGCCATCATGGCCTACGAGATGCTCACTGGCCAGCCCCCTTTTCAGGGGGGGCCAGGACCCCTGATGTACCAGCACCTGCAGAAGGCGCCACCGCCACCGAGCAGCCAGAATCCGGCCCTCTCGCCGGCCATCGATCGCGTTCTGCTGCAAGCCCTGGCCAAGCGTCCCGAGGAGCGCTTTGGCTCGGTGGCGGCCTTTGCCAGCGCTCTGGAGGAGGCTGTTGCCGGCGGTGCGCCGCTGGCGGAGTTGGAGAAGGGAGGAGAGAGCGAGGCCGGGTGGCTGGACGAGAGCGGCCTGATCGAGGTGCGCCTCGCCATTAGCCGGAGCGAAGCCCGACAGGGAACGCGCCGACGGCTGAATATAGCGGGCGAGGAAGTTGAGGTTGAGATCGGGCCAGGAGTGGTCGATGGGCAGACCCTGCGGGTGGCGGGCTGGCAGCGCCAGGGAACGGGCGCGTCGGCCTCGGCCCCAGCCGAGGCGGAGGAGGCTTTGCCGGACCTCTTATTGAAACTTGATGTGGTGCCAGACGAGCTGCTGACCAGTCTCCCAGGAGGTAGCGGCCCAGGCCCGGCCATGCCAGTCAGCGTGACGGCCGGCGTCCCAGCAGTATCCGGCGCCTTTGATGTTCCTCAACTGCCTTTCCCGTCATCTTCGCCGTTTGTGCCGCAGGCGCCCTGGCCTTCCTGGCCAGGAAGGAGTGAGTCGGGACAGGCAGTGCCTGTCAGTGGCACCGGGACCTTTCCCCTCGTCTCTTCCCTGGGGCAGGAGCCTGTTGTTCGTACGGCGCGGCCTCAGCATCTGCCAGGTTCGACAGGCCACTATCAGGCTGCCTCCGAAGCGCCAGCCGCGCCTGCTCCTACGAAAACGGGTCCCCTGCCGGTCTCTCCCCCAAGCGGTCAGGGGACAACGGAACTGCGGCGCCTGGTTCGCCCGCGGCGACGCAGCGCGGTCCAGGTTGTGACTGTGCTGGTAGTCCTCGTCCTGCTCTTTGCCAGCAGCGGCCTTCTGGCCTACTTTCTGGTGACAAGCCAGCCTGCCTTTCTCCGCAGCGGTAGCCAGAGCGGGAGATCCTGGGAGAAGGTAACTACAGCCAGGGCGGCACAGGGGCCGGTGACAGAAAACCAGATGGAGGCTCGGGCTGGCACTACCCCACAGAGCGCCCAGCCGGCGGCCACGGCCACGGTGCGCGCTCTACAAGGGGCCACGGCCACGGTTCAGGCCCAAGAGCGCGCCCAGGCCCAGGCAACGGCCGCTGCTCAGGCCCAGGCGCGAGCGCAACTGGCCGCCACCGCCAGTGCCCAGGCCGCGCCGCCCTTGCTGGTGGCCGACAGGGTAAGTTTGCAGGCCCACCCTGGGACCAGCAGCAGCGACTGTCTTTACGCCTTGCCGGCAGTAGATAGCAGCGGCTACCCCGGCTGGTCCTGTAGCCTGACGCTCAGCAGTCGGGGGTCAGCCCAGCAAAACCTGGCCTGGTCCACAAGCATTGCTGGCCCCGGCGGCAACGGCAGTCTCTGGCCGGTTCCGGCGGGCGAAGGCGGTCGCAGCGATATCTATCTGCTCCCGGCCAGTGGGCAGATTCGTCCCCAGGGAATGCAGCAGGTGCGCGTCATCGTGCGTGACTTCTCCCAAGGCACAGGTTGTCCCAGCAGCTACCTCTTGCGCTTCAGCGGACCGAGCAACTACGTCGATGTGCTCTGGAGCTGCTCCTGACCAGCCGGCCTGGACCCAGGCTCAGAAAAGATCGGCAGACTGCCGATAGATTGACCTCTTCGCCCGCAGCTCCGCTTGGCGGCGACCGCAGCCTGGGACCTGGATTCAGGAAGCGGTCTCCTCCTGGCCGCGGTTGCCGCCAGCCTGGTCGCCGCCCTGCGACCCTTGACAGTATACGTATACATATGTTATCCTTTCCCCGGCGCTGACGGTATACATATACGTAGCCATATATGGATAATCTGCCCTGGGAACCTGCCGAGGGGGAGCGGGGCGGGACTGTGTGACAAGGCTGGAGATGAGCGCTCCTGGTGCCTCGTCGGAAGAGAGGGCACTGGGAAGCGCGGACGGGAGGTACCGAGATTGCCCAATCGCACCATCTATGTAGCAGATGCCGATCTGCCGATCTTTGAGAAAGCTCAGCAACTGGCGGGTGGCAACCTTTCGGCTACTATCGCGGCAGCTCTGCGCCGTTTTGTGGAACGAGAGGAGGCGAGGCGTGCCGGCTTTGAGGAAATCACCGTCAGGGTGGGGAAGGTCGCCCGTGTCTATAAACGTTTCTGGGGGCGTCTGCTGGCCCGCGGCCTGACCCGCCAGCCAGAGAGGGGGCGCGAGATTAGCTATCGTGTCTATCAGACCCGCAAAGGGAAGTTCGCTGTCTACATCCGCGAAGGGCCTGACTGGAGTGACTGGCGTGCCTGGTCACGGCAGTCCTGGCTCTCTCGCCAGTGGGCCTGCTGGCCTCAGGATTACGACTATCGGCTGGAGATCTACGACTCGTTAGAGGATCTGTGCGGCCACGTGCCGCCGGAACTCTATGAGGCCGTCTGTCAGGTGGTCAAAGCCGATCACGAGGAGGACGGGATAGAGTTTCTGGACATCTAGCGGCGGACGATCTGCCGGCTCTTTGAGGGTTGGACCGAGGGGTGGGTCGAGGGGTGGCTGCCTGCTGGCCTGCCTGTGGCGCTGGCTGACGAAGACCTGCTGAGGGTGGGCGACCGCTGTACCTGCTCTGGGCAGCGACGAGACAGGGCCAGGAAGAGGGAGAGCCTGCCCTCTTTCCTTACAAGGTGGTCGACCGCTTTTACTATCGAGTGGATAACCGGTTGTCGTAATGCAGGAGCAAGGGTATCAGTCTGCCCAACTGTTGCTCATGTAGCAAGAGCGATATAGCAAGAGGAGGATATGAATAATCTCGATCTGGAGCAAAAAAGCGAGCAGCCAGCGGAGGTCAAAGAGGAGCTGGCGATCGAGGTCCGCGATCTGGTCAAGCGCTATCCGCGGAGCAAGGTCAACGCCGTCGATGGCATTTCCTTCAGCGTCCGGCGTGGGGAAATCTTCGGCCTGCTGGGTCCCAATGGTGCCGGCAAGACCACGACCATCGGCATCCTCACAACCAGCGTCCTGCCCACCAGCGGCACGGTGCGCATCATGGGCATCGATCTGGTGCGAGACCCCATCGGCGTCAAGCAACGCATCTCGGTGGTTCCCCAGCGCAGCAATCTCGATCAGAGCCTGCGCGCCCGCGAGATTCTTACCTTTCACGCCGCTTATCATGGCATTCCGCGCGCGGAACGCGAAGCGCGGGCTGAGGCTCTGCTCAAGGAGCTGGGCTTAGAGGGTCGTGGTCGCGAAAAGATCAGGCGCTACTCTGGGGGCATGGCTCAGCGGCTGATGTTAGCGCGCGCCCTGATGCACTCGCCGGATGTGCTCTTCCTTGATGAGCCGACCAATAGCCTCGATCCACAATCGCGGCTCTTCCTGTGGGACCGCATTCGGGCGATGCATGAGCGTGGAGTGACGATTCTTCTGACGACCCACGATATGGAGGAGGCAGAGCAGCTCTGCGAGCGCATTGCCATTATGGATCACGGCCGTATCCTGGTGCTCGATACCCCGGAGAACCTGAAGAAGCTGGTGCCGAGTGGCACGCGCCTGGAACTGCGCGTGCGCATCCCCCAGGAGGCAACGGTCTCCTCCGGAGATGGAGCCGCCTCCGCTGATGGTCTGCGCGCTCTTTTAGCACGTCTGCCCGGAACTCCGCACGTCGAGGAGCTGGCCGCCGACGACAGCCAGAGCGAGCAGGGAACGCGGACCTTCCGCCTCTATGGCGAGGAAGCGGGCGAGTTGGCTGCCGAAGCCATGCGCATCGTTAGCACCCGTGGCGCCGAGCTGCGCGACCTCCATGTGGCCCGCCCAAGCCTGGAAGATGTCTTCATCCATCTGACAGGAAGGAATTTACGTGCATGAGCATCAATACATCTATAGATACAATTTTTCTTGAGAAAGACGAGGGCAGGAGAGGCACGCGCAGCCGGCTGGCAACGATTCTCGTGGCCTTCCTGGCCATCTTCCGCCGCGACCTGGTGGTTATCGGGCGCGAGTTCATCCCTTTTCTGATCCAGGTGCTGCTTCAGCCCCTGTTCTTTCTCTTCATCTTTGGCAAGGTCCTCCCTTCGATCGGGGCCGCTCAGCAGAGCTACGCCTCGCTGCTCTTGCCGGGCATCGTCGGCCTCACCGTGGTCACGACGGCCCTGCAGGGGGTGACCCTGCCCCTGGTGCTTGATCTGGGCTTTGGGCGCGAGATCGATGATCGCCTATTGGCCCCCCTGCCAGTGAGCATGGTGGCGCTCGAAAAAATCCTTTTTGCTGCCTTCCGCGGCCTGATTGCTGGGGCCATCATCTTCCCTCTGGCCTATTGGGTACTGGGGAGCAATTACAACGTGCGCACCGATGCGATCGGCGTCATCATCGGTATCATGGTCCTTACGGCTCTGGCTGGAGCCACGCTTGGCTTGACCATCGGTACGCTGGTGAAGCCTGAGCAGATCGGTCTGATGTTTGCCCTGATCTTTACCCCGCTCATCTTCACGGGCTGCACATATTATCCCTGGAGTCAACTGGATGGCATCCGCTGGTTCCAGGTGATCACGCTCTTCAATCCTTTGACCTATGCCTGCGAGGGTTTGCGCTACGCAATGGTTCCTCCCATCCACGGCTATAGCCTGCCTACCCTGGGAATAGGCTGGGTACTGCTGGGCCTGGGCGTGACCTTCGTCGGCTTCCTCGGCCTGGGGATCTATACCTTCCGCCGCGCCGTGGTCAGCTAAGCCAGCCCCAGTCGTCTTGCCTGGACAAACCTGGCAGGAATGACTGCCTCCAGGAAGCTGACAGCCTGCCCCCGTTGATAGGCCAGCACGGTTCAACGGGCGGCAGGCTGGCTTTTCTCCTGCCCGGCTGCTACCAGCAGGCCAGGAGGCGGGCGAACGGACGAGCGAGTGAGGAGACCGCTCTCAGTCGAGGAGCATGTAAGCCAACCTGCAAAAACTTGACGCACTCCCGCTATCTCTGCTACACTTAGACTGCTGCCACAAAACATATTGATATATCAATTATGAGAAAATTTCCTATATTGATTGAACTTCCCCGTAAGCATCTCTGAGCCAGAAGCGGGAACGGCGATCAAGAGAAGAGCAGGAGCGCCATGAGTACATTCCCAGAACTGCCACCGGCTCCCTCTGGGGAAGAACTTTCTCCGCTGCCGGACGAAGCTGCCGGTATTGAAGAGCGCCTTCGGCGCAGTGAGGAGCGCTACCGTTCGCTGGTAGCGGCCACAGCGCAAATTGTCTGGGTCGCCAACGCCCAGGGGCTAGTTGAAGAGGACTCGCCATCCTGGCGAGCCTACACGGGGCAGAGCTTTGAAGAGGTGCGGGGGTTAGGCTGGCTGGAGGCTGTTCACCCCGATGATCGGCCGGGAACGCTGCACGTCTGGTCGCAGGCCCTGGCCAGCGGCGGTTTCTACGAGATCGAGTATCGCATTCGCCGCTATGACGGCGTCTATCGCACCTTCTGGGTCCGCGGCGTTCCGGTTCGCGAAGCCGATGGTCGTATTCGCGAGTGGGTTGGCACCTGCACGGATATCACCGATCGCAAGCGGCTTGAAGACGAGCTAGTCCAGACGGCCTATGAGGCGACGCTGCGCGCCAATCAGCTCGAGGCGACCTTTGAGGCCATGACCGATGCGGTCTTTATCTTTGACTGCGATGGGCGGATTCTGAGCGTCAATGCTGCTGCCCGTCGCCTCCTCCACTGGCTGGCGCCGCTCCCGGAGAGAGAGATGACCGTTGATGACTACCTCGCTCAGCTGAATCTGCGCGATGCCAATGGGCAACCTCTGGCGCACGAGCAGTGGCCATCGCGGCGCCTCCTCCGAGGTGAGGTGCTGGCCGATGCCCCCCTGAGCGACCTGCTTGTCTGTCTGCCCAACGGTTGCGAGAGGCGCATCAGCGTGAGCGGCTCGCCGGTGCGCGACGATCGTGGCTGTGTAATCGGGGCGGTGGCCATCGGACGTGATGTGACCGAGCGCTATCTGCTGGAGCGCCGCACCCATGAGGCTCTCGAAGCCCTGCTGGCACTGGCCGAGGCCCTGGTAGAGATCCCGCGCGATTTGACTGGCCCTCAGCGTCAGCCGGCCAGTTCCCCGTCTCCCGCAACAGAGGTCTCCTGTGGAGAACAGCGGCATGAAATTACTCATCGTCTGGCGCGCCTGATCTGTCAGGTCCTGAACTGCCGCCAGGTTTCGATTGTGCATCTGCGGGCAGAGAACGAGGTGTTGCAATTGCTGGCTCACGCCGGCGATGAGGCCGCTGGCGAGCACTGGCAGAGGTGGCTGCCTGTGGATCGTCCGCTCGAGCCTCAGCTGAGCCGCTGTTTTCCGGCCGAGGCGGTCGCGGCCCTCCGGGCTGACCGTCTGTTGGGTCAACGTGGTCACGACGGCAGCGTGATGCCGCTCCTGGCGGGCAAGCGCTATACGGCGGTCATCGCCCCGATGCTCATCGATCAGCAGCTCATTGGCCTGATTCGCATTGAGCATGCCGAACGTGAGCACGACTATAGCGTCGAGGAGATGGCTCTCATTAAAGCTGTGGCCCGTCTGGCAGCTCTGGTGACCGAGCACGAGCGCCTCTTGCACGAGCGCGCGGAGGCCCGCGCCAATGAGCTGGCTCTACGCGAAAGCAATCGGCGCATGGACGAATTCCTCAGCATTGCCAGCCACGAACTCAGGACCCCGCTCACCACCATCAAGGGCAATGTTCAGCTCGCCCGGCGCCATCTGCAGCGTCTGCCTCTCAGCGATGAGCAGCGCCAGAAGCTGGCCATTGTCCAGGAGCTGCTGGAGCGAACGGATCGCCAGACTGGTCTTCTCACACGCCTGGTGCGCGATTTGCTCGAATCCTCACGCGCTCAGGCCGATCGCCTCGTCTTGCAGCGTCGACCGGAGAACCTGGTGGCCATTGTGCGGCAGACGGTGAGCGATTTGCAGTCGACGGCGGCTCACAGGCGCATCCGCTTGCTGATGGCCGGCCAGGAGCTAACGCAGGAGTGTGAGCCGGCCCCCATTGTGGTTCTCGCCGATGCAGAAAGCATTGGCCTGGTGGTCACCAATTATCTCACCAACGCCATCAAATATTCGCCGCGCGAAAGCCCGATCGAGGTCTTGATCGAACGCGAGGAGCGGCAGGCTCGCGTTTCTGTAAGCGATCAAGGGCCGGGTCTGCCGCCTGCCGAGCAACAACGCATCTGGGAGCGCTTCTATCGCGTTCCTGGCATTCAGGCCCAGGGCAGCGCCAGCCCCGGTCTTGGCCTGGGCCTTCACATCTGCAAGACTATCATTGAGCGTCACGAGGGGACTGTTGGGGTCATCAGTCAGCCCGGAGCTGGCTCAACCTTCTGGTTTACCTTACCCCTCCTCATGGATTCTGACCAAGGCTCAGGGGACGGCTAAGGGGCCAGGTCCCCTTGCCTGTCGATTGGCCTTCCGGTGCGGCCTGGGAGGCCTGGTCCAACCCTTTCACCTGTCTGCCTGAATGCTTGACAGAAACGGCTCCGTTTTCTAAGCTAAAAGTGTCAGCCAGATCAACCCATCGCTCATCGTCTCTCGCAGTAGCTCATCAACCGATTTGCCCCTGTCGTCCGCCGCTGACTTGTCTGTAGCTGCTGCCCTGCTCCTCAGGGAGCGGGGTAGCCCGAGCCGAGGACTCTGTCGGCGGCTCTGATGGACGAGCATCTCATACGAGATCTGGAACGAGCCGATTGTTCCTGTAAGGACGAAATCATCCAGCAGGGGGCTGAGTTCTGGTATGATAGACCATCACGATAGACGACACGATGCCGAATGGGCAGCGGCTCAGCTTGAGCGCGGCCAGACCCTCGCAAAGCTGTCCGCTGGCGGTCGGCAACAGCAGCTTGCCGAGGCCATAGGCTGCTACGAAGCGGCGCTGCAGGTCTACACGCGGGAGGCCCATCCGCGCGAGTGGGCTTGCGCTCAGAAGGGGCTGGGGGATGCCCTGGTCCAGTTGGCTGCTGGCGAGCGGGCAGCGAATCTGCGGCGGGCCATAGGCTGCTACGAGGCGGCGCTGCAGGTCTACACACGGGAGGCCTATCCATGCGAGTGGGCGCAGCTCCAGCACAATCTGGGGGTCGCGTATAGCCAGCTTCCCGGAGGAAAGGAGCGCGGCGAGCAGCTGCGGCGGGCCATTGCCCACTACAAGGCGGCTCTCAGCGTTTTCCGCGGGGAGCGCTTTGTCAGGCAGCGGATGGTTACCCTCCAGAATCTGGGTAACGCCTGGTGCGATCTTCCGAGGGGAGAGCGTCGTCGCAATCTGGAGCGAGCCATCGCCTGCTACAAAGCGGCTCTCCGTCTCTGTCAGCGCCAGGAGCATCCTCTAGAGTGGGCGCGGCTCCAGAACAACCTGGGCACGGCCTACGTGGGCCTGCCCGGAATTGATCGTCGCTGGCGGCTGGAGCGCGCCCTTGCCTGCTACGAGGCCGCCCTGCAGATATATACCCATGCGACCCATCCTTACGAATGGGCGACCGTCCAGCAGAATCGCGGCAACGCCTACCTCCAGCTCCCTGGTCAGCCACGGCGTACCGCCATCGAGCGCGCCATTATGTGTTACCAGGCGGCCCTGCGCGTCTTTAGGCGCGATGCCTTTCCAGAGGAGTGGGCGCGACTTCAGAACAACCTGGGCATTGCCTACGCCGAGCTGGCCAGTCTTGCAGACGAGCACGAGCGGCGTGCGCATCTGGAGCGAGCCTTGATGTGCCTCCAGGCCGCCCTCGAGATACGCACGCCTGAGACAGCGCCGCTCGACTGGGCGGCGACGCAGCTTAACCTGGGCAACGTCTACCGCAGTCTGCCCGGACGCAAACGTCAGGAGTATCTGGCGCGCGCCATCGATTGCTATCGAGCGGCCCTGCGCGTCTACAGCCGGGCCGCCCATCCTGCTGAATGGGCCTTAGCCCAGAGCAACCTGGGCAATGCCTATGCTGACAGCCTGGGGCCGGCGCGCTCTACCTTCCTGCAGAGGGCCATTACTGCCTATCGGGCGGCCCTGCAGGTCTACAGGCCAGAAACTTTTCCGCACGAGTGGGCCAGAGTGCAATACAACCTGGGCCTGGCCCTGCACCAATTGGCTGAGCGGCAGACGGGTCTGCTGCATCAAGCCATGCGCTGTTATCAGGCGGCCTTGCGGGTCTGGACCCGTGAGGACAGTCCCGAAGAGTGGGCCAGGCTCCAGCGAGCACTGGGCGATGCCTGGAGTGCCCTGCGCGAAGGCAATCGCTACCGCAATCTGAGGCGGGCTATGGACTGCTACACGGCGGCCCTGGAGGTCTATCGGCCTGATAGCAGCCCCACCCTCTGGGCGGCCACCTTGCAGGCCTTGGGACGGGCCTACCGCCGCCTGCCGGCGAGGGGCCGACAGCGTCAGGCCGCGCTGCGCCAGGCTCTGGCCTGCTACGATCAGGCCCTGCAGGTTGTGACGCGCGAGACCTTGCCTTTTGAGTGGGCCCAGCTCCAGTTTGAGCGCGGCAAAGCCTACAGCCAGCTAGGGCGCGATGCTCGCGCCGGCAGGGGCTATCTGGAGCAGGCGCGCAACTGCTATCGGGCGGCCCTGCGCGTCTTCTATCGTCTGCAGATGGATCGGCAGGCCGCGGCGGTTGACCAGGCCCTCCATCGTCTGTGGCAGGCCCAGGCACTGCAGTTTCGGCCCCAGCAACCGCCCCGTCGCTCGTAACTTTCTGAGTGACAGGCGAGCCTGGCCGATCAGAGCAGGCCGCTGCAACACAACAGGACTGGGAAGCCGCAGGCACCTACGCCGGCTGTTCTGCCTTGAGCTGGCTTGGACAGCCGCGGACGGTGCTGCGGCTTCAATTGCCGATGACCTTGAGAAGGCGACCCCTACCCTCGCCCCCAGCTTGCCCTGATTCCCTGGCCGCGCTGCCGCCGCGACTCAAACGGCGCTGCCGACAAAGGAGCGCAGCAACGAATGGAAGGTCTCCGGCTGTTCCTCGTGAGGGTGCTCTCCACAGCGCTCAAGCACGTGGGTTTCCAGCTGAGGATTGATGCGCTTGAAGGCCGCGCTGATGCCGGCGCCGTTGCGACCCCAGATGGCCATCACGGGGACGGTCAGGCGCGCGAGCGGCTCGCTGGCATCGGCTTGCAGCCTGCCAGCCAGGAGGTCAGCGACGGGGAAGCGCGCATCAGGCTGGTGAGCGCTGATGTAGGTGTATTCGATCAGCTCATCGCTGATGAGGGAAGGATCGTAGTAGGCGCGCTCTTCATAGTAATTGCGGATCGCTCGCCGCGTTGTCAACAGATTGTAGGCGAACTGGCCAAGCAGCGGCAGGCGCAGGCCGAAGCGCAAGCTGGCCAGCAGGGGACTCGGGGAAGGTTCTTCGAGCATGGTTTCTGGGGGTGAGACCAGGACCAGACGGGCGTAGCTGCCTGGATGCCGATAGGCATCGGCGATGGCATAGGCCCCGCTCAGTCCGCGCGCCACCACCAGGGCTGGCCCGCGCACCGCCTCGCGCAGGAAATCGCTGAGCAGGTCGCTGAAGATCTGCGGCTCATAGGTGATGGTTGGGCGATCGGAGAGGCCAAAGCCGAGCAGGTCGAGGGCGTAGACGCGGTACTCTTGGGCCAGGGCCTCGAGGTTGCGTCGCCATTCGTAGGAGGAGGCTCCGGGTCCGAGGCCGTGCACGAGGACCAGCGGCTGCGCCTCGCGCGGCCCCTGCATAGTGTAGAAGACATCGCCATATTTCCAGGGGTAGCGGCGTCCCTCGCCGGCCAGGCCGGGACTCAGCTCGCCGGCCAGCGCTTCGGTGATCTTATTCACTACGGCCACCGTCCCCAGCACTCCACTGGCAATCAGGCCGGTCGCCACAATTTTCCCTCTGATTTTCATAGAAAGCTCCTTGCGTTCTTCCTTCTTACTTACTCAACTTACTAAGCTCACTGCATGAGAGAAGTATCAGCCTTGTCCTCTTGTCCACGACACGATGAGATGGCGGCAATCTTCTGGCAGCGGCGGCCAGCCTTCCGGAGACGCCTCCTCGGCTGGTCGCTGGCCGCCGCTGCCGCTTCCAGCGCCAGGTACAGGCATGGGTCAACCGTAATATATCACGCGAGCCTGGGGGGCGGGAGAGTGAAATGAGCCGAAGAGCATAGGGTCGGAGCTGGAAAGAGGCCCGACTCCCCTTGCGCCTCTGCCCGGCCATATGTTAAACTCTACTATAGATGGTGAGAGCGGTCCCTCTACCGTTCTCCGCCATCGTTTTCCTTCTCTTACTGTTTCCCCTGTCTCTGCTACTGCCCCTGCAAGGGGGCATTTGTGCGTAGCAAGCCTGTCTGTGCTCGATGATCTGTGCCTGATCTGCCTGCTACGCGCCACCTTGTGCCGATGTCTGGCTGGTGAGGACCAGAATTATGGCCTATTGTGTTGGTGAGTATTACGAGCGAGCTGAGGATTACGATCTAGAATATCAGAGCCAGAGCGAGCAGGACCTTCCTTTCTGGAAAAGTCTCATCGAAGAATATCGGCCCACGCATGTGCTGGAGCTGGCTTGCGGCAGTGGACGGATTGGCCTTCCGCTGGCGCGCAGCTTTCCCGCGCTTGTCATCGAGGGCCTGGATAGCTCCCCCCAGATGCTGGCTGCCTACCGACGTAAGCTGGGCGAGGAGCCGCCGGAGCTACAGCGCCGGGTCATCCTCCATGAGGACGATATGCGTACCTATCACCTGCCCGCCTGTGGCGACTTTGACCTGATCTTTCTGCCCTTCAACTCGGCGGGCCACCTCTACACTCTTGAAGAGCAATTGGCCACCTTCCGCCGCACCTATAATCATCTGGCGCCGGGTGGGCGCTTTGTGGTCGATGTCCTGCTGCCCGACCTTGACTATCTGAGCGCCGCTCTCAATCGCCCCTCTCAGCTCTATCTTGAGGACGAGATCGGCGACCCGGCCAGCGACAGCACCCTCCTCATCTACAGCAGTCGTCGCTACGACCCCTGCGAGCAGCTTGAGCACATGGTGTGGATCCACGAACGCTTCTCTGAACAGGGAGAGAACGAGCGCTATCTCACCCAACTCGATCTACACATGTACTTTCCTCGCGAGCTGCAGCTGCTCTTTCTCGCCAGCGGCTTCGCAGTAGAGACCATCTATGGCGATTACGAGCGGCGTCCCCTTGGTAAAGGTACCAGGCAGATTATTGTTGGGCGTAAGAGAACGTAGTATGAGGATGTAGAATATAGCTAGCTAGATAGATCGATCCAGCCAGTGCGCCGATCCCTGTTGGCGGCTGGCTGGATCCAGATCCCTGGTCCATGTCCCTGTTGCACGTATCAGACTCTACCCTGCCTGCCTGCGAGCAAGTAAGCCAGGCAATGCGAAAGGGGGAGAGCCATCCTCATTGCCGGCCCCTGGTTGAAGTCAGGGCGTACCCGCCCTGTCGGCAACCCCATTGGCCCGCGCCTTGGCCTTAGCCAGGGACCGGTTGGTTCGACCGAGATCAGCCGGTGGGCCGTTTCCGGGAGGCGCAGCTTGATCGGGCGCTTTCCCTTCCCCTATCCTGTGAGGAGAAGCCAGGCCATTGCTGCTAGCTGGCCGGCCGGCCAGCCGGAAAGTCTTTGCGGTGCCCGTACCGGCCCTGAACTGGCAGGATCGCAGGGCGGAGGGGGAGCGAGCGGGGGATTCAGCCTATTCTGCCTGGAAAGGAGGAGCCGCCTTTCTCCCCTGGGTGTGCCCTGGGGGTCTACGGCGGCAGGTCTCTATGGAAGCCCAATCGAAGAAACTGATGATTTCTGGCCAGCGCACCTGCCGCTGTGATCCCACCCATCTCAATTGCCTGACGCCTAAAGAGTGGATCAAGTGTCAACTGGGCGTCTGGCAGTTCTCCTACGAGAAGCGTGACATTCGCGACAAGCAGAGGCATCCGGCGGCCTTCCCCATCGCCCTGGCGCGCCGCTGCATCGAGCTATTCACCCATCGCGGTGAGCTGGTACTTGATCCTTTCATGGGGAGCGGCACCACCCTCATCGCCGCCCGTGATGTTGGGCGCAACGCCGTTGGCTTCGACATCCATCCCGGCTACGTCGCTCTGGCGAGCGAGCGCCTCAGTCGTGAGCCGCTGCCCAGCGAAACCCTGGCGGCCCAGACCCGTCAGCTTGCCCTGCAAGACGATGCGCGCAATATCCCCCTCTACCTCGACCCGGCCAGCGTAGCCTGCATTGTCACCTCTCCCCCCTATGCCAACCTACTTAACCGTGCTCGCCTCAACAAGAGTCGGCGCGGTCGAGCGCGCAAGAACGCGCAATACCACCGCGTTGAGCAGTACAGCCAGCTCCCTGAAGATTTGGGCACCCTGGAGCTAACGGCCTATGCTCAGGCCATGCGCGAGATCTTTGCCGGGCTGCTGCCCTTACTCAAGAAGCGCGCCCATTGCGTGGTCAACGTCACCGACATGTGGTGGGAGAACCAGCGCATTACCATCCACATGGCCGTGATCGAAGCCCTGCGCCTGGCCGGCTACGAGCTGCGCAACATTATCATTTGGGATCGCACCAACATTGTCAATCGCGTCGGAATCTTCGGCTGGCCCAGCAACTATATCACGATGGGCACTACCTTCGAATATCTGCTCGACTTCTGGAAACCAGAGTGAGGAATAAAAGCAAAAAGAAAAGTGCCCGTGCTTCTCTCATGCAGCAAGAGCACGGGCGAAATCAGGGCCCAGTCGGTCAGGCGAGAGCGGATGGATGGGGCTTACAGCCCACAGGGCGGCTGGACTGGGCAGGGCCGGCCCTGTCCTCTGGCCCCTCAAGCTACCTGCCAGACGTGGATATCTCCATCGTCGCCGGCGGAGGCCAGGCGAGTGTTATCGGGGGACCAGGCCACGGCGTTGACATCTTCGGGGTGCTCGTTGTAGGTCAGCAAGTGGTCGCCGTTGGTGGCATCCCAGACCTGGACGGTCTTATCTTCGCCGGCGGAGGCGATGCGCGTTCCATCGGGGGACCAGGCCAGGGCCGTCACCTCGTCGCTATGGTTCGTATAGGTCAGAATGTGGTGTCCGTTGGCGGCATCCCAGACCTGGACGGTCTTATCTTCGCCGGCGGAGGCGATGCGCGTGCTATCCGGTGACCAGACCAGCGTAGTGACGCTGTCGGCATGGCCCTGGTAGACGAAAATAACCTCCCAGGAGCTAACATCGTAGATGCGGACCGTCTTGTCCAGGCTGGCGGAGGCGATGCGCGTTCCATCGGGGGACCAGGCCACGGCGCTCACCAGGCTGGTATGGCCGCGCAGGGTTGCCACGCGCTTGCCCGTCATGGCTTCCCATACGATTGCCTGCTTGCTCAGGCTGGCAGAGACGATCAAATCGCCTTTGGGGGACCAACTCAGGGAGATCACGGAGTCCTGATGGCCGCGGAAGGTTGTCACGCGGCGTCCACTGGCAGACTCCCAGACGTGAGCCGTGTGGTCGTTGCTCCCCGAGGCGATATGATCGCCAGTCGGAGACCAGGCGGCGGTGCGTACCGGCTCTTGGTGGCCGCGGTAAGCGAAAATCTCTCGCCCCGTGGTGGCGTCCCAGACCTGGAGGGTGTGGTCGTAGCCGCCAGAGACCACGCGGCGCCCATCGGGGGACCAGGCCAGGGCAAAGACGCGCTCGCTGTGGCCGCTGTAGGTATAGAGGCGCATGCCGGGCGTTGGCGTCGACGGAGAGACCTCGAGGCGTGGCGTGATCGAGGAGGCTCCTGGGGCCGGGGCCGGTATCGGGGTCGGTGTTGGCGTGGCGCTGGCGGGCGTAATTGCTGGCGTAGCAGCGGCCCCCTCCGGTGTCGCCTCGGTCAACGAAGGCAGGGTCTGCGACTGATTAATGAGCTGGCTGCTGGTCTGAAGAGCGGCGATGCGCTGCAACTCCTGCTTGATGGCCGCCATCGAGGCCGGGCGCTGCTGCTCATCCAGGCTGACCATGAGCATAATCAGCTTCTCCAACTCGTATTCCAGGGGTTGGGTATAGGAATGCATAGCCGTGAAGCGGAAAGGCGACTGCGTAGGATTCTGACCGGTCAGCAGGTGGTGCAGGGTGGCGCCCAGGCTATAGACGTCGGAGCGCGGCGTCGTCTGCGCCTTCCCGTACTGCTCGGGGGCGGCGTAGCCCCAGGAAGCGAAGGCGCGAGTATCGCGCACCTGGCCTGGCTTAAAGTGGCGGGCAATACCGAAATCGATCAAGTAGAGATGGCCCTCGGCGGTCCGCATCACATTACTCGGCTTCAGATCGCGGAAAATGATCGGGGGCTGGCGGCTATGGAGGTAGCCGAGCACCGAGCTGAGCTGGATACCGATCTCCAGCACCTCGGCGATCGGCAGTCCTGGCGGGCCATTGGGATGCTCGCGCTGCCAGCGGAGCAAATACTGTTCCAGCGACTCGCCCTCGATGAAGTCCATAACCAGATACCACTGTCCCTCTTCCGAGAAGTGATCGTAGATGCGTGGCAGGTTGGGATGCATCAGGCTGGCCAGCATCAGGGCTTCCTGCTTAAAGGCCGCCGTTGCCTCAGCGACCTCTTCGGGTCGCAGGCCGCTCTGGCTCATCTCCTTGATGGCCACGGTGCGATCGCCGAACTGGATGTCCTGAGCGCGATAGACGGCTCCCATGCCTCCCTTGCCGAGCAGGGCCACGATGCGGTAGCGCTGCCGCAGCAGATGGTTGAGCGGAAGCTTGCCGGTGCTGGCACTCAGATCGGATGCAGTTTCTCTCTCGATTCCGGGAGTCGCAGAGAGAGGGCGCTCTGGCAAAGGCTGCCCACACTGGAAGCAGAAGCGCGCCTGTGGGCGATTTGCCTGGCCGCAGCGGTCGCAGTAGATGGGAGTGGTATCGTCGCTATACATCCGTCACGTTACTCCGTTAAGGTGAAAGAGGAGCCGGGCCGACCAGGACGCTGACAGAGACTGGGGCCACGGTCTCCGGTCGTCGTTGGCTTGCATTGCGTTGCATGCTTCATGCTCTACACGTTGGCTAAGGCGCGTTGGTTGCCGGTGTAGGAGAGTCGGCTCGCGCTCTCCAGCTATAGTAACATTGTCTGTAAAAAGCTGTCAAACACCATGCAGAGTATTCATCATCCGCTTTTTGCCGCCGTTTACGAGCTGCTCAGCCGGTGGGGAGGCGAGTGGGAGAAGGCCCTCAGAGCGGAAGTAGTGGGGGCGGCGTGGGGCCGGGTTTTGGAGGTGGGGGCTGGCACGGGGCTAAACTTCGCCTGTTACGACCCTTCTCGAGTGGAGTTTGTTGAGGCCGTCGAGCCGGATCCGGCCATGCTGCGCTATGCCAGGCGGCGTCGGGAGGAGGCCGCGGTTCCTGTTCGGTTGCACCAGGCACGCGTTGAGGAGCTGCCCTTTGCCGATGAGAGCTTCGACAGCGCGGTGGCCACCCTGGTCTTTTGTTCGGTCGAGGAGCCGGCCCGGGGCTTTGCCGAGCTACGGCGCCTGCTCAAGCCGACTGGCTCGCTCCTCCTGCTGGAGCACGTGCGCGCCGCCAGCCCCTGCATGGCGCAACTGCAGGACCTGCTGACGCCCCTGGCCAGGCGTTGTGCCGGCAACTGCCACTGGAATCGCCCGACGCTGACAACGCTGGCCGGGGCCGGGCTGCGCATCGTCTCCAGACGCGAGGTAGGAGGCGGCCTACTGCCGCTGGTCGCGGTGCGGGCGATCAGGGAGTAAACCAGATTTGCACGGTCTGATCGTCGCCGGCGGAAGCGATGCAGCTACCATCAGGAGACCAGGCCAGGGCATTGACCTGATCGCTATGGCCGGCGTAGGTGAAGGCAACCTCGCGCCTGGCCAGCTCCCAGAGATGGACCTGGCCATCGTCTCCGCCAGAGGCCAGGTAGCGCCCATCAGGGGACCAGGCCAGGGCGTTGACCCAACTGGGGTGGGCCTGGTAGCTACAGACGGCCTCGCCCGTAGAGGCATTCCAGAGATAGACCTGGCCGCCAAAGCCACCGCAGGCCACATACTGGCCGTCGGGCGACCAGGTTAAGGCTCCCAGAGGCGTACCGTGCTGCAGAGGAGCGAAAAGCTGATGGCCGTTGCTGGCTTCCCAGACCTGCAGCGTGCCATCCCAGGAGGCGGAGGCAATACGCCGCCCCTCCGGCGACCAGCCCAGGGCCAGCACCTTGTGGCTGTGGCCATCATAGGTGAAGATAATATCACCGTCCTTCAAACTCCAGATCTCGACCAGACCATCTTCGCTGCCAGAGGCCAGCTTCGCCCCCACTGGCGACCAGGCCAGGGCCAGAATGTAGCGCGCGTGATCACGGCGCGAGAGCAGCCGCTCACCATCGGCGGCGTTCCATATCTGCATGGTCCGATCGTTGCCACCCGTGGCTACATAGGCCCCGTTCGGCGACCAGGCCAGGGTTAGCACCTGGCCCCGGTGACCGGTATAGGTGAAACGCTCGCTGCCTGTGGCGGCCTCCCAGACTTGTACGGTGCCGTCCATGCTGGCAGAAGCGATGCATGTCCCGTCGGGCGACCAGTCCAGAGTACGCACCCAGTTGCGATGGTCGCGGTAAACGTAGAGCGTCGTTCCAGGTGTGGGCACGGCCAGGACCCCCGTCGCTGCTTTTGCTGCTGTCGCTGTCGCTACACCACCATGGCCGCTCTGGCCGCCGAAGGCGGCACCAGCGGCTGCTCGGGCGAAAAGCCAGGCTCGTGGTTGTGGGTGGGAAGGCTGAGCGACGGTGTAGCGGCTGGAGCGGTTGATCATCCTCGATCCTCTTCTTCCTTCCTTATCCTCTCGCTGGGTATTTCGTGGATCGATTGTAGGAGAGCAACGTACCGGTGTCAAGGTGCCTCGCAGGAATGGTACTTTTGCATGATCAGATGCTCTTCGCTCTCTTGCTTCCTTGCTCTCTCCGCTCAGCCCCTCTACCGATGAGCCTCCTGGCGGGACGAGGCGCCTGTCCCTCCCCTGCAGTTTTCCCCTCCCTGCCAGAATGGCCGCGCGGGCTGACCTCCTCTGTCTGGAGAGCGAGAGGCCGCCAGGCGGGGCGGGGCCAGATAGCTTTCTCCTCACACTTTTCCGCTGCTATAATGTAGGGAAAGAAAAAGCCAAAGGAAGGGGGAGGCTCGGGCTGATGGTGGAAGAGAGAGGGCGGAGGTCTGCCTGACAGGGGCAGGTCCCCGCTTGTGACGAGATGATCAGACCAGAAGAGATCGGCAGGAGAGAACTATGAGCGACCGGCTCGTCTCGCCGCGCGTGAGCCAGGAAGAAGAGATTATTGAGAGCAGTCTGCGCCCTCGTCGTCTGGCCGAGTACATCGGGCAGGAGCGCATTAAGGAGAACCTCGCTATTTTGCTGGAGGCGGCCCGTCGCAGGAATGAACCTGTGGATCACGTCCTCCTGTATGGGCCGCCTGGCCTGGGCAAGACCACGCTCTGCAACATTATTGCCGCCGAAATGGGGGTCAGCCTGAAAACGACCTCGGGACCAGCTATCGAGCACGCCGGCGATCTCGCCTCTATCCTGACCTCGCTCCAGGAGGGTGAGGTGCTCTTCATCGATGAGATTCATCGGCTCTCGCGCGCCGTGGAGGAGCGTCTCTATTCGGCTATGGAGGACTTCGCCATCGATGTAGTGATTGGTAAAGGGCCGGGCGCACGCTCGCTGCGGATCTCTTTGCCGCCCTTCACGGTGGTCGGGGCGACGACGCGCGTTGGTGCCCTCTCGGCCCCGTTGCGCGATCGCTTCGGAGCCATCTATCGCCTGGAATACTACGATGTTGAGGCCCTCAAGCAGATTCTGCGCCGCTCGGCCCGCATCCTGCGTGTCCCTGCTGACGAAGAGGGCATCGAGGAAATTGCCACCCGTGCCCGCGGGACCCCGCGAATCGTGAACCGGCTGCTGCGCCGCGTGCGCGATTATGCTCAGGTCAAGGCCGATGGGGTAATTACGCGCCAGATCGCCCGCGCCGCCCTTGACGCCCTGGAGATCGACCATATCGGTCTGGACCAGACCGATCGCCATCTCTTGCTGACCATCATCCATAAGTTCGACGGGGGACCGGTCGGCCTCGATACCCTGGCGGCCAGTACGAGCGAAGACCCAGAGACCATTGAGGATGTCTATGAGCCGTACCTGCTCCAGCTCGGCTTTATCGCCCGTACGCCGCGCGGGCGAGTCGCTACGCGCCTGGCCTACGAACACCTGGGCATCAATCCGCCGGCCCCTGGCCAGGGAGGGCGCCCCGCCCCTCTTCAGAATCCCGCCGCCGGCGGCAGTTCCGAGCTGTGGACCGCTGGCGAGGCATGCGAGCGCCCCCCAGCCTCGCCCGAGGCGGAGGCCGAAGGCTAGGACCCCTCTACTGTGAGAGGAGGGAGAGTGGGCGGACCCTGGAAGAGCGCAGGCCGCTGCCGCCTGGTCTGAGGCTGCCCTCTCTCGGAATGGCGGGGTGCGATCTGGAGAAGGCCAGGGGAAGGAGAAAGAAGGAAGGATCGTCGCTGGAGTGGACTGCCGCCCGCCAGGCCGCCGTCTGGCTCGATCCTACCAGGGGAGAAGCTGACCGTTGACCACCTGAAACTTGTAGGCCCGCTCCAGCACCTCCGGAGGAAAATGCCCGGCCTCGGTCGTGGTCAGCAGCACCTGCTCGTGGTCGAGAATGGCCTGCAAGAGCTGCTCTCGCCGCCGCTGGTCCAGCTCGCTGAAGACATCATCGAGCAAGAGCACTGGCTCATCGCCGGTTGCGCTCCGCATATAGGCTAGCTCGGCAAACTTCGTGGCCAGGGCCACTGTGCGCTGCTGTCCGCGCGAGCCATAGGTAATCACGCTCATGCCATTGACCAGAAACTCCAGGTCATCGCGATGTGGCCCCAGCAGGCAGACCCCCTGTTGAATCTCCTTGTGCCGCACGGCATGGAGCTGTTTCAGATAATAGCCCTGGGCCTCCGTGAGCGAGCGCTGGGGATGGAGCTGGAACGAGGGGCGATAGACAATCTGGAGCTGCTCGCGTCCCCCACTCAATTGCTGCTGAAACGGCGCCGCCAGCTCATTGAGGGCCGCCAGCATGCGCTCGCGCTCGAACATAATCATCGAGGCCAGCAGCGTCAGCCGCTCATCGAGGTAGTCCAGCAGGCGCGGATCCTCATGGTAGTCGCGGATCCGCTTGAGCAGGGCGGCACGTTGCAGAATAACCTTGCGATACTGCTGCAGTGCCTGGCAATAGCGGGGTCGCACCTGGCATAGACTGCGATCGATGAAGCGTCGGCGCTCATCGGGCGAGCCGTCGACCAGGTGGAGATCGGCGGGGGCAAAGAGCACGTTGGTCATGCTCCCGATCAGGTCGAGGGAGCGGCGCGGCACCTCGTTGATCTTAATGCGCTTGCGCTGTGTGCCGCCGGGCCAATGCGAGGGACGGAGGGCCTGCTCGCCACCCAATTGCGGCGGGGTTGGATCGAAGATGACCATCTCCACATGCAACTCGCCATCGCGCCGTCGGACACGCGCATCGATGCGGGCCAGGTGATCGGGCGCATACCAGTTGACCACCTCGCGATCGGCCGAGGCGTGGAAAGAGGTACTGGTGGCGATCATCGAGACGGCTTCGAGCAGGTTAGTCTTGCCCTGAGCGTTTTCGCCGCAGAAGAGAAAGAGACCCGGCCCTAGCGGCAGATCAAGCTGTCGGTAGTTACGAAAGTCGGTCAGTGCGAGATGTACGAGGTGCATCGAGACTCCATCTACCTACCTGTCTCCGAGCAAAGACAGCCGCCACCTCTCAGGCCCTCGAAGGGCGCGCCGGGGTGGCAGGCGCGAGGACAGCGCGGTCCAGCGACGCTCACCTGCTGGCCCTGGCCCGCCCCGCTGCCGAAGAAGCCTGGCCTGTGTGTGGTGAGGGAGGCAGGCCAGCGCCAGCCAACCAGCCAACCAGCCAGTGCCCTTTAGAATCCGCTCGCTGTCCATGCCATTTATGGCGGACCCGAAGGGCGGAGCCAGCAGGCCCGGCCGGTCCCTCGGGTCAGCCACGGTTAGTGTGCATTGGCATAATGACATACGTATAGTTGGTCGCATCGACTGGGCGCAGCACTCCGGGGCGCATGGGAGAAGTCACCTCCAGAGCGATTTCCGGAGCATCCAGCACGTTGAGCACATCGACCAGGTAGTCCACATTGAAAATAATCTGAATCTCCTCGCCATCAACGACGGCGTTCAGGGTACTGGTCGTATCGCCCAGGTCCTCAGCGGTCGCCTCGATCGTCACTGTGCCGTTCTCCGAGCCGCCAGCGCCACGTGGCGAGATCTTCAAGCGTGTGATATTCGAGCTATTGCGAGCGAAGAGCGCGGCGGCCTTCACACGCTCGCTCAGGGCCTTCGTTTCCAGGACCGCCCGCGTCTTATACTCCACCGGAATGATAGAGCGATAGTTGGGGAAGGTTCCGTCGAGCAGGCGAGAGACGAGATCGATCTGCTCGGTATGGAAGAGCACCTGGCGATGGTTGGGGGTGACGATCATCTCGACCGGCCCCTCGTTGGGCAGGATGCGGGCCAGCTCGGTCAGCGTGCGGGCTGGAATCAGAATATCCTCGCGCGGCTCGCTGGCGCCCGGCAAGGGAGCCGTACGCGTTGCCAGGCGGAAGGCATCGGCGGCCACAAAGGTCACCTGCTCGTCGCGCACCTGTACCAGCACGCCTGTAAAGACAGGTCGCGACTCGTCCTTGGCGGCGGCGAAGGCTACCTGACTGATCATCTCCTTGAGCAAGGGCGCCTCTAACAGGATCGGCGGCTCGCCTCCCTCAGCGGTCGGGATCAGCGGAAATTCCGAGGCGTCCATGCCCTTGACGTTGGTATTGATGCCCAGGCCCAGGCACTGCAGATTGACCACATGGGTATCCGCCTGGGCCGTCACCTGGACCGACCCCTGGGGCAGGCTGTTGACCAGCTCCGTGAAGAGCCGGGCCGGAACCGTCGTTGTGCCTTCCTCCTCGATCTGGGCCTCGACCCAGCAATTGATACCAATCTCTAAGTTGGTCGCCGCCAGCTTCAGCCGCCCCTGCTCCGCGCTCAGAAGCACGTTGGCCAGAATCGGCAGGGTGCTGCGGCTCGAGACGGCATGGCTCACCACAGAGAGACCACGGCTCAAGTCCTGCTGCTTACAAGTGAATTTCACGTTCTTCCTCCAGATACACCATTATGTTCTCGATTAGTATATCCTATAGGGTCGAGGGGGACAACACTCAGGCCCATTTGTCTTTGGACTGGTGGCCAGGCGTCCCTGGCCTGGCTCGCGGAGAGGCTAAGCCTTCCCTCCCCGACTGGGGCGCTCCGACGAAGGACGGGCACAGAGAATCCGCACCCCTCGCCATCCACCCTCCAGGGGTTCTGTTTGACATTCTATCGGACAGGGCAAGGAACGGCTAAGCTCCGGACAACCGCTGGCCTGTTCTTTATTATTACCGATTATTTCCCTGACCGGTGTCGCCGAGCGGTTGACCCTGAGTGAAGTTCTGCCGGCCTGGCCCGAGCAGGCCGGCCTGCTGGCAGATCAGACCTTCCCGTTATCCTCGCCGAGCAGCGGAGGGGCCTTATAGAGGCGCGCGGGCGTCTCTGACAGGCGCAGGGGCGAGCCGACCAGCCTGATGGTCCCCGCTGTCGGGTGCTCGCACTCCCAGACGAGGCCGCGGGCCTGAATATGGGGATCGCGGAAGACCTCGCTCACCTTGTTGATCGCTCCGCAGGGAATACCGGCCTCGCGCAGCTCCTGCAGCCAGCTCTCGCTATCCTTGGTCAGCAGCAGCTCCTGCAGGATGGGGATCAGCGCCTCGCGATTGCGGACGCGCTGAGGATTGGTGGCGAAGCGCGGGTCGTCGGCCAGCTCCTCGCGACCGAGCAGGCGGCAAAGGGAGCGGAAGAGGCGATCGTTGCCGCAGGTGATCACAATGTAGCCATCGCGTGTGCGGAAAGCCTGATAGGGTACGATATTGGGGTGGCCATTGCCGTAGCGCTGGGCCTCCTCGCCCGAGATAAGGTGGTTAGAGGCCACGTTGCCCAGCAAGGTAATCGTGGCTTCCAGCAAGGAGATATCGATATACTGGCCGCGGCCCGTGCGGTCGCGCACACGCAGAGCCGTCAGAATGGCGATGCAGGCGAAGGTTCCGGCGGTCAGATCGCCGACGGGCGTGCCTACGCGCATCGGTTCTCCATCGACCTCGCCGGTCACCGCCATGATGCCCGCTTCGGCCTGGGCCACGAAATCGTAGCCGGCGCGCTGAGCATAAGGGCCGGTCTGTCCATAGCCGCTGATCGAGCAGTAGATCAGACCAGGATTGATGGTGCGCAGATCCTCATATCCCAGACCGTAGCGGGCCAGCGTTCCAGGCCGGAAATTCTCTACAAGAACGGTCGCCTTCTTAATCAGCTCCAGGAGGCGCTGACGATCGTCCTCACGGGTAAAGTCCAGAGTAATACTCAGTTTATTGCGGTTGAGTCCCAGATAGTAGGCGCTCTCGCCGGCGATGTAAGGCGGGCCGAACTGGCGTGTATCGTCGCCTTTGCCTGGTTGTTCAACTTTGATGACCGTGGCCCCCAGGTCGCCCAGAATCATTGTGCAGTAGGGGCCGGCCAGGACGCGCGAGAGATCGATGACGAGGACATCGGAGAGAGCTGCTTCCATGGTCATGAAACCCTTTCGCTTCAAGCCTCTATAACCTGTCCCTGTGCCTGTTGCTTGAGCAGCATACGGCAGGGTAGGAGGGAGGGCGCTGCGGGAGCAAGCTTCGGCTCGCGTGACAGCTATCCCGCCGGTTGAAGGGCGGCGAGGGTGCCCCACGGCGATCCTGGAGCGAGGGCCAGGCTTGTCCGCGCCGTCGCCATACAGACAGTTAAGCGGAAGGAGTGAGAGCCTGTCAAGTCATGGTTGGAGGCCAGAAGAGGTCGGGGGGGCAGGCGGAAGCGCAGCTCCCGATGCTGGGGAGCCGCTGACCTCGGCCTCAGAATCTCGGGCTGGGCCGCGTGAGTTGGTGGGGCCTGAGCCTCGGGCCAGGTAGTCCTGCATGACCTGACGAAGCTCGTGAACAACTTGCTGGATGGAACCGCTCAGGTAGAGGCCCCCGGGCACGTGGTTGGCCAATTCGCTATGGTAGAGGAAGGCCTGACCACCGAAGACCAGCAGTGGGCGTGGCTCCGGCAGCTCCTGCAGGCGGCGCGCCAGATCGATAAGGGTTGCCACATAGGCTGGCATCGTGACCGAGATACAGAGCATGACTGGCTGCAGCTCGCGCGCGACTTCCAGGAGGCTATTGATCTCGATGCTCTGGCCGAGGTAAATCGTGCGCATGCCCGCCCGGCGCAGGAGCAAGGCGAGCATCAGCGGGGCCAGCTCATGAGGCTCGCCAGGCGCGCAGCCACAGATAATCAGCGGCCCACGATTCTCGTTGACCGAAATATAGAGCAGGTTGGTAAGGAAGCCGCGCACAAAATTGCTGGCGAAATGCTCGATGGCCACGCTGAGGCGCCCCGTCTCCCATAGATACCCAACCTGCCAGAGAACCGGTGTCACTACCTCGGCGCAGACCTGCTCGACCGGGTAGAGGGCCAGCAGGGAGGCGAGCAGACGCTGAGCGCGGATGTCATCCAGGCACTTAAAGGCATCGATCAGCTCTTCTTGCACCCTATGAATATTGTAGAGAGCGGGAGAACTGCTTTCGGGCCGCGTGGTGCTGGCGCCGCTCCCGGCGGGAGCGGCGGCGGGCCGCGACTGGGGATCCCGCTGAAGGTCGCGCTCACCCGTTGGACCTGGCGAGCTGCTCAAAGGCAGGGCCACCCGGAAGGCGGGCCGTCGCTCGTCTGAAAGTTCGGTAGCTAGCTGTTGGAGCTGGCGCGTCTTCTGATATTCCTCCTCCAGGTGACGCCAGAGGGCCACGGCCTGGCTGATAGCCATACCGCTGTCGACGCGCTCCTTGAGCCAGCGGATGAGGGCGATATCGCGCTCCGAATAGAGCCGATAGGCGTTGGTGGCTCGCTCCGGCGAGAGAATGGCGTAGCGACTCTCCCAGGCCCGCAGCGTGGGCGCCGGTACACCGGTCTGCTGGACAACGGCTTTGGTGTTGAAGAGGGGGCTGTCTGAATAGCGTTCCAGCTCGGGCCGTTTGATATGCCCGCTTTGTCTGTCCATCACTGCAACGCGCTCCGATCTGGCCTGGCGAGCGGCTTGGCCGGGCGGTCAGGGCCGCCGGCTATCACAACTATAGCATATCATAGCACGGACCGGCCAGATGTTTGGCAAGTTTGAGGCTGACGACCTATTGCCTATAGGCCAGGCCCCGGCCGGGCGAAGGCCGGCAGTTGCGGCACAGCCCCCCGGCCCTCTGTTGCTCTTGCTCTGCTGGCTGACTGACTGGCTGCCTGGCTGGTTGGAAGAAAACAAACGGACCCGTGCTTGACAAAGCGCTTGTGGGCTTGCTATCATGACAGAGCATCTAAGGTATCGCTCTCAGGTGTAGCGGCCCAGCGCAGCGCTGGCCGCGTACGCCAAACAGGCATCCGCTCCCGTCCAGGCATAAGCGGCGAAACGACCGCCCATGACGGAAGGGCGTGTCGGGCCATGTCTGACCAGGCAGGCAGCCGGTCGGTCTGGCCCAGGTCTCCCCCGGGCAAGGCACGGCCAGCCCGCGCTTGCACTCCGTACTATTTGCCAGGGGGAAAAGCACGCGCTCCTCTCCTGGCTGCTACTAGTTGGTGCACTGACATTGCCATTCATGCATGCAGGCAGGTAGGCAAGGTAAGGTCGTGCTCTGCCGGTTCCGTCCGCCAGGCGCACGACCCGGGAACTGTGCCGAAGGTCTCCACCCACGCCTTCGACGTATCCCGCAAGCAGGCAACGCTCTGCCTTCGCCGCTGAATCAGCTCAGGCTAAGCGGTGGGAGAGCGCTCGCTGGCATTGAGGTCTGGAGAGGACAGGCGCTGGAGAGCATCGGTGAGCGGAGATAGAGATAAAGGAGCCGAACAGAAGCGATGTTCGCAGTCATTAAAAGTGGTGGGAGACAATTCAAAGTCGAGGTCGGTGAGACCCTGGAGGTCAATCGCCTCCCCGTGCAAGAGGGCAGCCAGATTCGCATCGGAGATGTCCTGCTGCTCTCGGACGCCGATCGTACCCTGATCGGGCGCCCGCTGGTGGAGAACGCCGCCGTCCTGGCTACCGTGAAGAAGCATGCACGGGCTGATAAAATCGTCGTTTTTAAGTACAAATCGAAGAAGCGCTATCGCCGTCGCCGAGGCCATCGTCAGGAGATCAGTATCCTGACCATTGATGATATCCTGTTGGACGGGGTCAGCCTTCTGACTGGCCAGACGCCCGCCGCCGCTGAGCAGGGCAGGCCGCTATCGGGGGCGGCTCTCCAGCCCGCGGCTGAGGAGCGGGGCACGGCTGCCGAGAGCGCGGCCAGCGCCGCTGAGCAGGAGCAGGCCAGAACCCGCCGCCGTCGCCGCGTACGGTCCCAGGAGAGTGAAGCTTCTCAAACTCCAAGCGAAGAGTAGAGTAGAGATCGTGAGGTTTACCTGCTATGGCGCATAAAAAAGGTGTTGGTAGCTCGCGCAACGGTCGCGATAGCAAAGCAAAGCGCCTGGGCGTGAAGCGCTACGATGGCCAGCTTGTCTCTGCCGGGACCATTATCGTACGCCAGCGCGGCACGAAGATCAAGCCGGGCGATAACGTCGGCATCGGGCGCGACTATACGCTCTTTGCGCTCATCGATGGGTATGTGAAGTTTGGCCATGCCTCGCGGACGCAGCGCAAGGTAAGCGTCTACCCGACTTTCCCCGGGCGGCCCTCCGTCGAGGAGCTGATCGCCCAGGCCCAGGCTGAAAGCGGAGCCAGCTGAGCTGGCCGGGGCCGGATGGTCCACCGCTCTGTGGCCCTTCGGAGCCAGCGGCGGGCAGGCCCATCATCAGCAGCTGCAAAGGAACAGCGAGCGAAAAGAGAGCAGGTCGGACAGATACCGGCCTGCTCTCCTTGCTTTGCTTTGTTGGAAGCTGGCAGGTTGCATCAGACCAGCCTCTCTCGGGCGTTACCTCCCTCCGAGATGCATGCCATGCCGATGTGGTCTCCTTGCCCGGCTCCCCGCGCGCAGGGGGCATGTGTCCAGGTTTCCCTCTTCTTCCTCCCTCTGCCTCCACTCACTGGCGGTTATTCGCCGGGCAGGTTACGACGATCTGCTGCGTCCGCCGATCGGTCATAAGGCTGCAGGTCTGTCCGTTGAGCGTCGCCGTACCGTTGCAGCCCACTACCAGGGTGCCGTTGACGTTACAGTCGAGCGGTGTCTTAACGACCTCGCCATTGATGGTGGCGGCGATGGCCACCCCCTGTGGGGTGCGCTGCACCTGCACCGGATCGGGGACGTGCAGCCGCCTGGTGCAGTTGAGGCCGTCGGCTTCGAAGGTCGTGATGAAGCGCTGGGCCAGGAAGGTAAAGAGCGAATTGGCCGCCGCCGGATCGGGCGAGGGGCGCGTCTTCGTGAGGGGGGCGTCGACAAGCAGGCGCAGCGGGGCAATAGCCAGCAGATTGGCGCAATAGAGGGTCGTGCTGGCAAAGAGCTGGTCGCGCACCTGGGGCTGGCCAACGCCGGCCCGGTAAGCGTTGAGCTTGGCCAGGTTGGGGCGACCATCAACGGTGACCATCGGATCTCCGTTAGGAACCAGCGCTACCGGGGCCCGCTGCCAGACGGCAGCCTGTAGCTCGTTGAGCGGGAGGGCAGTCGTCATCTGGCCCGGGTCGGCCAGATCGGGAGCCATCCAGGGCTTGCAGCCCAAGGCCCCATCCAGACCGATAGCGAGCAGGCGGTTATCGCTGCCATTGACCTGGGGCTGAGCCTGCTGGAGGACGGCGATAGCATGGCGTGTCATCTGGGCTATGCGCCCGTTTTTCGTGACCAGGTAGGCCGTAGTGACATTATCGCTCTGGTCCTGGTCGACCAGCGAGAAGTCGCGCACGCTTGGGCAAGGGAGGCCGTCGCGGGCCTGCCCTAGCGGGGGAGGCTTCAGCTTGCCGGCACGGATAGCCTGATTGGCTGCGGCGAAGAAAGCGGGTGCGTTACAGTAGGCGAACTGGCCAAAGAGCGATCCGCGGATGCCGTTCACGCAGTGCCCTTCTGCCAGGCTGTGGCCGACGCCGCGCAGCGTTAAATTTTCGCCATTGAAGCCAAACCAGATGGCCACGATCCCCTTGGCGGGCAGACGCGGTACTACGGGGGCAAGGGCCGGCTTCTGGCCCTGATCGACCACCAGGGGATTGTAAATAGCGATCTGTCCCGTGGCTGGGTCGATCACCGCCGCCTGGACGAAGGCCGCCTGATCAGGGTTGGCCTCATGGCAGGGGCCGCGCGCTGGATCGGTGGCCACGAGCTGATAGGGGGTGGCCAGGCCGCGTGCCGTGAGCGGATGGGGTGGCACAATGAGCGTACAGTCAGTATTAACAGGCGCCGCGGCATGCGAGCCGGTGAGCTGCGGGATCAAATAGAGAGCACCCCCAGCCAGGGCCAGCACCAGTGGCACCAATACCCCTAGCAGCATCAGCGGTGAAAAACGTCGACGCCGTCGTCGGCGTTCACTCCCCAGGCCAGTCGTAGCCGGCCTGGAGACCTCCTTGAGCAGTGACTGCATTGATGATAGACCCCCTTGAGGAGCGCCAGCAGGGCCAGCAGGCCGTCTGGCGCCTCTTGAATCCTGCTGAAATCCAGTGAATAACCCCTACATCGAATGATGCGCGCTGATCGATCCGATCTGGATGAGATAATACCCTGAGCCGCTGCCGGTGGTGAGACTTGTGCTGGCAACTGGCAGGAAAGTACCATCAAGCGGTTAAGATAGCGTGCACAGAGAAAATTCCCGCTGTGGGAGCCAGCCCGACCCAGGTCGCTGGTCGACGTCGAGGATAGAGCGCTGGTCGAGGGGCCTCACCTTTCTGCTATACTATGCATTGAAATTCCTTCTTCATCCGGCCAGCAGACCAGCCAGCCAGCGGGCCTATCCTGTCTTATCTATCTCGTCTGTCCGTATCAGCAGCGAAGCAAAGAAGCCTGTCGAGCGAAGCGGCAAGAGCATGATCATGAGCCGGTCGCTGGGGAGCAGTGGGGCGGCCTCTCCTCTCTACCGCTGGTCAGCCTGCCTGAAGGCGAGCTGGCGGGAGGACGGGACGAGTGGGCAGGAAGGAATGCGAACGAGCAGCGAAGCCAAGGAGGGCCATCTGCCGCGCGGCGCCAGGAGCAGGTCGGAGCGCTGGCCCCGCCGAGAGCGGGTGTCGTGGCGGCCACCCGGCTCGTGAGGCCATGTGTGCGGGCGGGGCAGATCTACAAGCGGGCATATAAGCTCAGCAAAAACGTGGAAAGTGGCTCTACTGGCAGCCCAGCCAAGCGAAGCGAAAGGAACAAACCAGCATGCGAGCAATCATCAGCGTAGCCAATCGCGAGAATTTAGACGAGCTAGGGCGTGCCCTGGCGGAGCGTCAGGCGGCCATCTTTGCCACTGGAGGGACCGCGGCGGCCCTGCAGGCCGCTGGCGTAGCGGTTCAGCCGGTCAGCAGCCTCATCCAGTTTCCCGAGATCCTTGGAGGGCGCGTCAAGACGCTGCACCCGCATATTTACGGCGGCATTCTGGCGCGGCGCTCTGACCCGGCTCACATGCGCGAGCTAGAGGAGCATGGTATCCTCCCTATCGATCTGGTGGCCGTCAACCTCTATCCCTTCATCGAGACCGTCGCCCGTGAGGGGGTGAGCCTGGAAGAAGCCCAGGAACAGATCGACATTGGGGGCGTGGCCCTCATTCGGGCCGCCGCCAAAAACTTCCAGGATGTCATCGTCCTGGTGCGCCCCCAGGACTACGCACCGGTTCTGCAGGAGTGGCAAGAGCGCGGCGAAGTCAGTCTCGAGACACGGCGACGGCTGGCCGCTCTGGCCTTCCAGTATACGGCCAGCTACGATACTGCCATCGCTGAATATTTGCGCAGCCAGGACACCGATTACTTCCCCGAAGAGCTGACTCTGCCATTGCAGCGCATTCAGACACTGCGCTACGGCGAGAATCCCCACCAGCGAGCAGCCTTCTATCGCTGGGGGGGACTCTCCGCCGCCAAAGACTGCCGACCGGCGGTGGCCAGCGCCGAAGTGCTGCACGGCAAAGAGCTTTCTTTCAATAACTTGCTGGACCTGGACGCGGCTCTCGCCGCCGCCGGCAGCTTTGTCGCGCCCACCGTGGCCATCATCAAGCACACCAATCCCTGCGGCCTGGCCTGCGGCGATACCCTGCTCGAAGCCTACCGCAAAGCTCATGCCGGCGACCCGGTCTCGGCTTACGGAGGGATCATCGGCTGCAATCGGCCTGTGGAGGCCGACGTAGCTCAAGAAATCCACCAGCTCTTCTATGAAGCCGTCATCGCGCCTGAATTTACCCCCGAAGCCCTGGCCATTCTGCGGCAGAAAAAGAACATCCGCCTGCTGGCCACCCATGCCCCCATTGACCCCACAACGCTCAATGCCCAGATCTTCAAGTCCGGGCGCTTTGACATCCGCAGCGTCAGTGGGGGACTTCTCCTCCAGACAGCTGACCTCATCGGCGAGCACGAGCTAGAATACCGGGTCGTCACCGAGCGCAAGCCGACGCTCGAAGAGATGACCGACCTGATGTTTGCCTGGAAGGTGGTGCGCCACGTCAAATCGAACGCCATTGTCCTGGCCCATAAGCTGGCCGTTGTCGGCGTGGGAGCCGGCCAGATGAATCGCGTCACCAGCGTGCAACTGGCCGTCGAGAAAGCCGGAGAGCGGGCCCGGGGGGCCGTCTTGGCCTCTGACGCCTTCTTCCCCTTTGCCGATGGCGTCGAGGCCGCCGCCAAAGCTGGCGTAACGGCGATCATCCAGCCAGGCGGCTCCATTCGAGACGAAGACTCCATCCGCGTTGCCAACCAGCACGCCATCGCCATGATCTTCACTGGCCGGCGGCACTTCCGCCACTAGGCGGGCGAGGAGCGCGGCCGGCGCCCTGGCGGGGTGGTTTGGTGGTTTCCCCTTCCCGAGTCTGGCGACAAAACGCGAGCAGCCACTCTTCACAACTGAGGAGTGGCTGCTCCGTCTGCTTTGTACGGTAAGTAGCTCATGAGTCGAACGGTGGCCTCGAGCGCGACGCAGCCCCGACTCAAGCGAGCGAGGGGCGAGACGCCGCCAGCGACTTCTCCCAGAGGCCTCTTAGAGGACCTCATCGCAGAAGAAGTAGACCCACAGGATCGCGACGCCGAGGCCCCCAATCAGAGTAAAGAAGCCGACGGCGCCCGCCGCTGTATTATTAGGGTCCTTGAAGGGATAGAAAACGATCAGGGCAAGCCAGATCAGCGTCAGGGCGACCGTCAGACTCAGCTTCGTAATAATCGGCGGGGACGGGTAGAAAATATGATAGAGCACCAGCACCAGCAGGCCGATGATCGCCGCCAGCAGGAGCAGGTTAATCATCACCCCGCCGCCGAAGTCGAAGACCAGCGTCGGCTTTATAAAAAGAAAGCAGCAGATCCAAAGGATGGTCAGAATAATGCTGCCGATGACTTTGCCCTTTGGTGCAATAGAAATCACGTGACAAAGCTCCTTTCGCGGAGTACCCAGGGGGTCCGCGGCGAGGTCAAGGGCCAGGTCCTGACCTGCCAAGCGAACGGCATCATTGCCCGGGTCTCAAGGCACGTCTCCTTTCTGGCACGTGCTTTCCAGCTTCCTATTGTAGTCCTTAGTGGACGAGAAATCAACAGGAGCCAGCCGGAAGGCAGACGACCTGTCAGCCCTGATCGGCGGCAACGGCTCAAGCCGGCCCGGAGGCAGGCGAGGAAGCATAAGCGCGGGCGATGCGGGCGGCCAGGCGAGCATTGTTCAGCAAGAGCGCGCGATTGGCCTCGATGCTGGCCCCTCCGGTAGTCTCTGCGACCTGACGCAGCAGGAATGGCGTCAGGGCCGCCCCGCGGATACCCTCCGCCTCGGCCCTGATCAGAGCCGAAGCGATGGCTTTCTCCACCTGCTCAGCGGGCAGGGCCGCCTCCGCAGGGACTGGAGCGCAGACAAGCAAGCCAGACAGACCGCACTCCCAGTGCGTGCGGGCAATAGCAGCAACCTGTTCCTCTGCCTCGACGCGCTGCTGCAGGCGCAGGCCGCTGCGCGCTGTATAGAACGCCGGCAACTCCTCGGTTTGCCAGCCGAGGACTGGCACCCCTTGCGTCTCCAAATATTCTAAAGTGCGGGGCAGGTCCAAAATCGCCTTGGCGCCCGCGCAGACCACCAGGACCGGCGTGCGACTCAGCTCCATCAAGTCTGCCGAGATATCCAGCGTACTTTCACCTCCACGATGCACGCCCCCAATACCGCCGGTGGCAAAGAAGCGGATGCCGGCCAGGTGGGCGCAGAGCATCGTCCCGGAGACCGTGGTTGCTCCCAGCCGCTGGCTTACCAGGGCGAAGGCCAGATCGCGCCGGCTGACCTTCAGCACATCCCGGGCAGTCGCCAGCTCCTCGATGGCCGCCCTCTCCAGACCGACCACAATGCGACCGGCGCGAATGGCGATCGTAGCCGGCACAGCTCCCTCTTGACGGATAGCCTCCTCCATAGCCAGGGCTGTTTCCACATTGATAGGATAAGGCAGGCCATGGGCGATCACCGTTGACTCCAGAGCCACCAGGGGGCGGCCCTCAGCCAAAGCGGCGCGCACCGTGGGCGCAAGCTGTAGATAACGATCAGCAGCAGAGACAGGCATACTCTTCTCTCACCTCAACAAGCTAGCCTGGGCGGGCAAGCAGCGTCTCCGTCCTTTGTTGAAGCAGCAGGCAGGGGCACTTGCTTGCTTGCTCAAGAGCTGGCGGGGGCCTCTGCGCTGGCTTCCGTGGAGTGGGCCTGGAGCGCAAGCTGACGGATCAGGCCCGCCAACAAAGCCCCGCGCAGCGCCAGCGAAGGAATGCGCAGAAACTCCTCATGTAGCACATGCATCTTGCCTCCGACCGGTCCGAGACTATCCAGCGTAGGGAGGCCGGCCTGCATCAAGAGATTGGCATCCGAGACGCCCCCCTTGGCCTCAGCCAGCAATTCCAGGCCGAGGGCCTGGGCTTCCAGGCGGGCCAGCGCTACCAAAGCTCGCACCTGTGGGGTAGCCTGGTAAGGAAGGCGGCCCCGAGTGCGCGTCAGGCGAGCCTGAGTGCCGGGCACACTGGGGCAGGAGGCGATCTGCTCCAGAGCCTCGGCGGCGGCATCCAGCCCCTCTTGAGTATAGGCGCGCACCGAAATCCAGCAGCGGGCCGTCTCGGGTACCACATTCAGCGTCTCACTGCTACCGAGCCGCGTCACATTGAAGGTGACCCCTGGCAAAAGCGCGTGCAAATGATCGATGGCCACAATCTTATGGGCCAGCTCGATGACCGCCGAGCGGCCCCGATGCGGCTCGGCCCCTGAATGGGCCGCGCGGCCAGTGATCTCCAGCAGGTAGCGGTCGGCCCCCTTGCGGGCCTCAGTGATGATCTCTGGGGAGCGTGTTGGTTCCAGCACCAGGCCAACATCGGCCTGCTGAGCCAGCTCCCAGAGGAGAGGAGCGCTCGAAGGAGACCCCATCTCCTCATCGCCGTTCAAAGCCAGGCAGATCTCCCCGAAGTCCTCGAAGCGCGACTCCAGCAGCGCGCGCAGGCTATAGAGGGCCATAATCACCCCCGACTTCATGTCGATCACACCGGGACCGAAGGCCAGCTCCCCGTCGAGGCGGAAGGGGCAGGCAAGCGCAGAGCCTGGCGCATAGACAGTATCCACATGTCCCACCAGCAGAAAGCGTTTGCCGCCAGCGGAGCGAGCGCCGCGCAGGCGGGCCACGAGATGGGGACCATACTGCCCGCCATCGTGGAGAGTCACCGAGCAGCCGAGCGTCTCCAACCAGGAGCGGAGATAGCCCATAATGCGCGTGATCCCTTCGACCTGGCCAGTGCCCGAATCGATATTGACCAACAGTGCCAGGCGCTGCAACATCTCCTGCTCATAGTGCTGCAGGGCCGCGAGGTAGGCTTGAGAGAATGTGGCTGACATAGCACCTGTTCCAGCGAACCAAGCCAGGAAGGCAAACCGAACTGGCAGAAAGAGCAGCGCGAGCGGCGCCGCACCGCGCCGCGCCGTCAGTTGCTCTTATTGTATCGTTCGCCGGGGAGCCGCTGCAAGCCAACCTGGCTGGACCAGCCGGAGAGCAGAGCGAGGAGAGAGCTGATGGTCAGGTTGGGTCGGGTCGGGTTGGGTCGGTTCACAGAGCCGCGGGACAGAGGTTCAGGCTCAGAAAACATGAGGGCGGGTCTCAAGAGCCGCGGAGGAGGGAGGAGCCAGGGGCAGAAAAAGAGAGCCTGGCAGGTCGTCTGTGGTCTGGACAGCGAGAGGCCGGCCGACAGCGAGCTACTCGCGCGCAGAACCAGAGTCAAGCGGCCTGGGCGGCGAGCTGGCCGCGAACGATGCGAGCCAGGCGCTTGTAAGCCAGGCTCAGCAGGGAGGCGTGGCGTCCCCGCTCTGCCGGGTCTGCCGGAAGCTCGCGCTGATACTGCTGCAAATCGATGCCGACCTCGAGAAAGGCACGCTGGAGAACTGTCGGCTGTGGACCAAAGTGCATGCGATTGGCCAGATCTATCAGGAGGGCAGTGCGCTGCTTCTCAGGAAAGTTGACAATCTCGCGCGCCAGGAAGGAGAAGAGCCATTCCTCGAAGACGCGATCGAGAGCGGCCTCGAACTGATCAGGATCTGGGGAGAGCAGACTGGCGCGCTGAGAGGCGCAATCGTGCTGTATAATATAGATGAGGCAATGATCGCGACGCCAGAGGTCGCGAAAGCAATTGTAGGCTACCATCAGGCTCAGGTGCTCTAACGAATCGATAGGTGCCACCTCTCCTCGCTCGGCTCGTCGCGCGTAGTGGATCAGGCGCATCATGGTCTCCTGGACGATATCGGTCACGATCTCCTCGCGTTGTCTGGACCAGGAAGAGAGAGAGGAGGAGTGGACCCAGTGCGCTACTCTAGGGCGTAGGAGGCAGTAGAGCTGCTCCCAAGGCATATCGCCGCCAGGAGCATCGCGCGAGCTGAGGCAGGAAGAAGTAGAAAGCAGAGTCATAAGCGCTTCCTTTCGCCTCTGACCAGCAGAGGTCAGCCTACGCATCAGAATCGCGAAACGGGCCTCTGGGCGGAGCGAGCCAGGCCGAGCTGAGCCGAACCGAACCGGGCCGAGTCGGGCGATGACACGCCGCGAGAGCGAGCCGGGCGAACGGGGCGCAGCGGCCCAGACAGCAGTGCCCAGTGCCCAGCGCCTTCCCCTCTTGTCCTGATCCCTGCCACGCGAGCGAGCAATCGGCCCCTGAACCAGGAGAAGGAGCTAAATATAAAGAAATCTGGGAAAGCATCCAGATAATCTTAGTATGCATCAGTAGTATACAGCAGGAAACTTCGCTCTGTCAAGAGGAGTCTTCCAGAGAAGTCATAAAAGTTGACATAGAGCTAAGGTTTCGTTATAATAGAAACATGGGAGCATAGGGACGGTAAAATGTTTGTCATTGTTACAACGTTTCCTGCACTTGCGCCATGCATTGTCGGTGGCCGGAGGAGTGGGTGGTAGGTAGCTTGCTTGCCGAGCCTGTTGTTAGCAGTTCGTGCGCGTGTGGGCAGCCTGGTATGGGCGCTTCGATGGCCGGCCAGTCTGCCTGTCACTATTGGAGAACGACGCTTCCCCTGGTGAAGCAGGAGAGGAGGACAGGATGGATGATCGTGTGCTCCAGAGCATTCGCAGGCATCTGCAGCAGCCGGAGACCTGGGAGAGGATTCGCGGGTATCTCCAGCTCGTCAGCGAAAAGTTGACGGTGACCATTGGTGAGGCGGCCCAGCTCTTCGATTTTACGGAGAACCAGCTTCGCGACTGGGAAGAGCGTGGCCTGCTGCGCCCTTTGCGCTCTCGTCCGAATACGGGTCAGCGGCGCTATCCTCCTACGGAGCTAGAGAAGTTAGCTGTTATTCGTGACCTGCTCAACGCGGGCTATCCGCCTGGGGCTATTCCGCTCAACATTGCCGAGCTTTGGCATTCGCTGGGGCCTGCCAGTTTGAATGGCGAGGGCAGCGTAGGGACTGGTGGCCATCCGGCGGGCGCCCCTTTGCCTCTGGATCGGCGCGTGGCCCAGACTGACGCCGCCGTCCTCTGGCGCTATTTTGCCAGTCAGGCGCTTCATCACGCCCTCTTGCTCCTCTGTGAGGACCTCTCTCACGGCCACGCTGCCATTCTGCTGCCGCGTCACGCCCCCGAGGATGGCCTTCTCAAGCCGCCGCGCCTGCCCGAGGAGCTGACGCGGATTGGCGAGTCCCTGGTCGGCTGGCTCAGCCACGGTCGCACGCTTCATCTCTTTCTTGAGCCTTGTCCGGCCTTCGAGTACCCCAGCGATTTCCGCGTGCAGCCCCTGCTTGCCGAGGGAGAAACTCGGCCCGCCGACCCTACCTTGCTGGTTGTTCCGCGCCAGATGCACCCGCTGAACCTGCAGCGCCCAGTTGTCCATACTGTTCGCCGCCTGCTCGCCCCGCTCTATAGCTGTGCTGGCCAGTGGATGGCCTATTTCGCACCTGAGCCGCGTAACTGGCTCTATCCTGCGCGCGCCTTTCCCAGGGGCATAGATCCCTCAGATCCGCTGCTCAATGGCCTGATGGACCTGATTATCAGTCTGGGGGGACAGACGCCTACGGGTGGCGATCGCTGGCATTGCTCCTGTCTGCTGGTGCCTGAAGACCCCTTGGCCCCGCCGGGGCAGCAGGTCCTGATGGTTATGGCCTGCAGCCGCAATTCGCCCCATCGCGCTGGCCAGTCGCGCATCTTTCCCAATGAGAGCTATATCTATTTCCGCGCGCTGCGCTCCCCCTATCTCCTTTATCGCCCTCGCCTGGCGATCCGCGACAGCGCGGGCCTCTCGCAATGGCCTGAGCAATTTGGCGACGGCGGCTCGGCGGTGGCCATCCCCATCGGCTGCCTGTCCGGTCCAGCTCTGGGGGTCCTCTACGTCTTCGCCCTTGCCCAGGAGGCTTTTTCCGAGGACGATCTGCGCTTGTTGCGTCTCATGGGCCTCATTGTGGAGGATCTGCTGCTGCTCTATCGCGCCCGACTTGAGGCCATGCAGGGCCTGGAGCAGTTGGTCAAAGCTCCCGAGGTGGTGAACGACTCCTTCATCAATTTCCTCTCCGAGAACGAGTTTATCCGCGACCTGGAGACTCTGCTGGCACACCTGCAGCGGCAGAGTGCCCGGGCCGACCATGAGGCTGGCGGGCTGGAGGTGGGAGCGGGAACCGGTCAGGACCGGTGGGAGGCAGGCTTGACCGGGGAAGGTGAAGGCAGGCCGTTGCCGGCTCTCTCCTCGGCGGCCAGCGGACCCGCAGGGCTGCTCTACCTCTTCCCGCTGCGCGAGGTGAGAGAGCTGGAGACCCTGTCGATTATTGCCCTCGATATCGATAACCAGGGCCAGATTATCCGCCGTTATGGGGAGTTGGCTCTGCGCAATCTGACTCAGGCGATCGGTCAGCGTATTCAGCGCCAGCTTGTCGACTGCCGCCTTTACTATATCTATGGCGGACGCTTCTATCTGCTCCTCAAGAATATTTCCTTAGAACGGGCGCGCCAGATCGCTCAAACTCTGCACCAGGCCCTGCGGCGCCCTTATCGGGTCGAACTCTTGCAGCAGTCGGTCTGGCAGTTGGAGCCGCCCGAAACCAGTGTGGAGCTGCCGGATGTAAGCGTGCGCCTCGGGGTGACGCTCTACCCGCGGGCCAAGCTGGTCGAGTTGCTCCAGCGCTATGCGGCAGCCCCAACCTCAACCCTGGCCGAGGTGCGCAGTCTCATTGTCGGCGATCTCGACCAGGCCCTCAGTCTGGGTCAGGAGGAAGGCGGCGATTGCGTGATCAGTTGGGACCCCCAGGCCGAGGATCGTGGTCCCCATGTGCGACGCTTTATCCGGCTTGAGACCGCCAGCGGATCCTGACGGCCTGATCTGCGCTGGTGGGTACGATCGGGTGAGTCGGCCTCTTTGATCCCGACTCGCCCGCCCTTTTTCTTCCCTTTCCTCTTCTTCTCCTATTCGCCTCGCTCAGTCGCCCAGGCCCAGGTTCCCCCTATTGATTGGGTTGGGGCACAGTGTCCGCTTTCCTCCTCGCCTCCGCCACGAATTTTTGGGTTCTCCTTTCTGCCAACGGTACCGCAAGCGTTTCCTGGGCAGAATGGCGGCGAAAAGTTGTCTTCCCGAAACGTTATATTCATGTGAAAATGTTATTTAAAGGCAAAGGCTGTAACACAAGAAAACCCGTGCTAGATCCTCCACTTCGTTATACAAGACGGCAGCTGAAGGGGCGCGGGAACCCGTGAGGTTGGAAAGGAGTTGGTATGATGGCGCTCAAAGTATTGCTCCTTGGGAGGCCGGGGAGCGGCAAGACGACGGCGGCCCAATATTTTCTCCAGCGAGCCGCTCGGGCTGGTCTGTCTGCCACGCATGTCGACGACTATGACCTGCTGGCCGAGAAGTGCCAGGCCGATCGTGAGCAGCGTCGTTTTCGTCCGCTCATCGTCAATGGTCGCCACTGTGGCTTCGATGTGCTGGATTTCAGCGTGATGGACGAGGTACTCGTTGAGGCAGAAGCTCGCGTTGAGCGATATCTTGCGCGTTATCCCGATAATGGGCTGGCTATGCTTGAGTTTGCCCGCGACGATTACCGGCGTGCCCTTCGCCTGTTCAACCCCAGCTTTCTGCGCAATGCCCGGCTCCTCTACTTTCGCATCGATGTCGAGACAGCTATTCAGCGCGTTCGCCAGCGCTACTGTCGCACTGGCTGCCAGCTCGTCTCTGAGCAGATTCTGCGCAGCTATTACCGCGATGACGGCTTTGTCGAGCAGCTCTCTCTCATTCAAAAAGATTTCCCCTTGAATCAAGCTATAGAAATCTGTGACAATAATGAAACTTTACAGCTGTTTTTACAGCGCCTTGAGCGCTTCTTCCAGCTACTCCTGAAGCAGGAGGCGCGGGCCGGCCTACCTTCCTGAGGGCTGTTCCGGCTGACCGCCTCTCCACCCGCCAGCCTGGCACTTCCGCCCTGGCCGGCTGGTGGGTGGAGGGACCGCTGGGGCGGAGAGGCTGACCCCAAAAGAGGACGGGCGCGGCTGTGGTGCCCGTGAGACAGGGAGGCAACCTTGCCGCGCCCGCCGCCCGCCTGAGAGGGAGGCTCTGACTGGTTCTGCCTGCTCTCTTCGGTGACCCGGGTGTTCAGGCGCCGACCGTCTTTGGCTGGAAGCGGAAGAGGGCCAGGCCGAGAACAAAGCAGAGGAGGCCGTAGATGATCAGAGCCGCGACGTTGGGCAGCACCTCAGCCAGCGTGCGCCCGCTGATCATCAGACCGTTGAGGGCCTCCATCGCCCAGGCCACGATGCCAACGTGGGCCACAACCTGGAGCCATTGTGGCTCCAGCCACAGCGGCCACCAGGCCCCACCGATGGCCGAGGTCGTTAAGGTAACGATGATCAGCACCAGGGGGAGCTGTCGGCGTGTGCGAACCAGCGAGACGAGCAGGATGCCGAAGCCCGTCATGGCGAAGCTGGCTGCCACCAGCAGAACGATCACGCCCGGCCAGTTGCTGACATGCAGCTTAAAGATGAGGCTGCCGACCGCGAAGAGAACCAGCAGTTGCAGCATGGTCACCACGAACTGCGTCAGCAGCTTCCCCCCGAGCAGGGCATAGCGTCGCACAGGAGCGATGAGCAGGCGGCGTAAAGTACCGCTCTCGCGCTCTTCTAGAATGCTGCCCGCCACCGACTGCAGGCCAAAGAGGGCGAAGAGGATGGCGTAGCCAGGCAGGGCCACATCGAAAACGTTGACCTGGGCGGGAACATTGCCCGCATGCAGACTGGCCACCTGGGCCGGGGGCACCACCTTCAGGCTGGCCGCTCCTACCTGGCTAGCGATCATCTGTGGGTCAACGCTGCCCGGCGCGCAGCGATTGCCCGGCTGCTGACAGACGCGCTCGACCGCCTGAACGGCGGCGCTACCGGCAAAAGTTGCTGTGGCGAGCTGCCCAACTGTGCTCGTGACCAGGTTCTGCACGATAGCGCTGTTCGCATTGTTATTGCTTGGAACTGTGTAGATCTGAACCAGATTCTGGGTCGGCTCACCCCGCGCGGCTGCCTCTTGCAGTCTGGCGGTTGTGCCTGCCGGAATGACAACGCCGGTCACAGACCCCTGACCGGCGGCCACGGCCTGCTGTACGCCGGCGGTGTCGCTATAGTGTGTCAATTGAATCGTTAGTTGCGAGCTGTGTAGATCCAGGGCCTTCACAACCGTCTGACCGACCAGACCGTGATCCTGATCGCTGACCGCTACCTGGATCGTAATGGTAGACTGGCTATTGCCGTAGACGCCGCTGAGGGCGAAGCCAACTGTGGCGACCAATACCAAAGGCACCAGCAGCATCATGATCAGCGCCGATCGGTCTCTAAAGGTCTGTAGCAGATCTTTTTTCATGATTGAGAGCATAGCGTGCATAGCCGTTCCATCCTCCTACTATCTGGCCGCGCCTCTCGGGGAGGGCCTTACATCGATCGGCAGCCCCCTGAGCAGAACTGGCAGACCCGGCCAGGACCAGAGCTAGAGATCTCGCAGGGTCTTGCCGGTCAACTGGATGAACAGCTCCTGTAGACCGTGGGGGCGATAGACGATGCGCGACTGATCGCGCATGGCCAGGAGCTGCTCCAGGGTTCCCAGGGCGATGATGCGTCCCTCATCCATGATGGCTATGCGCCGACAGAGCCGCTCGGCCTCTTCCATGTAGTGGGTCGTATAGAGCACCGTAGTACCGTCGGCGGCCAACTTCTCGATGTTCTCAAAGATGTGCTCGCGCGACTGCGGATCGACGCCGACCGTTGGCTCATCCAGGAGCAGGACGCGCGGGCGGTGCATCAGTGCCACCGCGAAGTTGAGCCGGCGCAGCATGCCGCCGGAAAAGTTCTTCAACGGCTCCTTGCGGCGCTCGTGAAGGCCGACAAAGTGCAGCACTTCCTCGGCCCGTGCGCGGCGCTCGGGGGCCGGCACGCCGTAGAGCGAGGCAAAGAAATCGAGGTTCTCCAGAGCGTTCAGGTCGCGATAGAGAGCGATCTCCTGGGGAACTACTCCTAGCAGACGCTTAACGGCCTGCGCCTCGCGGCTGACGGAGTAGCCGCCGATGAGAGCCTCGCCCTCGTCTGGCCTCAAGTATCCGCAGAGGATATTAATGATGGTGCTCTTACCGGCCCCATTAGGCCCGAGCAAGCCAAAGATCTCACCCGCCTGGATGCTAAAGGAGACACCCTTAACGGCCTCCAGCTTCCCAAAACGCTTGACGAGATTGCGTGCCTCGACAAGGTTGTTGGCCGTCCTCTCCTCAGCCGCTACCGATGTGGCGTAAGCCTCGCCTTCGCTGTGCGTTTCTCTCTTGTCTGTCACTCCCTGACACCTCCTCTCGACAGATGTCTTGGTATCCCTTTTTCCGCAGGTCGATCAATATTTCTCTTCTTGTTCTTGAGGGTGGGTAGCGCCTGGCCGTAGCCCGAGTTAGTCTGTGAGGGTAGTATAGAGAACGACAGGGCTGCGAAGGAAGGATCGAACTGCCTATTTTAGAGGTGGTCTCTGGATGCGTTTATGCCTATGACGAAAGTCATGGTAGGGGAAAGGTCGCGCAGAGGGACAGCGCGCGGAGAGGAGAGGGCGACCCCGGCCGTGGTATACTAAACTGGCCGATTGCCTACTGAGCTGAGCTACTGAGAGCCGACCACTCTGAAGGAGCAGAGAAAGGGAGAGAGCTATGCGTTGCCCCTATTGTGGTCAGGTAAATGCGGACAGCGCAAGATACTGCCTGCGCTGTGGAAGGGCCATTGGCACGGCGCAACGGCCACCGCTGCCGCCACAAGCGCCAGCCCGTATGGAGCCTATCAGCGCGCCATTGCCTGCTGTGGCCAGGCCGGCAAGGGGGGGCCAGCAGGCGTCCCCACCGGGAGCAGGTCCCATCGAAGCGGCACCTCTCTCAGTGACCCCAGCGGCAGGGTTAGTCGAGCCAGAGGCGCTTCCCAAACCTCCAGAGGGCTTCCCACCCAAGACGCTGGCGCAGCTACGGGAGCTGGCGGCGGCGGCCCTGGCCTACAAGGTGGGAAGCGAGGAACGCGAGGCCGGCAACAAAAAAGTCGTTGAGATTATCTATCCCCCTTGTCCCGCCTGGCAGCAGGTTGCCACCCTCTATCAAGCCCTCATCGAGCACGACGACGAGCGTTATGGGACGGTGGTGATCCGCGGCTTTCATGAAGAGAGCGATCTGCGCTTTGCCTTCAATAATGGACGGCTCACCTTTGATCGGCAGGTACGTCTGGGAGATCAGCTTATCCGACGCTATCTGATCGAAACCCATCGTGGCTTCGAGATCAACTCGGTGCGCATCGTGCTCACAGAGGAACTGCCCGCTGAGCAGCTGCGCCCTTAGCAAGGCGACGATAACTCTGCGAAGGGATCGCGAGACAGTATGCAAGCTGTTGAACTCATTCGAAAGAAGCGGAACGGGGAAGCCCTTACCACCGAAGAGATCAACTGGCTGGTCGAGCAGTATACCGCTGAGCGCCTGCCCGACTACCAGATGGCTGCCTGGTTGATGGCGGTCTGTTGGCGGGGTATGGATGAGCGCGAGACGAGCGACCTGACCCTGGCAATGGCGCGCTCGGGGGAGCAACTGGGTGTGCGCGAGCGACTGAGACCGGTGGTGGACAAGCATAGCACTGGCGGCGTAGGAGACAAGGTCACCCTGGCTGTGGCGCCGCTTGTGGCCGCCTGTGGCGTGGCAGTGGCCAAGATGACCGGGCGGGGCCTGGGCCATACCGGGGGCACTGTCGACAAGCTGGAGTCCGTGAACGGGCTGCGCACGGCTCTGACACGTGAGGAGTTTTTGAGCATCCTGGAGAGGCATGGCCTGGTGCTCGCCGGACAGTCGGCGGAGCTGGCCCCTGCCGACGGCAAGATGTATGCCCTGCGCGATGTCACGGCGACGGTCGATAGCATTCCCTTAATCGCGGCCAGCATTATGAGCAAGAAGCTGGCGGTCGGAGCCTCGCATCTGCTCTTAGACGTCAAGGTAGGAGCGGGGGCTTTCATGAAGACGCGGGAGCAGGCCCACGAGCTGGCGCGCATCATGGTAGAGATTGGTCAGCGTGCCGGCCTCTACACCGAGGCCGCTGTCACAGCGATGGAGCAGCCATTAGGGCGAGCCGTCGGCAACGCCCTGGAGATGGCCGAGGCCATCGATGTTCTGCGCGGCGAAGGGCCGGCAGATGTCCGCCAGCTCTGCCGCCATGAGGCAGCAGAGCTGCTCGTAATGACCGGCGCGGCAGCCACGCGCGAAGAGGCGGAGCGGCAGGTGCAGGCGGCTATCGAGAGCGGGCGTGCTCTGGCGAAGCTCGTGGAGGTCTGCCAGGCCCAGGGAGGCGACCCGCGCCAGGTTGAGGAGCCGGAGCGTCTGCCGCGGGCGCCGGTCATCAGCCTGGTGACAGCTCCGCAGAGCGGCTATATTGCTGCCATCCAGGCTGAGCGCATTGGCCTGACGGCCATGCGTCTGGGGGCGGGCCGCTTCAAGAAAGGCGACCCTATCGATCACCGTACTGGCCTGCTGCTACGGGCCAAGGTTGGCGACTATCTCCAGGCGGGTGACCCTCTGGTCGAGATTCACGCGCGCAGTGAGGAGGAGTCGGTCGCCATTCGTCAGGAGCTACTGGCCTGCTATCGCTGGAGCGAGGCCCCGGTCAGCAGCGGCCCACTGATCTACGAGCTGGTCAGGCCCAGCCAGAAAGGCGAATCCTGAAGCTGGCTGAGGAGATAGAGGCTCAGGCCGAAGATGCCCAGGAGTAGGAGCGTGAGCAGGGCAAGGAAAAAAACAAGCCGCCAATGACGGCGCTTGAACTGCTGCGAAGGGCGCAGAGGGCGCTCCTGGCTTTGGGGTGTCAGGGCTGGCATCTGAGCCGTCTGTTCGGAGGGCGAGGTTGCCGCCTGAAGCTGCTCCACGGGAATGGCCATCGTTGGCTCAGCTGCAAATTCTTCGGGCGAGCAGGCCGAGGGAGCTGGCTGACTGCCGCCGGGCACCAGGGCCTTGAGCGTGATAGCGACGGGCGCCGTCGAGGCCGGAGCTACCCCCGTAGAGGCGGAGCCTCGACTCAGGTGCAGGCGCATGAGCCGTTGATAGGCCCGGCGCTCTTCCAGAGAAACAAGGCGTTCGAGCGCATGAAAGAAGGCCCGCGCCGACTGGAAGCGATAGAGCGGGTCCGCGCGCGTGGCGATAGTGATCAGGGCGCTGAGGGCCGGGGAAAGACCGGGGTTGAGCCGCGCCACCGGCTCCAGCCGCCCATTTTTGCCCAGCGGATTGTGGCCGGTGACCATTTCATGGAGTAGAACGCCCAGGCTGAAGAGGTCTGAGCGCTCATCGCACTGGCCGCCGCGCTGATACTGCTCGGGAGCGGCGTAGCCGGGCACGCCCGGCTCGAAGTCGGCGTAGAGCTGACCGTTGCGGAGATAGCAGGCGCAGCCGAAGTCGAAGAAAACCAGCCGCCCGCCCGAGGTCAGGATCACGCTGGCAGGACGCAGGCCGCGGTAAATCACCGGCGGCGTCTGAGAGTGCAGATAATCGAAGAGATCGCAGATCTGCATGGCATAGCTGAGAGCCTCCAGCGGCGGCAGCGGCCCTTGCTGGCGCAGGTAACTGGCCAGTGTCGGCCCTGCACAGTATTCCAAAACCAGATACCAGTAGCCGTCTTCAAAGAAGTAATCGTAGAGCGCCGGTATGGCCGAGTGACGCAGACGGACCAACAGAAGCGCTTCCCGTACAAAACGGTCGGTGTATGAGCCACCGCTGAGGGGAAAATCTTCCTCCTTCCGGGGCGTTGCCCGTCTCTCCTGCCGGTGACTTAGGGCAAGATCCAGCTCCTCTACCACGCTCTCGGGCAGAGGCCGGTCACCACGCACCTGCTTGAGGGCCAGCGGCGTGTCCAGGGCCACATGCGAGGCCAGAAAGAGTCTCCCCGCCCCTCCGTAGCTCAGCGCCCCCTCAATACGGTATTCACCATGACGCAGAGTGCGCCCCGTGCCGTGTAGCGATGGTCTCTCACTCTTCCAACCGGTCGATGGTCCTGACATCGTTTCTTCCCTTCCTGCACTGCTACCGCCTGACAGACAGTGTGTCAATATAACGCTTCTATACTAAACGATGATAGCTACCACGTCAAGAAGGAAAAACTTCTTTTTAATCTAATATAGTTAAATGCATAGATCATAGAAGACCGGCTGAAGGTGAGAACCTTGCCCACCGGTCTGGTCGGGAGTACTATGGTGAGAGAGGCGGGTGGGTGCTGGTCGGCGCCCTGGCAGCCCGTCGTCGGAGACTTGTCTGTGAGAGAGGAAAGCTATGCCTGTCCTGCCGTTCAGAGGAATTTGGCCGCGCATTGCCGACAACGTCTTTATTGCTCCTGGTGCCTATATCATAGGTGACGTTACCATTGGCGAGGGGGCGAGTATCTGGTACAACAGCGTCGTGCGTGGGGACACTGGCCCCATTGTGATTGGGAGGCGGACCAACATTCAAGACAACTGTGTGCTCCATCTCGATGCTGATGCCCCTCTGACCATTGGTGAGGAATGCACCATTGGTCATGGCTGTATCATCCACGGTGCCACCCTGGGCGACCGTGTCCTGCTGGGCATGAAGGCGGTTGTTCTCAACCGGGCGCGTATTGGAGCGGAGACCATCATTGGGGCCTGTGCCCTGGTGAGCGAGGGGAAAACGCTCCCGGGCGGGGTGCTGGCCTTTGGCTTACCGGCGCGCGTCGTTCGCAATCTGACTCCAGAAGAGATCGAAGACATCCGCGGCAGCGCTCAGCGCTACGTCGAACGGGCGGCCCATCATCGGGAGGCGCTGCGCGAGGCCGGCCTTCAGCCCGAGAGCTTTCCCGATCGTTAGAGGGCTGGCTAGTTGGCCGGTCGCTCGGCCCTGGGTGGGGGAACCTGGCGGATGATCTGATCTGCCTGCCGGGTCCCCCTGCCCAGAACCAGTCTGCCAGGGGACGCAGAACCCTGGCGCGCTTTCAGCTCAGGGTAAACTCGAAGGTTGTCCGCAGGGGGGGCTGAGCGGGGCGCTCGATGGTCAGCTCAAGCTTCCATAAGCCTGCCATATCGAAAGTGGAGCGCGCGGGGAACGTTGCCACATAGGCTGGCTCCCCTCGGCTAAGCGTCTGCTGGACCGTGCCCATGTCCATGAGCACCATATTGATAGCCAGGCTGATGCGGGCGTTGGTCACTGGCTGACCGCGACTATCGGTCAGCAGGATCAGCACCGTGTGGGGACTATTGACGCGGCCTGGCGTTATGAAGAGGGAGACCGTCAGGTCTCCGACCTGCTGGATGGCGCTCGGTGGGGTCGTCGAAGCTGCCTGGCCTGTCTGGTTCTGGACCGCCTGGGCGTAGTTGATCTGAGGAAAAGCGATCGGTGGAGCGAAAAAGCTCATCAAGGCGGCACAGAGCAGGATAGCCATCCCGACCCAGGACTGTCCTTTCAACAGCCGCCCAAGCTGGCGCTCGGTCTGTAGGAGCGCCTCACGGCGCGTACGGCGAGCAGGCATCTCCGCATCAACCACTGGCAAAAGCAGCGTCTGACGCGCCAGTCGCGGGGTGATGCGGAAGAGCGTGAAGAGGCTTAAGGCCAGGAGCAGGACGGTCAAGCCCAGGCGCACCAGCAGCGTGCGGCCATAGGCCGTCGTCAGCAGCGCCTGGAGATCGGAGAAGACGCTTTCCGCCAGGAAAAGCTGACTGACCAGCAGCACGGCCATTGCCATCAGCAGCAGGGGCGTCAGGCGACGAGTCAGGGTGACCAGAACCTCAGCCTGATGATCCGCCTCCATTCCAGCAAGCAAGGGCAGCAAGACGTAGCCCAGATAGGCCAGGCCGCCGAGCCAGACGGCCTGAGACAGGAGGGAGAGCCAGGAGAGCACAATAGCGCTGAGGTGGAGAGAGGCCTGTTGCACCTCATCGCTGGTCAGCGTCCAGGAAAGCAGGTAGAGGGCGGCCAGAGTCAGCCAGAGCGATGTATCCCAGGGCGAAAGGGGGAGCGTACTGCCGCCAGGGGCCACCTCCTCGGTGGTCACCAGTTCCTTTGTCACGCGATACTCCTGGGTCACCTGGCGTCGCAGCCGTCCGAAGCGTGAGCCGCCGCGCCGGAGTACGCGGGCCACGCCGGCGGTGGCTTCTTTGGGTGTGCGGCGGCGGGCCGTCACGGCCAACCAGAGGAGAGCCAGAGCGATCAGGACCAGACGGGCCAGCCAGAGCGGGCCGTAGGAGGTCGTCAGGAGCACGGCCCGCAGAGCCTGCCAGTCGATACCACCGCTCTCCGCCGCCTGACTGAGGCTGACCGAGCGCAGAATCAAAGTGATCACCTCACCGACCAGCAGCGTGGTCAGGCAGAGCCATTGCAGCGGACGGGCCCGAGCCTGGGCCCGCATGAGCAGATCCAGCGAGCGCGCCCGGCGCTCCATCACCACCTGCTCCATGACCAGCAGGCCGATCCAGAAAGTCAGGGCCAGCAGGACTAACCACTCCCAGGCCACCGAGAGGATCCCGAGCAGGTCCAGGGTTGGCAGATAGTTGCTCGTGCTCGGTCCAAGAATGGTCTGGCCGGGCAGGCCGGTGCTGGAGTGGCCGATGTTGAAGCCGATAGCTCCCTGTGTCGTGCGTCCATCGTTGGCTGCCAGGGCTATCCAGCGAACCAGATAGCTTCCTTCGCTTAAATTTGGCTGCAAAGGCGTATCCAGTTCCCGAGGATGGCCAGATGGGATGTAACTGGCGGCGGCGTTCACCAGGCGCTCGTTGGGGTCGAAAACCAGGGCCCGGCTGGCGGGGCTGATGGGGCCATTAAAGAAGATACGCACCACCCTCGGCGGGGTGGTGACCGTCGAGCCGTCGATCGGCTCGGAGCCAATCACAAAAGCGTGCGCCTGTGCTGCCGGAGCCGGCATCAGGGGAGACCAGGTCTGAAACAAGATGATACCCGCGATCAAGAGCGCGCTTAGCGCCAGCCCAGGGTATCGTCCATATCGTCCATACCGCATGCTATTCCTCTATACTACCGACTCACAGGCGAGCGGGCTGCTGTGTTTGCGCTGGGGGGCAAACCCTGCTCACGCCCATGCCCTTTTCTCTGCTCTCTGCTCAGGCCAAACTCGCCTTTCCACTGCCGGACAAGAAGTATGTTTTTTCTCTTTCTGCTTCTTCTGTCCAAGCTAAGAGCGCGATGCCGGGCGCGCGGGTCTGCCGCCCTCTGCCGGGGGGAGTCGCGCTATCCGCTGGCGCGGGGAGGCGCACCGCTCTTGTGTCAGATCGGCCTGTGGCAGGCGAGAATGTTTCACTCTTGGTGATTGTACCTCAGCGGGGGCACGGTCGCAATATTTCAAGCGCCTGGCCGCAGCTGATATAATCAGACTATGAGCCAGAAGCTGCTCAGGCTGAAGGCATTCACGCCGAGGCGGCCACCTCATCGAGCCTGGGGCCTTGTGCTCCGCGGCTACGCCCTGGCGACGGCTGCCTTCTATCTCTTTCTCGATTGGATCGCTCACCCCTATCGCCGGAGCGCACCCCTGCGGGAGCGCCAGCCGCCAGCAGGCGTCGCAGGGTTACCCGTAGTCTCGATTGTTGTTCGTTCCGGCCCGCAACGAGGAGGCCAACATCGGGCGCTGTGTGCGCTCGTTGCTCCTGCAAGACTATCCGGCGGACTACGAGGTGATTGTCGTCGACGATGGTTCCAGCGATCGGACGCGGGCCATTCTGGAGCAGCTAGCGGCGCAGCCGGAGTCGGCTGATCGCCTGCGACTCCTCTCCCTCAGCGCCGAGCTTCCCTTGAGGTGGGCGGGCAAGCCGCATGCCCTGCATGCTGGGGCCTCGCAGGCCCGCGGTAGCTGGCTGGTCTTCACCGACGCCGACAGCTACTGGTCGCCGTCAACGCTGCGGCTGACCCTGGGTGAGGCCCTGGCGAGCGAGATAGATCTGCTCTCTGTGGTTGCCCGAGCAGGAGCTGGCCGATGGCTGGAATCGGCTCACGTTGCCACTCGCCCTGATGGGCATGAGCCTCCAGTTTCCGCCACCCCTTGTCAATCGGCCGTGCTCTCCCCTGGCCACGACGAACGGTCAGTATATCCTGTTGCGCCGCTCCGTCTACGAAGCCATCGGCGGCTATGCCCATCCTGAGCTGCGCGGCTCAGCCATCGATGATCGTGATCTGGCCGTGGTGGTCAAGCGCCACGGCTATCGCCTCCGTCTCTATGACGGGCGGGGCCTGGTGCGTGTCCAGCTCTATTGTGGTCTGCCGGCCCTCTGGCGCGGCTGGCGCAAGACCATCTTTGTTGGCAGCGGAGGACTGCCCTTCATGCTGGCTGCTCTCATGGGGCTGCCGCTTGTCGCGGTGTTGCCTTTTCTGTTGCCGCTGCTCCTCTGGCTGGCACGCGGCTGGTGGCGCCAACACGGGATCAGCGCGGGCGAGGCGCTCCTCACGAGCCTCCTGACGCTGCTTCCCCTCCTCGTCTGTCGCTGCTCCCTCAACCAAGCCCCTGGCTTGCCGTGCCGTCAGACCCTGACCCATCCCCTGGCCGGCCTGTTGTTCATGGGCATCCTGGCCGAGGCTTGTTGGCGCCAACTGACAGGGCAGGGGGTCGACTGGCGCGGCAGAGTCTACGGAAGCTCGCGCCCGGCCTCGGCTGGGCCTGGCCAACCTCAGCCTGCCTTGGGGCCAACAGGTGCAGAGAGAGCGCTGCCGACCTTAGCGCTTACAGACCCTCGTCGGCCAGCAAGCCCTGACGCAGGCCAAAGATGGCTGCCTGCGTGCGGTCACGGATGCCGAGCTTCTGGAAGATGACCGAGAGGTAGTTTTTGACCGTCTTCTCGGAGTAGGAAAGCTGAGCAGCAATTTCGCGGTTGCTCATGCCCCGGGCAACGTAACGAATGATCTCGATCTCCTTCTCTGTCAGGTCGTTGAGGGTGGGCGAGCCAGAGGCGCCAGGCTGCTGAGAGAGGCGGCGCAGCTCGGCAAGCACGCTGCCGGTCAATTCTGGCTCGATCAAGGCTCCTCCGGCGTGAACCGTGCGAATAGCGCGGATTAGCTCCTGAGAAGAGGCGCTCTTGAGAAGGTAGCCGCGGGCACCATTCTTGATAGCGCGCAGTACCTGAGGGTGCTGGCGATGCATGGTCAGGATGATGATGGCCACCTGGGGGAGTTCCTCGGCAAGCTGGCGCGTCAGGGCGAGGCCATCGAGTTGCGGCATGCTGATGTCGAGCAGAACCACATCGGGAGAGAGTTGACGAACGACGCGCAGGGCTTCTGGCCCGTCGGCGGCCTCCCCCACAACCTTGAGATCCGGCTCCAGTTCAAGCAGATGGCGCAGCCCCTCGCGCATCAGGGTATGATCGTCGGCCACTACGACCCGGATCACGCCGCGCTCTGCCGGCCTGCTCGAGACCGATTGTTCTGCGGCTCTGCTCGAAGAAGCTGCCTTCGTTGGCTCTGCCGTGGTGACAGGAGCTGGAGCTGTCGACGGCAGCAGGCCGGTCGCTCCCGCCCCTGAAGCAATCCTCAAGGTGGAGGTCGCGCTGCTCGCTCGGCGATTGGGGCTATAGTCGTGGGCACGCTGCTTTTTATGTTGCTGGGGCATAGCTTGCTTACCTTTCGCCAGACACTCTGCGATGCTTCTGTGTAGAAAAGCTTCCTATTCCATCAAGGTGTTTCTTCCTGGTTAGATTATACCAGGCAGCCAAGCAGGGAAGCCAGAGCGAGCAAGAGGGACCCATCTCGACGACTTTTCCCAGCCCTTCGTCGCCGAAGAGAGGCGCCTCCACCAGCCTGGCCAGAGGGGGACCTTCCCCTCGACTGCCTGGGCAAGATTTAACATTGTGATTAACTTCAATTCACCGGCGATTAATGACGGCTTAAACTGGGTTGTGCATAAGATGTGAAGGAGGCACCCGAGGCTCTCGGCCTGCGTGCGAGCCTACGGATCCGGGCGGGAGCTGGCAGAGCGCGCAGGCTGCAGAGCCGGCAGAGCGAGGTGCCTGGTCATCCTTGTGATCTATTTTTTCTATTATGTATGAGCACTGATTGATAGAAAATGATCGGCACAAAAAGAAGAGGAAGAAGGAGAGCGATAAGAGCAGCGCTAATTGGTTTGGGTCTGATCGTACTCATTCTTCTGACGGGATGTGGGGAAGTAGCAGGCTCGCAGGAGGCTTTAAGCGGGCGACTACGTATTGCCGGCTCGACCGCCTTGCAGCCCCTGGTCAATGCGGCCGCCACTCTCTTTGAGAGCCAGCATCCCCAGGTTCGCATTCAGGTGGACGGGGGAGGAAGTCGGGCTGGCCTGGCGGCGGTCACCAGTCGCCAGGCAGACATTGGGGACTCCGACATCTACGCCGACCCAGCCATCTATCCCGATCCCAATCTGACCGACCACATTGTCTGCGTCATCCCCTTTGCGATGGTGGTCAATCCTGACGTCACCGTCACCTCGCTGACGCGCCAGCAGATCATCGATATTTTCTCAACGGGTCGCATCAGCAACTGGAGCCAGGTTGGCGGCCCAGATCTGCCCATTGTACCGGTTGTGCGTCCCCAGACCTCTGGAACTCGCGACACCTTTCGCAAATACATCTTGGGAGGACGCGACGAGAAGGGCAAGCTGCTGCAGACGGACTCTTCTGTGACCGTACGAGAGACCGTGGCCCACACCCCGGGAGCCATCGGTTACCTGGCCCTCTCCGTCCTGACCCCGGCAGTGCGGGTTCTGGCCATCGAAGGCGCCAAGCCCACGCTCGCCGATATTGTGGCCGGTCGCTACAGCTTCTGGAGCTATGAACACATGTATACGCTGGGCGATGATAGTCCCTTGCTGAGCGCCTTTCTCGACTTCATGCTCAGCCCGCCGGTGCAGCAGAAGGCACAGGCGATGGGCTATATTCCCATTGCGGCTATGAACCTCAACGGAGCCACCGGCCAGGGGAAGAAGACCAGCGCTCTTGCTCTGGCGGCTACAACCGGGCCGGAGCGCGCCCGCTTCCTCGGTCCCAGAAAGGAGGAGTAAGGATGCAGCAGCCAGCCCACAGAAAAGGCCAGGCGCAGCTACCCTCGCTGGCAACCTCTCCCTTGCTGCCGGCAGGTACCGCCGCCGACCACAGACCCAATCTACGCATTCGTCCCCGCTCGCGGCGCAGTGGCAACCTGCTCCTCAACCTCTCCATCGGCAAGCGTCTCACCGTTGGCTTCCTTCTCGCCGCTCTGATCGCCGCCCTGGCCGCCGGTCTGATCGGCGTCCTGCGCTCCCAATCCTTGAGCCGGCAGTCGAGCTTTTACCAGAAACTGCTGAGCATCAATACCTCGCTCACCACGGGGGCCGACTATCTGCAGCTCATGAACACCGAAGTCCATAATCTGCTCGCCTCTGCCAGCGCCCCGGCCCCTTCCCAGGAAACGATCGCCCAGGAGCGTCAGGCCATCAGCGGCCTGGCGGCGCGCTACGACGCCATCCTGTCCACCTACGTCGCTCAGGACCTGCTGGTCAATCATCCCGATGAAATGGAGCTGCTGGCCGAGGCTGGTCAGAGTGGCCAGCAAGGGCAGCAACAGACCCTGCTGGCCAGTGCCTTGCGCACCTGGCGCCTCTATCGAGCCTCCCAGGACCAGGTGCTTGGGGAGATCGCCCAGGGCAATCTCAGCGACGCTCAGAACCTGTTACGCTTCCAGGTTGAGCCGACCAATGCTGACGCTCTCAGCGCCCTGCGTGCTCTTATTCAGCTCAATCAGCGCCTCGCCGCCGCCGTTCAGCAGGCGGCAGGAGTCGAAGAGCGTAACCAGCTCATTACCAGCGTCATCGGGGCCATCTTTGCCTCGCTGGCCATTGTCCTCGTAGGCTGGTTCATCTCGGGAACACTGGTACGCCGCCTGCGCCATCTGCAGCAGGTCACGCGGGCTATTGAAAACGGCCAACTGGAGGCGCGCGTGACCGTCATTGGGCGCGACGAGATCGCCGAGGTCTCGGCGGCCTTCAATGCCATGCTAGAGACCCTGCTCAACTTGCTGGAAGAGACACGACGCCAGCGCGATGCCCTGACCAACGCCGCCGAGCACCTCTTCAGCGACATGCGCGTCGTCAGTGCGGGCGACCTGCGCATCAATGCGCCGGTCAGCGATGACCCCATTGGTCTGCTCGCCAATGCCTTCAATTTCACCGTAGGGCGCTTTCGGCGCTTTGTCCTGCGGGTGCAGGTGGCGATCCAACAACTGGAGATCATCACGCGCCGGCAGCAGGAGCATGCCGATGCACTCATCCAGAGTCTCCATCTCCAACCAGCGCCAGGGCGTCCCGAGAGTCAGACTTCCAGCCTGGCCACTGGCTTCGCCTCGCTGGGGGAACGGGGCCGTAGTCCCTCTGGCTCGCTGGCTTCCCCGATCGCTTCTGGCAAGAGCCTGGGGGAACAGTTGGAGCGCGAGCTGGGAGAGCTAAAAGGCCGCCTGCGACGCGGCCGCGAGCGTCTGCAGGGCTTGCTCGATACGACGACCGTTGAGCAATTACAGCGCCTGAGCGCGCTGCTGCGCCAGATCGAGGAAGAGGCTGCCCGTCCGGCCCGCTGGACGGCCAATGCCCAGGGTATCCGCCGCGAGCTGCACATTCCCAGCCCCTTGCTTCAGCAGCTCGAGCAGGGCCTGAGCAGCCTACAGCAACAGCTCGCCTCTGCATTGAAAGATCTCGATCGAGAGCTATTTGCCTTGGGGCAAGAGCTTAACCGCTTGCGAGTGAGGCTCAATGCCGTCGGTGCGGCAGCCGTTGGGGGTCCAGGCGGAGGAGGAAGTGGAGGGGGAGAAAGTGCGGAGGCGGCCCGTCTGGCGCTGGCCTTTGCCAGCGAGGTGAACTCGTTGACCCAACAGCTAGCGGCGGTGGCCCAGGAGCTGCGCAGCAGCCTGGTTGGCTTCCAGTTCGAAACAGTGGAGGCGGGGAGCCTGAGCAGCGAGGCACCGGCCCGACTACAGGCCCCGGCAGGCATAGCCAGCGCTCACAGTTCGCCCACCGACCTGCTTTCTCGTTCCCTGCGTCTCTAAGCTCGCGCTGGCCTGATCCGACGATGTGCCGCTCCGGCCTCTGGAGAAAGTGGCCTCGGATCCGGATCTGGCCAGCGGAGACGCTAGCCGTCGGGAGTGGGAGTCAGCAGCCTCGTCGACCTGCTCTTCTCTACAGCCAGTGTGCGGCTCCTGGCTCACCTTCTCGCTGGCGCTCTATACGCTGGATTTATCCGCAGCCATCGATCTTCTTGTCTGCTTGCCTGTTTGTCTGCTGCTTTCCCCGACGCTCTCCCGCCCTTTCAGACTAACATAGCGCGCTGCATTGTTGCGAACATGCGATGCGTTTGAGAGGCAGCTCATGTTCACTCTGTGCGACACTTTGCCCTTCGCTGTCAGAGCGAAGACTCCCCTTCATGGCTATTTCTGTCGCAAACCCTTGAAAAAGAAAACGTGATCGCATATGATAGGCACATATCAATGAGATACATACATACGTTCATACCGTCATCAGTAATTATATGGCT
>NZ_JBHOQV010000157.1:0-2031 GCF_042408735.1 Thermogemmatispora sp.
CCCCTCCGGCTCCCTCCTCTTCCTGGGCCGCCTCGACCAGCAGGTCAAGCTCCGCGGCTTCCGCATCGAACTCTCCGAAATCGAGGCCCTCCTCTCCTCTCACCCCTCCGTCCAGGAGGCCGCCGTCCTCCTTCACCAGCCCTCCCCCTCCGACCCCTCCTCCTCTCGCCTGGTCGCCTTCCTCTCTCCCCGCCCCGGCTGCCAGCTCGAGCGCTCCGCTCTGCGCTCCTTCGCCTCCGAGCACCTGCCCGCCTATATGGTCCCCTCGACCCTCGTCTCCCTCGACACCCTCCCTCACACCTCCACCGGCAAAATCGACCGACTCGCGCTGGCCTCCCTGCCTTTGACAGAGGAAGAGGAGATAGAGGGTGAAGAGTCTCGCCTACCCCAAACGCCAACCGAGGAAGCGCTGGCCAGGCTCTGGGAGGAACTGCTTCAGATCCACCCCATCAGAGCACGGGATAACTTCTTCTCCCTGGGCGGCCACTCCCTGCTGGCTGCGCGCCTCTTCGCCCGCATCGAACAGCTCTACGGCATCCGACTCAGCCTAAGTGTCCTATTCGGTCACCCAACCGTTGAAGAACTAGCCTCAATCATTGAGGATAAGCTACAGTCACAACAGACAATGGAGGAATATTCGTTGGGTGCACCAGCAAGCGGGGAGACAATGCTACCTTTGCCGCGTCACAATCCCGGAGAGCCAGCCCCCCTCTCCTATGGCGAGCAGCAGCTGTGGCTCGTCTCTCAGCTATTTAAAGAGATTCCAATCTACACGATTCCGCTGGCTATCCGCATCGTTGGGGAGCTAAATGAGGAGGCCCTTCGGCGGAGTCTCCAGGCCTTCATGGAGCGTCACCAGCTCTGGCGCTCCTCTTTCCCCACTCTCCACGGCTCTCCTGTCCAGATGGTTCAGCCGTCTCCTTCTCTCTCTCTGCCTCTGACCGACCTCTCCTCTCTGCCTGCCCCCGAGCAGTTCGCCGCCGCCCGCTCCCTCGTCGAGCAGCAGGCCCGCCTCCCCTTCGATCTCTCACAGGCCCCCCTCCTGCGCGCCTCTCTGCTCCGTTTCTCACCTCACCTCCACTGGCTCTGTCTCGTCATCCACCACATCATCGCCGACGCTCAGACAGTCTATACGGTTCTACCAAACGAACTTCAACGCCTTTACGAGGCCTATAGCCAGGGCCAGGAGCCTGATCTGCCCACCCCTCGCTGCCAGTACGCGGACTACGCCCTCTGGGAGCAGGCTCGCTTGACTCCCGAACGCCTTGAGCAGCTCTCGGCCTTCTGGCGGGAGTATCTGCAGAATGCTCCCACTATGCTGGCCCTACCTACTGACCATCCACGTCCAGCAACTTTCTATCATCGCGGCGGCAGCTACTATTTCTCTTTACCCAGCGAGCTGGCCTCAGATTTAAGAAAGCTCGCTCGCCAGGAAGGAGTCAGCCTCTACACCGTAATGGTGGCCGCCTTCCAGATCCTGCTTTACCGCTATAGTCAGCAAGAGGACTTCCTCCTGGGAACTTTCACAACGAACCGTCACAAGCGACCAGAGTTCGAGGAGATCCCTGGCTATTTCCTGAACGCTGTTCCACTGCGCAGCTGCATCAGCGATCCTGAGCAGATGAGCGCGCGCGAGCTGATTAAGAGAACACGCGAGGCACTTGCGCGCACCATGGCCCACGATGATCTGCCGCTTCCTCTGCTCAAGAGCTGTCTGGAGGGACAGCACTCAGCCGCAGGAAGCCCTCTTTTCCAGGTGGCGATAGCCATGAACTCCTATCGCAGTCAGGGGAGCAGCTCCTGGCAGATTCAGGAGCTGGCCATTGATAACGGGACAAGTCGCTTTGACCTGACACTGAGCCTGGAGGAAGGTTCCGATGGAGCGCTGACCGGCTGCTTTGAGTACAGCCAGGATCTCTTTGAGGAGCAGACCATCCTTCGCCTCTCCCGCCACTGGCAGACCCTGCTCTCCTCCCTCGTCTCCAATCCTTCCTGCTCCCTCTCCTCTCTCTCCCTCCTCCCTCCCGAGGA
>NZ_JBHOQV010000159.1:0-2140 GCF_042408735.1 Thermogemmatispora sp.
TGCCACCAACCGTGTGCGCTGGCTTCGGGCGTCTCAAACCCCTCTCGGGGAACGTGTGCCTTCGGCCAATGTCTCTATCGCTTGGCCTAGCGCTTGGCTTGAGCGTCTCAAACCCCTCTCGGGGAACGTGTGCCTTCGGCCTCTAGCGCGCTAGGAGACGAGAATGATCTATGAGGTGAGTCTCAAACCCCTCTCGGGGAACGTGTGCCTTCGGCCACCGTGAGCTCAGCGTAGCGCCAACGCTGAGCTCACGGTCTCAAACCCCTCTCGGGGAACGTGTGCCTTCGGCCGAAAAGCCCGGGTTCTCGTGTTCCAACACGGCGAGTGGTCTCAAACCCCTCTCGGGGAACGTGTGCCTTCGGCCCGGAAAGGGGAAGGCCTATGGCAAGGAAACGTCGTGAAGTCTCAAACCCCTCTCGGGGAACGTGTGCCTTCGGCCTGGCGTGAGAAAGTTACTGAACTCACGCCAATGGACAGGTCTCAAACCCCTCTCGGGGAACGTGTGCCTTCGGCCCGTCGTGAAGGCGCTGACGGTGGTTGGCAACGGCCAGTCTCAAACCCCTCTCGGGGAACGTGTGCCTTCGGCCATTAAGGCAACGTTGATGACGCGGGCGCGATTGCACAGTCTCAAACCCCTCTCGGGGAACGTGTGCCTTCGGCCTTGGCGTGAGAAAGTTACTGAACTCACGCCAATGGTCTCAAACCCCTCTCGGGGAACGTGTGCCTTCGGCCGATTAAGGCAACGTTGATGACGCGGGCGCGATTGCACAGTCTCAAACCCCTCTCGGGGAACGTGTGCCTTCGGCCCTGCCCGGTTCCGAGAACAATGGGCAGCTGAGTCAGTCTCAAACCCCTCTCGGGGAACGTGTGCCTTCGGCCTTCATAAGCAGAAAGGAGAAAAAGATGGTGGAATATGTCTCAAACCCCTCTCGGGGAACGTGTGCCTTCGGCCGGTGCTGTGCAATCGCGCTGCCTTGCGTATAGCGTTGTCTCAAACCCCTCTCGGGGAACGTGTGCCTTCGGCCCTTTGACGGCCTAGGCCTAGTGTGGCGCACACTAGGCGTCTCAAACCCCTCTCGGGGAACGTGTGCCTTCGGCCCGTTTAGCTATGGCGCGTGGCGGCTCCGTGCCGAAACGTCTCAAACCCCTCTCGGGGAACGTGTGCCTTCGGCCAGCAAAGGCGCAGAGGACGGCGCCACACAATGGCGCCGTCTCAAACCCCTCTCGGGGAACGTGTGCCTTCGGCCGGGAGTTTTGCGGCTTTAAGAAATAGGCCGCGAACTCGTCTCAAACCCCTCTCGGGGAACGTGTGCCTTCGGCCGAGTTACGCGCGCCACGTTACGTGAGCTGCGCGATGCTGGTCTCAAACCCCTCTCGGGGAACGTGTGCCTTCGGCCACTTGTGGACGCGGAGCCTGGGCGCGTTGATGGCAGGTCTCAAACCCCTCTCGGGGAACGTGTGCCTTCGGCCTGGTTGCATAAGCTCAACGCGGCATTTTCGCGTTTCGTCTCAAACCCCTCTCGGGGAACGTGTGCCTTCGGCCCGAAACGCAGCAGGCGCGGTGTGCGAAACGCAGCAAGTCTCAAACCCCTCTCGGGGAACGTGTGCCTTCGGCCATGGTTCGGCTGCTCAGTTTGCCGTACCGCATATCGAAGTCTCAAACCCCTCTCGGGGAACGTGTGCCTTCGGCCATGAAGGCGCTAAAGCATCAATGGAAGTCAGTGTTGAGTCTCAAACCCCTCTCGGGGAACGTGTGCCTTCGGCCGCGCGGTGCGCCGAACACTGCGACTGTGACCACACCCGGTCTCAAACCCCTCTCGGGGAACGTGTGCCTTCGGCCGTCAGACTCAGCTGCCCGGTTCCGAGAACAATGGGCAGTCTCAAACCCCTCTCGGGGAACGTGTGCCTTCGGCCCGGTGGCTGGCAACGGCCACCGTCAGACTCCGCTGCCCGTCTCAAACCCCTCTCGGGGAACGTGTGCCTTCGGCCCAAAGGCGCTGACGGTGGCTGGCAACGGCCACCGTGTCTCAAACCCCTCTCGGGGAACGTGTGCCTTCGGCCAAGTCCCAGCCGCTGTGGCCGCGTTCTCTGGCTGGTCTCAAACCCCTCTCGGGGAACGTGTGCCTTCGGCCGCAAAGGC
>NZ_JBHOQV010000165.1:0-30014 GCF_042408735.1 Thermogemmatispora sp.
TTCTTCGGCTGCTTTCCCGAGCGAAACCGTGCCGTCCGACTTCTACACACTATGAGCCATAGATGCGAGCTGTATGTAGTAGCTGTAAACCCCTTCCTGACGAGTTGCTCTACCGGCAGCCGAAGCTAGCAGATCGCAAGCGCGAGGCCCAGCCGCTGGACCATCGCGTTGCCTGCCGCCTTCGCCTTCAGGCTCCCGTACAGCTGCCTCAGCTCTCCTTCGATCTTCTTCGATCCCATCTCCTGCGCCGCCTCCCACGCCTTCACTCCCTGCCAGGCACTCTGCTCTAGCTCCCCCCTGACCAAAAACAGCCTTGCCTCAGTCAGCTCCAGGTACATCCTCCATGTCCCCAGCTCGCTCCCCAGTCCCTCACCTGCCTGGGCCAGCTCCCGATAGGCCTCCGCCAGCTTCCCCTTCCCTCCCGTCTTCTCCCCCATCAGCACCAGCAGCTTCGCCCTCTCGTGGTGCACCGCTACCCGGTTCAGCTTCAACAGCGAGGCGTCTCCCTCTCCCCCCTCGACGCGTTCCGCCAGTTTGAGCGCCTCTTCCTGCCATCTCCTCCATTGCGGCTCTTCCTCCTGCCCAAGACTCGCCAGGACCATCGCCGCTCGCAGATAGAGATTCCCTCTCAGGGCCGGCCCCACTCGCCCCGCCCACCTCAGACCTTCCCGTGCCACTCCCTCCGCCTGCTGATCTTCACCAGTCTCGCGGTAGAGGTCCATGAGACGGTAGAGAGCCAGCCCGATGAGGGTCGGCTCCTCCAGCTCCTGCCCCAGCCCGAACAGCTCGCGAGCCAGGCTCAGGGCCAGGCCACCATTCTCATCGGGTTTCCAATGCCTGGCAAGTGAGCTGCCGAGCAGGAGATAGTGACCCAGCAACCAGAGCCAGGCCGTGCGGTCGCTGGCCGGCACATCTCTGATCTTGAGGCGCAGTTTCGCCAGCCAGCGCGGCAACCGCTTCGTCAAGCAGCGTAGCTGTCCTGCATAGAGCAACTGCCTCGCCAGAAGGAGCAGATCCTCGTAGTGATAGTAGCTCTCGGTGCTGACCACCTCGGCCAGTCGTTCATAGCCGCTGCCTGGCCCTCCCTGCTCGCCAATGTAGACTACCTGCTCCCAGGCCAGCCCCAACAGAGCTGGCGGGATCTGCAAGAACCGCGCCAGCATGATCCGTCGCTCCGGATCGGCCACGTACATCGCTGCCTCCCAGTAGAGCACTGTTCGCTTCTCTACGCCTGATGCCTGCGCCAGTTCCTCCTGACTCCATCCTCTCCGCAGCCGGTACTCCCGTAGCACTGTCCCCATGTGCGGCAAATTGCATTTTCCGGCTGGATAATCGCCGTAGCGCCTCCACCAATAGTGAGGTTTCATCTATGCCTCCCCGACTGGTTGAGCAGGAAAACATCTTTCTAGGTGGAGTGTACCACCAGATCTCTACTATTTCAATGAAGAGAAGGGGAGCAGTTACGCTACAATATTGGTTTTTGCAAAGTCCTTTCCCGCTTCTTGAACGAGCGGAAGCGGAGGCGCGGATGGACCTTCATTCAAGACGCCAGCTAGAGAGAGGGAGAACGCCGGGCTAAAGCTCGGATACGAGCGGCAGCTTCAGCCAGCGTCAGGCGCTGAGCAATGAGACTCTCCAAAATGGCTTCCAGCGACTCCGCGGCCTCGCTGTTCTCGAGGGGAGAGCCGGGCTGAGAGGGTGGCGCCGCCTGGGCGGCAGTGGCAACCTCGACCGCAGCCGGCTCGGGCTGACGGGGGGCGGGCACCGTAGCAGGCGCAAAGCGCAGCAGCCCCTCACGGAAAGCCCGCCATAGATAGAGGCCCGTCACCACCAGGCCGATCAGCGTCACCGCCAGCCCCTGCTGTCCCAGGCGAGGCCAGTTGTCCAGAGGCACCCCCAGGGCAGCGGTCCCCCAGGCATAGAGGGCAAAAGCGCCACCAATGGTAGCAGCCAGAATACCCGCAGCGATCACCGCCAGGACGAAGCCGCGGCGAGCCAGCAGGGCCTGCTCAGGCTCGCGACGAACCCGGCGCCGCAGCAGCAGATCCAGGGGAAGCGTTGCCAGCCCGACCAGGAAAGGAGCCAGACCATCGAGCCAGTCGCCGAGGAGCGGACGTGGCCCCGTCGGAAAGGCAACGAAAAGAAACGCCAGCAGCAGTCGCCCAGCCCCGACCCAGAGCAGGAGCGCCAGCAGAGCAGCCCCAATCGCCATCACAGCACTTCCCAGAACAGCGCGCGCCCGCTGTGGCTCAGGCCAGAGGTCGACCTCGCTGCGCAGCCAGAGCCAGGAGATAGCTGCTACCAGCAGACCAACCGGAAGAGCAGCAAGCCGCTCACCACCGATCAGCGAGCCGGGAGGGGAGAGCAGGTCATCCGTCCCGATGGATAGACCAGCGAGGAAACGCAAGAGGAGATCGACCAGGGCCGCTACCTCCTCGACCACGAGGAAGAGCGCGTAGGCCAGACTAGCCGCGTAGAGCAGACGGCGCAACAACGAGCCAGCGTCGTGGCGGTTCAGATAGGCGTAAGCGCACCAGGCTATTAAGAACCAGAGAGCTTCCGTCAGGTAGGCCCCCAAGCCCGGTTGCTCTCCGCAAGGGGAAAGGCTCAGACAAGCGCTAGCTACCTGGGCGCTCTCAGAGCCAAGCCAGGCCGCCTGTAAGAGAAAGAGGGCATAGATCGCCGTTCCAAAGAGAGGAAAGAGCAGAATGGCCTGCACGCCATAGACGTGGAGGCGCTGGAACAGCTGGGCCAGCCCGGGACCAGCCGGCAAGCGCCTGCGCTCCCATTCGAGGGCCAACCATCCCGCAAAGGCTGCCAGGCCAGTGGCTACATAGCCGCTCTGGGGACTGAGCAGAGCTTGACCCAGCGAGAAGATGCTCATTGGTGCCAGCACCAGCTCGCCCAGGTTTAAAAAAAAGGCGCGCACGGCACCGCTCCCAGCCACCGGTTCCTGGCGCAGATCACGCCGCAGCAACCAGTAATGAACGCCCCCCAGAATCGCGACTACCAGGAGTACCGCCCCTGCAAAGACCAGGGACTGCACAACCTCGGCTCGCTCCGGCACCGTCTCGGCAGCAGCGCGCAGAGGAGTCAGGCGCCAAAGCGGCATAAACAGAAAGGCGAGAGCATAAACAGTCAGGCCAAGAAGGATGAGCAGAATGACATACAGATAACTGCGATAGAGATTGCGGGCCATCGGGCAGGCTCCTTTCTCCAGCTCGGATGCTGGTCATAGAGGTGCTTGCTCAATCCGACTATAGCCTGCCTCCGGGCAGGAGGCAATGAGCAATTTCACATAACCGGCTCAGCCGCCCTGCTCGGAAGGAAGCGCTTGAGCGACTTTGGCCACCTGGCCCCCTCTTCAGCCGGCCTCAGACCTGCGCCAGCAGATCGAGTGGCTCAATCGGCTTCAGCCCCGCCTCGATTCGTGCCCGGTAGGGTTCCAGGAAGGGCGGCAGAGAGAGCCGCTCGCCGAGCCGCTCGGGGTCCTCGTCGACGGCAAAACCCGGCAAATCGGTGGCCAGCTCGAAGAGCACCCCGCCCGGCTCGCGGAAGTAGATTGAGTGAAAGTAGAAGCGGTCGATGATCGGCGTCACCGTGCGATTAACCGCCGCCACCCGCTCGCGCCAGGCCCGATGCTCGTCGTCCGTAGGCACCCGGAAAGCTACATGGTGGACGCCTCCGATGCCAACATAGCGATGGAACGGGGCGCCAGGCTGAATCTCCAGATGCACCAGAGCGCCAGGACCACCTGGGCCGACTTCGAAGGCCGTAACCTCATAGCCTCCATCGTTCCGATAGTTGCCCACCTGGCGGAACCCCAGGACTTCCGTCAGGAAGCGTGCCGACGGCTCCAAGGCCCGCAGCGTTAGCTGCACCCCATAGAAGCCGCGAATGGCGTACTCGGCGGGCACAGGACTCCTGCGCCAGGGCACACCCGAGAGTCGTCCGCCATCGTCAACCAGCTCCAGGCGTTGACCCTCGGGATCACGGAATGGCAGGCTGAGAGGGCCGTCCGCTCCCCGACGCTGCAACTCATCGTGCTCAACATGCAAACGCCCAAAACGCTCCTGCCACCAGCGTAGGGCCTTCTCACCATTGACGCCGAGCATGATGGTCGAAATCGTGCCGGCCCCCTGACGGTGGCGCTCCAATTCCGGCCAATCGAAAAACGTCAGCTCGGTGCCGGGATGACCCAGCTCGTCGCCGTAGAAGAGGTGATAGGCCGACACATCGTCCTGGTTGACCGTCTTCTTGACCAGGCGCATGCCAAGCACCTGGGTGTAAAAGGCCACGTTCAGCGAAGCGTTGCCCGTCACTGCCGTGACATGGTGAATACCCTGCAATTGCATCGCACTTGCTCCCTTTTTTGCTTACTCAAACTCCTGTTCGCTGCCTGCCCGATCAGATGCCAACAGGGATCGTCTCTGCTCAAGAGCGTCTGGGACCCGACCCGCTACCCAGCCCCTCTTCTGGCTGGTCTTACCTCACCCGCTTCCGCCCTACCCCAGCCTGGCCTGGTTTGGCCCGATCTGGTCTGGGTTGGGCATCTGGCGAGCAGCCTGGGAGGCCCGAGAGTTAGCCCGTCTGACCGCTCGTCTGGCTGGTCATTCAGCTCATCCATCCGCCAGGCAAGTTACACTATAGGAAACACCTCCGCCATCCCAGAACTTCCCGCCTTCCAGGGCTTCGGCCAGTCTCTCCCTGTATCAGCCAGGCCCCAAAACAAAGGTGCATAGATCAACCAGGGAGTTGATCCATGCACCTTACCGGCCAGAGAGTTCAGAAGGAAGGGGCGATTCTTATCGGGCGGGGCAGCAGGTGCCCACCAGCCACAGGCGGCAGAGCGCTGCGCCGCCGGAGCAGAGATAGATAGACTAATAGATCTCCAGATACTCCTCGCGCTCCCAGTCGGTCACATGGGCCTTGAAACGCGCCAGCTCGCTGCGCTTGGCCCGTGTAAAGACCTCCACAAACTCATCGCCCAACAACTGGCGAAACTCCTCATCGTGCTCCAGGGCGTCCAGGGCCTCATCGAGTGTCGTCGGCAAAGGAGGGAACTCGCTGTACTCCTCGGCCAGTCCCGAGACCGCCTCTGGCGGCAGCTCCTGATCGCGCAGGCCCAACACGCCCGCCGCGATGACCGCAGCAATCGAAAGATAGGGATTACTCAAAGCAGTGGGCAAGCGATTCTCCAGGTGCGTGCGCTCATCGCGGCTATTCTTCGCCCGGATCATGGCCGAGCGATCCTCGGGTCCCCAACTGATGTTAGAGGGAGCAAAGTGGTGCGGCACAAAGCGATGGTAGCAGTTCGGTGTTGGAGCCATCAGAGCCATTGCCGCATTGGCGTGCTTCAGCATGCCCTGAGTAAAATAGTAGGCCACGCGCGAGAGGCCATGCTGATCGTTCGTATCCAGAAAAGCGTTCTGACCCGTTGCCTTGGAGACCAGGCTGACATGGGTATGGGCCCCGCTGGCCGACTGATCGCTGAAGGGCTTGGTCATGAAGGTTGCATGGTAGCCGAGCTGGCGGGCGATCATCTTGACTCCGTTCTTGAAGGTGAAACCCAGATCGGCAGCACGCAGAGCGGGATGTGCCCCATAATTGATTTCGAACTGGCCGGGGCCATACTCGCAGTTGGCTGTGATGATATCGATGCCGATCTGCGGCATCAGATCGACGATGCGCTCCGTGACTGGCACTGCCAGGTTGCGCGAGGTATTGAAGATATGCAGTCCGTTGAAGACCGGGGTCATCGTCATCGGATCCAGCAGATAAAACTCGTATTCCAGGCCGATGACCGCCTCGTAGCCAAGCTTATCCAGCTCTGCCAGGACTCGGCGCAGCACATGACGGGGGGCCGCATGCAGTGGAGTCCCGTCCTGCCAGTAGGCATCGCAGATCAGGCGGGCCGTACCGCTCAGCCAGGGAACCACGGCAGCCGTCGAGAGGTCGGGAATGAGCATCTGGTCGGCGTAATTCTTCTCCTCATTATATCTGGTGCCAGGTACGACAAACGAGCGGCTATCGAGGGCGACGGTGCCTCCGTACATATTCAGACCCTTCTCGGCATAGCCGCGCACCTTGTTAAGAGGGATCAGCTTGGAGCGGGCCACGCCATGCATATCGGGCAGCTCGAAGAGCACAGTGCGAATGCCCTGCTCCTCCCAATCGGCCAGAAGCTGATCCAGAGAGACGGCGGTGCTCTGGTCCTTGTGCATGATCGTCATCGCGCAAACCTCCATTCAGAGCAGCTGAACTGCTGAACACGAATGAATCGCCGGCTGGCCCCTCGCTCAACCAGACCAGGGTGAGAAGACTACAATGCCAGTGTAGCTGACCAGAGAGGCTCACCAGGCGGAATGCTGTCACGACGCGCGGGGACAGCAGTCCCTGTCTTTCCGCTTATACGGTAGTCTACTCAAGGGACTGGCAATTTGCAGGTTCGCCGCTCTTATATGGCACAATGGGGTAGTTGCCGGGGAGAGAGACCGAACAGAAACACTTTGCTCCCGACCTGAGCCAGCCTTCTATCGAGCGAGCAGCCATGGCGGCCGGGGACAGGGTGGTGAGGGTCCCTGGCCGTTGTCCATACGGCGCATCAGGCGAGGGTTGCGGTCCAGGTACCTGTTGCTGAGGGCAGGTAGTATTTGGCCCCATGATCACACTGAAGCGAAGGGTAGAGGACATGATAGTCCCCCTGGGCCTGCACGCTGGAGACAAAATTGCCCACTTACTGTCTGTTAGAGCCTCGCTCGCTCTCCAAATTGCAAGACTATCCTCTCACTCTATCGTTTCCTGCCAGCCTGACGATCGGCGGGCATGACATCGGAGAGCAGCGATCGCCCGCAACGACGTTTCACTATAGACAGGCACGAATTATAGGACGAAACACTGCCTTTGTAGAGAGCCTGGCAGCCGGCGCTGTAGGTGGCAGCGGGCCAGTCAAAGCCAGGATTTCCCCAGGCGTCCGGCCTCGCTTAGCGCATTGACATTCCTCACGAGCGGGCTGCCAGGAGAGGTCAGGAGCCGATCAAGCAGGGGCCAGGCGGGTTCGATCTGGAAGGGGGCTTAAGAGCTGAGCTGGCCCTCCCAGGTTCCCGTTGTGGCCTGCACCTGAGAAGATTCCCCATTATCACAGCTATAGGAGAAGAGCGGGGAGCTAAAGGTCCCCTTCACGTGCGTGGCATCCACAAAGCTGCCCTCCATCTTGACCGTGTGAGGGGCGGCAGTGCAGGTCACCGTACCAGTGAGCGTCTCGAGGGTCACCTTATCCTGGCTATAGATCTCCTCGTAGCTAATCTTGCCAGTGCGGTAGGTCCCCCGACAGTTGGCAGTCAGCGTCTCCTGGTAGCGGAAGCCATCGGAGGTCTCTCCGCTCAGCGTATGGGGCTGCCCATCGTCCCGCATCCCATTAGCATAGCTGGCGCAGACCGTACCTCCGACAGGATCGGGATGTCCTGTGATCGTCAGAGTACCGCTCTGCGTCTGCGAGCCATTCGAAACCGTGAAGGCGACCTTGAAACTGGCATCGTCAGGCGGAGCGCCATTGGGGCCGGGCGTATGCGCCTGTCCCTGGGGCACAATCACCACCGTCACCCCCTGCTCCACACGGTTATTGCTGGCATCGGCTGCTGTCAGCGTATGCTGACCAGGTTTCCAGGCGTCTGTCACGCTCAGATTCGCCTGCAATCTCCCATTGCTATCAGTTCTCACCTGATTTCCGGTCAGGGCCCCACCATCGAGGTAGAGGGTCACCTGAGAATTGGGCGCGAACCCTTCCCCGTTCAACCGCAAACTCGTTCCTGTCGCTCCCGCCGGCAGTGTTCCAACATGGTAGCTGCTGCTGACCTTGAGGCGCGGCTGATGCTGCGAGCCGAGCAGGCTGGAAGCCACCAGCACGCCCCCCAGGACCAGGACAGCGATCCCGACGACGGCTCCAATGACCAGCAAAGGACGGGAAGGAGGCCGGAAGAAAGGCCGCTTCCTGACCTCGGGAACGGGATAAACGGGATATAGAGGCCCATACTCCGGTACCAGGGGAGGCGGAGGGGGCGCTGGGGTAAAGGCCCCCCCAGACTCAGTAACCGGCGTACTCTCCTCGGTCCCGTAGCGGGTCTCTTCATAGGGGCCTGCCTCCCCGGCGGGAACCGTAGCCTGATAGGCAGCTCCAGCTCCCGCCGGCACCTCCGGTCCCGCCAGCCTTGTCGGATCAAGGACAGGCCCCCCTCCTTCTCCGCCGGTGCCAGCCCTTGCAGTCAGCTCGTGTGGTGAGGCCCCATACAGCGGCTGACCACAGCGCCCACAATAATGAGAGTTCACAGGCATCCTGGCGCCACAATGGGGACACAGCTGCATATTTCCTCCCTCATTCATCAGAAGCTGCGCTCAATAACAGAAACAGCGGAATGGAAGAATAATAAATAGGTCTCTCTTGCACAAACGGAGATGCAACCCGGTAGACAGGTGAAGAGAAAGTTGCTGACCGGCCAGGGTCCCCATCAGAACAAACGCGGCTGGCGCAGGATTCTCGCACCTGAACAGCCCTGGCTCCTGGGGTCAGGCGGGACCTCTTCCGCCATAACGACCCGTTGCCGCCAGGCGCTAATCAAAAACATTTGGTGAGCCGAGTATACTTACTAAAGAGAAGGAATAACAGGTTATAATGGCCATGTTGCGCTGTGAAAAAGGATAGTTCTTCAACCGATGCTTCTCTCCCTTTTTGGGAAAGAAGCTGCACAACCTTTCACGGACGCACAACAGCTCAATGGACCTGTCAGACGACCTGGTCTGTCTTCTCGAACTGGAAAGGAGCAGGTATGACCTCAGTGATTTCGCCTGCCAGAGCGCACCAGCAGCGGTCGGAGGAGGTGCCAGAGCGATGACCGACTACGCGGGGGCCATTCCCATGTATGTGGATCGCTCGCGGGTCTTCATCGATGCGAACCAGCCGAAATGGATTGTCATCCATAAAACTGCGGGCTTCCACACGGCGCAAGAGGTGGCCAACTACTTTGCCACGAATACGGAAATGACCAGCACCCATTATGTGGTGGGGCAAGACGGAACCGTGGTGCAGTGCGTGCGTGAGCAGGACGGAGCCGGGGGGAACTGCTGCCTGGAGCCGGGCCACGCCTCATTTCTGCCAGAAGGCGTCAATCTGAACCTCTGGACGATCAGCATCGAGCACGTGGACCCAGCCCTGGATAACTCGACGCCCCTGACGGAGGCCCAGAAACGAGCCTCCTTTCGCCTGATCGCCGACATCTGCGCCCGCCACGGCATTCCCCGGCGGCATGGCGACGCCAGCGGAGGGATCATTGGCCACTTCGAACTCGATCCCATCTCGCGCGCCCGCTGTCCGGGCAACTATCCCTGGGCTGAGTTGTGGGCCTTTCTTGAGCAAGGAGGGTTTATGCTGGATATCCAGGCGACTCGTGGCTTCTTCACCGACCTTGGCAACAACGTCTGGCGCTGTACCAAAACCGGCTACGTGGTCGGGCACGGCATTCTCGATTTCTACCGCCGCTATGGGGGGGATGCCCTCTTCGGGCTGACCTACCTTGGTCTGCCGCTTTCCAATGAGACGGCAGTCTCTGGCTACCAGGGCGTGGTGCTGCAACGCTTTGAGCGCGGCGTGGTCTGCTGGGACCCCGGTCATCAGGTCGACAACCCTCCCGGCTCCGGTCCCGCCTACCTGATGCATCTCGACCGCGGCCCTGGTCAGGATCCCCGCCTCTCGCTGCTTCAACAGCAAGTTGCCACGCTTCAGCAGCAGGTGAACACGCTGAAACAGGAGGTCGATACGCTCAAACAGGAACTGGACGCCCAGGAGCTTGGCTCCGGCTCGCCGGCTAAACCCGCCAGCTAGCTCGTCGGTCAGCCAGAGTCAGCCAGCTAGTTCGTCGGCGAAGACGGCAGCCGAGCAAGCTCCTCGTAATCGCAGCGTGGACCTCTGCCTCCCAGTCCGGAGCGCAGGGGTCCGCGCGCGCCTTTGCTCATCGCCCACTTTCCCGGCTCCTTCACCCTCCCCGCTCTCCTGACCAGGTGATACCTGGCCCTCTGCTCTGGATAGGCCGACTGGCACTCTTTCCCCCGGATGGGATATCATAGTATAGTAATTATTCCAACCCAATAGCTTCGCTCATCCGTATTACCGTATAAAATACAGACGCAGCGACCGCGCCTGATCGCCCGGCTTGCTGGCTGCCCCTGGCCAGAATGTCGGTCAGCCAGCGCGGCGATCCGACGAGCAGAAAGCAGGTCTGAACAAGATGGAAGCTCAGGCTTTACATACCTACGAGCGCGGCCCCGATGGCCCCCCGCAGGGTGGGCCGCCGCGCTTGAATACGCCTACCCCCAACGGCAACAGCAACAATAACAATCGCAACAACGAGAGCCTGACCTCGTTGCTGCTGCGCTCGTTGGTGATTGTGGGCATCCTGCTGCTGGGCTGGTGGGCCCTCCAGTCCTTTCTGCAGGGTGGCACAAGCAACAATAACCAAAACGCTATCGAGATCCCGTATAGCTCTTTCTACGCAGAAGTCGAAAAAGGTAACGTCAAGACGGCGGTTTTCCAGGGACAGGATGTGACCGGCGAGTTCTACAGTCCGGTAGCAGACCCCAACAACCCCGGCAAGACGTCAAAATACTATCATTTCACCCAGCTCGCCAGCGGGGACCCCAAGCTGATCCAGCTTCTGCTGCAGCACAACGTCTCGGTCTCCGCCAAGCCGACCAGCGATGGCAGCCTGTGGCTGAACATTCTCTTCAATGCCCTGCCCTGGGTCTTCCTGGGGGTGCTCTTCCTCTTTATTATCAGGCGAGCCACCCAGGGCCAGCAGAATATCTTTAGCTTCGGCAAGAGCCGGGCACGCCTGATTATGGAGGACCGGCCCAGCACGACCTTCGCCGATGTGGCCGGCGTCGACGAGGCCAAAAACGATCTCATCGAGATCGTGGAGTTTCTGAAGACGCCCCAGAAGTTCCAGCGCCTGGGCGGCAAGATCCCTCGCGGCGTGCTCCTGGTTGGTCCCCCAGGCACAGGTAAGACCTTGCTGGCGCGCGCCGTGGCCGGCGAGGCCGGCGTCCCCTTCTTCTCCATGTCCGGCTCCGAGTTCGTCGAGGTCCTGGTCGGCGTCGGCGCCAGCCGCGTGCGCGACCTCTTCGACCAGGCCAAGAAGGCCGCCCCCAGCATCATCTTTATCGATGAGATCGATGCTGTCGGGCGCCAGCGTGGAGCCAGCATCAACAGCAACGATGAACGCGAGCAGACCCTCAACCAGTTGCTGGTTGAGATGGACGGCTTCGACGTGCGGCAGGCGGTTGTGGTGCTGGCAGCCACCAACCGTCCCGAAGGGCTTGATAAGGCCCTGCTACGTCCGGGCCGCTTCGATCGGCGCGTGACCGTGGATCGTCCCGATTGGAAAGGGCGCCTGGCAATCCTGCAGATCCATACGCGCAAGGTACCTCTGGCCTCAGATGTCGATCTGGAGGCCATCGCGCGGGCCACGCCCGGCATGGTCGGCGCCGACCTGGCCAACCTGGTCAATGAGGCCGCCCTGCTGGCCGCTCGCCGTAACCTGGACTCTGTCAATCAGAACTGCTTCCTGGAAGCCCTGGACAAGATCGTCCTGGGGGCAGAGCGCCCCCTGGTCCTCAGCGAGGAAGATCTGAAGGTGGTGGCCTATCACGAGGGCGGCCACGCCCTCACAGCTCTGCTCAGCGAGCACGTCGATCCCGTCGGCAAGGTGACCATCGTGCCGCGCGGTCAGGCGCTGGGGGTAACTCGCTATCTGCCCCTCGATGACCGCCACAACTACACGCGCGAGTACCTCGAAGCTCGCCTGGTGACCGCCCTCGGTGGGCGCGCCGCCGAGGAGGTAGCCATCGGGCGCATTACCACCGGCGCGGAGAACGACCTGCAGCAGGTCACGCAGATCGCCCGCCACATGGTCACTTCCTGGGGCATGAGCGAGCGCATCGGCCCCCTCTTCTTCCAGGAGCGTGAAGATCCGCTGGAGCGTGCCGCCTTCGGACGACGCGAATACAGCGAGAAGACGGCCTCTCTGATCGATAAGGAGGTCGACCGTATCGTGAAGGCGGCCTATAACCGCGCCCTCAGCCTCTTGCGCGATCATCGCGTGACGCTGGACCGCATCGCTCAGGCCCTGCGCCTCTATGAGACGCTCGATGCTCAGCAGCTACGCCAGATCATGATCGAGACCGGGGCCATCCAGGCCGCTCCCGCTTACTATCGCGACTAGACAGGAGGGGGCAGGCAGGCAGCCAGGAGCCAGCGCCTCGCCTGCCACTTCTCTCCAAGAAGACCTACACTATAAAGCCAGAGAACAGCGCGGCGAGGAGGTTTCCCCTCTCCAGGAGAGCAAGAGCAGGGGAGCCTCCTCGCCTTTAGCGACAGCGTCAGCCCTCCATCACCCGCCAGGACGAGGCCGGGCCGGTGCCTCCTACCAGGCTGTCGGCCTCTCGCTCAGCACGGCCCCAATAGTGGCCAGCAGCTGCTCGGGAGGCGAAGGCTTGATCAAATAGGCCTGAGCCCCCAGCTCCTGGGCAGAGCGACGATGCTTCTCGGAAGAGCGCGCCGTGAGCATGATGATCTTGAGGGCCGCAAAGCGCGGACTGGCCCGGACCATGCTGAGCAGCTCGTAGCCATTCAGATGAGGCATCTCGATGTCGAGCAGCAGGACATCCGGGGGCTGCTCCAGCAATAGCTCCCAGGCTTCCATACCATCGCGTGCCTGGACCACGCGGTAGCCGGCGCGTTGGAGAGTCTGCTGCAGCGACTGCCGGATGTAGACCGAGTCGTCGGCAATCATCACCGTCCGTCCGCCACCGAGAGCCTCCTGCTCGGGACCACTTTCCTGCGCAGCCCGCGGCTCACGCCGAGCCATTGCCGGCAACGGCTCGGTGGTCGCAGGCAGCGGCGCGAGACGCAGCAGATCTACAACCAGCAGCACATTGCCTTGACCGTCAATGGCGGCACCCATAATGCCCGGGCGCCGCAAATAGGGAGCCAGAGGACGTACCACCAGTTCGACCCCCCCCAGGACCTCGTCCACCTCGACCGCCTCATAGGGCAGGCCCTCCTGCAAGAGCAGCAGAGAACGCGCCTGCGCCGAGGAAGCCAGCGCGCCCTGAGCCTGCAGCTCGTCCGGCAAACCGAGCAAACGGGAGAGCGGCACGGCAGAGGGCGATCCGCTTTGAGATTGGCCCTTCAGCTGACCCTGCCTCTCCCCCTCCGCTACAATGCGACGGACCTGGGAGAAAGGTAAGACCAGGCGCTGGCCAGCAGTGCGAACCAGCAGGCCGTGCATTGCCCCATGCAGACGCGGCAAGGTCAGATAGAACGTCAGCCCGCCAAGAGCATTGCGCTGGGCGGTCACCGTTCCCTGGAGCTGCTGAATTGGCCCCTGGACCAGCTCCAGGGCGCCCGCCCGCACCGGCGTCGAGAAGCCCAGCTCCAGCGAAACCTCATTGCCAACGGCATGGGCATAGAACCAGACGCGCCGCTCTTGCTCCTCACCCGCAGCATCTTCCGCCTGGACACTGCTCAAATGGGTGAGCATACCGTAGCGCACCAGTTGCAGGAGTGGGCGAGCCAGGGCCTCCAGAATATCCTGATCCACCTCCGTCGTTTCGCCGCGCACCTCAAAGCGAACACGCTGCCGCTGAGCATCGGCGCTCATCCTGATGGCGCGCCGGATGCGCGGCAGCAATACGGCCAGTGGCGCCGAGCGCAACAAGAGCGTCTCCCCGCGGACGCGATTGGCCAGCTCCATATGGCGACGCAGGACGCGGTCAAGACGAGTAAAGGCCGCCCGCACCTGAGCCGAGGCCGTACTGACATCAGCGATCGCTTCGGCGAAGGCCCGCAAGAGAACGTCGCTCTCGGTATAGCGATCAATCTCCATCTCGTCCCACGAGGTCGCTTCACGCGCCTTCAGAGCGAGAGCGCTCAGGCGCTGGCGCTGCTGGGCGTGGCCCGCCAGATGGCGACCAGCCTGCTCCGCCTCCTCCAGGATGCGGGCCACCAGGGAAGACATCGGCTGCTGCGGAAACGAACGGAGAGGCAAGCGAGAACCCTGGCCCACCTCACCGAGCGAGAGAGGATTAAGGGAGAGCAGCGTCTCCAGGTACTGTAAGCGCGCCTGAGCGGCGTAGAGTTCTTGCAGAGCAGCTTCCAGCTCGCGCCGGGCGCTCTCCAGCGGCTCACGCTGCTCGGCCAGGTGCTCGCTATTGAGCACAAGCCGCTTGAGGCGCTCCGCGTCGACCAGGACCGAAGGCAGCGGCGAGCCGGCCTCGCGCGGCGTTCGGGTACGGAGATGGAAGCGGGCGATCTCTTCACGCAGCGGCGAGCGGGGGGCCAGCTCTTCCTCTTCCAGGAGGGCTGCCTCATCGCCGGCCGTGAGAGCGATCAGGCTCTCTGAGGGGGTGCGACGCACGCTCCCGAACTCATTGAGGGCCTCATAATCGGCCTCCAGCTCGGTGAGAGGCGTGCTGCTCTCCTGGCCCGTCTCAACGATGCTTTGCAAGGTCGCCTCCAGGGCGCGCATGGCCTGCACCAGGGCCATCAGGCCCACCATCATGGGGACCGAGCCATCGCGCAGCGAGCCAACAAGCATCTCGATATAGTAGGCGATCGTCGACATCGAGGGACAGCCGACAGCCCCAGCGGTCCCCTTCAGCTTATGAGCACTGCGGCGGAGAGCCTCCAGATTCCCCTCATCGAGGCGGTCCTCCTGCTCGAGCTGAGCCAGAGCCTGACGCATGGAGGCAATATCTTCATCGGCCTCGGCCACAAAGAGGGCCAACATGTCGTCCAGGCCCAGACCTCCATCCAGCTCTGCCGAACTGGGGCCAGCCTCTTGGCCGCCGGCGCCCTCGATCTCAGCCTCCCCAGACTCAGCGTTTGCCGAGTCAGCGGCGCCGACAGGAGGCTCCAGATCCTCCATCTGGCGGAAAGCCTCAATGATGGCCAGGTCCTCGGGCGTTAGCTGCGACTCTTCCTCTGGCCACTCCACCAGGCCATCCTGCGGCTCAGCCATAGCTCACCACCCTCTCTATCTCATGCACGACCTCGGCCAGCAAGGCCGGCACATCCAGCACGGGATCGGTGCCATGCAGGCCACGCAACAGCTCGCGGCGCACAGGCACCGCCTCGCAGCGTTCCAAAGGGGTATATTCCAGGGAGAGGATCGAGCCAATGGCGGGGACCAGCAGGCCGATCGGCTGCTCGGGATAGTCGGCGACCAGCAGCATACCCTCGCCGGCAGGCGTTGGAGAGGAACCGCAGAGGAAGCCAGGCAGATCAACGGCGGCGATCACCTCGCCGCGCCAGGCGACCAGGCCAAGCAACCAGGCGGGGGAAGCGGGCAAAACGGCAAAGCGATGGGGAGGAGGCACCACTTCGCAGAGTGCCTTCAACGAAACAAAACAGCAGCCCTGTCCTAGCGACAGGCTGCATTCAAGATACTCCTCGGGATGAGCAGTCCGAGGAACCATGCGAGCCAGCTCACGCGCATAGTTCCAGAACTCCTCATCGCTCAAGGACTCCAGCGACCTGGAGAGAAACCCTCCCGCACGTGGTACAACCATCTTCTCTTCCGCTCGCGCCGCCGGGGCAGCACCGCCCTCGTCGTTCGTTCTCCTTGCTCACATGAGTGAGTGATGAGCGAGTGATTCCTCGCGTGACTGGCCGAGGTGGTTGGTTGATTGATCGGCTGTTCATGCTCACGGAACAGACCGCTTACCTGAAGGGAGAGGCCGCCCAATCGCTCAACCAGAGGCTCGGCAGAACAGCCAGGCTAGCTATAGGTTGGCGTTGGGCTTCCCAGATGGGCCTGGACAACCGAAATGACATCCTGAGTACGGAACGGCTTGGTGAGGTAATCTTTGGCTCCCGCCAGACGTCCCTTGAGACGATCTATCACCCCATCGCGACCCGAGAGCATCACGATGACCGTATTACCAAACTGGGGCTTTGTGCGCAAAATGCGAGCAATCTCGTAGCCATCCATCTTTGGCAGGCCAATGTCAAGGATCACCAGGTCAGGAACACGATGCTTGTGCTTCGTGAGAGCCTCCAGCGCCTGAATCCCATCAGGATAGCTGACATAATCGAAACCCTCACGTCTCAGGCTGGTCTCGATGATCTTGCGCACGGTCAGCGAATCATCTATCACCATGACGAGTTTGCTCATAGTGTCTCCCTCTCTCTGCTTCCACACTACTACCATCCTTCAATCCGCCAACATACAACGGTCTGTATGTATCGGATGGCCCCCTGCGCTGCCCTCATCCTGAAGGCAACGCTGGTAGCGCTGTCGCTTCGACTCCCCCGTGCTGCTCTCTCAGGACCGTCTCCTGACGAAACGTCGAAACACCCAGCCTACTCAGGTTACATAGTGGGGCTGTAGCAATAGTACCATAGGCCCCCGCAAAGTGCAATACAAGGGTATAAAAAACTGATTAAGATTTTTATCACGGTCAAATACTGCCTCCGGCCTGGGCCGAGGAGCCTGACCGGCACCCTATGTGGTAATCTAGTAGCAACAGGCAAGCCGCCTGAGATGGGCACGGAAGGAGGGCCGGCCCCTCTCTTCTTTCCGTGGAGCCGGGAGGAACGAAGCTCTATTCCGCCCATCCATCGGCTGAGAGCAAAGCAGAGGAGACTTTTGATGGCTGATGCGCCTTTTCGCGAGCACGTGGTGATTATCACAGGTGCTTCGCGCGGCATTGGTGAGCAACTGGCTTATCAGTTGGCTGAGCAGGGCGCCTGGCTGGCTTTGGCGGCGCGCAGCGCCGAGGCTCTCGAGGCGGTAGCCGCCACCTGTCGGGCCCGCGGGGCCCGCGCGCTGACGGTCCCCACCGACCTGCGCGCTGAGGCTCAGTGTCGGCTCCTCATCGAGCGTACGGTCAGCGAGTATGGTCGCCTCGACATGCTGATCAACAACGCTGGTATGGGCTTTCCGCGCCGCTTTGAGGCTCTGAGCGATCTCTCGACCATACGGGCGGAGATCGAGCTGAACTATTTGGGAACGGTCTACTGTACTTACTACGCCCTGCCTTATTTGAAGCGCAGCCGCGGGCGGATCGTGGGCGTCAATAGCTTCGGTGGCTTGCTCGGCCTACCGGGCACAGCCGGCTACAATGCATCAAAGCACGCCATGCGCGGTTTCTTGAACACGCTGCGCACGGAGCTGCACGGCAGCGGGGTCAGCGTCTCGATTACCTATCTGAGCGCCGTGCGCACGGCGCGCCTGCGGGAGGTCATGGGAGAGCAGGCCAGCAAGGTACCCGCTCTTGATCCGGCCCGCTGTGCCAGCCTGATTCTGCGCCAGGCCGCTCGCCGTCGCCGCGAGCAGGTGCTGACGCTCTCGGGAAAAACGCTGGTCTGGCTGAACCGCTGGGCCCCGGCCCTGGTCGAGCGTCTGCTGGCTTCGACGGCCCTGATCTCTTATCGGGAGTGAGCCGCCGGCAGCTCTGATCTGCCGCTGCCTGGTTCCGCCTGACCAGCGCGCTGCCGCGGCGCCGCTCGCTACCAATCTTGCCGGTGGGTGGTGCCGGGCCTCGATCTCCTCAAGGAGGCTATAGCTGTGACAACCCTGGAGCCTGTTCCGCTCTCTCAACGTCGCCTTGATTGGATTCTGATCGCTTTCTTCGCTATCAATCTGCTCTTCGTGACTTATCTGATCGACATCGAACAGATCATTATCCCCGATCCCTGGCATTTCAGCTATCCGCTCTGGCCTCCGCGTCCCATGATCGATCTGATCCACTGGTGGGGCCAGCACTTTGACCCGCTGCTGATGGCCCGCCCGGTCTTTTTCAAGGTGACGATCTGGCTGGACGACCTGCTCTATGGTCCGTTCTATCTGGTGGCCATCTATGCCTATGTCAAGGGCCGCGAGTGGATTCGCCTGCCGAGTATTATCTACGCTGTGGCCATGATCGAGGGCGTGGTGATGATCCTCAGCGAGGAGGCTTTCGGCCTCTATCGCTCTCCTCAGCTCGCCTTAGTCGTTGCGGCCAATGCTTCCTGGATCATCTTTCCGCTGCTGATCCTGCTGCGCATGGGACTGTCTGAGCACCCCTTCAGCCGTCCGGCGGCTCTGGCCAGGCCGGCGATGGCCGGGGAAGGAGCAAGAGGATGAAGCGGGTTACAGCTTTCGTTGTGGTACTCGTGGCCTATGTGCTGGCCCTGGCGGCGGCCTGGGCGACGCTCCGCTTCTTTAAGGACTGGCCGCCGCTGGCTGCTCTGGCCCTGGCCGATGGCCTGGCCACCCTCGTGGTCTTCGCTTTCAGCGTGCTGACGAACAATTCCAGTCTCTACGATCCCTACTGGAGCCTGGCCCCGATCCCGATCGCGCTCTTCTGGCTCTTCCAGCCAGGTTCGGACGGGTTGACCACCTGGCGTCACGGACTTATCTTCGGGCTGCTCTGCCTGTGGGCCTTGCGCCTGACGCTGAATTGGGCCAGGCGCTGGCACGGTCTGGCTCACGAGGACTGGCGCTACGCCGATATCCGCAAGAGCACTGGCCGCTGGTATTGGCCGGTTAGCCTGCTTGGCATCCACCTGATGCCGACAGTGCTGGTCTTCCTGGGCTGTTTGAGCCTGTGGCCGAACCTGAGCGACCGCGGGACGCCGCTCGTGCCGTTCGATGGACTGGCGGCCCTGGTGACTCTGGCCGCGGTGCTCATTGAGGCTCTGGCCGACCAGCAAATGGAGGACTTCCGTGCCCGCCCACTCGCCGAGCGTGGTCCCTTCCCTTCAGGTCTCTGGTCCTGGTCACGCCACCCTAACTATTTCGGTGAGGTTCTCTTCTGGTGGGGCCTCTATCTGTTCGTCCTGGCAGCTCACCCGGCCTTCTGGTGGACGATCGTCGGACCGCTGGCGATGCTGGCACTCTTCTTGGGAATCAGTATTCCAATGATGGAGCGCCACTTGCTGGCAAAATACCCGGCTACCTATGCCGAGTATCAGCGGCGCGTCTCGCCGTTTTTCCCCTGGCCCCCTCGGGCCTTCCCTCAGCGACGAGCCGAGGTGGATTCCTGAGCCGCGCTGGCCGAGGGCTGTGCTATAGTATCGTTGTCGCGACAACGTCTCTCGGCGCTGGAGGGTGCCAGGTGGACGAATCGGGCCTTGACCTTTGTTGGATGGCAAAGATGCTAGAACAGGAGGAGAAGAATGGCAGTCTATATTATCGCCAGCATCGATATTACTGATCCCGAGGAGTATCAGGAGTACGCCCGCCAGGCCGGGGCGACCGTGGCTCAGTATGGGGGCAGATACCTGGCTCGTGGAAGTCAAATCGAGTCCATCGAGGGCGACTGGAAGCCCGGGCGCATCGCTCTGCTGGAATTCCCGACGGCCGAACAGGCCCGGGCCTGGTATAATTCACCCGAGTACAGCGCCATCCGCGGGATTCGCCAACGCGCTTCCCACTCGAGCCTGATCCTGGTCCACGGTCTCTCCGAGCAGCCCGCCTGAGCAGAAGCGGCCCGGAGAGGACAGCGGGCAGGTTCATGCCCTCTTTCCGCCCGCTTCGCGTAGAGGCTGGCCCCGTGAGCGAGCCAGAGCAGTCCTCACGGCTCCTCAGCTCGCTCATGGGCGCCCGGCTGGAGGTGAGACCCGTGCTCAGGTCCGTGAGAGACCGGCGCCGGCCCAGCGCTGGGCCGGTTCATCATGGCCAGCATGGCGGGTCCGCCGGTACGCAGGAAGCGCACGACCAGCATCAGCGCCACGAACAGGGCCAGCAGATTGAGGACGGTGGTATAGTTCCACTGCAGGCCCTCGCTCACAGCAGCCACCGCCCGCTGGGCGGGAATGAGGCCCAGCAGGCTAAAGAGAAGCTCTACCAGGTAGCCGGCAAGGGCCATAGTGACGTAGAAGGTCAGCAGCAGATAGCCGGCCATTTTCCAGCCGTAATACTTGCGATAGATGTCGAGGATGGGCAGGACAATCAGGTCGGCAAAGATAAAGCTGACCAGGCCACCGAAGCTGATTCCGCCGCGCCAGAGGACTGCCGCTAAGGGCACATTGCCGACGGAGCAGACAAAGCTGATGATGGCCACCAGTGGACCTAGCAGCGGCCCCTCGATAGCGGCCAGCGTGGGGTTGCCGCTCAGAAAGAAGGCCCGCCAGAAGCTGTCAGGCACCCAGGCTGCTAAGGCCCCAGCGATGAGCAGTCCCAGGAGGATATCGCTCCAGACCGCTGCCCAGTCCATGACAAAATAATGGCTGATGGCCGTGAAGGCGCGCCCGCTCCAAAGGCGGCGCCAGAAAGGGCCATCCTCCTCAAGGCTCATGTCCATTGCGGCGTGGCCCTCCATTCGTCCGCTGAGGCCACGCTCCGCCTGCTCCCTGGCCTGAGCCACTAGCTTGCGGCTGAGGGTCAGGCGAAAGATGAGAGCCAGCAAGATCACCATGAGCAGGCCGCCCAGGTATTGGGCCAGCATGAATGGCCAGCCGAGCAAGACAAGCAAAATCAGGCCCAGCTCAATAACCAGGTTGGTAGAGGCCAGCTCGAAGACCATCGCCGCCGTAAAGCTGGCCCCCTTGCGGAAGAGCGAGCGCGCCAGGGCCACCGCCGCATAGGAGCAGGAACTAGAAGCAATGCCGAAGAGCGTGGCCAGTCCCAGATGACGGGGGGACTCACCGCCGAGCAGCTGAGCCAGCGCTCTCCGCGAGACAACGGCCTGCACCAACGCCGAGAGGGCAAAGCCCAGGACCAGCGGCCAAAGAATCTCCCAGAACATGTTGAAGGCGCTGCTGAGCGCCTGGACCAGAAACATGGCGGGTGACCTTCCCTTCCCTCTTGCTGCCTGTCTGATTGCCGTAGAGGTCAGCCACGACCTGCTCAGCAGTCAAAAGCTGTCTGGCAAACAGCTTAAGCTTAGGTCACCCCAGTTCGAGCTGTCAAGCTCATAGAGAGATCTCGCGCTTTCAGACGGGGCCACCCACTGGCCGAAGGACCTTCCTGGCCCACGCTCAGCCCCGCTTTTGGCCAGCCTTGCCAGCCGGCTAGCCAGCTACTAGCCAGCTAGAAAGAGGAAGCTGGAGCGTCGCTGGGCGCCTGCGGCTCCTCCTGGGTCTCCAGCGTCAGGGACCAGCTGCGGTGCAACTGGGGATGAATCAGATTAGCGCGCACGAGCAGGGCGCGATCCCGCAAAATCTCCTCCGGCTGCCCATCGGCCAGAATGCGCCGCTCCTCGCCGAGGACAATCACGCGCCGCGCAATCAAGGGCACGATCTCCAGCTCGTGGGTGGCCGTAACGATCGTCTTGCCCTGTTCTCCCAGGCGACGAATCAGATTGACCAGCACCCACTTCGTGCGCGGATCGAGCGAGGCTGTCGGCTCGTCCAGCAGGATAACCTCCGGCTGCAAGGAGAGCACCGAGGCGATAGCCGCCCGTTTCTTCTCGCCGCCCGATAGCTCAAAAGGCGCCCGATCGGCCAGATGGCTGATCTCCATCAGCTCCAGGGCTTCCTGACAGCGCCTCTTGACCTCCTCACGCGGCAAACCGAGCTGCAGCGGCCCAAAGGCCACATCGTCGAAGACCGTGGCGCTGAAAAGCTGAACATCGGGGTCCTGGAAGACCAGGCCAACCTCACGATGGAAGGTAAAGGTTTCCTGGCCAGCCGCCACCGCCTTGATATCGCGACCCAGCGCTCGCATGCTGCCCTCCTCCGGCGTGAGCAAGCCATCGAGGAGCTTTAAGAGGGTCGATTTGCCACTGCCGTTGGCCCCCAGCAGGGCGATCTGCTCGCCATGGCTGATCTCCAGGTCGATGCCATCCAGGGCCAGATGCCGACCATGATAGCGATAGCGAACGCCACGTAACTGATAGATGACTGCGCCCGGCTGGAGCCGAGAGGACGGTGTCAGGCTCATAGGAGCACTCTCCCCAAGAAAAAGAGACCGATCGCCAGCAACGCGGCGCCCAGCAGCGCCAGCACATCTCCACCTCGCAGGCGATAGTCGCTATAGGTGCGAATGGTGCCCGTGAAGCCACGCGCACACATAGCCGCATAGACCTCGTTGCTCATCTGGAAGGAGCGATTCATCAGGGTCACCAGCGCGGTCACAATCCAGGCCCGCTGCTCGCCACCGCTCGTCAGCCCCACGGTGCGGCTCTTGCGGGCCTCGAAGAAGCCGTTGACGGTGTGCAAAAAGAGAAAAATATAGCGGTAAGTCATTGAAAGCAGGAGAATAAAGATCTGAGGCACGTGCAGGACCTGTAGACTCTTGAGCAGATCGGCCCAGCGCGTCGTCAAAATCAGCAGGACGGCCAGCGAGACGGCATCGCCGACACGCATCACAAAGACAGCAGCTCCCAGCAGGCTGGCGGGAGTAGGGCCCAGACGCAGTGGCCCCACCCCCAGTTCAAAGAGGCGCGGCCCGCCACTGGTGAAAAAGATCGAAGGCAGAATGACAACCCCGGCGAAAAAGGGAATGCCCAGCCATACCCGGCGCACAAAGAAGTCGAAGGGGAGCAGACTGGCCCGCGCCACCAGCAAGAGCAGGGCATAGAGCAGGAGCAGGGCCAGCAGTGAATGGGAGAGACTGGCGGCCAGCACAGTCACAATGAACATCCCCAGTTTGATGCGCGGATCCAGGCCCTGCAACCACCCTGGACTGCGCGCGTGCTCCTCGGTAAAGACCGCCCGCTCGATGGCTTCCGTCACCCCCGCCAGCGTCTTCTCCACCCAGCCAAGCTGGCGACGCAACTGGCGCTGCTCCTGACGCGAAGGAGCCTGGCGCCCGGCATTGTGCCCGGCCCCTGGCTGACCGGCATCCGCCTCCAGGCTCATAGAGCCTCCTCGCGGGGCTGCGCCTGCCGCTCAACAAGCTCGGCTGGCTCCCCACCTCGACCGCTCAAGCGGCGCACCAGGAGCATCAGGCCCGAGACTACCAGCACCAGCAGCAGAATTCCAATGATGCCACTGATCTCATAGCCCAGGGCAGCGTGCCACAAGGGCGCATTCGGAGCAGTGAAGAAGTCAGCATTAATAGTATAGCCGCTTAATGGCGCGTTCCAAAGGTGATTGAGATCGCGCAGTCCCTGAGGAATATAGCCGAAAGCCTTCTGCACATCCTCTGGGCTGCCCTCACCAAAGGCAAAACCTGGAGCAATCAAGCCCAGGGGGGCAAAAATGGCCAGAGCCATGAAGAAGGTTCCCACTCGCTTCAGGCGCGCGGGCAAGACCAGCCAGGTTAGAGGCAAGAGCACGACGGCAATCCCCAGCACAATCAGCAGCATGATGCCCACGTCCGGCCAGCTTACCTGCGACCAATCCGCGCCGAAAAGATGGTCCAGGCGCCCTCCCCCAGTCACCAGACCCGCCAGAAAGAGCAGCACCAGGGCCAGCGGGATGGCCAGCGCAAAGATACGCCAGAGCGGCAGCGCTTGCGCCTCCCCAGTGGGGACATCGCCGCCACTCACCACCTCCCGCAAGGCGGTCAGAAAGACTGGATGATGTTTCTGAATATAGGCAAAACCAAGGGCCGTGATCAGCGCTTCAACCAGCGAAGCCCCAAAGGCATGCGAGAGCAACATGGCCGGAATGGCCACATCAAGCGGATAGGGACTATAGAGGGCGTGTCCGTTCTGCTGGAAAAGCAGCGGCTGCAACCCCAGTTCGACGCCCACCGCCAGAGCCGCCGCCGTGATCCCCAGATAGGAGCCGATGGCCGCCGCCCAGACACGGCGCGTCGAAAGCACCGGCGAGCGACCAGCGATCAGCCGATAGGCATAGTAGCCGACGAAGGGCAGGATAACACCCATATTCAAGCAGTTGATGAAAATAGCCAGAATGCCCCCATCCCCAAAAAAGAGTGCCTGAATGATCAGAGCCACACTCACACAAAGCATGGCCGCCCAGGGGCCAAGCACAATAGCGATCAAGGTGCCGCCAACTCCGTGGGCCGTCGTGCCTCCGGGTACCGGCACGTTAAACATCATGATAGTAAAGGAGAGAGCTGAAAAGATGGCCATCAAGGGCACCGTGCGCCTATTCAGCACTTCGCGCACCTTGTGAGTAGCTAGCGCCCAGGCAGGAATAGTCGCAACACCGGATCCGAGGGAGAAAACAGGCGAGAGATAACCGTCGGGTATATGCATGGCAGGAACCTCCGTAGCCCGCTCAGAAAAGAGACCACCGCCCAACAGTAGAGGAAAGACGCGGAACACGCAGCACGGCGGCCGGCCAGACACTCCCTCTCGACCGCCTGGCGGTCAACAGTCCCCCCGTCGCTTCGTGTCAGCCATCACTGCTTGCCAGATGCAATTGCAAATCATTCTCAATAACTACAGGTTAGTATAGGGAACAGGCCGCCAGCCTGTCAAGGGCGACTCTGCCGTCGCAGCCGCGCGCTGGGCCTCTCGAGGCGAGCCAGCCGCCAGGCCAGGGCAGAGCAGAGCGGGCGGAGGGAACAGCAAAGCGGGCAAGACGAGGAGCAAGTAAGGGCAAGGGGGAGGAGCAAGCTGCTCCTCCCCTTGCCCTCCTTCCAGGGTAGGTGCTCGTGCTCGTTCGTATCCAGCAGGGCGCTCAGCGTTATTTGCTCAAATGACTGATTCTCTTCTCATCCCAAGTCAGGCCGGGCCGGGTCTCACTGTGGGGCCGGCAGGGCACCCGTCGACCCACATTGGCCGCTCCCGCTGCCTGCGGGCACCGCCAGGGGGCCAGTCTCGATAAAGCAGAGATAACTATACTCCTTACTGGGGTTGGCCAGGCCATTGTATTGCCCATTGAGCAGGCCGTAACTATCTTCTCCATTCAGGGCCCAGTAGGTCCAGTTCAGGTTGCTCACAGCCACCCCCGAGCCACCGCTGCCATAGCTGCTCTTGATAAAGTTCACCAGGTCGGTGAACCACTGGCCCTGCGAGCCGGCGCCGCTGGAGACCAGATCGCTGGCGCTATTGCCGGTACCGAACTCGCCGATCCAGACTGGAGCCGAGCTATAGGGCTGAGCCCCCGTATTGCTCCAGGGATAACTGTTATGGCCCGGCCAGGTTGGGTTAATTCCATTGGGCGTTGCAATATAGGCCCAATTGCTGGTCCAGACATCCACCAGGCTGGAGCCAGAGCAGCCGCTCTTGTAGCAGGTGCTGCTGTTGAACCAGCTCTGCGGATAGAGCGTTGGGCCATACTCGTGAGCCGAGTAGACCACCTGATTGTTGACCGCCGGTCCCAGGCTGCTGGCACTGCCGCCAGCGTTGAGCACGATCGGCGCACCCGCATTATTGCTATTGCCGTTGACACCTTGCAAGCTGCCACCCCACCAGGTGCTGGAATAGGGACCGTTGGCCTGCGTACCCGAGGCCGTCGGATAGGCCGAAACTCCTTCCACAAAGATCAGAGGATAGCTCCAGCCGTGGGCCCTGGCATCGCCGAGCAGCGTATCGGCGGCCCGCTCTGCCGCCAGGCGCCAATCGTGGCAGGACGAGGTCGCCACGCAGGCCGGCGCAAAGGGATTAGGATTCGGATTGCTCGCCGGATCGATGCCATCGCCCGAGCCCCACTGGGCACCGCTGGCATACTGATTGGGATAGGTTCCCTCAACGTGCGGCTCATTGCGCAGATCATAGCCCAGGACGATCGGCAGGCCATCGGAGGCCAGGTAGTTCACCGTCACCGTATCCGTCGCCCCCAGAGTCTGAGGAATGCCATGCACCCAGCGCTGGACACTCACCCAGTCATTAATCCAGCTGCTCTCGGGATAGGCTGAGGTGTACCATAGTCCGCTCTGCTCGGCGGACTCGCCCGCCTCCGAACGATGATCGTCCAGAATCACGTGTAGGCCAATCGAGCCGGCGTAATTGATGATCTTGGCCAGCACGTCACGCGCGTGCAAACCGACACAGGAGGGACAGCCAACGTCGTTCTGCGGCACCGGGTCGGACTCCCACATCTGATTAGAAAAGGGAATGCGCAGGGTGTTGTAGCCGTAGCTTTTGACCAGATTGAGGATCGTCGAGATATCGTACGACCATAGGCCGTGAGCCACATAGTCGGGGGTCTCGAAGCCGTACCAGTTGATGCCGCTAATCACGAATTGACTGCCATTGGGAGCCAGGATTTTCGTACCGCTGGTTGTCCACCCACCGCCCGTGCTGCCTCCGCCAGTCCCCGGCGTGGGGGTCAGGGTCGGCGCACTTGTTGGCGTAGGAGAGGGTGTCGGCGTCGGCGTCGGGCTGGCCCCACCCGGCTCAGTTCCCCAAACCAGTTGCCCGTTGAGATAGAGCGTCACCTGACTCCAGGGCGCATAGCTGGTCTGGGTCGCGCTCCACGAATAGTCGTTGGCCTGGTTATAGTTGCTCCAGTCGCTCTTATTGAAGCGAACCTGGATCTCGCCACTGTTGCCGCCAGGCAAGATGCTGCCCGCCGCGCTACTGAAGCTGACCTGGAGATAGGTATCAGCGGTCGCCGTTGGCGCGCTCATCGCCGCAAAGGTACCGCTGAGCGTGCCGCAGCCAACCGCCGCATAATCACACCAGAATTGCTGCGCCTGGTTGCCGTCCTCAGTGTACCAATAGCGAATCGTCAGGCTACTGAGGGCCACACTGGAGCTGGTATTGTTGACGATCTCAAAATGAGGGCGTGGCGTATTGGTCGTGGCGCTGGTATTGGCATCCGCATATTCCAGGACCAGGCCGGCCGGCCCAGCCTGCGCATGACTGCTGCGGACCGTCACCAGCGCCAGCCCCGCAGAGCAGAGCACCAGCGTCACAATCAGAGCCGCCCTGCCAAGCCAGCGTCCTTGCCACGGTCGCAGACGCGGACGAGAGAAGAAGGATGGCTTCATGCCCAATGCCTCCTTAGATGCGTCGAGAGCCTGTGCAAGCCTTTCTGTCAGTGGTTTCCTTGCCCCTTTATGGGGAAGAGGGAAGCGAGGCGGAGCAGGGCACACGGGGGAGCACAGTCCGATGGGGGAGGGCCGATGACGGTCAGGCCCACTCAGACGAGCGCCTTCCCTACGATGGCCATCGGCCCAACCCTCTCATCAGACCCCTGCCCACCTCGCCCACGCTTGAGGTCGCATCTTACTTACACAGCCAATCAATCTATGGACATACCAGCAGGCGCGTCCTTGCGGTAAGAGCCATCCCTGACCTGCTGCTGGTATCAAGGCTGCCAGGTCAGACGACGCCGCAGCTAACGCCGTTGAGGGTGAAGCTGGTCGGGGCCGGATTGCTGCCGTTCCAACTGGCCAGGAACCCGGGTGGTGAGCTAAGCGTCCCGCCCGCCGGGATCTGAGCGTTGTAGGAGGCGTTGGTGATCGTCACCTGAGCCCCTTGCTGCGTGTAGCTGCCGTTCCATAGCTGGGTGATCTGCTGGCCAGCCGTGAAGCTGAAGCGCAGCGTCCAGCCATTGATGGGACTGCTCCCCGTGTTGGTGATGCTGAGACTGGCCTGGAAACCGCCCGGCCACTGGCTCACCACACTATAGTGCACCTGGCACGAGGCCCCCGCACCCGGCGTGGGGGATGGTGTCGGCGATGGAGTGGCCGTCGGCGTCACCGTTGGTCGCGGCGTCGGTGTCGCGGTGGGGGACGGCGCCGTGGTCGGCGTGGGAGAGGGCGTCGGCGTCGGTGTGCTGCCACCACCTCCACTGGCCAGCGCGATCAGGTGATCATGCAGACCCTGCCCGTAGGCCGTGGGCGTACCGTTGTAGTTGCTGATCAGCGACGGGAAGGAGCTGCAATCGTAGGTGTCCCAGGCCCAGCCAAGGTAGCCGATGCCGTGCTGGTCAAACCAGGCCATCGCCGTGTCGATGAAGCCGTGGGCACAGTCGTTCTCACCGATCTCACCGGCAATGACCGGCACCTGAGCCGCAACAGGGGCTACCTGAGAATTCCAGCAACTTGTATTGCTGCAGGCATTGAAATTATAGAGATGGAAAGAGGCCACCAGGTTGTTGAGAGGATCAGTGGGCTTGTACTGTAGCCACTGCGAGAGGTCGTTAGAATAGGCCAGACCTCCCAGCATGATCACATTGGTGGCTCCGGTGGCTCGCACGGTGTTGATCAGGGTCTGCATGCCAGCAACGGCAAACCCCACATCGCCGCAAGGGCTGGCGTTGGCCGCCGTGCTACCATCACGCCAACAGGCCCAGCTCGTGGTGTATGGCTCGTTGTAAAGATCGAAGATTACCGAGCTGTTGTTTTTGAAAGCGTTGGCCACCGAGGTCCAGAAGGCCGGCGCATGATCCAGATCAGGCATCGGCTGCTGCCCGTTGGCCTGCTGGGTGCCTGGGGCGTTCCAGTGCAGGTCAAGAATGACAATCAGATTATCAGATGTCAATGTATTGACAAAGTTGATAACCTGCTGCTGATAGGTGGCCGCGGAGTACTGGGCAGCCGGATAGCCGTTAATGCCAAGCCAGCAGTCCTCATTCAAGGGGATACGCACGGCGTTGATGTCCCAGCTCAGCATGGCATTGATGGCATTGGTGTCCACGGGACCATCAAAGACGGTGGTGGCGGTGCTGCTCCGACACATGTACTCCGCCCCAGAACGGTCAACACCAAGCGGTCGCACAACCTGGTTCTGGCCGTTGAGCAGTTGGTTGCCGGAAACGTGCAGGCCCGTAACAGAAGGGGCCGCATGAGCACGCGAGGCGTTCGATCTAACCCCTAGATAGGTGGCCAGGGAGAAGGACGCCAGGACGAGCAGGAGAGAGAGCGCCGCATACCTCAGCCTCAGCCGAGGCCAGCGATAGGCGGGTGGTGTGGCCATAGTTCCCCCCCTTTTGACTGATAAAGAGGTAGCTTCCTTGCTTACCGGGTTCGCGCATCCCTGCGACAGAGATGGCATTGCGCCCGGCACGCTCGCCGTGGTCGATTGTCCTCTTCTACCACAGCTGCGTAAACGGTATCGTAAACGATACCGTAAACGTTTACGAAAGTAACTATACCCGCCACCCTCGGCCCTTGTCAAGCGCTGACCATCTTCTCTTCCCGGGAAGATCAGCCGGCCACAAGGCCACAAGCAGGCGCCAATGGCCACTTGACAGAAATGGAAGGTTTTCTCACCGCCTGGGAAAAAATGGGGGGAGCCGACACTCAATCCCTCCCCACTCCCCTGGCGCTAGTCAGCCAGAAGGTTTTTTGCTAATATCTCATTCTTTAGAGATATTGAGGAGTTTTTAGAAAGAGATAGATGAAAGCGGCTCACACCTCCTCCCGTCTCTTAAACGGCTCTCTACTACTGATGAGTATTCCACTCTATTGCAGAGCTTTGCTGCTTAACCAGCTCATTGACAAAAAAGCTGCCTTCCACTACAATTTACGTAATCGATTACGTTATCGTTAACGCGAACGATTACGAAAAGTTAGGACCAGGGATGCAGCCAGGGCGGATGTGATCCTGGCGAGCGATCAAGGCCGCGGAGGGAGAATCTCTCCAGGAGATGACAGGCAGGCGAAGAAAGGGTGGCCTGGCCGGGCAGTCAGGCGGCTGCCGTTGACAGCCTGGGCGAGAAAGAAGCCAGATCCAGGAGGCGCTATGAAAAGAAGACAGCTACCGTTGCGCTCAGCAGGCACTCACCGTCCGATCTCTGGGGAGTGCCTCTTCCTCTCGTTGTTATTGCTGGTGGTGGGGATTGGGCTGCTCACTGCCTGTGGCGGCTCGGTCCAGCCGAGCGGTGCTAAAACGGACACACTCAGGATCCTGCCGGCCCCGAATGGTCCCAACGCCGATCTCTTCAACCCCTTCTTTAACTACAACACTCCCGCCGCCTGGGGCGCTCAGGGCCTCCTCTACGAGGTGCTCTATTCCACAGACCTCTCCACGGGCCAGTATCATCCCTGGCTGGCGACCAGCTATAACTTCTCCAGCGATAACAGCCAGTTGACCTTCCACCTGCGCCCCAACGTCAAGTGGAACGACGGCCAGCCCTTCACCAGCGCCGACGTCAAGTTCACCTTCGACTTCATCAAGGCCCATCCCGCCCTCGACCAGGGCGGCGTGCTCCCGCTGGTCAAGGA
>NZ_JBHOQV010000166.1:0-6880 GCF_042408735.1 Thermogemmatispora sp.
TGCATGCTAGGTGACTCGACGCTTTTCACGCGCCGCGACGAGGTAGAAGCCGCCTGGGAGTTCATCCAGGGAATCATGGATGCCTGGGCCGAGGCGCCGCGCGAGACCATCCATTCCTATGAAGCTGGCACCTGGGGACCCCAGGCTGCCGATGAGTTCATCTGGCGCGATGGGCGTCGCTGGCGACGGCCCTAACCGAACAACACGGACCCGCGCCGCGCCCTCGTGTCTGACCCGCGGGCGCAAGCCAGGTGCTACCGTGTCGGAGCGCGGTCATCCACCTGGCCGGCCTGTCGCGTCAGCCAGTCAGCTCTTCAACGAGTGACGAACCGGGCAAGTCCGCAGAGCTGGCAGACTGGCTGGCGCTTCCTCGCCTGCGTCTCGGCTCGGCTCAACCGCCCCGGGCGGCCCTGCCTTGCTCTCGGCCCAAGCCCATCAAGGCGCCGGGACCGGCGGGCCAGGCTCGCTCAGACCGGAGCTGCTACGCCAACAAAGCGAGGGCTTGCTCACTGAACGGTACTGGAGGGAGCTGTTTGCCTTTCGGTACCTCCCTGCAATCTACACAGAACAACGGCCAGAGACAAGAAGCTGCAGTAGCTCACGCACGCGATCCAGGCCGGACGGCCTCCGCCCGTCCGTTGGTCGCCTGGAACGATGCCGTTCTCTATCAGGGGAGATCTGGAATGACTGTGGACCTCGACCTATCCCCGGGGACACGCTCGCTGTGGGCCGGCAAGGCCATTCCCTGGGAGCATCTAGAGGAAGAAGTGGCTTTGCTCTGGAAGATGGCCGCGGATAATATGCGCATCGGCCAGAATATGAGCGTGCGCACCAGCGTGCTCAACCTGGTGATCTGCGCGCCTTCCACTGCACATGCGCGCTATGTCAGCAATCTACTGCGCGATCTGCTGAGTACGCATATCGCGCGCGTTATCATACTGATTCTCGAAAATAATCAAGACGCGCCGGCTTCCATCGCGACCTGGGTGACCCTGCGCAGCTTCCCAGTCATTTCAGACCTCACTCGTCACCACTTCGAGCAGATTACTGTCCTGCTGACCGGGCCGGTCGTTCAGCACAGCGCTGCCCTCTTGCAGAGGCTGGTCAGGCCGGACCTGCCGATCTATCTCTGGTGGCTTGATGAGCCGCCGGCCAGCGGAGGTCCCCTGGGTTCACTGGCCGCCATCAGTCAGCGTCTCATCGTCGATTCGGCCAGCTTTCAGACGCCGGGGCCGACCCTGCGCCTGCTCGCCTCTCTGCTAGAGGCTTATCCGGCCTGTGCCATCAGTGACCTGAACTGGGGACGCCTCACGCCGCTGCGCCAGCTTGTCGCCCAATTCTTTGACGGTCTGGAATACCGCCCCTATTTTGAAGGAATCCAGCACATCGAAATTGAGCATGCCGTGCTCGGTGCCGCCAGCGAGGTAGACGGTCCTTCAGCGGCCACGGGACCAGCAGGGGGTCTGCATCCTCAGCGCTTCCAGGAGCCAGCCCGGGCCTTACTGATGAGCGGCTGGCTCAAAGAGCGCCTCACCTGGCGTCGCGTCGCCTGCAGCGCCTCCTGTCCCGGCAGCCTCCAGAGCCTGCCGCCGGGCGCCTATCACTGGTGTCTGGAGAACGGGACTGGGCAGCCCACGCGCATCGACATCCGCCCGCGTCACGAGGGTGAAGTTCCACCTGGCACCATCTGCCTGTTGCGCCTTACCAGTCGCCTGGCGGATCAGCAAGCGCTCTTTAGCATCAGCCGTCTGCCCGGCGACAGCGAGCACGTACTGACCTCTATCGAGCTGGAGCAGGAACAGCCACGCCAGCGCACCCTCAACCTCAACGAGCAGCGCCAGGAGAGCCAGCTCCTGGTCGATGAGCTGGAAATCACCGGTCACGATGATCAATTCGAAAAAATCCTGCAAGAGCTAGCGAGCTTGCTCACCTGAACGCGCCGCCGAGAGAACGCCACCTATCCGCTGGACGGGTGGCGACTTCTCTCTATAGGTTCCTGCGACCATAGATCGGAGCGGCGCCGGAGCTAGCTTCAGCCGGGCAGCTTATACCAGAGAGGACAGAGCTGAAAAGATGCAGCAACAGATTGCCATTTACCCTGACAGCGAGAGTCTTAGCCAGGAGGCGGCTCGTCTCGTAGTCCGCCTTGCCCAGGAAGCCATTGTCACTCATGGGCGCTTCATGCTGGCCCTGGCCGGAGGCTCCACGCCTCGCAAGCTCTACGGTCTGCTGGCCAGTGAGCCGTATCGAGAGCAAATCGACTGGGCGCGTGTCGAGATCTTCTGGTCCGACGAGCGCTGCGTCCCGCCCGACCATCCAGAAAGCAACTACCGCATGGCTCACGAAGTCATGCTGAGCAAGCTTCCCATTCCCGAGGCCAACATTCACCGTATGCCGGCGGAGCAAGCCGATCGCCAGGCGGCGGCAGAGAGCTATGCCGCCGAGCTGAGGCGTGTCTTCGGGACTGCGGGCGTGCCGGTCTTTGACCTTATTCAGCTTGGCATGGGACCTGAAGGGCACACGGCTTCCCTCTTCCCTCATCAGGAGGCCCTGCACGAGCGTGAGCGCCTCGTCTTGCCGGTCAGCGTGCCCAAGCCGCCGCCCGAGCGGCTCACCTTCACCCCGCCCGTTCTCGAAGCCGCACGCCACATCCTCTTCCTCGTCACAGGAAGCGACAAAGCCGAAGCCGTCCAGGCGGTCCTCGAAGGTCAGGGTGGGCCCGACGACTATCCTGCGCGTCTTGTCCGTGCTGCCGCTGGCGAAGTCATCTGGCTGCTAGACGCCGCTGCCGCTGCAGCTCTCCAGAGGAGGCCATCAGCATGACAGGTGAGCAATCAACAGCCAGAGCGTCCCAGGAGTTGCGGACACCAGCGGCCATTGGACTCGTGCCCTCCATTCTCAGCGCCGACTTCAGCCGGCTCGGCCAGCAGGTGCGCGAAGCCGAAGAGGCCGGGGTGCAGCGCATCCAGATCGACGTCATGGACGGGCATTTTGTCCCCAACATCACCATGGGACCGCTCATCGTCGAAGCCGTGCGGCGCAGCACCAGCCTCCCGCTGGAAGCGCACCTCATGATCACCAATCCCGAGCACTACATCGAAGCCTTCGCGCGAGCGGGAGCCGACGTTATCATTGTCCACCAGGAGACCTGCCCCCACCTGCACCGTATCGTGCAGCAGATCAAAGAGGCCGGTAAGCAAGCGGGGGTGGCTCTCAACCCCTCCACGCCTGTTTGGCTGTTAGAAGACATCCTCTCTCTACTTGACCTGGTCCTCATCATGACCGTCAATCCTGGCTTCGGCGGTCAGGAATTCATCCCCGAGACCCTGCCCAAAATCGCCCGTCTCAGACAGCTCCTCAGCGAGCGGCAGCTCCACTGTGACCTCGAAGTTGATGGCGGCATCAACGAGCAGACCATTCCGCTAGTTGTACGAGCTGGAGCAAACCTGCTCGTCGCCGGCAGCGCCGTCTATAACGAGCGCGAGAGCGTCGCGGCGGCCGTCGAGCGACTCCGTCAGGCCCTGGCCCGTGTCTGAACCCGCCCGCCAGCCCTGGAGCATCCGCGTGCGGGCACAGCCGGCGGGCCGGCAGCCGATCCACCAGGCAAGCTGGCGGTATCATGATCATCACAGAACAGAGCGGACCTGGCTCCGGTCCTGTCCATCTGGGGCAGAGCCAGGTCCCGCTCACCCTAATGCTGCGAGCCAGGCGGCCTCTGAGCCTCTACCGTGCTCCGGGCCTGTCCCAATCCTATCCTGGACCTGGCCAGGCCCAGCCTCTGGCGCGCCAGGCGTGCGCGGGGCAAAGCCGCCAGAGCAGCGGCAGTTTGAGAACGGGCGAAGCGCCCAAAAAGCACACCGGGAGGCAGCAACCATGTACGACGACATCACCGACGTCCCCGGCATCCGCGTTGGGCACGACACCGACCTGGAGGCGGGGACCGGCTGTACCGTTCTGCTCTGCGACCCGCCCGCTGTAGGCGGAGTCGACGTACGGGGAGGAGCCCCAGCGACCCGTGAGACCGACCTTCTGCGTCCCCTCTACCTTGTCGAGCGCGTCAACGCCATCCTCCTCACCGGAGGCAGCGCCTTCGGGCTGGAAGCAGCCGCAGGAGTCATGCGCTACCTGGAAGAGCGCGGCCAGGGTTTTGAGACAGGCGTTGCCCGCGTCCCGATCGTGCCGGCGGCTGCCATCTTCGACCTTGGACTTGGCTCCCCGCACATCCGGCCTGATGCGGCTGCCGGCTACCGGGCCTGCGAACGAGCGGGCGGTGGTCCCATTGAGCAAGGCAGCGTAGGAGCTGGAACTGGGGCCACCGTAGCCAAACTGGCGGGGAGCGGGCACCCTCTCAAAGGTGGACTAGGCTCAGCCAGCACCCAGCTACCCGACGGAACCATTGTCGGGGCCATTGTCGTTGTCAACGCCGCAGGCAACATCGTCGACCCGGCGAGCGGAACCATCATTGCGGGAGCAACCGGGGGAGCGGGAGAGGCTGGCGCAGCGGGAGCGCACCCCTTCGGCAACACCACCATTGGCGTTGTCGCTACCAACGCCGCCCTCAGCAAAACGAGCGTCAACAAAATAGCGCAGATGGCTCATAATGGGCTGGCGCAGGCCATTCAGCCGGCGCACACCATGTTTGACGGTGACACCGTCTTCGCTCTGGCCCTGGGGACAGAGACAACAACACCCCCCGACCCTGCAGCCGCAGCGGCGCAGGTCAGCCTCATAGGAGCGGCGGCCGCCATCACCCTGGCGCGAGCCATCGTCAAGGCGGTCCAGCGAGCCAAAGGACTCCACGGCGTCCCGGCCATTGCCGACCAGGGATCTCAAGCTCGCAGCTGACACGGAGCTAGCCGCTCACGCGTGCTATCTGTCCGGCCGGACAGTGCGCGGTTGCGCAAAGCCGCCGGCTAGGGGAACGCAACCGACCCAACCTGGCCGACCCTGGCTGGCGGTGCACGGAGGAACAAGCCCCTGACGGGAAGGGGGACCCATCCGACGTGGCCGGCCAGAGAGGCTGGTGCTAGCACCGTCTCCCAGGTCCCAGCGAGCGGGGCAGTCCAGCTAGCGGTGCCTGCCAGCTTCTGTCGAGGTCAAGGCGTATGCCGGTGTCAGAGCAAACAGCGGGAAAGGACCGATCGTCTCAAGGTTCAAGAATCAGCAACAGTAGCAGCCCTCCACTCAGCAGCATAACCAGGACACAACATAGCACCAGGAGAGGGAAAAGAGGAACGTGGGTCGCCGAGGGCTGAGCGGGCGCGGCCGTAGGGGCCTGCCATTCAGCGCGCAGGGGCAAATCGCGCCGCGTAGCCAGCGTCTTCAGACCCCCAGTTGTCAGGTCCCAGGAGGAGGGAGGAGCGAGGCGAGAGCTGGCGATCCCCGAGCAAGGCTGCGACGGCTCCGAAGAAGGGAGAGAGGGGGGAGGGGTCACAGGCAAAGCGAGAGGGGGGTATGCAGAGAAAGGGGAGGGGGAGGCGGGCGAGTGGGGGAGCACTGCCCGATCCGACTGGGCGAGTCGGAGCTGCGCAGAGTGGGTATCGGAAGTTGGCAGTCTCACAGCAATCTCCACCAGGGGCAACTGAGAGCCAGACCCACAACTCACACAACGAACAACGGAACCTACGAGAGACGCGCTACAGAACAGCACTACCAACGCAGTAGCTATTGTTCATTGTAGTCAGGCGGGGAGAAGAATCAAGGAGACCATGACTATTGGGCTGTTGACTCCTCCAGCAGAGAGAGCAGTTGATGCAGGATGCGTGCGGTAGCTCCCCAGATGCGATAAGGGCCATACTCATAGAAATAGACAGTGCGGCGCAGGCCGGCGCTATCCCAGATCTCGCTATGGAAGATGTGGGGATCGGCCAGGGAGGGGAGAGGAGCGCGGATCACCTCAGCCACCTCGGAGGCCTGGAGGGTGAGGGGGCCGGGGCCGGAAGGCAAGAAAGCCACCACGGGAGTGATCCAGAAGCCAGTGACCAGAGTGAAGGAAGGGGGGAGCAGGCCAAGCACCTCGGCGCGCTCGGGAGAGAGGCCGATCTCCTCCTGGGCCTCGCGCAGAGCAGTCATCACCGCGTCGCGGTCCTGGGGATCGACCGAGCCGCCGGGGAAAGCGATCTCGCCGCCGTGGGTGCGGAGCGTTGGGGAGCGGCGGATCAGCAGCAGGCAGGGCAGGTGATCCGCCTCGAAGAGGGGCAGGAGCACGGCGGCGCGCCGGAGGGGGCGAGAAGCAAGCTCGGGAGGTGGCAGAAGAGAGAGAGCCTGGTCGGGAGGGGCCAGGCGCGAGCGCAGAGCGGTCACCACCTCGTTGATGCTGGACATATTCATGTGCCTATTTTACCACATTCACGCCGCAAAAAGGGGCTGGTTGAACTTGCGTGGGTATGATACAATGTGGTAAACAAAAAAACAGCGGGGAGGTCCGCCGAAAAGCTGGCTTTTGCCTTGCATTCACAGGCGGCTTTTGGTATAATTAGAGCATCGAGTGGGGGTATGCTTACACAAGGCTTTCATTGTGCCCATATATACCTTATGACCTGTCTGCGGGCATCGTTTCGTAGAACTACTCTCTAGCACGAACGGGTGTACTATGAAGAATCGTCGTCTCATAGTAGGAAGTACAGCGACAAGTGCAGCCATCGCAGCCTGAGCAGCCTCCTCCGATAGCCAGTTGTCCGAGACGCATCCCCCCGATCTCAAGATGACGTTCCTGTCGTTACCCCTGGCAGAAGCGATGACGGACCAAGGAAGCGGGCGATCTACGTACGACACACGTTAGACAGGATCAGAGGGCGCTCGAGGGGCAAGGCAAAAAAACCGTGGATCGAAGGGGGTATTTTACCCATGCAAGCACAACAGCACGGCGACCTTTCGACAC
>NZ_JBHOQV010000172.1:0-19260 GCF_042408735.1 Thermogemmatispora sp.
GCCTGGCCCACCGTCATCCAGGAGCTGGTCCGGGTGACGCGCCCGGGCGGCTGGATCGAATTGTTGGAACTCAGCGATGTCATCCAGCCTGCCGGACCGGCCACTCGTCGCCTGCTGGACTGGTTCACCAGCATCAGTCGGCAGTTGGGCTTTGAGATGGAGGTCCTGCGTCGACTGGGTGAGCTGCTCACGCAGGCCGGCTGCCTCGACGTCGTCAGCCAGGACATCCCGGTCCCGCTCGGTCGTTGGGCCGGGGCCACCGGGCACTTGCTGCTGACCGATGTGCTGCATGGGCTGGAGGCGCTCAAGGAGTCGTACTGCGCTCGGACGAAGACGCCCCCAGAGACCTTTGACACGATGCTGCGTGAGGCGGCCCAGGAGTGGGAACGCCTGCAGGCGCGCTATGTCTTCCATGCCGCCTATGGCCGGAGGCCCCAGCCATGAAGCCTGGTGAGCAGCGGGCCCATGCTGCCTCTCCCCCTGCTGGCCCAGGCATCCCCTCCTCGGGGGCCGGTTCCAGTTCCGGTTCCGGTTTCGCCAGGAGATGGCTGCCTCTCACCGCCGAGCAGGCGGCCGCCCTGCGGGCCGTGCTGGAGGGGTATCGGCAGGCGGCCTTTCAGCAACAGCTGCCGACCACGGAGCGCAACGAGCGGTTGCGCCAGAGCCAGGCCCTGCTGGCACGGCTGCTCGCGCTCTCGCTCCCGCCGGGCGGGCAGGGGGGGCTGAGCCTCTCGCCCGAGGAGCTGGACAGCTTGCGGCAGGTGCTGCAGGGCATTCGGGCGCAGCCGGAGCTGCGGGAGCGCTGGCGCCCCGCGCTCGAGAGGCTGGCTGCCGTCTTCGGCTGGGACGACGGCTAGGCGCCCAGGCTCCTGCGGCGGTCGTGGAGCCGCTGGCCTGGCGCGACCGACTCTGCCTGCCCTGCCCTGGCCGCGGCAGCCGTGCAGGTGGCTCGCTGCTGGCTGGCTGGCTGGCTGTTTCTCTGCCTGCCTGGGCATACCGGGCTTCTCTCCATGAGCACCACCTCAGAAAGGAGGATCATCTTGTCCCATGTCTCGACCGCTGACGCCACCCCACCCTGGCGGACCGGGTGGGGTCTCTGCCGCTCTCGACCAGGGGCAGGGGCGGCTGGCCCCTCCGGCCGCGGCCGGCCTGCAGGTCCTGCCGCCCGAGACGCCTGCCAGGCCGGCTCCCTCCCCTGCAGCGCGGCTGCGCCCGACGGACTGGCTCGTGTTGCTCCTGCGCCGGCAGGGCTGGCGGGTCGGAGCCATCGCCACCGCACTGGGGGTCAGTCCCAGCTGTATTGCTCAGCGTCTGCATCGCGCCCGCTTCGCCCTGGGGATTCGCCGCTCCAGCAAGCGCTTGCTGGAGGCCGTTCCCTGGCAGCAGTGTCCCGCCGACGCGCAGGTGGCCGCTGAACGCCTGCTGGCCCGCTGGCGGCAGGGACCCCCACCAGCGCCGGAGAGGATCTCCTCAGCCCGCACCCGACAGGAGGAGGCCCATGCCGCTTCGTGACCAGGACGCCCGCTGGGCCATCGGGCTGGACCTGCTCTTCGTCGACGCTGCTCGGCAGCACGTGGCCCTCATTCAGCGCCAGCAAGAGGGGGTGCTGGCCCTGCTCGGTGAGAACCTCTGCTGGGGGGAACCGGCAGCCGCCGGCCTCCTGCGGGCCCTGCGCGAGGAACTCGGCCTGGAGAGCACCACCTGGGGCCTCCTCCGGGCCGGCCTGCGCTCCTGGCGCCTGGGCGGCCTCTTCGGCCTGGACCAGCCTGCCCGGGACCCGCGCTTCCTGGCCGCCCCTCCCCTGGCCGAGCGTGCGCAAGTCCTCTCGCTGGTGTACCTGGTGGAGGCCGACCTGCCCCTGCTCGTGCAGGCCGCCCGGCCTGGCCCCGAGAGCAGCGTGCTGGGCCTGGAGGTGCTTCCGGTGGTTGCCCTGCAGCAGCAGCAGCTCTTTCTGGACCATGCCACGCTCATCCGGCAGGTCCTCGACGCTGAGCGAGCGGGCCGCCTGCCCCTGTTGCCCGTCGGCTCAGCCTGGCCCCTGCCCCGTAGCGACGCCGACGCGGAGCCGGTCGGGTGAGCTCTGCAGTCTAGTGCGGTGTTCTGCGGTGATGAGAGCAGAGCACCGCAGAGCAGATGAGAAAGGAGACCGTCATGCCTCCTGTTGGAAGGGATAGCCCGTCCGGTCCGGTCCGCCCACCCCAGCGCGGACGCTCGACCTACATCATCGACGCAGAGAACGCTGGGGAGCTGGCGCGGTTGATGCAGCAGGATCGGCTGCTCACCGAGGCGATGGGAGGCCTCTTGCCCGAGGAGGGCATCGGGCTGCCCGAAGCGGGCCGGGTGCTGGACCTGGCCTGTGGGCCAGGCGGCTGGCTGTTGGAGCTGGCCTTCTGCTTCCCGCGGGCTACCCTCCTGGGCGTCGACCTCAGCCCAGCGGTGGTCGAGTATGCTACCGCCCAGGCTCGCTCGCGTGGCCTGGAGCAGGTCCACTTCCAGGTCATGGATGTCATGGAGCCGCTCGACTTTCCGGACGGCTCCTTCGACCTGATCAACGGGCGGCTGCTGTCTGGCTTCATGCTGCCGGCGGCCTGGCCGAGGCTGCTAGCCGAGTGCCACCGCCTCCTCAAGCCCGGCGGCCTCATCCGGCAGACAGAGACGGACCCCCCCTGACCACCAGCCCAGCTTCCAAGCAGGCTGTCGCGGGTTCGAGTCCCGTCTCCCGCTCCCTCTTCCAGAGCCGCCTCCGCGGCTCTCCTCCCGTGGAGGACCCCTTCATAGCCCTCCTGACAGCTCTTCTGACAGCCCTATTCCTGCTCTCTCCTCAGCAATTGCTCCATTCGCTGCAGGGCCTCCCGTTGCATCCCCGGTAATACATGCCCATAAATCCCCAGCGCTGGCGAGTATGGCCTCAAGACCTGGGCCTTGGGATGCGCCTGCTCGATCTGTAGGGAGCGCTAAGCGCAAGAGCGCAAGCCCAACAGCTCACAGCCTTGCCCAGACCAGGGGCCGGCAGCTCCGCCATTCCAGGCCAGGTTGTCCTCTTGCTCTGCTCGACAGCCGGCGAGAGAAGAGCGGGTCAGCGATCCTGCTCCTCTCCCGCTCCGGCTCCACGCTGGATAGGATGGGAGGCTCAGAAGGAGAACACAGTGGTGAGAGATTCGCTAACTCAGGACTGCGCGACCTTAATGATCACCTTCTCAACCGCATCGGGATACGCGAGAGCGAACTCCAGAGCCGTCTGTGTTTCCTCAAAGGGAAAGCGGTGGGTAATCAGCGCGCGCACATGCTCAGGCTGCTTCTGCAGCAATGCCACAGCCTGAGCAAAGACCCCAGCGTTATTGCGTGACCCCAGGATCGTTAGCTCCTTGCGTGTGAACTCCACCACCGGCAGAGCGACCTCCTGATTCGAGAGGCCGATAATCACAATGCGCCCTGCGCTGGCCACCAGCTCGACGGCCTGGCGAATCACAGCTGGCACCCCCGTCGCCTCAAAGATCACCGCCGGCCCATCTCCGCCCGTCCAGCTCAGCAGGCGATCGGCCAGGGTCTCCTCCTGGGCCAGGGCCACCTGATCGGCGCCAAGCCTGCCTGCCAGCTCCAGGCGACTGCCCAGACGATCCACGATCATCGTTGATGCCCCCCGCGCCTTGCAAGCCAGCAGGACCGCCTGCCCAATTGGGCCTGCACCGAAGATCAGCACTTGCTCACCAGCATGCACCTGAGCGCGAGTGACAGCCTGAACTCCAATCGAGAGCGGCTCAGCCAGAGCTGCCAGCTCGGCATCTAGTTCTCCTACCGGATAGAGCTGGCTCGTGCTCACAGCGATAAACTCAGCCAGAGCTCCCGGAGCCTGCACTCCCAGGACTACGAGGTTGGTGCAACAATTGGGCCGTCCGTTACGGCAAGGATAACAGCGCCCGCAGCCAATGAGTGGCTCGACCGCTACCCGCTCTCCGATACGCAGCGGGCCATGATAATCCTCACCAAAGGCCACGATCGTTCCTGCAAACTCATGTCCCTGCGTCTGTGGGTAGCGAGTATAGGGATGATCACCTGTATAAATATGCAGATCGGAACCGCACAATCCCACCGCCTCCACACGGATCAAGGCCTGACCCGGTCCAGGCTCTGGTCTGGGTAGCTCGACCAAACGCATCTGACGCACGCCCGTTGTCAGAAAAGCACGCATAAAACCCCCGCTTTCTCTCCAGCTCGCTAGAAAGAAGGAGAAGAACTCAGCCGCAACAATCGCCGCTGCAACAAGATCCCGAGCCCTCTCAGGAAGATACGGAGGGAGAATGTTGGATCTGGAGCAGCCGAATCCTGGCCTTTTGAAAGGTTTCCTCGGACTCACGCAAATGATCCAGCATCGCCTTGCGGGCCCCAATGCGGTCTCCAGCCTTAATGCGCTCGAAAATTGGCACGTGATAGCGCTGTGCTCGTTGAGGAGTACCGGGGAGCGAGACGCCCGTGAGGCGTACCTCCATCAGCAGATCAGAGATGGTTCCAAGGAGAATGGGATAGAGGGGATTATGGGTCGCTGTAGCGATGGCAGCATGAAAGGCCACGTCGGCCTCTGCCCAGCGCTGTGGATCGTGTTCGAATTCCACCATAGCACGAAGCTGCGCTTCCATGCGCCCTAAGTCCTCCTCATCGCGACGCTCAGCCGCGAGGCCGGCAATTTCTACCTCCAGCAGGCGGCGCACCTCCTGGACATGGGCAAAGGCGATCTCCTTGTTACCAGTGCGCAGCATCATACTCATCAGCTCTGAAACGAGCGCCGTATCAGGGGCACGCACCGCCATGCCACCGCCAGGTCGTACCTCTAGCAAGCCCTTGACGACCAGAGCACGAATGGCCTCGCGCACTACTGTGCGGCTCACACCCAGAAGCTCGCACAGTTCTCGCTCGGATGGTAGCTTTTCCCCAGGCTTAAAGGCTCCTTCTATCACCAGGGCCTGAAGCTGCGCAGCCACTTGGTCGGAAAGCCGCGCTGCCCGTACCGGAGGACGCAGTTGTTGGAGGTGGTCCATACTCATGGTAGCTTATCCAGACTGTTCCTCTTGCCGATGTTTCCTCTGTATCGAGGAAGAACTAGCCGTACTGCAAGAACGCTCTAATGGCGTCCCTATTATACCCCTTCGACTGGCTTCTGTCGACGCAGGCAGAAGCCAGCTCGCTTCGTTTCACGCGCCGTAAGGAGCGAGTCCTAGGCAGCCTTCTCCACCCGAATCGTTCGCCGCTCCAGCCGCTCAAGTTGGATCGTACGCAGGCTATCGAGCAGAACTGCTAGAAAGATGATAGCTGCATAAACCAAAGGCTGCAGATAGATGTCGACGCGCGTGAAGATCAAGCCAGAGGTCACCAGCTGCACCAGAATTGTGCCCACAACGGTGCCTGGAAAGACACTGCCGCGGCCCCCGAAAAGGCTGGTTCCTCCCAACACAGCCACCGCGATGGCGTTGAATTCCTCATGCTGACCGAAGCCGGCATTAGCGACGCCAAACTGGGCCACAGACACAAGACCGCCCAGTGCTGCGCAGGCGCCGCAGATCACGTAAACACTGGCCAGGATAAAGCCCACATTGATACCAGCCTTCTTAGCCCCCTCACTATCGTTACCTACCGCATAGATCTGCCGTCCAAAAGTAGTCCGCGTCAAGATGAGCCAGGCCACCAGCACTACCACAGCAAAGATCGCAATTGGCAGGGGCACGAAACCAAAGAGACGGTGAGAGCCCAGATCAGTGATGCTCGCTGGAAAGGTTACATCCGCCGATTGCGTGATTGAGAGAGCCAGGCCGCGCATCAAAGCTAGAGTGCCTAGCGTCACAATAAATGGAACTATGCGTAAATAGGTAACGGCAAAGGCGTTGACTGAGCCAACCAGCATGCCCACAACGAGCGTCGCTGGCACCGCCAGCCAGAGCGGCAGGCCATTGCCCAGCAGATAGGTTCCTGTAATCGTCGCGGACAGGTACATCGTCGAGCCAACAGAAAGATCCACCCCTCCAGTGAGCAAGACAAACGTCATGCCAACTCCCACAATGCCAATGTAGGAGGCCTGGGTCAGTACGTTCTCGAAGTTCTTGTAGGTAAAGAATCGTGGTGATAGGATGCTGAAAATCAGTACCACGGTAATGAGCAAGATGAAGGGCATATTTTGCAAAAACAACATCATCCAGCGAACAAGGCTCTTACTCATGACAGCACCTTCTCCCGAAAGGCAGAGCGCAGAATGCGTTCTTGATCAAATTCGTCTCGCTCGAAGCTGGCCAGGATCTCGCCATTCCCCATGACCAGGATGCGATCGCACATGCCGATCAGCTCCTCGATCTCCGAGGAGATCATCAGGATGGCCGTACCCTGAGCAGCCAGCTCGTTAATCAGGGTATATAGCTCGTAGCGTGCCCCCACATCGACACCGCGTGTCGGCTCATCCAGAATTAAAACCGCTGGCTGAGCGAGCAGCCACTTTCCAATAACAACCTTTTGCTGATTGCCACCGCTCAAGCTCTTGACCGGCGTGCGCTCAGCTAAACCGCCCCTGATTTGCAGCAGGCGTACCAGATTGTCCACAGCCTTGTACAGACGCACTCGATCAATCAGGCGCAATAGGGAGCGCGTGTAGCGCGGCAGTGAGACCAGCGCCATGTTCTCGGTAACCGAGATCTCCATCAGCAGGCCCTCCTCGCGGCGATTCTCTGTTACAAAGCCCAGGCCCTGACGAATACTCCCACTGGGGGAGTGTCGGACCAATGGTTTGCCGCGAAGCAAAATCTCACCGCGCTCAAAAGGATCGAGTCCAAAGATCATACGGGCCAGCTCGGTGCGACCTGAGCCCATCAGGCCAAAGAGACCCAGTACCTCGCCGCGATGCAAGGCGAAATTGATATCGGCCACAATACCACTCTGGGAGAGTCCGCGTACCTCCAATACTGTTTCCGATGTTGGGCGGCTGGAACGCGGTGGATAAAGTTGCTCTAGTGTCCGCCCGACCATCAATGAGATCATCTCGGGGATCTTCAATTCACCGCGACAGGCTGTGCAGACCTGCTCACCGTCGCGCAAGATCAACACCTTGTCACAGAGGCGCTCCACCTCCTCCAGGATATGAGAGATGTAGATGATCGCCTTTCCCTGGGCCTTAAGGCGCTCCAATAGGGTGAAGAGCCGCTCGGTCTCGCGAGCTGTCAGGGAGGTCGTTGGCTCATCAAAGATGATCACACGAGCATCAGAATTCAGGGCTCGTGCAATCTCCACGAGCTGGCGTTCGCCAGGGGAGAGACGCTCGACCAGCGTATCAGGGGAGACCTTCAGGTCGACCAGTGAGAGCAGCTTCCTGACCTGCGAGCGCGCCTTGCGCCCGTCGATTAACACTGGGAAGAAAGGTAAGCGCGGGAAACCATTGATAAAGATGTTCTCGGTAATGGTCAAGTTGGTAAAGAGGTTGAGCTCTTGATGAATAAAGGCGATGCCCTGCTGCATCGCATCTCTGGGTGTACGAGGTGCAAAAGGCTCTCCTGCTAAAAGCAGCTCGCCAGCGTCAGCCTGCACCACACCTCCGAGAATGTTCATCAGCGTCGACTTGCCAGCCCCATTCTCGCCAATCACTCCCAGCACCTGGCCTTCGCTCAGGCTAAAGCTTATCTTATGCAGCACCTTGACTCCGAAGAAACTCTTCTCTATTCCACGAGCCTCTAACAACGGTTTTTGCTCGCTCATTTGCCCGTGCTCCTCTCTAGAAAACGCACGCGCGTGACATTGAGCAAGGCGGCCAAGACGATGAAGGCCCCTTTAACTGCTGTCACGGTGTAGAACGACAGGCTAAGGAGGTTCAGACTATTGTCCAGCAGGACGAAAAAGAGGACACCGAAGATCGTCCAGACGATTTTCCCCTTGCCGCCAAAGAGGCTGGTCCCACCAATGACGGTCGCCCCGATCACATCGAGCAAAATGTTGTCGCCCAGGGTCGGATTGCCCGTCTGCAGGCGCGCCGTGTAGAGCACCGAGGAGAGGCCGGCACAGAAGCCACTGATTACATAGGCCAGCGTGACGGCTCTGCGCGTGGGTACCCCCGAGACGATGGCTGTACGCAGATTGGTACCGATGGCATAAAGATGGCGCCCAAAGATAGTCTGACTCAATAGCAGATGCGCTGCGAGCGCCAAACCCAGAGCAATCAGCACCACATAGGGCACAAAGCCCAGGGCGCCATCACCCAGAACCGTGAAGCTGCGCGGCAGAAAGATGATCGTCTCCGATTTCGTCAACCAGATAGCCAGCGCATCAAAGAAAATCATCGTCACCAGGGTCACCATAAACGGCGGCATGCGGAAGCGTGTTACCGCCACCCCGTTCAACAGACCAACCAGCGCTCCCGAAAGCAGCATAGCCGCAATGCCGAGAGGAACAGAGAGCGGACTGCCAGCGAGTGGACTGCCATGCGGCCCAAGCAAGCTGCCCCAGAACGGGCTTTTACTGAACAGGTTGGGATCGAGCGACGTCGTCATGAGCATCGCCCCTATCACACTGGCCAGCCCCACGATCGCCCCTTGCGAGAGGTCGATACCAGCCACCAGCAGAACAAAGGTCTGGCCGATGGCGATACATAGCAAAGGGCCCGTATTCGAAAGAATATTGCTCAGGTTATCGAGTGACGCGATGTCCGGGATGATGGGCCAAAGGACCAAAAAGTAAGCTAAGGTTATATAAAGAACGAAATACTCTGAAAGGAGGAGATGGCGCCAGAGACGCCTGAAGGTCAGCGCCAGCAGCCCAGACAGCCGAGGCCCGCCCTCACTGGCGGCGGGAGCCAGGAACCGAGGCTGCTCCTGCCGCTGTGACCGCTGATGCTTTCCGTTCTGTTCAAGCAAGGCCATAGATGTGATCCTCCGTCCATAATAGCGCTGGGGCCGCCTGCACCTTCGGGGTAGGCATAGGGAGGCAAGCCATGTGGCCGGCGCCGGCACGGGTGGAGAGCAGGCGCCGCTCAGGCTTCCTCTTCATGCCTGCCCTCCCTGGCGGAGGTCGCCGGGAGCAGGGAAGGCGCGCGCCTGTTCATCAAGCACCAATATCCAGTCAGGGCCATCGCCGGGCGTCGTGAACGACTGCTCGCCGCCGGTGCTGACACTACCGATCTCCGAGGCCTGGCCGGTCCGTGGATCATACCACCAGGCATGGGCTACGGGACCTGCAATTTTGCTAACATCGATAACCACGCGGCGCACCGGATCGGGAATATAGACAAAGGCGTAGCTGCCATCAGTAGCACGGGTTGCCTGAACATGGAACGGGCCGTCACCCTCTCCAGAAAGCACCAGGCTTTGATCTGGGACTCGCCCAAAGTAGGGGCGGGAGAGCATCAGATTGCGCAGATAGCGCATCTGCACGGCTCCAGGATGATCGAGGACGCGATACCAATAAAAGATGGCATAAGAGATGGGACCATAGCCGGGTTGAAAGCACTGCCAGACAGAGTGGTTGCCGTAGGTGTGGCCACAGGCCCCAGCAAAAACCGCACGGTAGGCCTGGCGACGGACCTCGTAGTCACTAAAATAGCCATTGCTCGGATTCCAGTTGACCGGATGGTCCTCGTAGTTATTCTCGCCATCGAGAACGGGCTTGACAGGAGTCAGGCCGTAATCATGGGCGATCATCCCCCAGTTGGGTAGATCGCGAGCACTATGGCCTGACTGCAGCATGTTCATAGTCAGCCAGGAATCACTCTGAAACCACTGGGAAGACGACTGGCCTCCGGTTGGGTGATAGGTCATAAAAACAGCTCCACCAACTCCATCACGGATGCCAGCGGCCATATTCCGCCAGACCGCCTCATAGCCATCAGCAGGACGATCACCACCCAGAATCCAGAGAATATTCGTGGCATTGCGATAGCGCTCGCCAAGGAAGCGCCCGTAGCTATAGGCGTTGTTCTGGTTAAAGACGACGGGTCCAACTCCCCACAACTGATTCACTTTATCCCCCCAGGTGGGTAACAAGCCGACATACAGGCCATAGTCCTGGGCACGCTCAACAAAAGCGTCGACGAACTGGAAGTAGGCTTCATTGGGGCGAGTCGGATCATCGTTGATCAGCGGAAGCTGTCCTTCGCGATTAGGCTGATGCAGGCCATCGTTCTCAGCCAAAATAACCGTCTGAACCACATTGAAGCCCTGCTGACTGCGGACGTTCAGATAAGCCTCTATATCCGAGCGAGTCAGGCGATGGAGTAGCTCCCAGGCGGTGTCAGCCAGCCAGAAAAAGGGTTGCTGGTCCTCTGTCATAAGGAAGTGTCCGTCATCGCTGACCCCGATGCGGGGCAGGCGAGAGGAAGCAGCCTGGCTGACATTGGTGGCCAGAGCCTGCCGAGGTCTGCGCCATCCATGCCAGCCGTGAGCAGCAAAGCTGAGGCCCGCAGCTGTCGCCCCTTTCACAAAGGTGCGACGCTTCAGGTGTCGTGAGAGGAAGAATGGCAGGTCAGTCATGGCTGCTATTCCTTAGTGGCAATCATCCATATCGCTAAAAACAAAGAGCCGAAGTAGCGGGGGAGGCCGTCCTCCCTGAGCCCCACGCAGGAGAGATCACTCTGAGAGGGAGGACGGCAGGACAGGTACCCCAATTGGGGCAGGCAGTCTTGGTTAGACGCCCGACTGGGGGGGTGGAAGGACGCAGCCCCACATGTCCCTGGCCCGAGTACTCATGTTGGCCTGAGTCAAAGCAAAGCCCTTATCGATGAGCACCTGGTTAGGCTTGCTTTCATGATTGTCGATGGCCTTGAGAAGGGCTGCCAGCAGCGTATTGGCCTCATAGAAAAGATCCTGCACCCCGGTAGCATCGACATATTGAGAGCGCATCAAACCGCAGGCACGGGAATCGCCATCAATGCCTCCCATGATGACATGGTTGGGATCACCGATTGGCTTCCATTTGCCCAGAGGCTTGAGAACTGACTCGATCTGAGGATAAAGGAAATCGGAGGAAGTAAAGAGAAAATCAACATCGGGGTTGGCCTGCATAGCGTCTTGCAATCCAGCGAGAGCGGTGGGCGCATCCCACTTTGTAGCAACCTCAACCGGCTTGTAGAAGAGATTGGGATAACGGGCAATGACGGTGTCAAAGCCCTTCTTGCGCGCCACGGCATTCGGATCCCCCAGATCGCCAACCATGATCAAGGGGTGAACTTTACGATGAAGTTTCATCGCTTGCTGGGCCATAAACTCAACGGTAGCCTCGGAGATAGCCTCGTTATCGGCCACGACGACGAGGGCCGGATTAGGATTGCCTGGCGCCGGAGGCCGATTGAAGACGCCGATGGGAATGTTGGCCCGGTTCGCCTCTCCGATGATGGTGATGGCGCTGGCCCCATCCTGGGGAATGATGATGATGCCATCGACATGCTGGCTAATGCAGTCGCGGACCTGCTGCAGCTGTACATTGGGGTCTTGATGAGCATTGCGCTCAATGACTTGAATGCCTTTGTCTTTGAGCGCCTTGACAATCGCTGTGTGTCCGGCTACCCAGAACTCGGTTTCCAGGTCCTGGTAAGCGAAACAGATCTTTTTGGCTCCACTGCCGCCCGCGCTTGTCGATCCACAGGCTGATAGCAGCAAGCAGAGCAAGAGCACAGCAAGGAGGAGGAGATGTCGCGCAGCCTTCATTGGATGGGTTCCTCGTGGAAATACCTGGTCATGACTCGCAGTCATCGCTGATGCTCCTTTCAGGCACGCAAGAGGTCGGCCCGAAAAATATCTCGGCCACAAGCCGCTTCACTCCGGGCTTGCCAGACCGGAGGAAAGCAGAGGGCAGCTTCCAGCAGGCATCACTACCCGCTGGATGGCGGAAAACGAAACACACCGAGCGCTATGACCTCCCAACAGCGGCGTTCGGCTAACGCTCAGTCTGGTAATATGATGGAATGCCATCATACCAGTTTGATGGATGAAAACGGGCTGACTCAAACTTACCCTGGACGTCAGGTAACCGATATGTAATACGATAGCCTGACGATGGTCTAAATGTCAAGTCCCTTTCGGATGATCATCTCCGCGCGACGGTCCACCTGCGAGGGGCGCTTGACAGTTGCACACTTCTATATTATAGTATTCCATCATACCAGTCATGAGGAGAGAGGTCCATGTCTGCTCTGCGGCTCGCCCTTCTGGGCTGCGGCTTTTGGGCTCGCTACCAGCTTGCTGCCTGGCTGGAACTGGCGGACGTCCAGGTCGTGGCCCTCTACAATCGCACTCGCTCCAAGGCTGAGGCTCTGGCTGCCCGCTTCGGCGTCCCCGCCATTTATGATGACGCTGAGCAGCTCTTAGAGCGAGAGTGTCCCGATGCTGTGGACATCGTGACCGATCCTGCAACGCACGCCCACTTTGTCGAACTGGCTGCCCGTTACGGCGTTGCTGCTATCTGCCAGAAACCGATGGCCCCTACCCTGGAGGAGGCCGAGCGCATGGTTGCGCTCTCTGCCGCTGCTGGTATTCCTCTGATTATTCATGAAAACTGGCGCTGGCAGCGTCCTCTGCGTCAGCTCAAGCAAGAGTTGCTTGCTGGTAACATTGGCCGTCCTTTCCGTGCTCGTCTCCAATTCTGCTGCAGCTTTCCTGTTTTCGCAAACCAGCCTTTTCTAAAGGAGGTGGAGCGCTTCATTCTGATGGATGTTGGTAGTCATCTGCTCGACACTGCCCGCTTCCTCTTCGGTGAGGCTCAGAGCCTTTCTTGTCAGACTGCCCGCGTCAATCCTGAGATCAAGGGAGAGGATGTTGCTACTGTCATGTTGCGGATGGGAGAGGTCACCTGCCTCTGCGAGCTGAGCTATGCCAGCCGCCTGGAGCATGAGCGCTTCCCTGAGACCTATGTCCTGATCGAGGGGAGCGAGGGATCACTGGAGCTAGGGCCGGACTATTGGATTCGCCGCACGACCTCGGAGGGCACGCTGGCGCGCCGTTATCCTCCGCCGCGTTATCCCTGGGCTGACCCTGCCTACGAGCTGGTCCAGGCCAGTATTGTTCCCTGCAATGCCAACATCCTGGCTGATCTGCGGGGTGGCCCGCCGGCAGAGACGCGGGCTGACGACAACCTGAAAACAATGCGCCTGGTCTTTGCGGCCTACGAGGCGGCCAGCACAGGCTGCACTGTTCACTTATCCTAGCCTGGGGGAAGGGAAGTAACCGGGTATGTATCCTGCAACACTTGAAGAACTGTTCTCGCTCGCTGGGCGTGTGGCTCTCATCACAGGGGCAAGTGGCGATCTCGGGTGGGCGATGGCTCATGGTCTGGCGATAGCCGGAGCTCAGGTGGCCCTCAATGGAAGAGCACAGGATCGCCTCGAGCGACTAAGGCAGGAGCTGCAAGAGCGTGGCACGGAGGCGGCCAGCTTCTCTGCTGATCTAGAGGATCTGGCCGCCCTTCCACAGCTTATTCAGGCCGTGGTCGCTCACTTTGGACGGCTGGATATCCTGGTCAATTGCGCTGGCATCAACCTGCGCCAGCCCTTTCTGGAGGTCAGCCCTGCCGACTATGACCAGATCATGCGCACTAATCTGCGTAGCGTTTATTTCCTCTGCCAGGCCGCTGCTCCTCAGATGATCCGCCAGGGCGGCGGCCAGATCATCAACGTCGGCTCTCTGACATCCACTATTGGCCTGAATGAGGTCTCGGTCTATGGTTTAACTAAAGCCGCCATTGTACAGCTGACGAAAACGCTCGCTATCGAGCTGGCCGCCTACAATATCCGCGTCAATTGCATCTGTCCCGGGTTCATGGCAACGAGACTGACTGTCCCTCTCTGGGATGACCCTCGTCGACGCTCCTGGATGCTAGAGCGGCTTCCCATTAAGCGCCCTGGCGAACCTGACGACTTGATCGGCCTACTGATTTATCTCGCCTCTGAGGCCTCACGCTATGTCACTGGCCAGGCCATTTATGTCGATGGGGGCTTTCTGGCTGGAGGCCACTGGTGAGGGCCCAGGAAAGGGAGCAGCAGCAGGGAGAAGGTGCATGCTATGAAATATAGGATTACTGCCACAGCTCCAGCCAAACTTATCCTCCTCGGCGAGCATGCGGTGAACCGCAACCAGGCTGCACTGGCTCTCAGCCTGGGACTGTATGCGACCTGCACGCTCTCCCCTTCGGATGGCGAGGGATACCTCTTTGAGACGAATGGCCCAGAGCAGCGTTCCTGCCTTTTGAGTCGCGCAGATCTGCACCAGCTTGCCTATCAAGTTGATGGCTGGCTGGCGCATCAGGACTACGCGAGGCTCCAGGCCCTGGTGGCACGCCACTTCTTCGCTCCTGCGGCTTATGTGCTAGCTGCGGTTGAGAAGCAGCTCCCTCCAGGACTCCGTATCCGCCTCAGCAGCGCGATCCCCCCATCCGCCGGCCTGGGATCCGGAGGCGCCATCTTCGTAGCTCTGGCCGCGGCGCTGGCTGAGCTGCTTGGACTGTCTCGCTCGCCAGAGGTCATTGCAGGCTGGGCCTGGCGTGGGGACGTACTGGCACACGGAGGCACCGCTTCGGGCCTCGATACACAGACCTCGCTCTGGGGCGGAGTGATCCGTTATACCCTGGCACGTCAGGCGGAACCTCTCTCTTCTGTGCAGGTGCCATCGCTGGTGATCGGACACTGCGGGATCAGCGCCTCTACCAGCGAAGTGAACGCTCGCGTGCGTAGCTGGTTGGCAGAACAGCCAACCCGACTTCACTATTTCCAGGAAATTGGCCTGCTGGTGGAGCTGGCGGAAGGTTGCCTCCGAGCCGCCGATTGGCCACGTCTGGGCTATCTGCTGAATCTGAATCAATTGATTCTAGAGCGGATTGGAGTGTCATGCCCAGCATTGGAGCGTCTGATCGAAGCTGCTCTCGGGGCTGGGGCCCTGGGCGCCAAGCTTTCTGGCTCAGGTGGCGGCGGAGTAATGTTCGCCCTGGTCACGGAGGCCAGTCTGCCGGCCGTGCGGGAAGCGCTTGCCGATGCCGGTGGTCAACCTATGGTCCTTCCCCTGGCAGTCCCTGGGGTCTCTGTGCAAAAAGACCCTCTCTCTGACCCTTCAATGTCTCTGGAATGAGGTGATTTATCGTAATGCTAGACCTCCTTCACAAGAAACGAGTTGTTGATTTGACTCATCTTCTGTTACCCGGACAGGAGCAGTACCAACTGGAAGTCAAGCCGCGCCTGAAGCGCACCGGGGCAACAGGGGATATCATGAGCGACGTCTATTTCTGGTCGCATGTAGGAACCCATGTTGAAGTTCCGCTGCACTTCTATGCCGATGGCAAGGATACGGCAGATCTGCCTCTGGCCCTGTTCATGGGGCCGGCCATCCGGCTGGACTTTCGCCATAAGCAGGTGAATGAACCGATTACGCTGTCTGAGCTTCAGGCTGCTGGCGATATCCAGGTTGGCGAGCATGTGATCCTTTGGGAGGGGCGAGCCCATCAGTATCGCACGAGCCAGTCACATCAACGCCCCTATCTGAGTGAAGAGGCGTTAGAGTGGCTTCTCACAGATCGCAAGATGCGGCTGCTGGGGACGGATAGCTCCGGCTTCGAGGTACGAGGAGTGTCGCATTTCCCCAATCATAGACGCCTCTTTAAGGAGGATGCCGCTGTATTGGAATGCCTCTGCAATCTAGAGCAGATCCGCCACCAGCACTTTTATCTGATCGCCCTGCCACTGCCGGTGCGTGGTCTAGATGCCTGTCCAGTTCGAGCTATTGCGATTGAGGAGAGCGATGAGTGAAGGCCAAGGTCGAGTGCGTCTCGGTTCCGCGTTCTTCAACGCTGATCATACTCAGCTTGCCTCTGAGCTACGCCGTGTGGAGGAAGCGGGGCTGGATTTTCTCCACCTGGATGTTTTTGACGGCCATTTCGTAGAGGACCTCGGCTTCGCCCCCAAAACGATCGCGGCTTTACGCAAACTGACGCGGCTGCCATTCGAGGTGCATCTGGCGGTTGAGGAGCCTCTACGCTTCATTCCGGCTCTAGCTAGATGTGGCGTGGACCTGGTTTTTTTGCCAGCGGAGCGCACGCCGCTGCTTTATGAGGCAATCTTTACGGTGCGGGAGCATGGTCTGAAGGTTGGGCTTTGTCTGGCCCTGGGTACGCCGCTGCAGGTGTTGGAGGGGGTGCTTCCTTTGCTCGATGCTGTCTTGTTGCTGGGTCGGGTGACCGGCGAGGGGGAGCGGGGGCGAACCTTTAATGACTTGCTGCTGCCACGGCTGCGCCGTGTGCGTCAATGGATCGAGACAGGTGGCTACGCTGTTGATCTGCAAGCTGCGGGAGGCCTGGAAACCCAGAGCTGCTGGGCAGCAGTCGAGGCCGGGGCAACCTCTCTGCCGCTTGGCCAGGCCCTGCACCGCGAACCGGACTTAGCTGCGTATGTGGCCCACCTGCGGTCAGTCCTTGAGCAGGGGACCCACGCTTTTGACGGCGACCCGGCTGCGCCGGCTGCCTTGCCAGATCCCCCGAGGGGCGCGGGAGAAAAGAAGACTCACCACTATCGCGTCTTGGTGACTTCGCGCTCCTTCGGTCCACATTGCCCTGAGGCCGTGGCTCGCCTCCAAGCGGCGGGCTGCGAACTCGTGACGCTGCAGCCAGGCCGCCCTCCTACAGAGGAAGAGCTACTGTCGCTCATCGGTGATGTGGATGCTATGATTGCTGGCACGGAGCCAATTACTGGGCGTGTGCTGGCTCAGGCACGGCGCTTGCGCGTCATTGCCCGACACGGCGTCGGCTATGAACATATCGATCTGGAAGCGGCACGAACCCAGGGGATCATCGTGGCAATAGCTGGCGATGTCATCGCTGAGTCAGTGGCAGACATGACACTTGCCCTGCTCCTGTCCCTCGTGCGTCGGGTGCCGCAGGGCGATAGGGCTGTGCGCCAGGGACAGTGGCCACGCTGTGTGGGGATGGAACTGCGCGGGAAGGTCTGTGGCCTGATTGGCTTAGGACGCATTGGCAAGGCTGTCTGTCGCAGAGTCCGTGGATTCGGCATGCGGGTAGTAGCTGCCGATGTCTATCACGACGACCTTTTCGCCGCTAACTGGGGGATCAACTATCTCTCCCTTGATGAGCTATTATCGTTGTCCGACGTGGTTTCCCTACATGTTCCGCTCACTGCTGAGACATTTCACTTGATCAATCGCGAAAGGCTGGCATCCATGAAGCCTGGGGCGTATCTGATCAATACGGCCCGGGGGGAGCTAATCGATGAGGAAGCTCTGGTAGAGGCGCTGCGTTCTGGCCATCTTGCTGGAGCGGCCTGCGATGTCTTTGAACATGAACCTCCTGGCCCCCATCCTCTGCTGACGCTTGAGACAGTGATCGCCACGCCCCATAGTGCAGGCCAGACTTTGGAGGGACTGCGCCGGCTGGGAGAGGTGACTGTAGAGAATGTCTTGCGTGTGCTAGCTGGAGGTGAGCCTTGCTTCCGCGTCGTTTGAGAACAGCTCCTCTGTCCACCTCATCTCACCCCTGAATCGGGGAGAACCTCTCCGTCACCGGAAGATTACTTTTGCATCTTATTTTTAGATAAACGCCTCTATCCGGCCAGCACTTCTCCTGGACTGAATCTTCCGTTTAAGAGTGTTTCCCTGAGCACCGTCGTGCTCAGGGAAACACCGTTCGAGTGTCTCCTGGACAACCCACTTGTCTGGGGATGATTGATCCTACTACAGGACGTCTTCGAAGTGGCATGGCCACCAGACTCCTTAAGAAGTCGCGGTTACATTGGTCGCCTGTCCAGGAAGTTGCCCGTGTTAGCTCAAGAAAGGTCGCTTCGGTGGAGGGGAATAACTGGCCAGTAGTGATGGAGCCGTTTTTGAAAGGAGGCGCTATTACTGGTAAGCACCACTGAGAAGCCTCTTCGGCCCACCAGCCAGTGAAGGATCTTACTTCGGTCCGAAGATCCCAAACTGATCAGCATTTTGAGCTGTAACGAGCACACAGTCAATGGACTGCTTCTCCGGCTGGCCTGTAGAGCCAGTTTTGAGATATTTGTCTACCTCGTCAACCGCAAGCTGAGCGATGTGGACAATGGGCTGCAAGACTGTCGCCTTAATCCCCCCTTGCTTGATGGACGCGATTACCTCTGGTGTCCCATCAAAGCCTACGACGACGACATTCGTCTTGTGAGCCGCCTGCAGAGCTGCCCAGGCTCCCAGGGCCATTGTGTCATTCCCCGAGATCACCCCCTGGATATCAGGGTGGGCCTGCAGAATGGTCTGCATCTTCTGGAAGGCCTCAGTCTGGTCCCAGTTGGCGCTCTGCTGGGCCACCATCTTCAGCTGTGGGTACTGGTCGATGACATCGTGATAGCCGCGCGAGCGGATAGCGGCGTTGTTATCAGACTGCTTGCCAAGCAGCTCAACGTAGTTTCCCTTCTCGTGGAGAAGCTTGACGAACTCCTGGGCGCCCAGAGTTGCCCCCTGGTAGTTGTTAGATACAATCTGGGCGGCTGCAATGCCAGTTGCATTGATCTCTCGATCGATTAGGAAGACCGGTACCCCCGCGTTCTTCGCTTTTCTCACCGCGGCCACGCTGGCATCGGCGCCAGCGTTGTCGAGAATGATAGCTGCTGCGTGGCGGGCAATAGCCGTATCGATGAGCTGGTTCTGCTTGTTGACATCATCGTCGTGTGTGACCACTAGCGTGTCGTAGCCCAGGGCCTTCGCGCGCGCGTTGGCGGCATCGGCCTCCGCCTTGAAGAAAATATTGTCGTAAGCCGGGGTGATGATCGCAATCAGCTTCTTTGCGCTTGACGCACTGCCAGTCGCCTGAGTGCTGCCACAGGCAGCAAAAGCCCAGCTTATCAAAATGAGCAGAGACAGAAGAGAAAGTGTTCGCCTCAACATGCTCATTTTCCTTCCTGACTCCTCGTCGAGTCGAGTGCCTCTTGCAGAAACAACAGAGCGTGAAGAAAGTGTCACTGTTTGATGACACAAAGTTCCCTGAAAGTTCTCTCACCCCCTGCGGCTGACTGGTCCCTAGACGAGGGCTATTCGCTTCTGCCATCGCTGCTGGAGCTGGTCGATGATGACCGCCAGCACAATGACGGCCCCTTTGATGACCATCTGCCAGAATTCGGAGACCCCGATCAGCACCAGGCCATCGCTGAGGACCCCTATCACAAACGCGCCGATGATGCTGCCCAGGATGGTTCCTCGCCCGCCAAAGAGCGAGGTTCCTCCCAACACCACCGCCGCGATGGCATTCAATTCATAGCTCTCCCCCGTGGCTGGCTGGGCCGCCTGCAGC
>NZ_JBHOQV010000179.1:0-5472 GCF_042408735.1 Thermogemmatispora sp.
GGGGCGAAACCTTGCCCGTCATTTCCCGTGTCCCTCCAAATGGCAGCAGCGGCTGCAGGAAATGCTCCGCTTTCTCTCCGCAGCAGGAAGCGCAGCCGATTGCGTCACCGGTTCACGGTGAGACCGTGAGACCACCAGCACCTGGTGGAGAGGCCTCCACTTGGGGTGGCCTGTGGCTGGATCGCGTGCCCTGAGAAGTCGCCCCCGTGCCGTGGGCAAGGGGACGATCGAGGACGCACTCGCGATTCCCATCTCGTGGCCCCTTGCCATCTCTGCCTCGGCTTGCATCAGGGCTGGCGCGTTGTTGATGGCGTCACCAGCTAGGGCCAATGGAACCTGGCGCGATCCTGTCACACAGTCAAGCGCATCGTTGGCGACTTCATCCGCCGGGCTGGCTGGAGAGACAGAGCAAGCTGAAGCGGCGAGCTGCGCCCTGATGGAACGACTGACGAGCATGAGTCCCAAGGTGTACATGCATAGCCATACCTTTCTGCCGCTGCCTGGCACCTCCCTGCAGGTTGCCCCTCCTGGCTCTGTTGGAAAGACCACCCGAGCCGTCTGCACTTGTCTGGCCCAACGAGGGCAAGAGTGGGGGCAATGGCAGCAGCAGGAGACCCTGGCCCAGCTCATCAGGGAGTTTCGCCATCGACCAGGTGGGGACCGGTGAGCGTGTTCTCACAGGAGCGAGGGACCTCGTTGTGACTGGGACAGCCTCAAGCTGCTGGCTGTCGTCAGCGAACCAATCGAGCAGGAGACGTGTGGCCGGCCCGGCGGGCTGGATGCCATCGCTGAGTTCCAGGAGTTCGATCCAGCCGCCGGGGCGGGTGACGCGCACCAGCTCGCAGACAACGCCGGGCCAGGCCTGGGCGGGAATGGCAGCCACCAGCAGCCTCTGATGGGTGTAGGTGAACTGCTCATCCGGGAAGGGGAGGCCCTCCAGGATATTGGCGCGCACGAAGAGGCAGGGCGGCGGCACCGGCTGCGTCATCGACGCGAGAGAGACGTCGACGCCGACGATGAGCGCGTGCGGGAAGAGGGCCTGCATCTCAAAGGCCCAGATCCCAGTCCCAGTGCCCACATCCAGGATGGTGCGGGTCCCTGGGGCAAGCGGGGCCAGGTAATGGTTGCTCAGGGTCCTCGCCAACGCGTGATGCTGGTAGTTGAGTCGCTGGTCTTCCAGCGGGTCCTTGGGCAAGAGATAGGGCACGTCTTCCAGAGAGCGGCGTTGGGGAGCCGGGTGCGCTCTGCCAGCTTCGGGGGAGGTGTCGGGGGCGGCTGGCGTCGGCGAAGCAGGCGCCAAGCGCGCGCGGTGGCGACCAAACAACGTGCGTACAAGGGCCCCCTCAGTGCTCCTTTCTTTCTCCCCTCCTCATCCTGTCATACAGCTGAGCATGCTCATGAGGATCAGCACCAGAACCGGAACCAGGATGAGAAGCATGCGCCTTCGAAGGGTCTCGGGTGACCCCCGAGAGGCAGAGAATCCGTCGCCGGCTGGCGAGCAGCGGCAAAGCGAGGTCTGTCTGCACTCCCCGGCAGGGCAGGCAAGGAGACAGGGGCGACGCCTGCCAGCCGGTCCCTGTCGGTCCAATCACCATCCGAAGGCACTGGTTCTACTGCTGTCCTTTCAGCGCAAGAGCTCCTGAACCCTTTCCTCTCTCTGCACGTTGCTCCCTGGCCACTTCCCCGCTGGTTAGCTCCTGGGAACGTCCTGATAGGGAACGCACGCGAGGCAGATGTGGATCGAAAGGACTGGACGGGCGGGGCAGGGAACGGTTATACTGAAGAGGAAGCATCGACTCGGTCCAGAGGAGGAGATGCTCGTGGACTGGAGTGGATACCAGGCAGAGCAGTTACTCATCTGGCCCTGGATGGCCTCTCCCAGATGGTGCAGCGTGTCTGCCCACTGGGGGAGCGGGGTAGCGCGAGGCCAGGGAATTGTTTGCTGCAGGGCAGGGAGTGGCTGCGTGGTTCAGAAGGGAAGCGGAGCCAATGGCGCCTGATCTGGCTGATCAGCTGGCAGTGTTCGCCAGTCACACCACAGAAGGGGGCGTCCTCCTGGATCTGCGCCGGGGACGTTATCTGGGACTCACGCCTCGCGGCTGGCAGCTCTGGGAAGCCCTCCAGGCTGGCGCGGGAGACCAGGAACTGGTCGCCGTGCTCCGGCGGCAAGGGATGACGGAGGAAGCTGCCAGAGCAGAGGTCCGCCGGTTTCTCCAGCGAGTGGCCAGTCATGGTCTGATCGAGGCGGAGCCATCGCGTTCCTGGCGGCGGGCCCGCTCTCGCCTGCTCTGGGTGCTGCGCTTTGGTGCGCTGCTCGGGGATCCGCTGGACGCCTGGCTGACCCTGTGGGGCATCCGAAGGACGCTCTGTCGTGCGGATGGCTTGCTGCTCGTCGTCGCCGAGGGACAGGCCTTGCCAGGAGCCGCTTCAGACCAGCTGACGGGAGCCGCTCGCCCGCGGATCAGCCGTCTGTGTCGCTGGATGCGGTGGGCCAGCCTGATGCAGAGGCGCCCGCCCACCTGCCTGGAGCAAAGCCTTGCACTCTGGTGGGTGCTCCGCAAGCGAGGGATCGCTGCCCACGTCGTGCTGGGTATCTCGACGGCTCCCTTCACGGCCCATGCCTGGGTGGAGGGGCCTGATGGTCCCCTCTTCTGGAAGGCGGGGCTCGGATGGCTGGCTCACCGGGCCATGCTTGGCGCGCTGCAGCCGATCTTTCACAGTGGACGGGACCAGCTGTAGTCGAGGAAGGAGGAGTTCCTCTGAGTGGATTCTGTCTCTGGGTGTCTCTGGCGCCGGATCTTCCCCAGGTGGAGACCCCCATTGAACCCACCCGCTGGCTGCAGATTGGGAGCCTGGTGCGCCAGCGCGGAGATCAGCTCTTCTCGTGGCAGTGCCAGGGCTGCTGGTGCTGGCAGGCGCTTGAACAAGAAGCCTGCCCGCGATCCTGGGAGTCCTGTACCTCGCCCTGGGTCGCGGCCGACGGTCGTTTGTATTACCGCCCCGCCCTGCTGGAGGCGCTCCGGCCCTACGGGGCTGTTCCTGCGACGCAGTCAGATCTGGAATACCTGGCACAGAGTTACCGCTGCTGGGGACTGGAGTGCCTCTGCCGACTCGAGGGGGATTATAGCTGTGTGTGGTGGGATGAAGTCCGCCGGCGAGGGCTGGCAGCACGCAGCCCGTTTGGGTTGCGCCCGCTCTTCTATCAGGTCTGTGGGCAAGCGCTCATCCTGGCCTCTGATCCGGTCTGGCTCTTTCTCGCCACCAATGGCCCCCGTGATCTTGATGCTGACTGGGTCTGCTGGTATCTGGTGACCGGGCACTTTCGCAGCGCCTCGCCCTGGCGAACGGTGCACGAGGTTCCCCCAGGGGGCTGGGTTCGCTGGCAGGCGGACCAGCTCCAGACCGGCCTCTTCTGGTCTCCTCGCCCGGCGCGATCCACCCCACCGCGCACCCTGGAGGAAGCCGGGAGGCAGGTGCTCCCGGTCCTGCGGGAGGCAGTACGCCAGCGTGTCGAGGGACAGCAGACGGTGCTGGTGGATCTGAGCGGTGGGCTGGATTCCTCCAGCTGTGCGGTGCTGGCCACAGAGGAGCTGTCTCCGGCCCGGGTGATGGGCGTCCATTTTTCCTGTCAGCGTGTGCCCGAGGCCGATGAACGTGCCTTTGCCAGACGGGTGGCGCGGGAGCTGGGCCTGCCGCTGCGCATCTGGACCGAGGAAGAGGTGCCTCTCCTGCAGGAAGCCAGCCAGTTTGCCCGGCTGGCCCCGGTGCCCTTGACGGCGGTGCTTTTTTTCGGCAGTTGGTATCGGTGTCTGGGCCAGCTGGCACGGAGCCGGCGGGTTCGGATGTACCTGCGTGGGACTTTTGGGGATGCGCTCTGGGACCCAGCATGGAGGACCATCCTGCGAGCATGCTGGCAAGAGCGCGCCTTTGGGATCGTGTGGCAGAATCTGTGGCTCTGGCATCGGCAGGGGATGCCATGGGGCCAGATCGTGCTGACCCGCGGCTCTCCGCTCTGGCGGTCCACGGAGTCCCCCTGGCATCGACGTCCTCTGGCACCCTGGCTGCGACCAGAGGTGTGGCAGCGAGTGCTCGAGGTGGAGGAGGCGGAGCGCCAGCGCTGGCGACAGCGGGGGCCAGTCCAGGTGTGGGAATGGCTTCGCGGGATCGACCGGTTTGCCGAGAGCGCAGCGTTAGCGGCAGCCCGTCCGCTGGTGGAGGCCGGGCTCACGAGCACCGATCCCTACACCGACCCGCGGGTGCTTGAGCAGGTGCTGGCGATCCCGCTGGCGCTGCTGGTTCCCCACGGCTTGCCTCCCAAGGGACTGCTCCGGGAGGCGATGCGAGGACACGTGCCCGAGCCAGTCCGCTTGCGAGCGACCAAAGGGCGGATCGCTCGGGCCATCTTTCGCGCGCTGTGGGAGCGGCGAGCCTGGCTGCAAGACGAGCTGCGTGCAGGGTCAGCGGAGCTGGCCCCCTATGTGGATGGTGACAGCTTGCGAGCGCACCTGAACCGGCTCCCGTTCTTGACAGTGGCTCAACCACTCGTGCTGAGCAGCCTGGCGCTCGCACTCTGGGTGCGACAGGGGGGAGCAGCAGGAGGGGGGCAAGAACCAGTGACGGGGCTGCCAGCAGCTCCCGTGGTGCTTCGCGGTAGGGGCAGGCAGACTGAAGCGGGCAGTTCTGGACAGCTCATCCAGTGGATGGAGTGAAGAGCACCTGACTGCGAAGGAGGATCTGATGAGATTTCTGTGGCTTCAACCGGCTCCCTTTCCCCCACCTAAGCAAGGGGGGGAAGGAGGAGCAGCAGCGGTGGCGGCAGACCCGCTGCTGGTCGAGATTGGATCGGTGGTGCAGCTCACGCGCGGCAAGGGTGACGATGACTATGATGCCCCAGCAGCGGGCTACTTCGATGTACCGGACCAGCCTCCAGAGCCAGACGGGGATGATGAAGGGGAGGAGCGACCGGCCCCGGACGAGGAGGACGAGGACGATGACTGAAGGAGTCAGTGCAGACCAGGATCGACCTGGGAGGGCGTTCCATGGCTGAGCGGTATGTGCTGCAGTTTCGCGACGTCTCGGAAGCCGAACTGCTCAGCGAGGCGGAGGCGCTCGATCCGACACCCTACCGCCCGTTTCTGGCTCCCTGGGAGCACGAGAGTCCCTACCGGGCCTTCGAGGTGGTCCGGGCCAGACTCGCGCGGGTGATCAGAGGGAGTGCCGGCCAGCCGCTCAACCGCAAGCCCTTCGTGATCGAGACACCGCGCGGGCAGGCGCTGCTGTGGCGGGCGATCCCCGGCAAGGTGGAAGTCGTGCTCTGTCAACAGCAGTCCGGGGGGCAATGGGTCTTGCAAGCGGATCAGGTGGTGACCCTGTCAGAAGAGGAATGGCGTCACTGCCAGATTCGGCTGGACCGGATCGTCGTGAACCCGCCTTCTTGGCTCTAGATCGGGAAGGAGGAGGAGCAGGGATGAG
>NZ_JBHOQV010000180.1:0-10330 GCF_042408735.1 Thermogemmatispora sp.
GGTCCGGCTCGTAGCCCGAGGGTTGTGCGCCTGCCGGACCGGGTACGGGCGCCGGGTACGGGCGCCGCCGTGGCTCGTGGGCTATGGGGCTATGGCTGATGACTCGTGGGGGCGCCGCCGTCTCTGGTCGTGGGAGCGTCGTAGCCCGGCTCGTGGCCCGGGGGTTGTGGGCGCCGCCGTGGCTCGTGGGCTATGGGGCTATGGCTGATGACTCGTGGGAGCGTCGTAGCCCGGCTCGTGGCCCGGGTACGAGAGCCGGGCGCCGGGCGTCGCCGTGGGTGCATTGTAGCCCGGCTCGTGGCCCGAGGGTTGTGGGCGCCGCCGTCTCTGGTCGTGGGAGCGTCGCCGTGGGTGCGTCGTGGGCGTTGTGGCCCGGCGTGTGGCCCGAGGGTTGTGCGCCTGCCGGCCCGGGTACGGGCGCCGGGCGTCGCCGTGGGTGCATTGTAGCCCGGCTCGTGGCCCGAGGGTTGTGGGCGCCGCCGTCTCTGGTCGTGGGAGCGTCGCCGGCTCGTGGCCCGCGGCTCGTGGCCCGCGGCTCGTGCGCCTGCCGGCCCGGGTACGGGCGCCTGCCGGCCCGGGTACGAGAGCCGGGCCGAGGCATGGGGGTCGTGGGGCCGGTGGGTACTCCCTCGTACCCGGAAGGAAGGGCGTCGCTGATCATCCCGTGAGCTGTGGCGGAAAGGCCGCGGGCCGCCGTCGCTGGGTCTGGGGCAGTAGCCCCCGGACCGGCGCCGTGCTCTGTGGATACTCGTGCTGAGGCGCCGCCGTGGGGCGCGGGTCGTGGCGTGTGGGCGCCGTGTGGGGCGGGGCGTTCGTATGCATAGCGGCTCGTACCGGGTACTGTGGCGGGACACCCCTGACAGTGGGGCGTTTCGCATGAGCGTGCCTCTGGCCGAGGCAGCTCGTGGTCGCCGTGTCCTAGTGCAATGGTATTGGGCCGTGCCGGCTCCCACGAGCCGCTGTGGCGGGCCGTGACCGTGGGCGGGTCGTGGGTCGTGGGTGAGATCCTGAGAGCGTGCCGAGGGCAGGGACGGACTAAAATTCGTCAGGGTCTGGCAGTTTCTCGATAAGATCATCTATTGGCACTCTTAGCGCTTCAGCCACCTGAGCCAAAATGGCGTAACTGGGCTTATAGGTATCGGGTTCCTTGAGCATCCGGCGAATGAGGTTCTGAGGAACGCCCGAGCGACGAGATAACCATGACTGGGTTTTCTGCCGCTGTTCGAGAACTTCTTTGACTCTGAGTCTGTACATGCGTTTCTGATTGTCCTGACCAGGTGTAAGGTTCCACTGTACCATACAATAACTCCCTTCTGTCAGTCCACTGGCTAACCAGTCTAACAACTTTGCCTGACTACCTGTTCCCCCTTGATATTCACCCCTATGAGATCCTATAATGGATATGTCTGATTATACACTACACTTAGACAGAAAGGAGCTATTCAGGGGAGACGATGAAACGGGTACGATTGCAACGTGAGACTGTCGGCTTAGACCGGTACAAGCTAGAGATCCTGACCGATACGGGGAGGCGGATTGTGCTGCCACCGACACGCCAGATGCAACAGCTCGCATTAGATGGCAGTGCGGTCAGGGGAATATTCCATCTCACTGGAACATTTCGGGTAGTCTGCCATCACTATCGCTGGCATGCCGTTGCAGGATGGCACTGCATTGAGGAATGGATGTATGTCGATGAGCCGGGGCCAGCTCAGAACAACTGGTATCAAGGGCAGTTCTAGGCCGGCCCGGCCCAGTTCTAAGGGGGTACACGTTTTTATGATAGCACAACAGAGATCGGTTGTCCAACCGCCGCGGACAGGCAAACGTACCCCAGAGCAGCAGGCGTATGCTGACCGCTGCTCATACTGGTCAGAGCTGGCTGGTGAGGAGGAAGGTGGGAAGATGTACCGCCGGCGTACCGTGATCATCGGGGGCTATGGCACTGTCTTGCGCGTGCGTCATGACGCACTGGAGATGTTTCCTGGCATAGCCTCAGCCCGAGATCTCGTCAACCGAGTACCTGTGCGGCTTGATCGGGGCGTGCACGGGATAGAACAGGTCATCATCTTCCAGGAGAGTAGGGGAAGTGTCAGCCTGGACGCTCTCTCTTGGCTGCAAGAGCAAGGCATTGCGGTCAGCATCATCGACTATCGCGGACGGCTCGTCTCGCAGCTCACCGCCGGGGGGACTGGCCGAGTAGAGTTACACGACGGGCAGTGGTACCTCACCCATGATGAGACGGCTCGTCTTCCGATTATTCGATCCCTGGTCAACGCAAAACTGTTACGACAGGCAGACACCCTGGATGACCTCAGTAGCCTGTTTTCCTCGCCAGTGCAGGGGCGGGTCAGGGAGTATGCGACACAGCTTCGGGCATATTGTCGCTGGTTCGATGTTCCAGATTCGGGACCTGTGAGCAGTCCGTCACGGCTCATGCTGGTAGAGGGCCGGGCGGCGCGAGGATACTGGGAGTTCCTGGCGCATCTACCGGTACGATTTACTCCCCCGTCGTATGCGCGGACCCTCCCAGCCCACTGGCTGGTGGTGGGACCGCGTCATTCACCCGTGCGAGCCATGCGTACGGCCCAATCGGCGACATCGCCTGTACAAGCGCTTCTGAACTACGGCTACGCCCTTCTTGAAAGCCGTATTCGGTTGAGCATTCAGGCGAGTGGTCTGAACCCGGCGATACCCGTGTTTCACGCCCTTCGGGACGGGCGAGACTCGCTGGTATTCGATCTCATGGAACCCTTCCGCCCTCGGCTTGACCAGGTACTCATCTCATGGGTCATGCAGCACCAGCCCTATCGCAAGGGGGACTTTCTGCAGGACCGGGAGGGGAGCATACGCATCAATCCCGTCCTGCTCAGGGTGGTGGCCCGGGAACTCGTACGGGTTATGGAGACGTGGCATGCTGAGATCGATGAATGGTGTACTCGCCTGACGGACTTGGCACTGACTATGCGGAGGCTAGTTCATCATGCTGAACGACGGGTCACCGCCCGATGACGGGCGGGCATATCGTGCCTGTCGCCGGGTACTGTCCTCTGCTCTCTTTCTCGTTCTGGAAGGGCTGTCCTACAGACAGGTCCTGATAGAAGTCCGGGTCATGGCTGAGGAACTCCTAGGAGAAGCGCGAGGGCGAATGCTCTGGCAATCGGGGATGTTAGGGCGGGCCGTGCGTCGGCTATGGCGTTGCTATCACGACCTACCGCGCCGGGTCAAGCGCGGGATGGTGACGGCACAGCTCCTGATGACGCGCGTGCTCTCGGCAGAGCACTGCGACCTGTGTGGGGGGCGAGTCATAGAGGTAGAGCGGCTCTGGCTCATCACCGAGTCCGATGGTCGCTGGCATCGCTTGCCTGTACAGACACGACTCCCCTGTCATTGTCCCTGGGTCCGGGCGATATCACACGCGGACCCTATCGGGCAACTCGTATCTGATAGCTGATTGCTGTTGGGAAGGAACAACCCATGAACCTGCAAGGGAAACGGATACGGTACGTCGTTCCTGACACAAAACGACGTGTATGGGAAGGGATCGTAGAGCTAGATGACCCGAGAACCCAAGTAGTCCGGGTCTTATTGACCACAAAGGGCTACGAAGGTTACACGGAATGGGTTCCCTATCACTACATTCTCCGGGTACTTGACCCCCCAGCTCATACGACCAGACTGGAGAAGAAGGACCCTGACAGAGGTGGATGAGTACATGTCGCATTATGGAGATTGACCGACCGCCCCATGAATGACCCGTCCGTCCGGCCCGGGGAGAGTTGCACAGGCGGACGGGTCACTCTTTTCACCCATTAGAGTGATGAGCTGGGAGTACCTCGATGCATCGATCGTTTGCTATTGCAGGAGCTGTCTTCCTCTGGACAGGACTGGTACGCTCTCCCCAGGCGAAAGCGGGGGTGCGTACGCATACCTACAAGAGAATACTCGTGATGACAGTACAGCGAGCTGATAACGAGGGTTACATCTATCGAGTACCGGGCGAGTCACCGACATGGCAAGTCAATGAGGCGATGCGACAGTTTGTGACCCTCATCTGCCGCCTGCAATTACAGTACGGAATGAGGGTGTGGGTGATCTGGTCAGCGATGCATGACCATCTTACGTCAGGACGGGTTACATCGTTGAAAAAGATCCGAGTATACCAGGCATGGAACCCATGAATAGCTCTGTAAGCAATCCTTAACGAGCGTTTCGCCGTAGGACTGGAAAACAGTACACGGTCAATAAGGAGAGTCGAACGGGGCGACTGACCTCGCCCGGTGGTAATTGAACACCCTCTTCATTGTTCTTGATGAAAGGAGTCATAAACGAATAATGGTAAATCGTCATGATATTGTCCAGGCGACTGGAGTGACTGAGCGACAGCTCACTCTATGGGTCACAGACGGTCTCCTTTTCCCTCCGTCAAAAGGGCGTAACAGTCAATGGCCCCCAGATACGGTCAATCGAGTCACGCTCATCCAGGAGGCCCTGACCGTTCAGCGTTCGATAACGTATGCCGCGCAAGAACTCCTCTTGAACGGCTATGTTCTGCCGGGAAGATGCTGCCGACAGCTACTCTGTACGCTTGTCCCTGCGTCCCCGTCGAGTCAGGGAGCGAGTGAGAGCGAACACGTACCCATCGTGGGGGGACTGAACCGGACACAACGCAGACGCATAGAGCGGTACTGGAAGCACCGAGAGCGAGTCATCGGGGCGGATCACGTGAGGGACCTTCGAAAGGTATTCGGACCTGCATTGCGTGCTCTCTTTGCCGGGTCACGGTGGTCTGAGAGAAAACGGCAGTGGGCTGACAAGGAAGGTCCGTTTGATGATCTTGTGGAGTGGGTGGGTCTCCACTTCGGCCTCGTTCATACTGCCCTGGACCGCCTGTCTGATGAAAACCTGGAACGTATACAGATAGCGGTCCAGGGGCACCTGAACCAGGAACAGGAACACTGGCGCCGGTGGTTCTATCAGAAGAGCGACATTACTCCCCGTCAGTTCACCAAGAAGATCCTGCAGGTGATAAACCATACCTGCCCGCGCGTTCATGGCGAGCTGGATGGACTTCGTTGGATGCTCCTGGTCTGGGGAGTGGTAATGACGAGGGATGACGCCGCACATGGGATGGAGCTGGCTACGTACGTTGTCAAAGCCGATGAACAGAACAGGATAGGGAAGGCAATGAAGGGACTGTTCGCTGTCCCTCTAGATGAGAGCACGTGACTGCTCTCTCCCGCTGGTTTTTCGTCTGCTCACATCCCGTTGCCTCTGAAGAGGAAACGGGATGTTTTTTGTGTGTGTGTGGAGACGAGCGGAAGACGGACGGTGAGGACCGTTCAGAAAATGTTACACCGAGATTGTGCGTGAAGTGTCGCACTAAGTTGACTCCCTTTCTATGATGGGTGCGAAGGTCAGAACTGACCTGGACCGGACTCCTGCTCTCATGCATTCAGAAAGGACGGTTCGCACAGCTATGATCAAACAGAAACGGATACGTCGCGCCACGCCCTCAACGCCAGGCGTGGTACTCATCCCCCTTCCTGACGAGACGTATTCGGTGATCGACCCGCTGGTCGACGCAGTCGTGTTCGTCTGGAATGCTCAACAGGGAAGCGGGGAGGCACTGCGCTTTTGGCAGACGGACCTGCCGCATGTCCGAGCAGACTACATCACCGGGGCACTGAACCGCTATGACTTACGGTACCGCCCACTCATTGCCACGCTGCTACTGGACGTGGCACGTACTCTGTTGATTGCCACGGCACCCTATCAACGGTAACAGTTGAAAAAGGAGAAATCATCATGACAAAAACAAAAGGAGAAATCTCCCAGTACGGACAGCAGTCTGTTTCTCCTGACCATGACATTCTGCAAGCCTTTGAAGCGGATTTGACCCGTGCCCAGTCCACGGGGCTGCGCCTGTTAAGCCTCAGTGTGGGGGAAAGCGCCCGGCTCTATTGTGCCGGGTCGTTCGCTCATCTGACAGCGATGGTTTACAAGCACGAGGTCTACGACCCTGACAGTCAATCATTCCAGGTGTCTGCTCTCTGTGCCCAGCGCATGGACAATCAGCCCTGCCGGTGGTGTGACGAGTACGATATTCACCTCATGAACGGGGGCCAAGGACGGTACGCGAAAGAAGCAAAACGGTACGAGCCGAAACGGTTTTTTCTTTATCCCGTCTTTGCGATTGCTGAGAGTCAGTCCGGGCGAGAGGGAACCTGGCGAGTGATTGCGGGTCAGGCGCGCCACCCGGTCCTCTCCTTTCTCTACTCAGCAGAGCGAGAGTCTGGGATTGAAGGACAGTGGTATCGAGTGACTCGGACCGCCCAAAAAGGGGAAGGTCGCTATATCATCGTTCCGGCTCGGTCCGAGCCAGCGCCCTCTACAATGGGCGAGATCCCACAGAAAGATGAGATCATAGCTCTGGCCCGCCTGCTGTGGCCCCCCGTCTCATCGCTGATGACAGATGACGAGGGGGCGGACAGCTAGCGCGTTGTCGTGATATTCGGGTGGGGTGGGAGATGGTACGGCTCAGGTCAGAAAGCAGAATGGCAGGGGCGTGCTGTATCTGTTCATCTCACGGGGCTAACAGACAGGTACAGCACGCTGCCTGATTCAGGCATGGACGTACAGAGAAGTTCCGTCAAGAGGTAGTCTATGGCTAAACAAATTCAGGGATTAGCAAACTTTATTTGGGTCTATCCCGGGAGACCCAATCCGTATGGGATCACCGTCGAAACCCGGAAGGCTTACAACCCTCTGACCGGCGAGCTGCTCAGCGTGCGCGAGGCTCAGACCCGCGCACACGGGGGACTCCGCTATGAGCAACGAGTCCCGAAGGAACAGCGGAAACTGTACCGTGAGCGAGACCCTCGTACCCAGGCAATTATACGGGACTACCGTCGTGCTGTCAAGCGAACGACCGGACGTGACATGAGCTATGACGAAATCGTGCGGTCACGTGAATTCAGACAGCTCTTGTCGGACCTGCGTCGCCCAGCGAACTCACCTCGTGGGAAGAAAGCCCGTGCGCTTGTCGATCTGGGCCGGCGAGAAAGCTGGTGGGACTGGAACGTCGGGGATACGCCAGAGGATCTGATGCAGGGGGTGGCATAAATGGGGCGCCACTATCAACGGAAATGGCTGGCCGATGGGACGCCTAATCCGAAGTGGAAGCCTGACCGACGGCGACGCCCAGGTGACCGGCACAAGCCACGAACAGGAGACAGGCACAAAACGCCACGCAAAACCGTACACCGGCAGAAGTCTGCTCCTTCATTCATCGCTCTCGACGGGGAAGGGGTGACCTTGCCCGACGGTTCCCACCGGTATGTATTGCTGTGCGCGTCGACCGGGGAAACGCTCTGGAATGAGGAAGGACTCTCAACAGCAGAGATCTTCACGTGGCTGGCTTCGCTGGCACGGCGCTACCCGCGTGCAATCTTCTGCGGGTTTGCGACCTCATACGATGTCAACTGCTGGCTGGCTTCGCTCTCCCGAGCTGATGTGGAACAGCTCTGGCACTCGCGCGATAACGGACCTGGGGGGCGCGCACTCACCCTCTGGATCGATAACCGGCTCTACGAACTCTCCTATCGCCCACGCAAACAGTTCACCCTTCGGCAGTACGTGGAGGATGTCCGCCATGCCCGATTTCGTGTTGTCGATCGACACGATCGGCATACAGGAAGACGGCAGGTACGGTTCGTTCCCAACTATGCAGCTCGTCTGACCGTCTGGGATTGTTTCGGGTTCTTCCAGACGAGCTTTGTCCAGGCGATTCGGGACTGGCTGGCAGACTCCCTGGACCAGAACGGACGGTTACACCTGCCTGATGGCATGATCATTGACATGGGGCATATGGCCGCTATGAAGACCGCCCGACACTCGTTCCGAACAGATGAACGAGAGCAGATCATCCGCTACTGTCTGGATGAATGCCGGGTACTCGTCGCTCTGATGAACCGTCTACGCTCGCTCCTCACGAGTGTCGGTATTCATTTGCAACGATGGGACGGTGCCGGTGCCATCGCTGCCGCGCTTCTCAGACAACATCGCGTCAAAGAGGCGCTTGACCGTCGCACGGGTCTCCCTGTGGCCCTCCGCCAGGCAGTTCGATCGGCCTATGCTGGAGGTCGGATCGAATTGTTGCAGTGCGGTACACGTCTCGGGCCGGTCTACAATTATGACCTGCGATCTGCCTATCCATCGATCATGCCGGAATTACCCCGCCTAGCCGATGGCGTGTGGCGGTACCATCGCGGTCCACTCTCGCCCTCCTCTCTCGCGCAGCTCAGTGCGTTTTCCATATACCATGTGCGATGGGATCTCGCCGGACCGTCCCAGGGATCTCACGCCACTCGACGCCCAGCGGCACGCGCGTATCCCTTCTTTTGGCGTGCCCCTGACGGATCAATTTACTTTCCGCCACGGGGGGAAGGCTGGCACTGGTCGCCAGAAGTTCTCTCAGCATTTCGCGCACTCGATACCGGAACGCTTACCGGGTGCATAGAGATCCTGGAAGCTTGGGAATTTCGTCCAGGCTCTGCTATTCGCCCTTTTGAATGGGTCAGGGATCTCTTTGACCTGCGACAGCAATGGAAAAGGGAGGGGCGTCCAGAGGAGCGAGTCCTGAAACTCGGGTTGAATAGTCTCTATGGGAAACTGGCCCAGGCGAAAGGTGGGACGGCGGATGAACCACCGACCTGGCACTCCCTGGAATGGGCAGGCTACATCACGTCTCGGGTGCGTGCGAAGATCTTCGATGCCATGATGCTGCGACCGGAAGCCCTGATCATGACATGCACGGACGGGCTGTACTCCACGGAACCCCTCCCAGGTATGGATATCGGTCCTCAACTGGGACAATGGGAAGACAACGGTCAGTTCACCGGGATCATCGCCGTGCAGGCGGGGGTGTATTGGACGCTTGTCCGACCGCTCTCCCCCAACGAAGTGGAACGGTTGGATGAAGAGCGGGCACATCTCGCCCACCGGTTCGATGAGTTCTATCTCTGTCTGCACGGGCAGTGGTACCAGGTCGCTCCCCACTACCGCGGCTTTGACCCGGGGACGCTCTTTCCTCACGCCGTTCTTGATGGCTGGCATCAGCAGCGCCTGACCGTCACAGCCACCACCACCCGCTTTGTGACTATGGGGACTGCGTTGCGGTCTGAGTGGAAGGACTGGCGACGGTGGGTTACTACGCAGCGTGAGCTGTCCCTGTTTCCCACGGGAAAGCGCGTGCTGACCGACCCAACAATCTTGCGTGAGAGCAGGCGACTCTCACACTCGTTACATCCAACCGATCCCACTCCCGTCGATATGGGAGAACCGTATCCCGTCTCTGCGGCTTACCAGCCCCGGTTTTCTGGGGAAACTGAGCAGCTTGCCCATCAGTGGGAAGACGAATTGATGATTGATCTAGACCTCTGGGAACAATCTTGTGAGTGACAGCAGGAGTGACCCAATGCGAGAGAAAGCACTCTTCTCTGTACTACAAGACTCTCTCACTGCCGTATTTCATCGGAAACGTCAAACCATTCGGGTGACCCAGACCGGTCCCAATCGCTTCACGCTCGCTATTGAACAAGCCATCTGGCGAAACGTAGATCCAGTGTCTCTTACCCATCTCCTACGGTTCTGGCAGACCCCACTCGATCATGGCTGGCTCCCGGCAGACGCTCCACAAGAGGATGAGTGACGTGTGTATTTATGCCCTGGTCTGGACCGACGGATCGACGCCCGTCGCCGTCTATGTTGGTCAGAGCAGGCGTCTCTTAGATCGCTTACACAGTCACGTCAGATCTGGGAAACGGGGATGGGACTACTGTCTCTGTCTGGAATGGCTCCCAGGGGATACCCCCCGATGGCAGGCTGAACAGCACGAACTGGCGTGGATTATCCGGTTTCTCCAGGCTGGTATTCCTGTGCGGAATAGAAAACACGCCCCTCCTGCTCTCATCGATTACCTCGTCACTTACAAAAAGTAAGTTCTGAGACAGACCGATGGCACGAGTTACGACGTCGTGGCTCGTGCCACGTACGGAACGGAGAGGCGGCCCGGTGACCCACGCCCCGGGGCCACGAGCCGGGCCACGAGCCACGGCGGCGCCCGTACCCACCAGGCGCACAACCCTCGGGCCACGACCCGGCGACGCCCCACGGCGACGCCCGGCGCCCGTACCCGGCCCGGCAGGCGCACGAGCCTCGGGCCACGAGCCGGGCTACAATGCACCCACGACCCGAGACGGCGGCGCCCGGCTCTCGTACCCGGGCCACGAGCCGGGCTACAATGCACCCACGGCGACGCTCCCACGAC
>NZ_JBHOQV010000183.1:0-2199 GCF_042408735.1 Thermogemmatispora sp.
CCCCTCCGGCTCCCTCCTCTTCCTGGGCCGCCTCGACCAGCAGGTCAAGCTCCGCGGCTTCCGCATCGAACTCTCCGAAATCGAGGCCCTCCTCTCCTCTCACCCCTCCGTCCAGGAGGCCGCCGTCCTCCTTCACCAGCCTTCTCCCTCCGACCCCTCCTCCTCCCGCCTGGTCGCCTACCTTGTGCCTCGACCGGGGAGGGAGCTTGCTTTAACCGACCTGCAACAGTACCTGAAAGAGCATTTGCCAGATTACATGATTCCCAGTATATTCGTGAGATTAGAAAAATTACCGACAAACGAGCACGGAAAAATCGACCGTGCAGGTCTGCCGAAACCTGAGGAGGCAGATATTCTAAGCGAAGATATTCGCCCGGAGAGCGGGGCCAGTACGCCTGTTGAAGCTAAAGTCGCAGAGCTGGCAGCCTCTCTCCTGAAGAAAGAAGATCTTAATCTTGAGGAGAACTTCTTCAAGCTAGGAGGGAATTCGTTGCTGGGTGCTCAATTCGTGATGCGCCTCTCTCAGACATTCGGTATCGACCTACCGCTCCAGACACTGTTTAGAAGCGGCTCTCTGCGCGCCCTGGCTGCAGAGGTTGATCGACTGCTCTTCGAGAAGGTTGAGAGCTTGAGCGACGAAGAGGCCGAGGAATGGCTATCTCGCCTCGGTTTCGCAGAGAATGATTTTTAGCAAAAAATTCTCAAAAATTATTCAGAAACTCGGAACTAGAAAGCAGGTGCTGAAGATATGCCTTCGCAGAGAGATCTTTCAACAAAGAGACGTGCCTTGCTCGAGAAGCTGCGCTCGGGGAATCTGAACCAGGAGGGTGGGAGAACTTTGTTGGCGCCATTGCCGCGCCATAACCCTGAAGAGCCAGCCCCTCTTTCTTACGGTCAGCAACAGCTCTGGTTTCTATCTCAGCTACAGCCCGATTCTCCAGTCTATAATACGCCTATCGTTATTGAAGTTCCCGGCAGCCTGGACGAGGAGGCCCTTCAGCGGAGTCTCAATGCCTTCATGGAGCGTCACCAGCTCTGGCGCTCCTCTTTTCCTGTTCTGCATGACTCTCCTGTCCAGATGGTTCAGCCGTCTCCTTCTCTCTCTCTGCCTCTGACCGATCTCTCTTCTCTGCCCGCCTCCGAGCAGCTCGCCGCCGCCCGCTCCCTCGTCGAGCAGCAGGCCCGCCTCCCCTTCGATCTCTCACAGGCCCCCCTCCTGCGCGCCTCTCTGCTCCGTCTTTCGCCTCATCTGCACTGGCTGGTCATAATCGTTCATCACCTTATCTGCGATGGCCACACCGTTCAGCATATCCTGCTCCCTGAACTCTTTGAGTTCTATCAGAAGTTTTGTCAGGAGGCCACTGCCACCATCGAGCCTGCCCCGTACCAGTACGCCGACTATACGCTCTGGCAACAAGCGCATCTCTCTACCGAGCACCTGGAGGAGCTTGCAGCCTTCTGGAAGCGCTATCTACAGGGGGCGCCGACTACTCTCGCCCTGCCCACAGACCGCCCACGTCCAGCCCAGCAGAGTTTTCGGGGCAGTACCTATCATTTCACTATTGCTAAAGACCTGGCAGAGGCGGTGCGTGACTTTGCTCGCCAGGAAGAGATTAGTCTCTACACGGTCCTGGTGGCCTCCTTCCAGGCCCTACTTTATCGCTATAGCCGTCAGGAGGATTTTCTCATCGGTATTTTCACGAGTGATCGCCACCATCGACCAGAGTTTGAATCGATTGCAGGTTACTTCCTGAACACTCTTGTGCTGCGTAGCCAGCTCAATGACGGCATGGAAGCGCGGGAACTGGTGCGACAAACCTGGCAGAACCTGACCGAGGTCCTGGCCCACGGCGAGATGCCATTTCATCATCTGGTCCAGCGTATGCTACCCGAGCGAGATCCCTCCCAGAACCCGCTCTTCCAGGTTGCGATCTCGCTGGCACCAGCTCCAGCGCACCTTCCAGGGGGCTGGCGTGTTCAGGAGAGTGCCCTATCCAGCGGGAGTAGCCGTTTTGACCTCTCACTGATTCTGGAGGAGCTACCTGACGGGTCATTGCACGGCTGCTTTGAGTACAGCCAGGATCTCTTTGAGGAGCAGACCATCCTTCGCCTCTCCCGCCACTGGCAGACCCTGCTCTCCTCCCTCGTCTCCAATCCTTCCTGCTCCCTCTCCTCTCTCTCCCTCCTCCCTCCCGAGGA
>NZ_JBHOQV010000185.1:0-37688 GCF_042408735.1 Thermogemmatispora sp.
GCCCGATATGGACGGCATTGCTGCCGCCGAGATTCTGACGCAGGAACGCATCGCGCCGGTGCTGCTGCTGACCGCCTTTGGCGATCAACCGCTGGTCGAGCGTGCGAAGCAGGCTGGTGTCGTGAATTATATTGTGAAGCCGCTGCGCGAGAGCGAGGTGGCCCCGGCCATCGAGGTGGCACTCGCCCGCTACAACGAGTTCCGCGCGATGGAGGGGAAGGCGAAGGAGCTGAGCGAGCAGCTTGAGACCCGCAAGGTGGTCGAGCGGGCAAAGGGGCTGCTGATGCAGCGCTATGGCCTGACCGAGCAGGAGGCTTTCCGTAAGATCCAGAAGGCCAGCATGAACAACCGCAAGTCGATGCGCGAGGTTGCGGAGGCCATCCTGCTGACTAACGAGATCAACGAGATGTAGCCTGGTCAGTCGCGCCACTTGCTGGCCCGCCCAAAGGGTGGGAGGAGAGGCGAGCGAGTTTCGTTTTATCTTGTCGCTGTCGGGCAGCAGGCGCTAAGGCTGACGAAAGAGTCCGTTGCAGAGCAGAGAGAGCAGAACAAGGCTCGAGTCGGGGGCGGCATTGCCGCCGTCCCCTCCCCTCTGGGTTGTCCTCGTTGCGCGTCGCGCGAGATCGCATCGGCTGAATTAAGGAGAGCTAGCTGTCTGTCCCGTCCGCCTCCTTCCGGGGCCAGGGCGCTGGGCGAGGCGCGTACGCAAGGCCAAAGCAAGAGGGAGAGAAGCAGAGGCAAGCCGAGACGGAAGGAAAGAGAAGAAGGACATCAGACGGGAGCGATGCAGCCGACAGTTTCTGCTACTGAGAACGTTGTCACGGTTGTCGGTATCCGGTTCCGTCCCGCCGGGCGCATTTATTATTTTGATCCCCAGGGACAGACCTATCGCACGGGCCAGTATGTGATCGTCGAGACGGTGCGAGGGGTGGAGGCGGGCCGTGTAGTCATCCCCGCGAAAAAGGTGGCAGAAAGCGAGCTGAGCGACCCCCTGAAACCTGTGCTCCGCCTGGCAACCGAGGAGGAGCTGCGCATGATGCTCTCCTATAAGGCGAAGGAAAAGGAAGCATTGGTTCGCTGTGCGCAGCGCATTGCTCAGCACAAGCTTCCTATGAAATTGGTGGAGGCGGAGTATACTTTTGATGGGAGCCGTTTGACGTTCTATTTCACCTCGGATGAGCGCGTCGACTTCCGGGCCCTGGTACGCGATCTGGCAGCGACTTTTCGCACGCGCATCGAGCTGCGCCAGATCGGAGCACGCGATCAGGCCAAGCTTCAGGGCGGCGTGGGCCCCTGCGGCAAGACGCTCTGCTGCAGCTCCTGGATCAGCGATTTCGGCATCATTTCGATTAAAATGGCCAAGGAACAGGGCCTGCCCCTCAACCCGGCCAAGATCTCGGGAGTCTGTGGCCGTTTGCTCTGTTGCCTGTCCTACGAGAATGAGAACTATATTCAGGCCAAGAAGCGTATGCCGCAGATCGGGACCATTCTGGAGACGCCCAGCGGACCCGGCAAGGTGGTTTCGATCAATGTACCCAAGGAAACGGTCGAGGTCATGCTGGAAAGCGGGGCGACGATCCAGGTCCCTGTCCCCCAGCGGCAGGAGCAAGGCCCAGGTTCGGGGTCAGGGCGTGCCTCATCCGCGGGTGGCGGTTGTTGTCAGACCTGTCGGCTGAATCCTTATCGTCAGGAGGAGTCTGCGGCCCCCGGGGCCGGCTGCGGCTGTGGTCACTCGGGCCCTGGCCCCTGCCCGCGCTGCGGCTCTCAAAGCGGCTGCCGGTCCGGCTGCAGCACCAGCAATACCAATCTGAATCAGTAACGGGCGGATTAGCTTCTTCAGGTGCTGAGAGAGGGAGGCGCGTCTATGTCTTCACAATGGATGGACCCGGGCCAGGCCGATGACCCCGTGGCCAGCGCGATTTGGACGGCCCCGGCCCCGGCCTCGCAGGCGGCGGCTACTGCCCGCCAGGGTCCACTTGCCCCTGATGACTCAATATCCGTTTCCGCTCTGCCCGAGACAGAGGCGGATACCGATGGGTTAGCCGATGAAGGCTACCCTTCCTCGCGTGTCGAAACGCTCTGGTTAGTTGCCAGGCAGTTTTCTCCGCTGCTCCTGCCGCTGTTATTTGCTATCGTTACGTTCCTGCTCCTGGTGCCGGCTGCCCTGCATGGCAAGGCCTACCTGTCGCATGCGGGCCTCTTGCCGGCGGCTCTGATCCTGCTGGCGATCGCTATCCTCCACGGCGTCATGCTTTACTATGCCGCCGATAACACGGTCTTGTGGTCGCTGGCTCTAGCCTCTGGTGTTGGGTTATTCCTGGTTGCTGGCTCTTTTGCCCTCTTTGGTCCTCTGGTCAGCCTGATCCTCTTGATCCTCTTGATTGGGGGCGCGGTCGTCCTGCTGCGTTACCTGCTCCATCCGGTGCCGGAGGGCTATGTTGATCTGGTCTTCGCCTTCGGGCAGTATCGTCGCACGCTCTTTCCCGGCCCGAATGTGCTTCTCCCCTGGGAACGCGTGGCTCACCGTCTGAATACGCGGCGCACGCAATGGACCTGTCCGCCCCAGGTGGTGCATCTGACTCCCGACGAGGATGTCTATCTCTCGGCCACGATCTGCTACCAGCTTCTGCCCGAGGATGCCTATCTGGCAGTGACTGAGGTCAATGATTGGGAGGCCAGCCTCCGGCAGCTCTTGCTGACAACCATCCAGGCAGTAGTTTCAACCTTCAGTGTGGGCTATTTCCTGGCACGCCGCTCGCCGGTCTATGAGTCTTCGCCCTCTTATGAGGAGGAGGCTACGAGCTGGGAGGTGGTTAACGGCGAGCTGGCGGAGCGCATGCAGGATCAGGTGGCGATCTGGGGGGTGCAGATCCACTGGATCCATATTCATGATGTGGCGGTGGTGCCGCGCGGTTCGCTGCCCCCCGATACGGATGCTATGGAGGCGGTCAGGACCAATGGTCGAACGGCTAACGGGGCCGAAGCCGCGCACGGCTCGGAGACCGCTGGGGTCAGGGTTGCTGCCGGTTCGCCTCAGAGCCTGGCGTCAACGGCGCGCATGGCCGATCCTGGCCCTGATCCGGCAAGAGCTGCCGCCCAGGCCGGAGAGCAGAAGGCGGCGGCTGCCCCGTCGCTGTCTCCCCTGACCTTGAAAGAGGAGATCCTCGTGAGCGCCTATGAGGCTGTTCGCAACGAGCGCATTACCGATCCTGAGACGATCTCCTCGATCGCGGCGCGTTTCGAGGCCGTGGCCAACGATCCGGAGCTGAGCCGCCTGGTCAGCTTTGATGCCGCGCGAGCAGCGAGCGTCCTGCGTGAACGAGCCGACCTGATCCGCCAGCAGAAGCAGCGCATACGGGCCTATGCGCCGCAGTACGCTGATCAAACGGAGCTGGAACGTCCCAACCAGAGCTAACTTGCTTGCCGGAAGCTGCCTTTCCCGGCAGGGGCTGGCTGCGCTCCCTCCCTGGGAGCGTGTGCGCCAGCGCAGAGAGCGATGGCTGGAATTGGCTGCAGATCTGAGCAGTGAGACAAGGGCAGATCAGACCGAACCTCGGTCGGTCTGGCCCTTGTCTTTTCGTGAAGGAGCGAGCAAGTCCCTCGCCGCCTCCCGTCGCGGCAGGAGCGGAGATTCTCCTCGCGCTCAAGCTAAGCCGCTATTGTTGGAAGATGGTCTGAGGGTTATCGGTGGGCGTGGCGTTGGTCGGGGCCTTGATCGTGAACGGCTGGTTGAACTGGCTGTAGTCCACCGTGGCGTTGACCTGGATGCCGAGGACGCCGCTCATGCCGGAGTTGCCTGTTGTTGCCGTGCTTTGGAGCAGCTTATTCGCATCGAGATCTATGTTCATCTTTAGATTCATTTCGTGAACATAGAAGTTCTGCTCGTCGATCCAGAGATCCAGCCCGGCCTGCCGCAGCGTTGTGGCCTGGGCGATTCGCTGGATGTCACTCTGGCTGAGGCCGCTGGGTAGCTGCTCAAAGGAGGTGAGCAGCTCCTTAAGGGCATCTCGACCGAAGGTGACGCTGATATGGCGCAGACTCTGGCCGTGCAGGGTCTGGTCGCCGTGATCGGTGAGCTGAGCCTTCTGTGCCAGGGCGAGCAGCCGGGTATACTGATCGCTGTTGACGGCCCCGAGGAAGCTGCTGCTGCCGCTCAAACTGCTTTGCTCCAGGACATACCATTGCCCCTGCTTGTTTTGGATGTAGACCTTGCCATCTTGGAGGATTTCATTGAGCTGCAGGTTGCTGCCGAGACCGGGCACGCTCACTTTGAGCTGAGCCGAAGCCTGGTCTGGAAAGACCTCATCGCCACTGCCTTGGATTGAGATGGCCAGGTTGCCGGGCAGACTGCTGCTCTGGCTGCTCGGCGTGGCTGTCTCCTGGCTCTGCATCTGGAGGTTTTCTGTGAGGGACAGGTCCAGGTGGACTGTTTTTAGATGCTGCATGGTAGTGAGCGCTTTCTGCAACACCTGGCCAGCAGTCAGGGTGCTGCTGGGGCCGCTGCCGCCGCTGACGCTTCCGCAGGCGCTGAGCAGAAGCATCAGACCGAACAGGCCGGCCAGAAACGTCCTCGTCGATAGCCGGCGGATGAGCATGGCAACCTCCTTTCACTCGCGTGGTGGAAGTGTTCCTGAAAGGAGATAAACGTCTTGTAACGTTCTCTATAAAAAAGCTGGCGATTACTTTCCTTTGTCCCCTCTCGGCATTCTTGCCATGCTACGTCAAGAGCGATAGCACCTCATAAAAGCCACGGACAGCCTGTGTGGCTCGCTATCTGCCGCTTATCCCACAAGCTGCCCGTGGGCTGACCTGTCTGACCTGTCCACCACCTCATTCACTCAGCGAGGAGGAAGGAGGTTTAGCTTGTCTGAAAGATGGTCTGGGGATCATCTGTCGGCGTGGCGTTGGCCGGGGCTGTGATCGTCACAGGTTGGTTGAACTTACTGAGATCGACCTCGCTGCTGAGATTCACGAGCAGGGTCGGTGGCAGCAGTGTGCTGGCCACCCCGGCCACCGGCGTCAGCAGACCGCTGGTCTCGCCGTTCAGGCTCAGCTTGAGCTGCACGCGATGCAGGTAGAACTGCGTTTCATCGATCCACAGATCGAGCGTGGCCTGGAAGCTGCGCGTATGGTCGACCAGGCTATTGAGATTCTGGCTGCCGAGCAGGCTGCGGAGCTGTGTGTTGCTCGTCAGCAGTTGACGCAGTCCCTCTTTGTCCAGAACGGCGCTGATGTGACGCAAGCTCTGTCCGTTAAGGCTTTCCGCGCCGTGATCGCTAATACGGCTGTGCAGGGCTAGCGTCAGGAGGGCGTTGGTGTCTAGCTTCCAGCCGGCGAACAGGTTGCCGCTCGCCGCCTCCAGCCGCGAAGCATCGATGACGTACCACTGGCCGCGCGGATTCTGCAGATAGACCTGCTGACCGATGATGATCTCCGCTAGCTGCGTGCTCTGATTGAGGGTCAGATTGAGTGCCTGCCGCCCGTCGCTCAGGGACTGCTGGCCGTTGCCTGTCAGATTGAAGCTCAGGCTGACCAGGGGTGTGGCGTTGGCCGTGGCTGCCGGCGTGGCGCCTGCGGGAGTGGGCGTCGCCCCGACGGTCGCCGTGGCTGTTCCCTGGCCGGTGCCCTGCAGGGTACCGTTGGCCGCCAGCGTAAAGGCGAAGCTCTTCAACTTCTGCATGGCCTGGCTGCTCTTCTGCAAGACCTGGCCAACCGAGAGCTGGCTGCTCTGCTGTACCGGCGTCAGGCTCACCTCGCAGGCGCTCAGCGCCAGGACGAGACCCATTCCCAGGACCAGAACGGCGAACATCGCGCGTCGGCCCGCTCTGTTCTTGGGTGACATGCTCTGCATGAGAAACTCCTCTCTGTGGGCTGTCGTCTTTCGCTTGCTCTATCTCTATCTATAAGGGCAGGGCGGAACGACCCTTCTCCAGGGGGCACCCTGGTAAGAGGCGGAAGGCAACCGGACTGGACCAGCCTTGCCCCCAGGGAAGCAGAAGCCCGCTGTGCATCTTCTCCCCGCTTCCTTCCTCTGACACGTGCCAGGGCGAAGCTGTGTTTCAGTGCGCGGACATGGTATAATGCGCCTGGGAGCTACCGCTTTCGGCCTCGCAGGAGAGAAACAACAAGCATAACCCGGTCCCGGGGCAGGGTCTGTGCTCCTTCGGAGGGGCCTCCTTCGCCTCTCCCAGCAGACAGCAGGCCAGACCAGCTCATGCTTGCCCTGGCCTCGCCGATGCTGTGGGAGAGCGCGAGCCTGGACGGCTTCATCCGCTGGCTGGCAAAAGAGCAGAGTAGAGCGGAAGGCTAGTGCGGCATGTTGATCACTCGTCTTGAGCTGGAAAACATCAAGAGCTATCGTCATCTGACCGTCGAATTCCGGCGTGGGACGACGGCCATCCAGGGGGCTAATGGGGCCGGAAAGACCACGCTGGTCGAGGCCATTGGCTTTGCCCTCTTCGATGCCTTGCCGTATAAGCAGCATAGTCAGTTTGTACGCGAAGGCGAGAAATATGGCCTGATCCGCGTCCATCTGGTGGGCAACGACGAGCGCCGCTATATTGTCGAGCGCCGCTGCGGTGCCGGCGCCTACTGGCAGCTATACGATTGCGAGGCTGACTATCGCCTGGAACAGCGCACCGACGTGCTCGATAAACTGCATGAGCTGTTCGGGATCGAGCGCGAGCGCCCCCTGCCAACCCTCTTCCAGGACGCTCTCGGCGTGCCCCAGGGAACCTTCACGGCGGTCTTTCTAGAGACGCCGGCCAAGCGCAAAAAGACCTTCGATGAGCTGCTGCAGATCGAAGACTATCGTCTGGCCTCCGACTACTTGCGCGAGGTCCAGAATTACTATAAAGATCAGATGCAGCAGCAACAGCAGGAGATTCAGCGCCTCAGCTTCGAGACGCGCGACCTGGGCCAATGGCGGGAGGAGCTTGAACAGGCCCGCCAGCAGGAACGCCATCAGACCGAGCTGATTGCCACGGGCACGCGCCGACTGGAGGAGCTTGAGAACCATTATGCGCTTCTGCAGCGCCAACGCGACGAGCTGCTCGACCTGCGTCACCGCTTCGAGCAGTCCCAGCTAAGGCGTGAGGCCGCGCGCCAGCGGCTACTACAGTGCGAACAGGAGCTGGCACTGGCGCGCCAGGCCCAGGCCCTGGTCGAGGAGAATCGCGCCGCCTATCTGGCCTATCAGGAGGCCGAGGCCGCCTTACAGGAACTGCGCCAGGCCGAGCGCCAGCGCAACAGGCTGCGCCAGCAGCAGGCCGCCCTGGAGCAGCGCCGGGCGGGCATCAGCGCTAATAAGACCCATCTAGAGGCAGCTCTCAGCGAGATCGAGCGCGCCCGCCAGCGCGTTGTCGAGCTATCGCCGCTGGCCGATCGTCAGCGCGAGCTGGAGCGCCGGCGGGAGGAGCTGCGCCAGCAGGTGCAGCGCTACAATGAGCTGGTCGAAGAAGGGCGCAGTTTGCGTCGCCAACAGGAGCTACAAACAAAGCGCTTGCAGGAATTGCAGCATCAGGTGCGCGAGATCGAACCGCTGCAAGAGCGGGCCAGCCAGCTTCCTGAACACATCGCCCGCGTAACCCGGCTCCAGGCTCGCCTGACGGAGCGCAGCCAGAAACAACGCCAGCTTCAGGAGAAGCTGGAGTCTCTGCGCCAGAAAGAAGAGGAGCGCGCCCGGACGGCTGAGCGCCTGCGGAGCCTTGAGGAGACGATCGCCGCGGTCGAGGCTAGGCGCCAGGAGGTAGAGGCCCTGCCGGCCCTGCGCGCAGAGCAGGCCCAGTTGACTGCCCAGCGCTATCGTCTGGAGGCCAACATTGATGGTTACCGCGAGTCGTACAGTCGCTCGCGCGGCGGCCTCTGTCCCCTCCTTCATGAGCCGTGCCTCAACATTCGCCAGAAGGGGCTGGCCAGCCTCGAATCCTATTTCGAGCAACTCATTGCCCAAGATGAAGCCCAGCTTGCAGCTCTGCGAGAGCAACAGCAGAGGCTGGAGGAACAGGTTGCCAGCCTGACCGCCTACGCCCAGGAATATGAGCGCTTGGGCCATTATCGGGCGCAGCAGGCTGAATGCGTGGAGCGCCTGCGCCAACTGGCCGGCGAGCTGCTGCGCCTGCAACGCGACGTCGACGGCCTCCAGCAGGAGCTGGCTGAATTAGAGAACCTGGGCCAGGAGATCGCTCAGGCCGAAGAAGAGAAGCGCCGCAGCGAGATGGCCGATCAGCGCGTGCGGGCCTTGCCGGGCCTGCGGGCGAAAGTCGAGCAGCTCGAAGAGCAGCTAAAGCAGATAAACGATCAGCTTGTCGAACGTCGACAGCAGGTGCAGCAGTTGCAGGGTGCCCAGGAGAGGCTCCAGGAGGTTGAAACCCAGTTGACGGCGCTCGATGATCCCGCCGGCCAGATTCGTGGCCTCCTGACCACCATCGAGCGCGAGCCTCAACTGCGCGAGCAACTGGCCGGGCTGATCCAAAAGGAGGCTGAACTGAAGCAAGAGCTGGAGGCCCTCAACGCGCACCTGGCTGCCTATGAGGACCTCGATAGCCGCCTGGCTGAACAGGAGGCTCGCCGCCGCCAGGCTCAGGCCGGCTACCAGACCTATCTGGCCCATGAGCAGGGAGCGCGTCAATTGCCTCAGCGTCAACAAGCCCACGCGCAAGCCAGCGCCGACTACCTGGCCGCCGAGCAGGAGCGCCAGCAGGCCGAGCGCATCTATCAGCAGGCCCAGATCGCTTTTGACGAGGCCACCTTTCTGCGCACCGATGAAGAGATCAAGAAGCTGCGCGCCGACCTCAAGGGCTATACTACCGCCTTGCAACACACGCGCTCTCGCCTGGCCGAGCTGGAGACGCGCATCCGTCAGGCCGAGACGCTCCTCGTGGCGTTAGAAGCTGCTCAGCAGGAATATCGCACCATTGAGGATCTCAATGGCATGATAGATCTCTTCAGGCAGTTGCTTAAAGAAGCCGCTCCGCAGATCCTGCGGGCCCGCCTGGCCGAGATCTCTGCCGAGGCCAACCGCATCTTTGGTGAAATCATGGGGGATCGCAGCGCTCAACTGAGCTGGCAGGACGACTACGAAATTGTCGTGCGTAGCCGCAGCGCCACGCGCACCTTTGCCCAGCTCAGCGGCGGCGAGCAGATGAGCGCCGCCCTGGCCGTGCGCCTGGCCCTGCTCAAAAAGCTTTCCAACCTGACCATCGCCTTCTTCGACGAGCCGACCCAGAACATGGATAGCACCCGCCGCACGAACCTGGCGGAGCAGATTCGGCGTGTCCGCGGGTTCGATCAGCTGATCGTTATTAGCCATGACGATACCTTTGAGCAAGGACTCGACAGCCTGATCCGCCTGCGCAAAGAGAACGGCGAGACGCGCCTGGTCAGTGACGAAGAGTGGCAGGCTGCCTTTGAGCGGGAGGAGGAACACGCTCATGCTCCATAGGGGCAAGCTATTGGCCGCCCTGGCCAGCAAACGCGACCAATTCACGCTCTACGGCGGGGCGTACAGCGATCAGTTGGGGGCCTATCGTCACGCCCTGGAGACCCTCCATCGTCGCTACCGCTCAAGCGCCCATCTGGAGCAACATCTGCCACCCAGGGGCGAAGGTCTGCCGCCAGCGGGAGCGCGCCCAACGATCGAGTTCGATCGCTGGCTCGTCGCGGCCGGCCAGGACGACTACCACGCTCCTGTCTTTCGCTTCAACGAGCGCTTTGCCAATCATGAGCAGGCCCGGCAGTGGGCGGAATGCATCGAGGGGATCACCACCCTGGCTGTTGACGGCAGCCAGCTTCAGCCCTGGCGCGATGCCTCGATCCCCGTGGCTCTGGTCCAGGTTGGCCTCTTTATCAATCCCCACCAACGTGGGCGCCCCTACGTCAAGGACGTGCGCCTTGAAGTGCTGGCGCCTGACGAAATCCTTGAAGAGGCGTCCAGCGAGAGTGCCGATCCCAGTGGCTACCCCTACTCCGAGCTGCAGGTCTCGCTGCGCCGCTTCCAGCTCGAGGTCGAGACCCTTTGCGGCCAGATGGAGCGGCTGGCTCGTCAGCGCCGTCCCGAGGAGCCGGCTCACAGTCCCGTCGTCTTCTTCGATGGCTCACTGGTCGTCTCCTTCGCTCTCACGATGCCCAGTCCATACCGCGAGCGCTACATCGCTGGGGCCGTGGCGCTGCTGCAAGCCTCGGAGCGCTTTCGTGTTCCCCTGATTGGCTACATCGATACCAGCTATGCGCGTGATATCATTACCATGCTCCTGCGTCTCGACTCCATGCAGCCGCAGCCGCTGCTGCGCGAGACCAAGCGCATTCACGATGCCCTACTCTGGCAGGGGCGCCTGCGCTGGGGCGATCGCACTCCGGCCATGATCTGTGCTCGCGGTGACGTCCTTGACCACTACGGTCCCTACCGCGAGCGTATCGCCTTTTGCTATCTGCAGGCTGTCAGTCAGCGCCCGCCGGCCCGCCTCGAGTTCCCGCGCTGGATCGTCGACGAGGGCCTGCTTGATCCCGTCATCGATGTCGTGCGGGCCGAGATTATCGCCGGAGGTCAGGGCTATCCCTATGCCATTGAGACCGCGGATGCCGTGGCCGTCATCACTCTTCAGGATCGCAGCGAGTTCTATGCGCACTTCCAGCAGTTTATCGAAAGCCAGGGTCTGAGTTTTACCTTCTCCTCCAAGGCGCTCAGTAAAAGTCGACGGCGCTAAAGGCCGCTCGGGCCTCTGGAATGCGACCGTCGCCAGGGACGAGCCTGCCGGCGCTCGGAGCTGCCGCGATGTGATATCATAGAGATGTTTGAAGCCTGTGTGGTCAATCTTGTCGGAGAGGATGTCTTTTTCGAAGCGCTATCATCTATTATGTCGCAACTAACATCGCGGACAGCCAGCTACAAGCTGACCTGTCGCTGTGGTCATAGCTTTGAGTGCCAGATCTATGAGTATGTTAACGCCGCGCGTGACCCGCACCTGCGTTATGCGCTGCTGGCGGGCCGCCTCAACGTAGTGACCTGTCCCGCCTGTGGACGGCGAGCCCAGGCGCGGCGGCCCTTCATCTATTCCGATCTGCCCAATCGCCTGCTCGTCTACGTTCATCCCCGCGAGAACGTGCCGCGGGAGGGGCGCGAACTGATCGAGGCCAGGTTGCGCGAGGTCTACGAGCGCGTGGCCCAACCGCAAGGGGAGCCGGAGAAGGGGTCGGCCTCACGGGCCCTGCAAGAAGCGAAGGCGGACCAGGGCGCAGGTGGAACCGGCGAATCCGAGGTTCCAGACACGGACGAGATGGCTTCCTCCCTCGCTGCCGCCGCGGCGGTGCGAGGGCCGGGCGAGGAGGTACCTCCCCTCCAGGTGATCTTTGGGCTGGATCAACTGGCCCTGCTGATCAATACCAGTCTGAGCCAGGATGAACGCCTCGGCAAGATCGCCCTGCGCACTCAGAGCCGCAGCACCGCTCAGCGCGGTCAGATGCTGGACATCGCCCGGCGCCTGGCACGTGAGATGCAGTGCATCGTTGAGGAGGAAGAGCAGGGCGAAACGTACACGGTCTGGCTCTATGGTCCGCGGCGGCAGATCGGAGCCATTATGCGAGCCTTGGCCCCCAGGGGGTAAGGAAGAGGCCATGATCACAGTTGGCATCTTGACGATCAGCGACGGCGCCGCTCAGGGAAGGCGCCAGGATACGAGTGGCGAGACCATCCGCTCGCTCGTGGCTCAGCTTCCCGAGGCGGTGGTTAGCGCTGCCGCTATTGTTCCCGATGAACGGGATCAGATCGAGGCCATGCTGCGCACCTGGTGCGATGAGCGGCGGCTGAACTTGATCCTTACGACCGGTGGCACCGGCCTGGCCCCTCGCGATGTAACCCCCGAAGCCACCAGGGCCGTCATAGAACGCGAGGCCCCGGGCCTGGCCGAAGCCATGCGCGCCGCAAGCCTGCAGCATACGCCCTTTGGCATGCTTTCGCGCGGGATCGCCGGCACGCGCGGGCAGACGCTCATTGTGAACCTGCCGGGCAGTCCCAAGGCCGTCAAAGAATGTCTGGAGACGATCCTGCCCGTGCTGCCACATGCTATCAACCTGCTCACCGGCGGTCCCAGCGAGCACTAACCTGGCGATCAGCGCTCCTGTCCCAAAAACGCTGCCCGGGATAGCATGTTCACGCTGGCTTTTTTTAAGCCTTTAGATCTTCCTGATGGTGTCAGCCCGACTGCCCTGGCGGGCGATGCTCAGCCGCCGGCGGCGCCCCTGGTTCTGGCCAATCTGGGGGGAGACCTGATGCTGAGCTTTGGCTCCCCGTCCTCGCGGGGGGCAGGCGGGAAGAGAGAGGCCGTCGTCTGGGGCTGCCGAGCGAGATGCCATAGACCGTCATGCGCATGACAGCCAGACGCTATGCCGCTCACAGCGACGCCATCTTTGCCCTGGCCTGGTCGCCAGATGGCCAGCTCCTCGCTTCCGCTGGACGAGATCGGACCGTACGTCTCTGGCGCTCTTCGGAAGACGGCGAGCTTGCACCCTGGGCCATCTACACGGGCCACGAGCAGTGCGTTCTCTCACTGGCCTGGTCCCCCGATGGTCGTTGGCTGGCCTCGGGCGATACCGCCGGCACCGTCCATCTCTGGGAAGCCACGGCACCTGAGCGCTGCCTGCTCATCTACCGCGGACATCGCCGCTTCGTCCGTTCCCTGGCCTGGTCTCCCAGCGGCGACTACCTCATCTCCGGCGGCGACTACGGTGACAGCAGCCTGCAGCTTTGGGAGAGCCGTAGCGGGCGCTGCCTGCTCGTCGACCAGCAGCAATACCGCCTCTTCGCGGTTGGCTGGGCCTCTAACGGGCAACACCTGCTCAGCGCGAGCTTTGACGGCTATGTCGACATCTGGACAATTACCTTAACCCCCACACTGAGCGCCGAGCGCTGCCTGCGCTTCCACGAGCATGGCCGGCCCGTCTACAGCGCCGTCTGGTCGCCAGATAGTCGACAGATCGCTTCGGGAGGTGCCGACAGCCGGGTCCTGGTCTGGCAGCCGCAAGTCCCGCAGCCGCAGCTCCTCACCGCCTATCGCGGCCATAACCAGCCCCTGAAAGCTCTGGCCTGGTCGCCGGATGGTCAGTACATCGCCTCGGCTGGCGATGACAGTCGCCTTCTGATCTGGCGCGCCAGCAGCGGAACTACCCTTCTCAGCTATGGCGAGCACCGGCGCTGGATCCGCTGCCTGGCCTGGTCTCCCCGGGGTAGGCAAATTGCTTCGGCCAGTGATACACTGATACATATCCTGAGTATAGATGCAGATTAGCTCAGCAGTAGCATCAAAGGGACCTGAGTCACAGCCATTTCTAACGCGAGCATGCGAGAATCAGCCATGTCCAGCGAAGATGCCAGCCAAGAGCGGGGGTGGATCATGCGCCGCCAAGAAAGCAGCCTCGACCTTTTTCGGGAGGCCGAGGAGGTCGAAGAACTCAGCGACGGCTATGCCTTTCGCTTCAGAGGCGAACCAGCCCAGCTTGCGGCCATCCTTGCGCTCATCAAAGTCGAGCGCGAGTGCGCTCCCCTGCTCGCCTTTGAACTGCAGTTCGCACCGCAGCGCGGGCCGCTCTGGCTGCGCATTCGCGGGCCAGAGGGGACCAAAGCCTATGTCCGAAAAGGGCTGAGCGCTCCCAGGCGCCTCATCTAGGCGTTGGTCGCCCTCGCCTCTGCCGGCCTGCGACAGTGTCAGACGGTCGCGCTGAACCGATGTGCCTCAATCAGGAAGGAGCGGGAATCATGGCGACCCGAGTCTATCCAGAAAAAAGAGGGCTGCTGCAGAGCAGCGACCGCCCCGATCCGGCCTGGCTGGAGGCGGTCACCACTCTCATCCCGCCCAGCGGCAAGCTTGTCCTCGATCTCGGCTGTGGCAATGGCCTCTACACTCAAGCCCTGGCTGAGCTGGGGGCTGCCTATGTCATTGGTCTCGATAGCGCCGAAGAGCAGCTAGAGCAGGCGCGCCAACGCTGCGCGGGCTATCGCAACCTCGAATTTCTACGCGGCAACGCCCTGGCCACCGGACTTCTGGCCGAGCGCTACGATATCGTCTTCATGCGTGCCCTGCTGCGCGACCTGCAATCCGCGGAGCTGCGCCCTTGCCTCATCGAGGCCTATCGCCTGCTTAAGCCCGGTGGTCAGTTGCTCATCCAGGACCAGACTCCCGAAGACCTGCTGGAGCCGGGGAGCAGGACCCATATCTGGGGCTATCTCTTTGGCCGCTACCCGCGTCTGGTCGATCAGCGTCTGCTGGCCCGCTGCAAACGCGAAGAGGTACGCCAGATCATGCAGGACGTTGGCTTTCGCGAGGTACAGCAGCGCTCTCTGTGGGAGACACGCGGCGTCTATCCCAACAGCAGCGCCCTGGCCGAAGAGCTGGTGAACCATGTCCTTAGCGCCCCGCTCTACGCAATGAGCGAAGAGGAAGTCAACGAGCTGCTGGCCTACATTGCCTTTCTCGAAGAGCATCTGGCCCAGTCCGAGCAGGCCCAGGGTGGCGAGATTATCGCTCAGGAATGCTGGACCCTCTGGTATGGGCGAAAGGCCGCCTGAGCGGTCAAGAGCGCCCCATCGCTGCCAGAGCAGAGGGACCGCTCACCGAAGTGTGGCAGGCAAGGTAGACCCGGCGCGAGAGCGTGGCGAGCCTTTTCGGCTGAACGAGAAGCAGGCTCAGGCTCGCCGCCCTCTCGCCTGTGGAGGGAGGAAAGTCAGGCTCCCCTCTCGGGCTTAGATCAAGAAGCGCCCGTTTTCATAGCAGAGTTGACCATCGGCGTAGACGCGGCCCTCGCGGAGATCGTTCACCATATCCCAATGAATCGTCGACTTATTGCGTCCGCCGCTCTCCGGCAGCGAAGCCCCGAGAGCCAGATGCATCGTCCCTCCGATTTTCTCATCAAAGAGCGTGTTACAGGTAAAGCGCTTAATATTGTAGTTCAGGCCAAAGGCTACCTCGCCGGCGGTACGCGAGCCAGAGTCGACATCGAGCATCGCTTCCAGAAAAGCCTGATCGGAACGAGCCGTAGCCTTCACCACGCGCCCGCCCTCAAAAGTCAAGCTGATTCCCTCGACCACGTGGCCCTCATAGAAGGCTGGGTAGCTGAAGCAAATCGTGCCCGAAAGCGAATCCTCGAGGGGGCCAGTAAAGACCTCGCCATCGGGAAAATTCTCCTTCCCGGCGCAGTTAATCCAGCGCCGCCCGCCCGTGCGCAACCGCAGATCTGTTCCCGGAGCCACAATATGCAGTTCATCGTGTTGCTCCAAAAAAGCCGCAATGCGTCGCTGCTCCTCATAGACCTGGCGCCAGGCTGCGATCGGATCAGGGGCATCCAGCATTCCCGCTGCAAAGACAAATTCCTCGTAGGTGCTCAAAGACATACCGGCATTCTGGGCATAAGCGTGCGTCGGAAAGAGCGTACCGCACCAGCGAGCCTCTCCATTGGCCTCGCGCTCCAGCTTGCGACTTAATAGCTCCTGGCGCGCTCGTTGATAGAGGGCCAGGCGCTGGGGATCGATCGCAGCAAAGGCGCGCGTATTCTCCTCGCCCCAGACATAGAGGCGAGCCGTGTACTGCTCGACTCGCAAGCGTTCCAGCTCGGAGACGAAGGTGAGCTGCTCGTCGCTGCCCTCGCGCAGCAACAGCTCGCTCAATTCTGGCTGCAAGGTCTCCACTGCGAGCACATGGGCACCGGCGCGGATCGCCTCCCCAAAGACCTCGCGGATGAGCGGGAAAGCCACGGCGGGAGCCTGAATCAGAAGTCGATCGCCAGGTTTTAGCTCCAGCGAGTAATGAACAAGCACTCGGGCCAGGGTCTGAAGACGCTGATCAACCATAAGGGACACTCCTCTTCACCTTTCCTTGCCCGGCATCGGACCCCTCCGGCTGTAGCCGTGGGGAGGAAACGCCGGGGCTATCCCATGTTCTACACATACCCGTCACCCCTCTGCAAAAGCTTCCAGTCGTTCGGATGAACGTCAAGCCCGTTGAGTCTGCAACTTGGCCGCAGCCGGATAGCGAGGCGCCCAACGTGCATGCCCACATCCTTCCCGTGCTGGATTCTTGCTCACAGCAAGCTCCCCGTTCGGGACCCCAGGTACGACGTTGCGGCCGGCGCGTGCCGGATGGGAAACCCGTCCTTGGTTCCGTAGCGGCCTCGAGTTCTGGACCCTTCGCCTCGATCCGCCAAATCCACATGCCGGGGTCACGCCGCAGATCCTCTCCCGATCCCCCCGCGCAAGCCGCGTTTATCCAGAGCTATCCTCGGATAGCCCTCTTGGGTTCGACTGCGCTTTGTCTGGCCTCCCGATCCCCACCTCCAAAGGCGAACCAGGTCTCTTCAGCCGCTCCGCGATCACTCACCGAACCATACTCACCGCTGCCGCGTCCTGCAGCGGCTGTTTTGGACCGTCTGAACGCTTCAGGAAAACGCCGGGCACCAACACAGTCAGGCTCGCCGCTGGACACGATCAATTCCTTCATCCGTTCCGCAGGCATCCGGTTCCTGTTCGCCTCGCTGCACGACCGGCAAGCGATGCCCGGGTTGCTTCCCGGATCGATGCCGTCCCGCGATCTCGAGATCACGTGGTCTATGTTCAGCAGCGGGTCGCCGGACGCCCCACCGCAGTAGACGCACTCCTGGCTGAACCTCGCCAGCGGGTATTCTGGCAGCTCGTACCCAACAAGGCACCCTGGTCGGTATTCCACGCCCGAGATGTCGGGGTTCTGAAGCAGTTGCGTGTCGAATTTGACCTGTTCAACCGTTCTCAAAAAGACCGGCCCATACCGGCAGAGGCGGGTCGCCCAGGTAACGACGCTCTCGACCTGGCTTGCCAGAGAAGGGGACAAGCCTTTGTCCCGGACGGAACCCTTGCCCATCCACCGCTCGGCAAGCGCGACAATACCGGCGCGGCGGCCGTGCCGTCCGCAGCCGTCGCATGTCTGCGTCCGGCTCAGAAAACTGGGCTTCCGGTAGCGCGTCTTCCGCTTCCCCCTGGTCCGGCCTTCCGTGAGAGCCTTCCGGACCTGCTCGCTCCGGCGTTGGATCTCCGCCGCCCCAACCACGGTCCGGCCCCGCCTGCCGAACTCGGCCACCAGGGCCACGCCCGTGCTCTCCGTGCCGGGGTCGCACTTCAGCGCGGCCGGCTAAATATCGTTCCCTTCCCTATCCCTCAACCTGATCGTGAAGTGAAAGGGTACCGCCGCGCAGAATAGCCGACCGCCGGACCGCCGGCCTTCGGGAGCATCTGGGTCCAGGAGGAGCGCACGACCTAAGCAGCCCGGCCTCCTATCCCCTCCTCGGATCAACCCCCTCACAGGGCTTGCGCCTCCTCCCTTGCTGGGGCTTGTGCCCCCCAGGGTCAAGTGAGCCTCGCCGAGGTGATCCGGGCTTGTTGCTCCCAGAGCACTGGCTTCAACCCCGTATGCCTGTTTAACCCTGGACGGCAGGGTCCGGAGCTGGCTCGCACACTCCGGAGTGCCGTGGCCCGAATAGCGTAGCCCCATGACCTTACGGCCCTGACCGAGCCTGGTCAACCCCGGGCCTGCTCGCTGCAAGCCCACGGCTTTAGCCGTGGGGTGGTTGACTTCGCAGAGGCAATCGGCTAATTGGTGAGGCTAGCCGGAGGGAGGCGGAGATGAGCTGGCGGAGGAGGGCCAATGAACCAGGCCAGGGCTGCTGAAGGCGGCGGCCTGGCTCTCCCCAAGAAAATGGTCTACCTGTCTGCCTGCCCGCTCGCTGGTAGAGAGAACAAGAGAAGACAGTCAGCTCGCCTCGAGTGCCAGCTCACTCCTCCTCAACGCTAACCAGTACTAGTATAGGGCGTCTTCTCTGAAGCTGCACCCGCAGGCGCCCCTACTTGTAGGGACGGGATGGCCGGCGCGGGTCCACAGCGGTAGGCTTCTGTTCTCCCCACGACTGTACGACGAGCGGGCGCTTGTCAGAATGCCACCCTTGCTCTATCATACTACAAGAACGCGAAAGGTAACCGGTGGCACTCGAAGAGAAATCAGCAAGGACCAACCCATTTCAGCCAGCAGGCAGGAAGGAAAGACCATAGATTCTCATGGCGACACTGCTCAAGCAACCCAAGCGCGCTACCGCGGCCCGTCGCGCGCGGCCCTCAGCGAGCGCGAAGAAGCGAGCTGGCGCGCCGCGCACCAGCCCGAGTCAGCGTCTCAAGAAGCGTCTGGCCTATATGGTACAGCATCCCCTAGATGCTCTCTGGGGCTGGCTCAGCTCGGTGCGCACGGCTATTTTTTTGATTGTCAGCATCATCGTCATCTGCATTCTGGGGATCTATTTCCCGCAAGCCCCGGGCGAGGTCCTTAACGACCCGACGGCCTATCAAGCCTGGCTGGAGCAGAATGCCCTGCCGCAGTACGGCTCGCTGACGCCCATCTACGACTGGCTGCATTTCTTTACCATCTTTTCAAGCTGGTACTTCATGCTCCTGCTGGGTATCCTGGCGCTCAGCATCGTGGTCTGCACCCTCAATCGGGCCCCGGCCATCTGGCAGAACTTTGCCCATCCGCTGATTCGACGCAGCGATCGTTTTTATCAGAACGCCCTGGAGCGAGCCAGCTTCAGCCATCCCGAGGCTCTGACCTGGACCAGTGCCGCCCTGCGGCGTCGCGGCTATCATCTACGCAGCGAGAGCGACAGCCGTGACAACACGGAAGTCACCTACCTCTACGCCAGCAAGAACAGTTGGGCCACTCTCTCCACCTTTGTCTTTCATGCCTCACTCGTCGCCCTTTTGCTGGCTGGCATGATCAGTCAGTGGCACGGCTTCCCGCTCAACAGTCCGGCGCGGCGCCTCTTGCCCGCTCCCATTCTCAGCCTCAGCGACGCCCTGGCCGGCTTCAGCTTTGATCAGGCCCTGCCGACTGGCGAGAGCGCAGTGGTCTACCCCCGCGGCACGCCCCACAACATCAGCTTTCGCGTCAACCGCTTCACCGCGCGCTTCGATCCGCAGACTGGCCAGCCGGTCGACTACGTCACTGACCTGAGCGTTTATCGCGACGGCGAGCTGGTGGCCCACAGCGACCACCTGCGGGTTAACGACCCCCTGACCTACGACGGCATTACCTTTCATCAATCCTCGCTGGTGGCCTCAGCGGTCGTCACCATCACCGATGCCCAGGGCAACGTCCTCTACCACGATGCCGTCGTTCTTGACAGCAGCAGCACGCTGCCCTCGGGCAATGGAGTCGTTGACTACGCGCGTGGTATCCCCATTGGTGGCACCAACTACACTATGGGCGTCTTCTTTATCCACGCGCAGGGCCAGCACCTCTCGCAGATCGCCCATCCCGTCCTACTCATAGCCATTGGTACCCCTGGTACCAGCAATAACGAGGACAAAGCCCTCCTGCGCCTCTCGCCTGGGCAGACCGGGAAAAGCGTCGATGGCCAGTGGACCATCAAACTCGACGCCGCCAGCGACGCCACCGTCTTGCTCGTGACGCGCGATGCCGGCGCACCCCTGATCTGGCCGATCGCGGTCGTTCTGGTGCTCAGCCTCTGTGTCACCTTCTACTTCCCGCAGCGCCGTATCTGGCTGCGCATCCGCGGCGATCAGGTCGAGATGGCCGCTCTGCGCGAGCACTTCACCAACATTCGCACCGATCTGCTCGCCATTGCCCGCGAGGCCCAGGCCACCACCGTCCAGGAGGCGGGGGAGCGGGGAACAGCTCCCGTAGCCAGCAGCCCTTCAGGCGCCCTATCAAGCAAGCGATAAGTGACTCTGCCTGGGAGCGGGCTTCGGGGCGGCAATGCTCATAGAAGCGGCCATTGACAGTGATTCACAATTGATATATCCTAGCGGTAGAAACACGTCCTTGTCCTGTAACGTAAAGGCAAGAGCCAGCAGCAGGGATCGGAGGGCTGTCAGCCCGCTCGATCCGCGCGAGGATAGTGAAGGAAGAAATATGAAGCTCACAATGAAAGGCGACTACGGACTGCGGGCCATGCTCGACATGGCGGCCTACTATGGACAGGGACCGGTTGAAAGTGCGGATATTGCCAGTCGGCAGTATATTCCTGAGCATTATCTTGACCAGATTCTGATGGCCCTGCGCAAAGAGGGGCTGGTCAAGAGTGTGCGCGGTCCCAAAGGCGGGCATATGCTGGCAAGGCCGCCCTCTCAGATCACTATGGCCGAGGTGGTGCGGGCTTTGGAGGGCTACGTGCCGCCCATGAAGTGTCTGCCTTCGCCTGGTGTCTGCGAGCTATCACCAGGCTGCGCTTTGCGCGAAGTCTGGCAGAAGATCGATGAGATGACCTGGCAGATTCTGCTCTCGACCACCATCGAGGAGCTGGCCCAGCGTCATCGCACCGGCGCCGCCGCCGAGACGATGTACTACATCTGACCAGATCGGCCTGGGAATGGCGGGCAGACAAGCAGGCTGACTCTCTTGCGGATAAGAGCGATAGCAGGCCGTGAGCAGGCTCAGGTCCAGGGAAAGCAGGACCTTGTGCAGAGCCGTGGCCGATCCGCCAGAGGATAATGCATAGTCTCACAACAAGGCTGGCGGCGGGTGGCAGACGAGGCAGGAGGCCAGCGGCGAGCGTCCGCTAGCCTGAAGGGGAAGGGTAGTAAGACGTGGCTGTTTCTGTGCAAAGAGCCGAAAAGACGAAAGTCATCGCACTAGTAGAGGACGATCCACGCCTCATCGAGATGGTGCAGGCGGTCATTGCGACCGTCAGTTCCTGGCAGCTGCACGTCTTCCCCGATGGACAGGAGGCCCGTGAGCGTTTGCCCCACATCGGGGCCGATTTGATCCTGCTCGATGTCGGTTTGCCCAACCTCGACGGCGTCTCCCTCTACAGAATCTTGCGCGGCCACAGTCAGACCAGGCATATACCGATTATTGTCATCACCGGGAGCTACGAGTGGGAGCTGCATCGCATGGGCTTGCATACGGGTTTGATGTTGCGCAAACCCTTCAGCGTGCAAGAACTCCTCTTTCTGATGCGGGCCTTGCTCGCCGAGGAGTCGGGGCAGCCTCGACCGACTCAAGACTAGGAGACAGACAAGTCAGCAAACTAGCAAGTTAGCAAGCAGGCAGGTGAACATGGCGCGCTGGGCCAAGGATGCAACAGAGCTAGTCGGTCGCACCCCGCTGGTTGAACTGAAGCGCTTTGCCGCTTCCTGCGGTGCCACCGTGCTGGCCAAGCTGGAGATGTTCAGTCCCGGCGGCAGCCTCAAAGACCGTCCTGCCCTGAAGATGATCTGCGAGGCCGAGACCCAGGGCTTGCTGCGTCCTGGGGGGGTCATCACCGAGCCGACGAGCGGCAACATGGGCATCTCGCTGGCCTGGATCGCCGCCGCCCGCGGCTATCGCTGCATTCTCACCATGCCAGACACCATCAGTCTGGAGCGCCGCCTGCTCCTGCGGCGTCTCGGAGCCCAGGTGATTCTCACCCCTGGCAACCAGGGAATGCGCGGCGCCATCAACAAGGTCATTGAGCTGCGCACCTCCCTCTCCAACGCCTGGTATCCCCAGCAATTTTACAATCAGGCCAATCCCCGTGCCCATCGCGAGGGGACCGCCGTCGAGATCTGGGAAGACACCGCAGGGGCCGTTGATATCGTGGTCATCGGCGTCGGTACGGGCGGCACCCTGACCGGCGTCGCCGAGGGACTACGTGCCCGCAAGCCGGCGGTCGAGGTGGTAGCCGTCGAGCCTGCGGCCTGTGCCATCCTCTCGGGCGGGCGGCCCGGGCCGCACCGCATCGAGGGTCTTGGGGCTGGCTTCGTGCCAGACACCCTGCGCGTCGACCTCATCGATCGGGTCATCGCCGTCAGCGATCACGACGCTGTGGCCACCGCCCGCGCCATCATGGAGCAAGAGGGCCTCTCTGTCGGCATCAGCAGCGGAGCCGTGGCCTGGGCCGCCCTCCAGGAGGCCCGCAAAGAGGAGAACGAGGGCAAGGTCATTGTCTCCATCTTCCCCAGCGCCGCCGAGCGTTACCTTCACACCATCTTGTTCGACGACCTGCGCGTCTGATCTCCTCCCTTTCGCCCGCTGGGCCCGCTGATTCTGCCCATCGCGTTCTCTCCTGTCGCGTATTATCTGACCCCTTGTGTCAACCTGCGGCCTGGCAGAAAGTGCCTGGCTGAGACGACCTGAAGCAGCCTCAGCAAAAGCTGGCCAGCAAGATCGCTCTCGATCGGCTTTGTCAACTACCTGCTCATGAGACCGAAGACCGACCTGATTCGTCTTAAAACCATAGTGGCTGTGACCAGCGTCCAACCGATAGCTGAACCTCGCAGCATGCCTCAGAACGTTCCACCGCGAGAGGGCCGTAACTGGCTATGGCCTCTTCCGCCGCTGATCCTCGGAGGGAGAGAGCCGCATGAGGAGCGCGACCGAAGTCTGGCGGGGGACCTGCCGGGAGAAGGAAGCTGGTCGGCCAAGACACGACGTTTTGCTGGACATGGGGAGGGATCGCACGCGCAATGTCGAGAATCGGTCAACACCAAAGCGGGGCGGAGATCCAGCGCTTTCACCTGAAGCGTTCCGCCTACGTGCGCAACAGCCTGCTGGCGCTGTTGACTGCGGCGGCCTTCCTGCTGGCGGCGGCGGCAATGGTGGAAATGGGGCGCTGGCTATGGGGAAGCTACTCCCATACTTTCACACCCTATTTGAAGTGGCAGGATACCCTCCTGGCCCTGTTGGCCTACCTCTGCCTGGGCGCTCTGGCCGGCAGCCTCATGAGCCTGCGCTACCTGCATGCCCTGTGGATGGGCTACCGGCGAGAAATGGTGCTCCTCGACGAGCAGAGTCTGACGGTGCGGGACCTGTCGCATAAGAATCTGGGGAGCATCTTCTGGATGATCGGCACGACCCTGCTCTGCTTTCTGGCCGTTCTAAGCGGCCTGATCCCGCTCATGTTGCTCGGCTGGGCGCAGAGCTGGGCCGATCCCGTCCTGACGACCCTGGGGACTGGCCTGCTGCTGCTGCTCTCCTTGCCCGGACTGGCTCTGAGCCTGGGGATGCTGGCGCTGCTGGCCTGCATTCTGGTCAGCTGCTTCTCGCTCTGCCGCCAGATGGGGGCTCCGCGAACCTACCGGCTTGATAGCCATACCTCTCTCTGGATTCATGACTTCATGCTCTCTATTCTCTCTCCAGGCGAACCGGAGTCCTTGCTGGAGCTGCAGCTGCTCTCAAGCGCCGACCAGCAGCGTCTACTGGCCTTGTTGCGCAAGCGTTGGATCGATGCCGATCGACCCTGGAACCCGGCCCTGGGCGAGGAGATCGAAGCGGCCCTGGCCGAGGCCCGGCAGCTGGCTCTTTCCGCTTGAGGCCAGGTTTGGCCTGGCCTCGGCCCGCCCTGGCCGGCTGAGGGGGTCTGGCCCAGGAGGGAAAAATGGGCTGCTCAAAAAATTCCCCCTTTGGGGGACTTGACAAAGTCGCCAGGAGGGGATATACTTTCAAATTGCCAATTGACAGGGAATGACTGGGTGCAACCCTTCAAGAAAAAGGGTCGGCACACAGCATGTTTTTTTCTCTGAGTCAGTGTGTAGGGCCGTGCATGTGGGTGATTCAGCAACCAACTGAACGACGACAAAGCAATTCCGAGTAACCGCTTGTGGGAGCACGAAGCGGTTACTTTTCTTGTCACACGATGCTCCCGGCACAGGAATTATCAGCAGCAGTAGGCAACAACAGCAATCATCGATTTCATGATCCTCCGGAGAGGTGCGCCGAGGCGCCTCTCGGGACATCTTTCCCTTCACGACAGCAGACGCAGATGTGACCTGGCGGGCAGATAGGCCCTCGCTGGTGACTGCCTTTCCCATTGTAGCTTGACCGGCCAACGGCAGCAAGAGCCTGGTTTGGCGTGTCTGGTCTTTCTGCATGGGCAAGACGGGAAGCCGGACCGTCTGGGCGAGGCCGTCTGTCGCGCAAGGAAGGTTTTCCTCCGTGAAGCTCTAGTGAGAGGAGAATATCACACATGACAGTGAGCAGCAAGGCCGTTGCGCTCCCGGAGCGTGTTTCTTTCGCGCGTATTCCGGATATACGGCCAATGCCGGGCCTGATCCAGATCCAGCTCGACTCTTTTGAGTGGTTCAAGCGAGAGGGCCTGCGCGAGGTTTTTGAAGAGATCTCTCCTATCGAAGATTTCACTGGAAAAAATCTCAGTCTGGAGTTTATTGTCCCACCCGAGCCGTTCGGCAAGCCCAAGTACAGCGAGGATGAATGTCGCGACCGCGACGCCACCTATGCCGCCCCGCTGACGGTCAAGGCCCGCCTGATCAACAAAGAGACGGGCGAGGTCATCGAGAAAGATATCTTTATGGGGGATTTCCCCCTGATGACCAAGCAGGGCACCTTTATTATCAACGGCGTCGAGCGCGTCGTGGTCAGCCAGCTTGTGCGCTCGCCGGGGGTCTACTTTACCGCCGAAGAGGACGCCACCACCGGGCGCCGCCTCTTCGCCGCCAAGCTGATCCCGAACCGCGGCGCCTGGCTGGAATTTGAAACGAGCAATAAAAATCTCCTCTCCGTCAAGATTGATCGCAAGCGCAAGCTGCCTGTCACTACCCTGTTGCGCGCTGTCGCCAGCATCGCCCGCGAGCAGTGGCATACCGAGGACGTCGATCTGACGACGGACCAGGGCATGATCAATGCCTTCAGCGAGGCCGATAACGATCCCAACGTGCGTTACATCCAGACCACGCTCGATCGTGACCCGGTCAAGCGCGAGGAGGAGGCCCTGCTCGAACTCTATAAGAAGCTGCGTCCCGGCGATCCCGCTACCCTTGATAACGCCCGCTCGCTGGTGCGCAACCTCTTCTTCAACCCGCGGCGCTACGACCTGGGCAACGTGGGCCGCTACAAGCTCAACCGCAAGCTGGAGCTGGCGGTTCCGCAGCACATCCGTGTCTTGACGCTTGATGATCTGGTACATATTATTCGCCGCCTGATCCGTCTCAACAACGGTTACGGGCGCAAGGATGATATCGACCATCTGGGCAATCGCCGCGTGCGCTGCGTCGGCGAGCTGATCCAGTCGCAGTTCCGCGTTGGCCTGCTGCGCATGGAGCGTGTGGTCAAGGAGCGCATGAGTATTCAGGAACCAGGCCAGGCCACGCCCAACGCCCTGATCAATATCCGCCCAGTGGTGGCGGCCATGCGCGAGTTCTTCAGCGGCAGCCAGCTCTCGCAGTTCATGGAGCAGACGAATGCCCTGGCGGAGATCGGTCACAAGCGCCGTCTCTCGGCCCTGGGTCCTGGTGGCCTCTCGCGCGAGCGGGCTGGTCTGGACGTGCGCGACGTCCATCGCTCGCACTACGGGCGCATCTGTCCCATCGAAACGCCGGAAGGTCCCAACATCGGCCTGATCGGCTACCTGGCCACTTATGGGCAGGTCAACCCTTACGGCTTCATCGAAACGCCCTATCGCAAAGTCTACCGCCGGCTGCGCGCCAACGACCCGCGCCTGATTGGGCGCGAGTTCCGCGGTGTGGTGGGGCACGAGCGCGAGGACGTCCTCGACGAGAACGGCCAGGTCCTGATCAAGGCTCACCAGCGCGTGCGCGTCGATGAAGAACTCTTCCTGAAGCTCTCGAAGCTCCTTGGCGACGCCTGGGTGCACGTGCGGGCCTTCGTCACCGACGAGGTGCAGTATCTGACCGCCGACGACGAGGAGAATTACAAGATCGCCCAGGTGAACGCCCCGCTCCTGGAGAACGGCGAGTTCGCCGAAGAGCGCACGCTGGCCCGCTATCAGGGCGAGTTCATCATGGACAGCACGGACAACATGGACTTCATGGACGTCTCGCCGCGCCAGGCGGTGAGCGTGGCGACCGCCCTGATCCCCTTCCTGGAGCACGACGACGTCAACCGCGCCCTGATGGGGGCCAACATGCAGCGCCAGGCGGTGCCCCTGTTGCGCCCGCAGGCCCCGGTCTGCGGTACGGGCATCGAGCGTCAGGTGGCCATCGACTCCGGCCAGGTGATCGTCAGCGAGGTCGATGGCGAGGTCGTCAAATCGACGGCCCGCGTCATCGAGATCATGGACAACCAGGGCGAGATCCATACCTATCGCCTGCGCAAGTTCATGCGCTCCAACGCTGGCACCTGCATCAACCAGCGACCTATCGTGCGCAAGCGCGACCGCGTGCGGGCCGGGCAGGTCATCGCCGACAGCTCCTCGACCCAGGATGGCGAGCTGGCCCTCGGGCAGAATATTCTGGTGGCCTTCATGAGCTGGGAAGGTGGCAACTTCGAGGACGCCATCCTCATCAGCGAGCGCATTGTCCGCGAGGACCTCTTCACCTCGATTCATATCGAGAAGTACGAGGTTGACGCACGCGATACCAAGCTGGGACCCGAAGAGATTACCCGCGATATCCCCAACGTCGGCGAAGAGGGTCTGCGCAACCTGGACGAGCGCGGCATCATCTATGTCGGCGCCGAGGTGGGGCCGCAGGATATCCTGGTCGGCAAGATCACACCCAAGGGCGAGACCGAGCTTACTGCGGAAGAAAAGCTGCTGCGTGCCATCTTCGGCGAGAAGGCGCGCGAGGTCAAGGATACCTCGCTGCGCGTCCCGCACGGCGAGCGCGGCAAAGTGGTCGAGGTCAAGGTCTTCTCGCGTGAGAATGGTGACGAGCTGCCGCCTGGAGTCAATCAACTGGTGCGCGTCAGCATCGCCCAGAAGCGCAAGATCGGCGCGGGCGACAAGATGGCCGGACGCCACGGCAATAAAGGCGTCATCTCGCGCGTCCTGCCCATCGAAGATATGCCCTTCCTGCCCGACGGCACTCCGGTCGATATCATCCTGAACCCGCTCGGCGTGCCGCACCGCATGAATCTCGGGCAGATCCTGGAGACGCACCTGGGCTGGGCCGCCACGGCGCTGGGTATCAAGATCGCAACCCCCGTCTTCGATGGCGCCACCGAGGCCGACGTGACCGAGCTGTTGCGCCGTGCCAATCTGCCGGAGAGCGGCAAGATCCAGCTCTTCGACGGGCGCACCGGGGAGCCGTTCGATCAGCCCATCACCGTGGGCTACACCTACATGCTCAAGCTGGCCCACCTGGTCGAAGACAAGGTTCATGCGCGCTCAACCGGCCCCTACAGCCTGATTACCCAGCAGCCGCTAGGCGGAAAGGCCCAGTTCGGTGGCCAGCGCTTCGGCGAAATGGAGGTCTGGGCGCTCGAAGCCTACGGCGCGGCCTATATCCTGCAAGAAATCCTCACCGTGAAGTCGGATGACGTCGTGGGCCGCGTCAAGACCTACGAGGCCATCGTCAAAGGCGAGAACATCATCGAGCCGGGCGTGCCCGAGTCCTTCAAGGTCCTGGTCAAAGAATTGCAGAGCCTGGGGATCAACGTGGAGGTCCTCAACGAGGACGATCAGAAGATTCAATTCGTTGAGGACAGCTCGAACGATGTCATGCCCGAGCTAGGTATCAATCTGTCCGGTTTCGAGGGAGATCAGTAAGGGCAACGGTGAAGGCCGCCCAGCTCTCTTGACCTCAGACGGGCGGGTCGCGGGCACAGGCCCCTGCCCGCCCGCTCTCAGGTGCAGGCTGGCCAGTCGCTGTCGCGGCTCGCGCTGGACCGACGCCCGCTCGTCGCCGTCCGGAACTATCCGCCATCGTCCTCCCCTCTGCGCCCACAGCGATGGCAGATCTGGCAGGCCGAAGAGCGGAGTGCAGCAAGCAGGCCATGACAGGGCCACCAGAAGGACCCTGCTACGGCCTGCGCGCCAGAGGCAGCGGCGAGAAGCGCGTCAGGTCAAAGAGATGGCTGGGACCTTCCTCGTTTCCCATCAGGAGGCAGCATGCTCGAAGTCAACGATTTCAACGCAATTCGCATCAGTCTCGCCAGTCCTGAGCAGATTCGGAGCTGGAGCTACGGCGAGGTCACGAAACCGGAGACCATCAACTACCGCACTCTCAGACCAGAGAAGGACGGTCTCTTCTGCGAGCGCATCTTCGGCCCTACCAAGGACTGGGAGTGCTATTGCGGCAAATACAAGCGGGTCCGTTTCAAGGGCATCGTTTGCGATAAATGTGGTGTCGAGGTCGCTCGCTCCAAAGTGCGCCGCGAGCGCATGGGCCATATCGAGCTGGCCTCGCCGGTCAGCCATATCTGGTACTTTAAGGGCATTCCCAGCCGGATCGGCCTTCTGCTCGACCTGTCGCCGCGCAACCTGGAGCGCATCCTCTACTTCGCGCTCTACGTCGTCACCCATATCGACGAAGAGGCGCGCCAGAAGGCCCTGATGGAGCTGGATCGCGAGCTGGCCAACCTCCAGCAAACAACCGAAGAGGAAGTCGTCGAGCGCGTCGACAGCCTCAAAGAGCAGCGCGACAGCGAGATCCAGGACGAGCGTGCCCGCCTGGCGGCCCGCATCCGCCAGATTCAGGAAGAGCGCGAGCGGGATCTGGAGCGGGCCCGGCAGGCCGAGAGCGAGACCCTGGCCGAGTTGCGTTCCCAGCGCGGCAAGCCGGCGGAAGACGATATTGTCTACGAACCGACCGGCCAGATCATCGTCCCACGTGGCGAGGTCGTGGGCCTCAAGCACATCGAGCTGCTGGAGCAGGTAGCCGAGACCTGCCGCAACGACATCGCCGAGCAGGCGCGCCATGCCCTCGAGGCCGTGCGCGCCGAGAGCGAGCGTGAGGCCGAGCGCCTCAACCTGGACTATCAGGGCCAGATCGACCTGCTGCAGTCGCAGTTGGAGTCGCAGCGCACCGACCGGCGCCATCGCCTGGAGCAGCTGCGCCGCGACCTGGTCAACCTCAAGAAAATGGACCTGCTCCAGGAGAATCGCTATCGGGAGCTGAAGGAAGCCTTCGGCAACGTCTTCCGCGCTGGCATGGGCGCCGAGGCCGTGCGCGAGCTGATCGCCGACATCGATCTCGACAAGCTGGCGATGGAGCTGCGCCAGGAAATCAGCTCGACCGTAGGCCAGCGGCGCAAAAAGGCCACCAAGCGCCTGAAGGTCGTCGAGGCATTCCGCAAGTCGGGTAACCGTCCCGAGTGGATGATCCTGACGGTCCTGCCGGTCCTGCCGCCTGAACTGCGCCCGATGGTCCAGCTTGACGGTGGACGCTTCGCCACCTCGGACCTCAACGATCTCTATCGGCGCGTCATCAACCGCAACAACCGCCTCAAGAGGCTACTGGAGCTGAGCGCGCCAGAGATCATCATTCGCAACGAGAAGCGCATGCTGCAGGAGGCCTGCGATGCCCTCATCGACAACGGGCGCCGCGGGCGAGCGGTCGCCGGCTCGGGCAACCACAAGCTCAAGAGCCTCTCCGACATGCTCAAGGGGAAGCAGGGCCGCTTCCGCCAGAACCTGTTGGGCAAGCGCGTCGACTACTCTGGTCGCTCGGTGATCGTCGTGGGTCCCGAACTGAAGCTGCACCAGTGTGGCCTGCCCAAGCGCATGGCTCTGGAGCTGTTCAAGCCCTTCGTCATGCGCAAGCTGGTCGAGCGAGGCGACGCCCACAACATCAAGAGCGCCAAGCGTTTCGTCGAGCGTGTTCGGCCCGAAGTCTGGGACGTGCTCGAGGAAGTCATCAAGGACCATCCTGTGCTGCTCAACCGTGCGCCGACCCTGCACCGTCTGGGCTTGCAGGCCTTCGAGGCCGTTCTTGTCGAAGGCAGCGCCATCCAGCTCCATCCGCTGGTCTGCTCGGCCTTCAACGCCGACTTCGACGGTGACCAGATGGCGGTTCACGTCCCGCTCTCGGAGAAAGCCCAGGACGAAGCGCGGCAGTACATGATGTCCACGCGCAACCTGCTGCTGCCGGCCACCGGCGAACCATCGATCGGCGCCACCGGCGACATGGTGCTCGGCTGCTTCTACCTGACGCAAGACCGTCCGGGCAAGAAGGGAGAAGGGAGAGTCTTTGCCGATCCCACCGAGGCCCTGCTCGCCTACCATCACGGCGTCATCGACCTGCAGGCCCTCATCAAAGTGCGCATGGACGGCGTGCAGATCTACGACGAGCCGCCGCCGGCGGGGCCAACCATGTACGCCCAGCGCCAGCTCATCACCACCACCGTCGGGCGTATCATCTTCAACGAATCGCTGCCCGAGCGCATGCGCTTCAAGAACTACCCGATGAGGAAGGATGACCTGCGGGCCTTAATCTCCGAGTGCTACAAGGAGTATGGGCGCGTCAAGACCTGCGAGCTGGCTGACGAGATCAAGCGTCTCGGCTTCTCCTACGCCACCAAGGCTGGAGCCACCATCGCCATGAGCGATGTCAAGGTACCCGAGGGCAAAGCCGAGGAGCTGGCCAAGGCCGACGCCAAGATCGCCGCCCTGGACGAGCAGTACCGTGAGGGTCTCATCACCGACTTCGAGAAATACCAGCAGACCATCGACATCTGGAACGAAGTCACCGAGAACATCACCAAGATGGTCGAGCAGACCCTCGACCCTTACGGGGCCATCTACACCATCGCCAAGTCCGGCGCCACCAAGGCCCGCTTCCAGCAGATCCGCCAGCTCTCGGGCATGCGCGGCCTGATGGCCAGCCCGTCCGGTAAGATCATCGACGTGCCCATCCGCGGCAACTTCCGCGAGGGACTGAGCGTGCTGGAGTACTTTATCAGCAGCCACGGCGCGCGCAAAGGTCTGGCCGACACCGCCCTGCGTACCGCCGAGTCGGGCTATCTGACGCGGCGCCTGATCGACGTCGCCCAGGACGTCATCGTCACCGAAGAGGATTGTCAGACCACCGAAGGCATCCTCATCACCGACGAGGACAGCAAAGAGATGATGCTGCCTGACATCCGCCAGCGCATCGTCGGGCGCATCCTGCTGGAGCCAATCCCTGGCTTCGAGGATCGCCTCGAGGTCGGCGACGAGATCACCGAGGACATCGCCGACGCCCTGGTGGCTGCTGGCGTCAAGCAGGTGCGCGTCCGCTCCGTGCTGGGCTGCCAGACCCGCCGCGGAGTCTGCCGCAAGTGCTATGGCCGCGACCTGGCGGAGAACAGCCTGGTGCGCCTGGGCCAGGCCGTAGGCATCATCGCCGCCCAATCCATCGGCGAGCCGGGCACGCAGCTCACCATGCGTACCTTCCACACCGGTGGTATCGCGGGCGCCCAGGGAGACATCACCCAGGGTCTACCGCGCATCGAAGAGCTGTTCGAGGCGCGCGTGCCCAAGGATAAGGCCGAGATCAGCGAGATCGATGGCGTCGTCGAGATCATCAAAGACGAAAACACGGGCAGCCGCACCGTGCGCGTCGTCTCGACCAACACCATCTTCGACGAATATCGCCTGCCGCCCGGGGCTGAGATCCTCGTCAACGAGCACGACCAGGTCCAGAAGGACCAGCTCCTGGCTCTGGAGCCTCCCCAGAACGGCAGCGAGCCGCGCGAAGTACGGGCCCGCACCAGCGGCGAAGTGCTCTTCAACGCCAATGGCATCCTGACCATTCGCTCCGAAGAGCGCGACGAGCGGAGCTATCCGGTGCCGGCGGCGCGCAGCCTGGCCGTCACCCAGGGCCAGTACATCAAGGCCGGCACGCCGATCACCAGCGGCCACCTCGATCCGCAGGATGTCCTGCGCATCCTCGGGCGCGAGGCCGTGCAGATGTACCTTGTCAAAGAGGTGCAGCGCATCTACCGCAACACCGGTGTGCGCATCAACGATAAGCACATCGAGATCATCATCCGGCAGATGCTGCGCCGCGTGCGCGTCGAGGAGCCGGGCGACACCGACATGCTGCCCAACGACCTGGTCGACCGCTTCGCCTTCGCCGAAACCAACGCGCGCGTTCTGGCCGAGGGCGGCGAGCCGGCTCGCGCTCAAACCGTCCTCCTGGGCGTCACCAAGGCCTCGCTCAACACCGACAGCTTCCTGGCGGCGGCCTCCTTCCAGGAGACCACCCGCGTGCTGACCGAGGCGGCCATTCAGGGTCAGACCGACCACCTGGTGGGCCTCAAGGAGAACGTTATCATCGGCAAGCTCATCCCGGCTGGCTCCGGCTTCTTGCAGCGGCGCCGCGAACAGTTGGCGCGCCAGCAGCAGACGCAGCAGCGTCTGACGGGAGCCCCCAGCGTGGCCGGCGTGGGCGCGGGCTTCGCTGGCGGTCCTGGCAGCAACGGCCACGGCAGCGGTACCCCTGGCGTAGCTCTTGACAGCCTGAGTGATGAGTGATACCATATACAACCGCGCATAGATTGAGAAGGGGGCGCGCACCAGCGCGCCCCCTTTAGAGGACAGTTAGGGGAGGATTGCTCGTTGCCAACGATCAATCAGCTGGTCCGTAAGGGCCGTTCCAAGAAGGTCAGACGCTCGAAGGCTCCAGCGCTCTTGTTCTCGTACAACGCGCTGAAGAACCGTGTCATGCGTATGCGGGGCGCGCCGCAGAAGCGCGGCGTGTGTACGCAGATCCGTACGATGACGCCCAAGAAGCCGAACTCGGCCATGCGCAAGATCGCGCGCGTGCGCTTGAGCAACTTGATGGAGGTAACGGCCTATATCCCCGGCGAGGGCCATAACCTCCAGGAGCACTCGGTGGTGCTGATCCGCGGTGGGCGCGTCAAGGATCTGCCCAGTGTGCGCTACCATATCATCCGCGGTACGCTCGATAGCGATGGCGTGGCAAAGCGGCGCCGCGGTCGCTCGAAGTACGGAGCCAAACGGCCCAAGCCTGGGCAGGCGGCGGCCACTCCAGCCGCCAGGGGTGGTAAGAGGTAGCGCGTGGGCGGCTGCTGAAGCGCACAAGCATGCCAGCAAGCATTGCCATCCGACCCGCCACATTCCCCGCTTCCCTGCCCGATACCGCCTGAGAGCGTTCAGGTAGGTCGGTTTACAGGTCGTGCATCGCTTTCTGTCACGCATGCATCGCCGTTCTTCACGGTCGATGTGTGTCGGGTGTCCTCCACGTCTGTCCCTCTGCCAGGCAGGCCAGAGAAAAGCCTGCACTCGCTCTGGCGTGTTACGTGGGAAGAGACGCTCGTTTGCTTGTCTGTCTATTTGCTCGCTCGCCCACGCGCAAGGTGTCGCCCTGGGGTGGGCGGGCCAGGGTCGCAGCGGCTGCGCGCCGGCCCGGTCACTCGCCGGCTGGCTACCCTCCCTGGCCTCAGAGCAAAACTCTAGGCAGAGCACTGATCAGGCCATCCTCGCTACAGCCTGTGGTGACGTGAAGGTTGGATAAGAGATCTGCTAGCGCCGCTCGCTCATCTCGTCTCTAACACCTGACCCCGGGCGGGTCGGCAGATGGAAACCGGGCCAGAGCGCCAGACGACGGCAGACGCCCTGCCCGAAGAGAAGATGCGCAAGAGCACAGAGAGTCGTCCAGGGGCGAGAGCCTGAACCATACCGGACCAGGCGAGCCTGCAAGGTGGCAGACCAGGCGCCAGGCCGACGGCTAACTCGCTCAGTTGCCCGCCCCGGCCCTGTCTGGTCAACCTGGAGAAGGCCCTGATCCGGCGGTCAGGAGATCGCCGGAGCCGCCTGGATGGCAGGTCTCTTGCTGTAGCTGCAACAAGCGACAGCCAAACGGCTCAGTGGCCGCCAGCCAGCGAGCGGTAGCCAGGCGCCGCCAGGCGCGCGCAAAATAAACACCTGACATCTCGTTAGATGCCCTGGCTGCCGAGAAGAGCAAAGCGGAGAGGTTTGAAGGAACCGCCCGGAGGGTAAGAAACGAGCGGACGAACAAAGAGGAAGCGTGGAAGAAGGAACGAGCGGCCAGCATAGAAGACAGCGATGTTCGCGGCAGCAGATCCACTGCCCTGCCCGAGTAAATAAGTCAGTGGGAAGGAACCGACGCCGGCCTGCTAGCAGAGCAGCGGCCCTCTCTTGATCAGCCGCCAGGCCAAGAGCAGGGACCCCGCCAACCTGGCGCGGCGACCATCGTTGCTGATGCTGTAGGCGTCCGTATCCGATTGTAGCTTTCGTTCTCGTTGGCGAGCAACAGAAGCAGAAGCAATATCCTCTGAAACGGTTGTTGGTGGCTGTCCTGCCCCCGAGGAGGCCCTCAGGTCTGGCGCAGAGATAGACCCAGGCCGGACTGAGCCGGCTGGCCCTGGCGGACCGCTGGCTCGCTCCTCCTCGCTCTCCTGCCCAGGCAGGGGGTGGCCGAACCAGTCCAGGAGGAGGCGAGTGGCCTGCAGGCAGGCAGACAGACAGACAGGCAGGCGGGTGGTGGGGCAGGTACAGGTGTCAGCTACAATCGCAGCGACGCCTTTTCTGGTGCTTTGCACAAGGCAGGTATCATACGTACCATACGTACATACGTAGCGTAGCGTAGATGCTCGTCTGCGCGTGCAGGCGGACTGCGGCCACGCTCATCGGCCCAGGCCAGCAGCAGGAGCGGCGGCGAGCATGTGTGTTGACCGCGAAGCGAAAGGGAGGAAAAGAGACCTTGCCAAGACGCAAACGTGTTAGCCGTCGGTCAGAGTCGGACAAGCATAACAAGGACATCAAGAAGTACGAGTATCGGCGTGGGGTGCGCCGGCTCGAAGTCGTGGACCCCAAGTACCAGAGCCGCAACGTGGCGAGCTTCATCGGCAAGCTGATGGTCGACGGCAAGAAGAGCCTGGCCGAGCGCATCCTCTACCAGGCTTTCGCTTTAATCGAGCAGCGGCAGAAGCGTCCGGCCCTCGAGGTCTTCGAACAGGCCTTAAGAAACGCCACGCCTACGGTCGAGGTCAAGCCTCGCCGCGTCGGCGGCTCAACCTACCAGGTGCCTGTCGACGTCCGTAAAGAGCGCGGCCTCTCTCTCGCCATGCGCTGGCTCGTCCGCTCTGCTCGCGCTCGTACAGGCAAAAGCATGGTGGAGAAGCTGGCCAACGAGATCATGGACGCTGCCGCCGGACAGGGAGCGACCATCAAGAAACGCGAAGAGACCCACAGGATGGCAGAGTCCAACAAGGCTTTCATCCATTATCGCTGGTAATACTCAAACATGTCTAGAGAATACTCACTCGAAAGAACGCGCAATATCGGTATCATCGCCCATATCGACGCGGGAAAAACGACGACGACCGAGCGCATCCTCTTCTACACCAAGAAGATTCACCGCATGGGTGAGGTGCACGAAGGGGCTGCGACGATGGACTGGATGGTACAGGAGCAGGAGCGCGGCATCACCATCACCGCGGCAGCAACCACCTGCTTCTGGCTGGACCATCGCATCAACATCATCGACACGCCCGGTCACGTCGACTTTACTGCCGAGGTCGAACGCTCGCTGCGCGTCCTCGATGGGGGCATTGTCATCTTCGATGCCGTGGCCGGTGTCGAGCCCCAGTCCGAGACCGTCTGGCGCCAGGCCAACAAGTACAACGTCCCGCGCATCTGCTTTGTCAATAAGATGGATCGCATCGGGGCCGACTTCTGGCGCACCGTCCAGATGATCCGAGAGCGTCTGGGGGCTAACCCTCTGCCGATCCAGCTCCCAATCGGGGCCGAAAGCGATTTCAAAGGCTTCATCGACCTCATCGAGGAGCATGCTGTAGTTTTCCTCGACGAGCTGGGAACGCGGCCTGAGCCGACACCGATTCCGGCCGAGCTGGCGGAAGAGGCCAAGCGTCACCGCGATGCTCTCATCGAGCGGGTCGCTGAGACCGACGAGGAGCTGACCCTGAAGTACCTTGAGGGCGAGGAGATCACCAAGGACGAGCTCCGCGCCGCCCTCCGCAAAGCGACGATTGCCGGCACCCTGGTGCCGGTACTTTGTGGTTCCTCCCTACGCAATAAGGGCGTTCAGGCTTTGCTGGATGCGGTGGTGGCCTATCTTCCTTCCCCTCTCGATATCGCTCCTCCTGTCGGCATCGATCCCAATACTGGCGAGCAGGTCACGCTGACGGTCGCTGACGATGCCCCGTTCAGCGCCCTGGCCTTCAAAATCGTCTCCGATCCCTTCGTAGGCCGCCTGGCCTATCTGCGCGTCTATTCCGGCACCCTGACCAAAGGCTCTTCGGTCGAAAATACGACCAAGGGCAAGACCGAGCGCATCGGGCGCCTGCTGCGCATGCACGCCAACCATCGCGAGGATATCGATGAGATCCGCGCCGGCGATATTTGTGCCGCCGTCGGGCTGCGCAACACCTTCACCGGCGATACCCTCTGCGATCCGCAGCACCCGGTGATTCTGGAATCGATCACCTTCCCTGAGCCGGTGATCGAGATCGCCATTGAGCCGAAGACGCGCGGGGATCAGGATAAGATGACGCTCGCCCTCAGCAAGCTCGCTGAGGAAGATCCCACCTTCCAGGTGCGTACCGATCCCGAAAGCGGCCAGACCATTATCCGCGGCATGGGCGAGCTACACCTGGAGGTGATCGTCGACCGACTCTTCCGCGAGTTCAAGGTCGAGGCCAATATCGGACGCCCCCAGGTGGCCTATCGCGAGACCATCACGCGCGAAGCGACTGCCCAGGGCCGCTACGTCCGGCAGACCGGCGGTCGTGGTCAGTACGGCGATGTCTGGATTCGCGTCGAACCCAATCCTGGCAAGGGCTTCGAGTTTATCAATGCCATTGTCGGCGGCGTCATCCCCAAAGAGTACATCAAGCCGGTCGAGGTTGGTATTCGGGAGACGCTCGATAACGGAATCATCGCCGGCTACCCGATGATCGACGTCAAGGTCACTCTCTTCGACGGCTCCTATCACGAGGTCGACTCGAGCGAGATGGCCTTTAAGACCGCCGGGTCGCTGGCCATCAAAGAGGCTGCGCGCAAGGCCGGGCCTATCCTGTTGGAGCCGGTCATGCTGGTCGAGGTGACCACCTCCGAGGAGTTCTACGGCGACATCATCGGCGACCTCAACCGGCGCCGTGGCGTGATCCTGGGCATGGAGAGCCGTGGCTCCGTCTATGTGGTGCGGGCCCATGTCCCTCTGGCCGAGATGTTCGGCTATGTCAATGATCTGCGTTCCCTGACCAGTGGACGCGCCAGCTATTCGATGCAGTTCGATCACTACGAGCCAGTCCCGCGCAATATCGCGGATGAGATTATCGGTAAGGCGGCTGCCAGCTAGGAAGGTCAAAGGCGCTACTGGCAGCGCCTCCTTTCCCATTGTGGGATGGGCGTGCCAAGAGGTCCGGTGCACCTATCCGCGCCGCGCCTCCCGCATCGGTGGCTGCTGGGAGAGGCTCCCTTCCCGCCCCTCACGACGGAGGAGCGTTGGCCCAGCTCTCACCTGTCCTGGAGCCGATACCAGGGGACGGCCTCCCAGGACACCGCCTTGAGCGCTGTGTCCCGGCTCAGACGGACAGGCCCTCTCGTGGCCCGTCGGCGGAGCACAGCCCGGCTCTCGCGCGGTCCCTCCTCCCTCGAGGAGCTGACCGCCAACCCTATCTCTCTCTGGTCGCGTCGTGCGGCGCTCGCTTCCCGAAAGCGCCCGCACCATACGCACCCTTGCTCGCACCAACCGCGTGCGTGCAGCCTATCTTCGGCTGGTAATCGTGAGGCGATGCGATGCTGTTGCAAGGTGCAGCCCCTGGGCACGTTGTCGCATGTCTGTTGCACTGAGCATGTGAGCACTAAGAAGTGAGGATGAACAAATGGCGAAGCAGAAGTTTGAGCGGACGAAGCCGCATGTAAATGTGGGCACGATCGGGCACATTGACCACGGGAAGACGACGCTGACGGCCGCGATCACGCGGGTGCTGTCGCGGGTGCTTCCGAGCGCGGTCAATAAGTATATTGCCTTTGACCAGATTGATAAGGCGCCCGAGGAGCGG
>NZ_JBHOQV010000188.1:0-13951 GCF_042408735.1 Thermogemmatispora sp.
CGCAACGCCGACCGCGACCGCGACCTCGACGCCGCCCACGGGGACGCCGAACTTTGGGCCGAACGTCTACATTTTCGATCCCTCGATGCCCAGCTCGACCATTCAGAGCACGCTTGATTCGATCTACAGCCAGCAGCAGACGAATCAGTTCGGCACTAATCGCTATGCCTTGCTGTTCAAGCCTGGGACCTACAATGTCACTGTGAATGTTGGCTTCTACACCCAGGTTCTGGGCCTGGGCCGCTCGCCCGATGATGTGGTGATCAATGGGGCAGTCAACCTTGATGCGGCCTGGATGAACGGCAATGCCACGCAGAATTTCTGGCGCGCGGCTGAGAATCTCAAGATTGTCCCCTCGGGTGGCTGGAACAAATGGGCGGCGGCTCAGGCTTCGCCGCTGCGCCGTGTTGATATTCAGGGGAACCTGCTGCTCTGGGACGGCGGGTGGGCCAGCGGCGGCTTTCTGGCCGATAGTGTGGTGACCGGTCAGACCCAGTCTGGCTCGCAGCAGCAGTGGCTCTCGCGCAACGACCAGCTCGGAAGCTGGAACGGCGGCGTCTGGAACATGGTCTTTGTCGGTGTCAACGGAGCCCCACCGCAGAGTTTCCCCAATCCGCCGGAGACGGTTGTCAATCAGACGCCGGTGATTCGCGAGAAGCCCTTCCTCTACATCGATCAGGCTGGTAACTATTATGTCTTTGTTCCCGCGCTGCGCTCCAACAGTCAGGGGACCAGTTGGGCCAATGGGACGCCGGCGGGCAGCTCGATTCCCCTCAGCCAGTTCTACATTGCCCATCCGGGCGACTCGGCGGCTACCATTAACAATGCTCTGGCCCAGGGCCTGAATCTGCTCTTTACCCCGGGGGTCTATCAGCTGAATAGCACTATTACCATCACTCGCCCCAACACGGTTGTGCTGGGTCTGGGACTGGCGACGCTGGTGCCCCAGAATGGGGTCATCCCCATGACGGTGGCCGATGTTGATGGCGTCACCATTGCCGGCCTGCTCTTCGATGCGGGCCCGGTCAACTCGCCGGTGTTGCTACAGGTCGGTCCCAGTGGCGCGTCGCAGAGCCATGCTACCAATCCGACGCTGCTGAGCGATGTTTTCTTCCGCATTGGCGGGGCTGGTCCTGGCCAGGCCACGCAGAGCCTGGTGATTAACAGCAATAATGTCATTGGCGACGATCTCTGGCTCTGGCGGGCCGACCACGGCAGCGGCGTCGGCTGGACGGTCAATACGGCGGCCAACGGCCTGGTCGTCAATGGGAACAACGTCACCATGTACGGCCTCTTCGTCGAGCACTACCAGCAGTACGAGGTTATCTGGAACGGCAACGGTGGGAGCACCTACTTCTTCCAGAATGAGATGCCCTACGATCCACCCAATCAGGCGGCCTGGATGAATGGGAGCACTCGCGGCTATGCGGCCTACAAAGTGGCGAACTCCGTGACAAGTCATCAGGCCTGGGGTGTAGGTAGCTACTGCTACTTTAATGTCGATCCTTCGATCGTGGCGGACCGCGCCTTCGAGGTGCCCACTACAGCGGGGGTGACCTTCCACGATCTGGTAACGGTCTCGCTCGGCGGAGTGGGAACGATCCAACATATCATCAATAATACGGGTGGCCCTTCGAATTCAACGACGACCACGGCTTATCTGGTGAGCTATCCCTGAAACGGGGCCGGAGGGGATAGTCCCCGGATCAGGACGCTGATGCTGAGCTGATGGGGAGAGGCCCGAGATGGCGGGATGGATGGGACCGCCAGTACTCTCGGGCCTCTCCCTTTGCTCTCTTCGGCTGTCTCGCTCGCAGGACCTTTTTCCCTCTATCCTGACCGGCTGGGCTGGCCGCCGTGATGGGCGAGCGTGGTCTGCCCATCTTAGGGATCTGAAGGGGCAGGAGGGGCTGGCGCTGTTGAGGATTCTCTCCTCTCCTCTGGTTGGAAAGACCCTGGGGGAGACGGGGGCTGGCTCTGACCGACGGCGCCCGCCAGGACGGTGGCGCAGAGGCAGAGCAGACAGATGATCCCCAGGGCCAGGCGTAGGCCCAGCAGGCTGGCCGCAAAGCCGATAGTCGGAGGGCCGGCCATCAGGCCGGCGTAGCCGCAGGTAGCGACGGCGGCCAGGGCTGTACTGGTGGCTTGGCCCTGGCTGGCGAGGCTGCCTGCGGCGCTGAGCGTCAGAGGAAAGCAGACGCCGAGTCCGCTGCCGATGAGGGCGAAGCCGACGAGAGCCAGGGGCAGCCAGGGCGTCAGCAAGACGAGCAGGAGGCCACAGGCTGCCAGTAGTCCCCCAAGACGTACCATCCGGCGCGCTCCAAGGCGCAGCGTGAGGGCGTCGCCAAAGCCGCGGCTAACCATCATCATGATGGAGAAGGTGGCGTAGCCGCTGGGAGCCAGGCCCGGCCCGCTATGCAGGTTGCTGTTGAGATAGAGGGCGCTCCAGTCCGCCATAGCGCCCTCGCTGAAGAGGGCGCAGAAGGCGATCACCCCCAGAGCCAGAGTGGCCCGTGTTGGACGGGCGAAGCTCGCCCTGGCCCGCTCCTCTCCCGCTGGGAGGCTCTGGTCGTTGGAGGAAGGTAGCAGCGCGGGCGCAGTGCCAAGGGCGAGGATGGCGCTGGCCAGGGCCAGGCCCCCAAAATGGGCGAGCAAGGGCAGGCCCCAGCCGGCCAGCAGCCCACCCACGAGGGCGCCGCCAAGGCTGCCAAGGCTGTAGCAGGCGTGAAAGGAGTTGAGGATAGGGCGCCCGTAAAGACGCTCTACTGCTACCCCCTGGGTGTTCATGGAGACGTCCATTGCTCCCGAGCTGGCCCCCAACAAGGCCAGGACGATGATCAGCAAGGGAAAGCTGGGCGCGATGGCGGCCAGCGCCAGCGCAAGACACAGGCTCAGGGTAGCCAGGATGACTACCCGACGACTGCCGTAGCGAGCCGCCAGGTACCCCCCGCCGCTCATGCCGGCTAGTGCGCCGGCGGCCCCGCTGAAGAGGACGATTCCCAGGGTTGCCGGCTCCAGGGCAAGGCGAGCCTGGACGGCTGGGATGCGGGCCGCCCAGGTCGCCAGCAGCACACCGTTAAGGCAGAAGTAAAGTGCCACGGCCAGCCTGGCGCGGCGCCGCTCTGACAGGAGAAAGAGAGGCCTCCCTGCGCTCGGTTCCATGCTCGTTGAAGAACTCCTTTTCATGGTGACTGAGGTGCTCTCGCTGGCAGCCCCGCAATCTTGTCCCCGGCTCGATTCTTTGCCTCTGGGACCTGGCTCTGGTGGAGATGAGGACCTCTCTCGGCCTGCGGAGCCGGCCAGAGGGGCGTGATGAGATAAGCCATCGCCCCGCTCGCTCGTCGCTACCAGCCAGCAGGCTCGGAGGCGAAAATATAGTAGCCTGGCTCCTCCATCTCTGGCGGCAGCCTGCGGAGACCGACCTTGAGTGCGACCTGCTGCGATGGCAGGTTGGCGGCTCGAATGCGGGCGATGATCGGCAGATGAGGTAGATATTCCCTGGCCAGTTGAAGCGCTGTGCGGGCCATCTCGGTGGCGTAGCCCTGGCCCCAGGCGCTTGGTGTCAGGCGGTAGTAGAGGTTCAGCACGGAGCGCTTGTGCCAGAGCTGTTGCTCCAGCCCGCCGAAGCCGATGACCAGTTGATCCCTGGCTCGCTCGACGGCCCAGTAGCCGAAGCCGTGCTCGGCCCAGTGCAGACGGCAGAGTTGGAGCATGGCCTCGCTACTGGCCAGGGAGCGATGGACGCTCTCCGGGCTGTACTGATAGGTGGCGGGATCGCCGTGAATGCGGAACATCGCTGGCCCATCTTCGGCCCGCAGACGGCGAAGCAGCAGGCGTGGCGTGCGCACCGCGCTCCAGATTGCGGCCAGCTCGGCGGGAGAGCGCTGGATGGGCTGTGGCTGATGAAGCTCTTCGTTGGTCAGTGCTGGATTGCCTCCTCTCTTGACGTCGTTAGCATGGTAGCGCGGCCAGGGCTTCTCTTCGGCCTGCCCCAATGGCTGCGCCTCGCTTCAGTCTATCACATTCGTGCGCTCTTCTGTGAGGGGAGCAAAGCTGGTTGGTTGACCTGGCCTTCCTTCGGACAGAGTACTGCCCTCTCGGGGATCAGCTCGCCGTCCCGCTTTTGCTGCCTGCTCTTGAACATCGACGGCAGCCGTCCGTGCTCTCACCACCACCGGCTCATTCTCCAGGCCAATAGCCCTATTATCGGCCTGGCCTCCATCTGTTTCTCTCTTCCGTAAGTAGGCTGTGTTTGTCGAAATAGAGAGTAAGGTCGCTCTCTTTTTTACGAATCGGTTTTTATGAATCGATGGGGAGTCCAGAAAGGAGATTTGTGATCGATGGCCTTCAGAAACACCTGGCAAGAGTCGGCCTTTGCTCTCTGCAAGAGCCAGGAGCTGCGCCAGCGGCGCGCGCTGCAGCTCCTGGAGCGGAATGTGCTCCTTAAGCAGGTCCTGCGCTGTGAGCCTGGCTTTGGCGAGGTGATCAGGGAGCTGACGGCTCTGCTCACCACCCCAAATCGCGACAGGGTCTATTCCCGCTTTAAGCAGAAGTGCGAGCGGTTCGTAGGCTGGGGCGCTTCTCACAAGGAAGTCTGCACCTCAGAACATTATGTGGCAGTCATGACCTTCATCCACACGCTCATTAGCTGGATAGAGGAGCGACCACCGGAGGGGGAGGAAGAGGCCGAAGACGATCAGGAGGAGCTGATCACCACTGCGGTCAGACAGAGCCTGGCGGCCAGTCGCGAGGCTTCGCTTCAGCTCTTCAAGAACCTTGCTGGCGCTCAATAAGGGCGCTCCTTTTCGGGCGATCCCTCGGTCGGCGGAGATGGCTGCTGAGGTCAGCGGCGCCCCTGGCCCGGCGCGGGCACTGGCAGCAGGGAGACAGCCGAAAGGGTCGATGGCTCTCTCAGCGGAGCATGACCTCCTCTTCTTCCGCCTTCGGGAGCCATCGGTCTGCTGGCTTCTCATTTGCAGTGCTGCCTGACCACCTCTCTATAGATCGATGTGCTCTCTGCTCCTGGCAACAGACAGCGGGCGTGGAGCAAGAGGGTGGTTGGCACCGGTGAAAGCACCTGGGGGGGATGGAGTAGGGCCTGGCTGTTTTCCTGGCTGACCTCATGGAAAGCCTGATCCGCCGTGGTATTGTCTTGGTAGACCCAGAGACCCATATTGCGTGGGTCGCAGGGACCGAGGCAGCCAGAGGCATCGGCAAAGGTCACCGAGCTGCTGGCCGCTACTGCGGTGGAGAAGATGCCATCCGTCCATTCCGAGATTGTGGTGTTGTATTCGATCGCGAAAGGGTGAGCACCGGCGGCGATGAAGTCTTTCAGAATGTCATCTGCCGTATAGCTCGGGACGCTGGTCGCTGCGGGCTGTGCCCTTTCCTGATTCCTCCAGTACAGGGTTGCCGCGAGCGCTCCGGCGCCAGCGGAGACGATGGCCAGACATGTCAGCAGGAACAAGGTGGTCAGGTGCTCCTGGTATTTCCTCGCTACAGGAGGGGGCGGTGGTGGGATGTGTGAAGGCTCCCAGCTCTCATCGAAGGGATAAGGCCCTGCAAGCGCTGTCGATTCCAAGAGGTCGTTGCCTATCGGCTGCGTTGCTTCCAGCGGTCCGATCTGGGGATCGTCGGATGATATTTTGCACCTCATTTTAAAAAATATTTAGATTTGATAATAATATGGATCAATGAAATATAATTGTATATCGCTTCTCTCTTGCGGTTTTGAGCCGCTTAGAGAGTCCTTTCTCAGACTCGGCCTTTTATCGAAGGAATTTTAGGAAGCGGCGGCAATCGCTGTCAAGGAGCAGGCAGAGAGGGTCGGACTCGCCCCCTCTATATGCGGAGGAAACGATGGGGGCGGCATTGCCTGCTCCCCAAAGGCGTTTCTCTGGAAGGCTGGCGAGGCCCAGAAAGGGGAGACCTGGGGACCCGCCCGTTGTACAGGGATGAGACCGTTGCCGGGCGCCAAAGTGGCCCGATCTACGGCCCTGGCCCGCGCGCGAGCAAGGCGCTGATCGGCTCCGGGGTCCGTCGCTCTCTGTCCTGAGCGGCGCGCGAGAGGCCGGCCACCCTGGTCTCGATCTGCGAGCCGAGGCCGGGCGAGGCGGCTGAGCGTCTTGATACGACACGATTTGCTGGGACGATGGAGGGCCTCCCTGGAGAGGGAGAGGAGGCAAAGTGGCTCAGAAGAAGGAAGAGACCGTTGCCTTGAAGCTCTTCCTTCTTCTGGGCGATCTGCGGCGCCACTTAGCCGATCGCGTGCGGGTGAGGCTAGCAAGCGAAGGTCTCGGTGATCCAGTCATAGACCAGAGCCGAGGTCAAGGCGATGTTGCCCAGTCCGCAGTGGCTCTCAGCCCCATCGGCACTGGCAAGCAGATAAAAGCGCTTGGGGCCAGGCAGGGCCTGATAGAACTGCTGGGCCTGTGCCCTGGCTTCCTCTCCCTCTCCTTCGGCTGACAGCACTAGAGTGGGACAAACGATCCGCTGCTCCAGCCCTTCCAAAGTGTAGGACCTGGCCTTGGCGACAAAGTCTGGGAGCGAAGTAGCTCCCGTGTTCCAGAGCATGTAGTTGTCGATCAGTGCCTCCCAGGCCCAATCTCTCGCTGGCGCCTGCTCGCCGCTGGCCTTTGCCTCTTGCGGCTGCTTGCTCAACAGCTCGTAAAAGTTGCGAATAGGAGCGTTAGCGATCAGCGCTTTGATCCGCGCGTCATGGGCGGCAGCCCTTGGGGCGAGATAGCCCCCAAAGCTCATTCCATAAAGGGCCAGGCGCTGGGGGTCAACATCGGAGCGTGAAAGGGCGTAGTCAACAACTGCTCCGATGGGCACTTCGGCATCGGGCCGCATGACCTGCTGGCCATGCCGATGCAGGAGACCTCGCTGGCCGGGTCCGTGGAACAGCAGAACGTTCAGCCCCCGCGCGAGGGCTTCAGGGACACCGCCAAGGAAGTAAAGCTCTTCTCCATGCCCATCCCCCCCTCCGCTCACGATCACGGTCGCCCGAGGCCGCTCGTCTCGTTCCGGTTTGAAGAAGTAGCCGGGCATGTCGACCCCTGCCTCCAAAGGAATATCGATCTTCTCGACCGGCGTCTCAAGGAGGGCGACGGCTTGATCGAAGGCGGCCACGCTTTCGAAGTAGATGGCGTGGAAGTTGTCCTGTGCGTGCCGGTCAAAAAAGAATTCGGCGGCGCGCAAGTAGTTATAGGCTCGTAGAAAGTAGGTTCGGGCCGTCTGGCGCTGCCCGAGCCTTGCAGCGGCCTGCGCTCTCTCTGCGTTGCGTCGCCCCTGAGCGGTCCAGGCTGCGATGTAGGCTTCCCTTGAGCCTCCCTGGAGGGCGATCTCATGGGCAACTCTCACTACCTCACCAACTGAGGCAGCGCCATATAGCTCGTAAGAAAGGGTTCGCAGGTACTGAAAGTCAAGTAACTCGCTATCGGCCAGATTCAGGCGCGATTGACCGGCCCTGAGCTTCAGAGGATTCGATGACACGATGTCTGCTCCTTTCTCGCTTTCTTCAGTCGCTTCGCAGGTCTGCCTGCTGCTGATCTGCCCTCTCTCGCTCTCCTCGTGCGACGACAGTCTGTCGGATATATGGCATACTGTTGTCAAGAAGAGTGTAGTGCTGGCAGACCTCGACTTCAATGAGCAGATCGCAAGAAGTGTTGTATATTCGACAAGGAGGCTATTTTGACGAGAAAGAAAGAGGATTTGCGGGTCAGGCGGACGCGGATGGCTCTGCGAGAAGCTCTCATAGCCTTGATTGAGGAACGCGGCTTCGAGGCGATCACAGTAGGGGATATTGCCGAGCGTGCGATGGTTAATCGCACCACGTTTTATCTCCATTACCAGGATAAGTACGACCTGGTTGCCGGTATTTTCAGGGAGGCAATTGAGGAACTCTCGCAGAGTCTTGGTCTGCCGCAGGAAGGGCCTGGCCGTGTTGATCCTGAGCATCCCCCCCAGATGTGGGTCAGCTTGTTCGAACACTTTGCTATCCATGCCAGAATGTACCGTGCGCTGCTCGGCAGGCGAGGCAGTCCCTGGTTTCTGGCGAAGGTCAGTGAGTATATAGCGGACCTGGCCCACCGGCGCCTCCAGGCGTCAGGACAGCCGTCCTACCGCTATCGAATGCCCGCTGAGGTCGCCATTGTGGCGATATCAAATGCCTTTATCGGGATGCTTGTCTGGTGGCTTGAGGAGGCACAGGCCCATTCTCCCAAACAGATGGCCACATGGTTTCTCCGTTTCGCTCTCTATGGCTACTATCATGCCCTGGGCTTCGACGCCTTTCTCCTGCCGGAAGGACCCTCAACGGGCCAATAACCATCGCAAGGGGTCAGACTGAAGCGCAGGAGCACTACCCTTCACGTGAAGGGCTTGCCACCTGACGGATGGACGGCTCCATCCGACGGTCAGTTCCTACAGGTCGAGTGAGCGACCGCAGGAAGTTTTTCGTCAGCCCCTCGAGCGGCCTGACGGAAGACGGAAGGAAGAGCAAGGCGGACTCTGGCGATCCTCTCAGGTGAGGCCCTTTTCTGCCTGCTCTGTCGACCAGGGTTGAAGCGATCCTGCCCCAGAAGGGGGAGCGGCTTGACGTGCGACTGTTCTCAAAACCTCCTCTCTCTGGCCTCCCCCAGCGGGCTGGCCTCGCCTGTGCTCAAGGGTCTGGCGCGATGCTGGCTCTATTCGGAGGGGAGACCGGAAGAGATCTTCTCGGTTCTGCCTCGCGGTGAGCGGCGGAGGCCTCTTCTGCTCGTATCGGCTGGATTCTGCACTGAGAGCCGGGCTGGCCCTGGCTTGGGCCGTGATCGACAGGGGCGCATGCTCAACCCTCTGGGCTGCCTCCTCACCTCATCGCTGAGTGAGGTATGCTGATGGCCTCGATGGGACAGCTCTCCCCTCCCGTGCGTGGTCTGGGGCGGGCTGCTCTGTTGGGAGGATGATCACGCCGGCAACGCGACCGCCCCTCGGGTGCGCGGGAGGGCAGGGCGGACTGGGCTGCTCCTGAGACAGCGTGCCTCATCTTGGCTCTGCCCTGCTCTAGCGGCGCTCTCGGAGAAGAGCGCCGGCATCGACAGGAGCGGCGACCCCTCCTCGCTTCATCACGCTTCTTCTGGCCCGAGTGACCAACCGGCGGTCGCTTCCTTGCGGCGCCAGCCGGGTGGACTGGTCAGCCAGCCAGCCAGCGCTTCACGTGACTGTTCCTGTGACCTCTGGCGGAGCGGCTGCGGACCTTTTTCTCCCGACCCGCACCGGCCAGGCTTCCACCAGGGTGCAGGCTCACTGCCAGGTATCGTCTGGCCGTCATTCTCGCCTGTTCGCGGCCAGCCCGGCCTTTTTGGCCAGGCGGCCTGGGGTCTCTGAACAGCGCGAGAAGAAGGAGAAGAGCGTGAGATGGGCGGCTGGGGACCTCCCTCCTGCCGTCTCAGCGAGAGGCGATAGTGGCCTTGCCGCCAGTACTTGTCACTTCGATAAGGTAGTGAGGAGCCGTTGGATCAAAGTCAGGGCTATACAACTTCACATTGTTGCTCAGATAGGTTTGCTCGTCGAAGACCCAGGCAGCTCCCCAGCCTTTGAAATGGGCCTGTACAGGCACGCCCGCCGGGCGTCGCACCACAATCTCTGATCCCCCTCCGCTGATCCGTACGGGAACCGCTCCAGAGGGCCTGGAAAGCTCCAGTTGGATTTTGCTTCCTACTCCCTTGATCTCACAGGAGGTGAGGTCAAGGGCGCCCAGCTCGGCGATGACGTCTGATCCCCCGCTCTGGACCGCGATCTGCCAGGGGATGGCGCGGTTGAGGGTGATCTCGGCCTGACGCTGCTCTCCCGTCAGAAGCAGGAACTGCCGGGGATAGCGGACGGTGACCACTCCGTCTTGAACCGACACGTTGGGCACTGCCCCCTTGAAGCAAGCCTGGTAGAGATCGGCCATTCCCTCGTTCGTCTGTAAAATCAGCCGAATACCAGCGGAGAGGACAACCAGTCGGCCATGGGCAAGATCACCAAGAGGAGCTGAAAAGATATTCCTCTCGACTGGCAAGGTCTCTTGAAGCTGAACAAGTTTCTGGCGTGAGAGGGCATTGTTGCGTTGAAGAAACTCTAGCAGGAAGGCAAGCTGTTCCTCATTGTAGCTTGAGGCTAGCTCATCCCACTGCTCTTCAAGGGCTGCCAGAACCAGGTGAACCTTGGGTAGCTCCTCCCGGCTCCTGGTGAGGCGGACCAGGACTTTGCGGCCATCGATCTTGTCTCTCTCCCGCTGTACCAGCCCAGAGGCTTCCAGGCGGTTGAGGATCTTGGCAACTGCCCCGCTGGTCATTCCCATCAGCTCGGCTAGCTGACCGGCGGACAGCTCACCGGCAAGATCGAGGATGTCCAGTACCTGAAGATCGGTGTCTGCCGCCACTCCTGTCTGCGTGGCAGCCACTCGAAAGAGGGAAGCGCCCAGGCTATTGCTCTTTCTCAATTCGCGCTTGAGGGCCGCAAGCATCTCCTCGCGGCTTCCTCGAGAATCACTTGACAATCTCCTTCCCTCCATGGTACCCTTCAATTATGTGATTAAGTCACTTAATTTTTTTTGATTTTGATTGACTGGAACAGAAAAGTTGGGGACTACCTCTGATCCAGTCAGTTACTAAGTATACCACAAGGAGAGGAAAGGCTTCCTGGATCAGAGGAGTGGGAGATCCTGTTCGGGATCCAATGCCACAGCGGCGCCTTTCTCGTGGAGAGCGCTCTTGCTCTGACGGGTGAACGACGGCCAGGCCGTGCCTTTGGATGCCAGCCAGGGACCGTGTACAGGGGGTGCGTGCCAGGGAAGTAACTCACGTCTGCTGGATCCAGGGGAGTGGTCCCGGGTCGGACGAAGATGACTGTCCTGATGGGAGGAGTTTAGCTTGCAAAACATTGCTATTAAGGTGAAAGATCTTCACAAGGCATATCGGCAGCTCAAAGTCTTGCAAGGCGTCGAGTTAGCCGTCGAGGAGGGACGCATTTTCGCCCTCCTTGGCTCCAATGGAGCGGGGAAGACGACGCTCATCAAGATCCTTAGCACGCTGCTAAGGCCGGACAGCGGCACGGTCATGGTGAACGGCTTTGATGTGGTCTCGCAGCCAGCCCAGGTACGACAGTCCATCAGTCTCACCGGGCAGTTTGCTGCTGTAGACGAGCTATTGACCGGACGAGAAAACCTCATTATGATCGCTCGGCTGCGACACCTCCGGCAGCCGTGGCAGGTGGCCGATGAGTTGCTGACGCGCTTTGGCCTGAGTGAGGCCGCCAATCGCCGGGTGTCGACCTATTCAGGTGGCATGCGCCGCCGACTGGATCTGGCCATGAGCCTGGTAGGGAGACCACCAATCATCTTCCTCGACGAGCCGACCACCGGACTTGACCCCGAGGGACGGCTGGAGGTCTGGAAGGTGGTGAAGGAGCTGGCCGAAGGGGGAAGAACCGTCTTCTTGACCACGCAGTACCTGGATGAGGCCGAGCAGCTTGCCGACTACATCGCCATTCTCCATCGGGGCAAGATCATTGCCAGCGACACCCTCATGGGGCTTAAAAAGCTGTTTCCCCCGGCTCAGGTGGAGTATGTAGAGAAACAGCCAACCCTGGAAGAGATCTTTCTGGCCATCATTGGCAAAAAGGGGGTCTACTAAGTGGAAAAGGTTCAGGTGCGGAATATAAAACAATACCACTTTTTCAGTGATTTGAATGTGATGCTTGGCCGTTCCTTGAAACACATCTTCCGCAGTATGGACACGATCATCACCTCCGCGATCACTCCTATCGGGCTGATGTTACTGTTTGTGTACGTGTTTGGGGGTGCAATTGAGAGTGGAACGGACAATTATGTCAATTACGTGTTGCCTGGGATCTTCCTGGTGGCCCTTGCGAGCGGGACCTCCTATACTGCGCTACGTCTGTTTACCGATGTGCAGCGGGGGATTATGGAGCGCTTTCGCTCGATGCCGATTGCTCCTTCTGCTCTCCTCTGGGGCCATGTCATGGCCTCGCTGGTCTTCAACGCCATTTCGCTGCTGGTTATCATGCTCGTTGCCTTACTGATGGGATTCCGCTCATCGGCAGGTGTTTTATCCTGGCTGGTCGTTGTTGGCATCCTGGTGTTGGTCACTCTGGCCTTGACCTGGATAGCGGTGATCCCCGGATTAACGGCTCGCTCGATCGATGGAGCGGCGGCCTTTGCCTATCCCCTGATTTTCCTGCCCTTTATCAGCTCGGCCTTTGTGCCCACCCACTCGATGCCGCCAGTGGTTCGCGCTTTTGCTGAGCACCAGCCTGTGACGGCGATCGTAAATACGATTCGGGCCCTCCTGGCTGGCGAGCCTGCCTCTCGGGAGATATGGATTGCCCTGGCCTGGTGCGTCGCTGCCCTGCTGGTGGCCTACTTCCTGGCCATGAGGATCTACAAAAGGCGAGTCTCCTACGCTTAGGCTGCTAGCCGGCCGCCATTCTGCCTCTCAGTATTCGGAGACCTGATTGGCTGTTGCGCTCTCATCCTGCCTTGACTGGCCAGGGAGCTGATGACGGCTGGTGTCGGCGCCTGATGCCGTCAGCATCCTCGGCGAGCTGCTGCAGATACCTGAGAGTATGCTGCTCACGTTTGGGCTGAAAGGCGAGTTTGCCCCAGTCTGTGTCCAGTAGTGTTGGCAGGAAAGCCGCCTGGGTAGCGGAATGGGGGATGATCTATGCAACGAAACTGTCCTGGCGGCCTGCTTTTGTCCGGTGATCCCGCCTCACTCTCCACTTGTGATCAGGGCCAGGCTTCCCTCGTGGAAGTCGGCCCTGATCACAAGCGGCTTTTCCTCCTGTGATAGGAGCAAACGCGTTTGGCCTATCTCTCGTTCACCTGCCAGGGACAGGCCAGTCGGAGCAGCAACCGCTTTTATGGCTTGCGCCCGTAGGCCGCCACAAAGCGGCATTTCGTCTTCAATTCGTTCCACTCCTGAGCTACCACATCCAGCAGCGCCTCATACTCCTGCTGCGTCAGCCGAAAACGCTTCATCACCGCTCCACTCATGGCCACACACACTTCGCGAAAATCCAAGGCCAGCAGCGAGCCGATCCGTCCCCCCCAGTCTCCGAGAGGCACCTCGATCTCCCGCCGCTCCACCTCGACCAATCCCGCCTCTCTGAGGTAGCGATCCAGCGAACGGACCACCTCGTCCGAGCCATCCAGTCCCCGCAGCGTCGCCAGCTCCCGCAGCATGGCCTGCAAGCGTCGGCCATTGGGGCCAGTAGGGGTCCCATCGGTACTCGCTTCCAGCAACTCGACCCAGCCGCCGGGCGCCGTCACCCGCACCAGCTCCTGGACGACCCCCGGCCAGGCCGCCAGCGGCAGCGCCGCCCAGAAAAAGCGCTGATGGACAAAATCAAAGCGGTTGTCCTCGAAAGGCAGGCCGTCTCGCACATCCCCCGCCACAAACCGATAGTTGGGCGGCGGCGCGGTCGTGTTCCTGGCTGGCTCCAGATCCAGCCCGATCACCCCCGCCTGGGGAAACTCCCGCGCCAGCTCGTAGGCCCACTGGCCCGTCCCACAGCCCACGTCCAGGATCTGCCGTGGTGCCTGCAGCGGGGCCAGATAGTTGCGCTTCAGGATGGCCCGCAGCACGTAATGCTGAAAGTCGAGCCGGTTGACCTCTTTGAGGTCCTTGGGCAGCAGATAGGGCTGCTCCTGCAGATAGCGGCGCGTGTCCTCGTCCGCGCGCCCAGGGAAGGCCACCTCACCGACCCTGACCCCGACGGACGCGCGTTCCTGCTCTGTGGCAGGAGACGGGGAGGGGCTGGGAGCGGCAGGGCCGGAGCGTCGACGGGTTCTAAACCACCAGGGCATGACTGCTCCTCTCACGTGACTTCATGCGTCCCAAGGGAGGAATGAGACGCGGTGAGCGATGAACACTGTTGAGTGTAGAGAAATGGTAGCTGCTTG
>NZ_JBHOQV010000190.1:0-38016 GCF_042408735.1 Thermogemmatispora sp.
ATCAAGTGATGGGCCATCAGCTTCTTGCCGATGTAGGCTTCCTGGCGGTGAATGCCAGGTACAATCTCCATGACCTTCCTCCATTTCTTGACGCGGCTTGACGTTCAATGGCCACGTAACGTATAGTTCCTGTGGCAGGGCCACCGCATGACAGGTGCCAGAAGAAGAGAGGTCGGCATGTTCTAATGGTACATCAGACAAGTGCCGCTGCTCAATGTCTCCATCCCCACCACCCCGTCTTGCCCGGTCAGTTCCCTCAAACGAGCAAGCATGTGCACAAAACGGTCCCGACCCTGCCTGGCCCCGGCCGACCCCGCTTCGGAGCGCCAACGTCGGCAAGATCGGTCCTCTATTCCGGCCGCAGTGCTGTCTGCGTCGTGCGTCGATTGCACAGGCGAGCAGCGCCAGCCAGTCTGTCTGGCCTCTGCCAGGTGGGGGACGGGGGGAGAGAGAAAAGAAGGCAGCTCGCTCCAAAGCAGAACAACCAGGCGAACGAATGAAAGGGAGCAACAGAGCGATGGCTGATCTCATCGTCGAAACCTCTGCTGGCAAAGTCCGAGGAACAACCATCCAGGATATCGCGACCTTCAAGGGCATCCCCTATGGGGGGCCGACGGGAGGGAGCAATCGCTTCCGCCCGCCGACAAAGCCGGAGCCTTGGACGGGAGTGCGCGATGCCCTCTCTTATGGACCGGCCTGCCCGCAACCGCCTGAGGGCATGAAGCGTCTGCGGGCCATCATCGGTGAAGCAGGACGGGAGGAAGAAAGCGAAGACTGCCTCTTTCTCAATGTCTGGACGCCTGCTGTTGCCGATGGGCGCAAGCGTCCCGTGCTCTTCTGGTGCCACGGCGGTGGCTTTACAATGGGTTCTGGCTCGGCGGCCTTCTACCGCGGAACCAACCTGGCGCGGCGGGGCGACGTCGTGGTAGTCACCGTCAATCATCGGCTGGGGCCGTTTGGCTACCTGTACCTGGCCGACCTGCTTGGAGAAGACTACGCTGAGTCCGGCAACGTCGGCATGCTCGATCTTATCGCCGCGCTCGAATGGGTACGTGACAACATCGAAGCCTTTGGAGGCGACCAGGGCAACGTCACCATCTTCGGCGAATCCGGCGGAGGTGCCAAGGTCTGTGTCCTCATGGCCATGCCGACCGCCGCTGGCCTCTTCCATCGCGCCATCGTACAGAGCGGGCCGGCTCTGCGCGTGGCCACACGCGAGAAAGCCAGCGAGCGCGCCGATCGTCTGCTGCGAGCACTTGGCATCTCGCGCGCCAATAGGGAACAGTTGCACGAAATCTCAACTCAGCGCATCGTCGAGGCCAACGATGCCGTGAATCCCAACGCCCTGGCTCCCTGGGGACCAGTTGTCGACGGCCACCTTCTGCCGCAGCATCCCTTTGATCCCCAGGCGCCGGCGCTCGCCGCGCGGGTGCCTCTCATCATCGGCACCAACAAAGACGAGGCCACCCTCTTCCTGCTTGGTGATCCCCAGTCTGGCAGCCTGGACGAGGACGGCCTGCGAACCAGGGTTCAGGCCCTGCTCAAGGACGGCCAGGCCAGCGAGCGCCTGCTAGCGGCCTACGCGCGGGCCTATCCTGACCGAGGGCCGGCAGAGCGCTACGCGGCTCTCCTGAGCGATGCGATGATGCGGATCAACTCCATTCGTCTGGCAGAGCGCAAAGCGGCCCAGGGAGGGGCCCCTGTCTATATGTACCTTTTCACCTGGGAGACACCCATTCTCGACGGCAGGCTCAGGTCCTGTCACGCCCTCGAAATTCCCTTCGTCTTCGACAATCTGGAACCAGCGCGGCGCTTCCTGGGAGCCACCGAGGGCCTCCAGCCGGGACTGGCCGAGCTGGCCGCCAGCATGAGCGGCGCCTGGCTGGCGTTCGCCCGCACTGGCCGCCCCTCAGCGCCGGGCCTACCTGACTGGCCGCCCTACACGCCGGAGAGGCGGGCCACCATGATCTTCGATCTCCACTGTCGGCTCGAAGACGACCCTGGCGGCGAGCTGCGGCGAGCCTGGGAGGGCCTTCCCGTGCGTGGAATGTCCGAGTAGATACTGGTGCATAGCCGAGCATAGATATCAAATCTCCAAAAATACTATAGGAGCGGATCAATGGCTGAACTGATGCAGGAGACGCGCGCCTTCTTGCGGCGGCTGGGCCTGCCGGCAGGAGACGCCCACGATTTGCCCACCTCCTCCAAGCGCTTTCCGGACGGAGCCCAGTATCGTGTAGAGATTCCCAGCGTTGAGGGGCCAGCCGCCCTGGAGGCCGTCCGGCAGGCGGCGCGCGATTACGGTGTGCGTGTCCATCGGGTTTCCCAGGGTAGCGGCATCATGTTGCTGTGCAGCGACGAGATTCAGCACATGGCCCGTTTAGGGCATGAAATGGGGATCGAAGTCAGCCTCTTTGTGGGGCCACGCGCCGGCTGGGACACAGGAGCCCAGTTCTGGAGCCGTTCAGGGCGCAATCTGGGAGCCAGGCAGCGTGGCATGGACCAGATCCTCTACGCTCTGGAAGACATTCGGCACGCTGCCCGTCTGGGAATTCGCTCGGTGCTAGTGGCCGACGAGGGCCTGCTCTGGGTAGCTGACGAGATGAAGCGCGCCGGTGAGCTGCCTCCCAACTTTGTCTTCAAGCTCTCGGTCCAGATTGGCACGGCCAACCCGGCGGCAGCGCGTGTCATGGAGCGGCTCGGCGGCACAACCCTCAACACCCCGACCGACCTCTCGCTGGCCCAACTGGCCGCCATTCGCCAGGCTACCGACATGCCGCTCGATGTCTACGTTGAAGCCCCTGACGACTTTGGAGGCTTTGTACGCCATTACGAGATTGCCGAGCTGGTGCGGGTCGCCTCCCCTGTCTACCTCAAATTTGGCCTGCGCAACGCCCCCGATGTCTATCCCAGCGGTAGCCATCTGGAGAGCACGGTGGTGGCTCTCACGCGCGAGCGTGTGCGTCGGGCCAGCATCGGCCTGGAGCTCCTGCAGCGCTACTATCCTGAAGCCACCACCTCCGAATTGCGCGCTCCCGACCTGGGCGTACCCGTGCTGGCTGGCCAGGACGGGGAAAAGGCCAACCACCCGTCCCAAGCCGGCGACCATTAGGACCTATCCTGGCGTGGGACCAGCTGACGAAGTACTCACGGAAACAGAAAAGGAAAGGGCGACCGGGTCAGAGAAGAAGAGACTGTACCCGGTCGCCCCTGATCGAACCAGGGAGTTCCCGATGTCTGGCTTGTTCGTCGAAGCCGCCGGCTCCCCAGCCAGAAGGAAGGCCAGCTATGGGCCGGCCGCCCTCCCTAGGCTTCCAGCGTTGTTACGTCGCCCAGCGGCTGGCCCAGCTCGCGGGCGCGCAGGACACGGCGCATAATCTTGCCCGAGCGGGTCTTCGGCAGCGCCGTCACGAACTCGATCTCATCGGGCGTAGCGATGGGGCCGACGTTCGTGCGCACGTGCTGCTTCAGCTCCTGGACCATCGCCTCCGACGGCTCATTGCCGGCCTTCAGGATCACGAAGACCTTGATATGCTCACCCTTGACCGGATCGGGCTTTCCGATAGCGGCGGCCTCCGCCACAGCCGGATGGCTCACCAGGCTCGACTCGATCTCCATTGAGCCGAGGCGGTGGCCAGCCACCTTGATCACGTCGTCGACGCGGCCCTGAATGCGGAAGTAGCCGATCTCATCGATCGTGGCGGCATCCCCCGCGAAGTAGACATCCGGGATCGTCTCCCAGTAGGTGCGATAGCGGGCCGGATCGCCGTAGATCGTACGCATCATCGACGGCCAGGGATGGCGGATGATCAGGAAGCCGCCCTTGCCCGTCTCGACCGGGTTGCCATCCTTATCGACGACGGCGGCATCGATGGTTGGCAGCGGGCGGGTGGCGCTGCCGGGCTTGAGCGGCAGGATGACCGTTGGGCTGATCAGGATGGCACCCGTTTCCGTCTGCCACCAGGTATCCATGACCGGCAGGGCATCGCGTCCGATGTTGTGGCGGTACCACATCCAGGCCTCGGGGTTGATTGGCTCACCGACTGTACCCAGGATACGCAGGCTGGAGAGATCGTGCTTGGCCGGCCACTCCTCGCCGAAGCGCATCAGACCGCGGATCGCCGTAGGCGAGGTATAGATGATCGTCACCTTATACTTCTCGACCACGCTCCAATAGCGGTCGGGGGCCGGGTACTGCGGCGTGCTCTCGAAGAGGACGCCGGTCGCTCCGTTGAGCAAGGGACCGTAAACGATGTAGCTGTGGCCGGTCACCCAGCCGATATCGGCGGTGCACCAGTAGACATCGTCGGGCTTGATATCGAAGACGAACTTCGTGGTGGCATAGACGCCGACCGCGTAGCCACCGTGGACATGGACCACGCCCTTGGGCTTGCCGGTGCTACCGCTGGTGTAGAGGATGTAGAGGAGATCCTCGCTGTCCATCTCCTCGCAGGGCACCACCGTATCGTTGGGGATATCCTGGAGCAGCTCGTCGGCGAAGAGGTCGCGCCCGGCCTGCATCGGAACCTCGGTGCCCTCCCGCTTAAAGACGATCACCTTCTCGATGGTCGGCGTGTTGGCGAGGGCCTCGTCGCAGATCTTCTTGTACTCAATCAGCTTTCCCCCACGGTGGCCCGTATCGACGGTGATGAGCACCTTTGCGCGAGCATCGTTGATGCGCTCCTCCAACGCGCTGGCGGCGAAACCACCAAAGACCACGGTGTGGACCGCGCCCAGGCGCGTGGTGGCCAGCATAGCGGCGACCAGCTCGGGAGTGACAGGCATGTAAATAGCAACGCGGTCGCCCTTCTTGACCCCCAGGTTCTGGAGGGCCTTCGCCAGACGGTTGGTCAGCACATAGAGATCCTCATAGGTCAGGGTGCGGCTGGAGCCATCGTCGGCTTCCCAGTAGTAGGCCACCTTCTGGCGCGTGGAGGTTTGCATGTGGCGGTCGAGGCAGTTGTAAACGATGTTGAACTTGCCGCCGACGTACCACTGGAAGAAAGGCTTCTCGGTCCACTGAAAGGTCGTATGCCAGGGTTGGAACCAGTGCAACTCGCGGGCCATATCGTCCCAGAACTCCTCACGGTGCTCCAATGACCACCGATAGAAGTCCTCGTAGTTGTCGAAGCCCTTGGACCTCATGTAGGCCGTGATGTTGGCCCGCTCAACGACTTCGGGGGATGGGGGAAAGAGCCGCTCCTCCATCAGGATGGTGTCGGTGTTCTCAAAGCCGAGGTTGCTCATGACTGCTTCGTCCTTTCTGTCTGACGCTTGCTCCCATCGTCACCGACGGCGACGGCCTGGGGTTGAAGAAGAAGAAGAAGAAACGACATACCGCAAGCTGATTGAGAAGGGCCAGTGTCGCGACGCGCCACGCGCGATTGGTCAAAAAAGAACCCTCTACCGGACTCTTGCCTGGCGAGTCAGGTCGCGCAGCCCGACTCGGGGCCATGCCAGGCACCGTTAAAGGGCCTTTCCCCGCGCGTGATACAGATGGAGAGGAACGACGAGGTCCTGTCACTCCAGGTATTCCGCCGTGTGATACTGTATCGCGCAACCTATCGCACTGCGATACGTTATGCATGGTAGCATATTTGCTTGCGTGCGTCAAGGGTAGCTTCTACCTACTTGCATGAAAGTACCATCTCTGCCTGCCAGGATAGATGGGGTACACTCCTATCTCCTGTTCATAAAAAATACTTCACAATCTATAGAATAGATATGAAACATTGTAAACAGCTAAGCAGAGGAAATGCTGCATGATAGAACGCTTTCACTGAGGAGAAAGGTATATGCTCAGAACAAGAGACGCAGATCGGGCAAGAAGCTCCGGTGAGCCAGCGAGGCAAGAGGCTGGCCCCTGCGGAGGGCGCTCTCGCTGCCGCTCGTCCTGGAAGCGAAGGGGTTGGTCGCTGCTCACGCTCCTCGTCTGCCTGCTGGCCGCCTGTGGAGGAAATGCCCCGGGAGGAGCTGCCACGGCGACCGCTCCGACCTCGCCATCGACGCCTTCGGTAACCCCAAGCGCCAGCGCTGCGGCGAGCGTAGCGGCAGGAGGAGGGCGAGGCGGCGGCGACTGGACCACCTACCATCGTGACAACGCTCGCAGCGGCTACGTCGCCGGTGTACCTGATCCGCTGCGCCTGGTCTCGCTCTGGAGCGCTCACCTCGATGGAGCCGTCTATGCTGAACCGCTGGTTGTGCATGGCCATGCCATCGTTGCCACCGAAGGCGATTCCCTCTATGCCCTCAACCTGAGCAACGGCAGCTTGCTCTGGCATACCAGAGTGGGGAGGCCCGTGCCGCTCTCGACCCTTCCCTGTGGCAACATCGATCCTCTGGGAATCACCGGCACTCCGGTCTACGATCCGGCCACCAACCTTGTCTTTGCCGTGGCCGAGGTCAGCGGGCCGCGGCACATCCTCGTTGGTGTCGACGCTGACAGCGGAGCTATCAAATTCAGCCGCAGCGTTGACCCGGCGGACGCCGACCCGCGCGTGCACCAGCAGCGGGCCGCCCTGGCTCTGGCCAATGGGCGCATCTACATCGCCTATGGAGGACTCTACGGCGATTGCGGAGACTACCGTGGGCGCGTGGTGGCGGTCTCTACAACCGACCCGCATGCCGCTATGCTGACCTTTACTGTGCCCACGCCCCGCGAGGGCGGCATCTGGGCACCCGCCGGTCCTTCAATAGATGAATCTGGAAATATATATGTATCGGTCGGAAATGGAGCAGTGACCTCGGGCGCCTGGGACCACAGCGACTCGGTGCTGCGTCTCTCTCCATCGCTCCAGCTAGAGGATGGCTTTGCGCCGAGGCAGTGGGCCAGCGACAACGCTGCCGATCTCGACCTCAGCTCTTTGGGGCCGGTCCTGCTTCCCAATGGTCTGCTCTTCATCGCCGGCAAATCGGGCATGGCCTACCTGCTGCGCGCCAACGCTCTGGGGGGCGTAGGGGGGCAGCTCCTGGAGCAGCGACTCTGCGATGCCTATGGCGGAGCGGCTCGCGTTGACAACGTCATCTATCTTCCCTGCTCATTGGGGGTGGTCCAGGTGACGATCGCTAGCGGCCCGCGCCTCGTTCGGGGCTGGCAGGCGCCGGCCAATATCAACGGCTCGCCGATCGTCGGGGGCAATACCCTCTACGTCGTAGATCGCACGGGGGCACTCTACGCACTCAATCGCCAGACAGGAGCGGTGCGCGCTCGTATTGCCATTGAGCCGACCTCGCGTTTTGCCACGCCGACACTGGTGGGGCGCACCCTGCTCGTCGGCACCATGAATGGGGTTGTAGCGATCAGCATTGCCTGAATCTCGCTCAGAAAAGGGGAAGGAGGGGGAAAGCGGGGATACAGGAGAGAAGACTGGCGCTCAGCCCGGCGGCCAGGCCGGCCTGGTGGGGCGGAGGAAGCTCCGGCACAGCGTTGGCCCCAGTTTCCTCCGCTGGCGTGGCCTGGTGTGGCTCTCGTTGCCAGCACCATCCTGCAACGCACTCCCTTAGCTCTGGCGAAGCGCGGCTCCGAGCGCACGCAGCGTGTCCTCTGCTCTCTGCTGAGGTGGGGCCTTGACGCGCAGGCTGGTAATGAAGGCTCCCTCGAAAGTGCACTCCAGTCCAGCCTCTAACGGATCGCCTTCTCGGCCGCGGCTGGCTTCGGAGTAGGTGGCCGGACCATCTACGGCTGCCACGACCTGGATGGGCAAACCGGCAAACTGAAGATGGGCGGTGACGCGGTCCTCCGTCTCGCACAGGTGCTGCAAGTGGAAGCGTAGAGAGGGAAGAGCACTCTGAAGCGTCTGCAGCAGCTCCAGAAATTGCGGTTTGCTGAGATGTTGCGTGCCAGTCCCGTAATACACGAAGTGGTCGGCGAGATAGGCGGCGGCTCGCTGGTAATCCTTCTGCTCCAGGGCCGAGGCCAGCGCCACTAGCGTTGCTGCCTTACTCATGCAAAAACCTCCTCTTCATGAATTTTCTGTTTTTGGCACAACTCAGACGGTAGCGCTCTCTTCCCTGAGAGCCTGTCTCTTTGACCAGCAAGAAACGGTCATCCTCTTTCTGGTACGTCGTGACCAAGAAAAAGGTGACATCGCTGGTCAGAAAACAGGCAGGAACCTCCTCTTCCAATTACGGTGTAATAATTGACAGAGAGTAGAAAACACCTTCTTCTTGTAAAGAGATGGTTCGATTGCTGGAAGCGACAGCTCATGTCCGGCGTGCAGATAGGGCTGACATCGCGCGGTCAGGAGCCGTCGCCGCCAGGGGGCTCAGCCGACGGTGGCTGCGAACAGGATAGCCGGGAGCTTCGTCGCTGAAGGCTCGGCCAGAAACTCGATGAGTTTTGGGAAGACCTTCAGGGCCTTGCGCCCCTCGGTCACGAACCAGAGCGGGGTGGGTGTGCTACGGAATGGTCCGCGCAGCACGGACTTCTGCGCGCGCGAGAACATCAGGGTATTGTGAACAACGCCGGTCCCCGATTGAATATCGTAGCTCTCGTGGCCGGGGAAGGCTCCCCAGGTAGTCACGGCCAGAGCGAAGCCGATGCCGGCCCAGTAGTTGACACCGATGGTTCCATAGCGCAGGTTGGCGACGGCGCGCTCAACGGCGTGGGCGATGGCCGGGATCTTCAGGGACTCGGGATGGACGATGATGGTGGCGTTGAGGGTGCCCCAGAGCCGTTCATTGGCGAAGGCCACGGCCCGATCGATATAGTCGGCAATGCTGTCGGCTGCGAGGGCCGTCTCAGCGAAGAGGCCGCAGAAAGCCTCGGTGGTATAGCAGATATCGCCCTGACGTTCAGGATCGAGGCCGCAGATCAGGGTCCAGGGAAGCCGTCCATTGTCGGCCTGACCGTACAGCTCGGCCTCGGGGTGCTCAGAGACAAAGGCCCGCTGGCGCTCGCTGGCGCCAGGGTAGTAGGCCTGGCGTGGGGGAACGCTCTGCAAGACTCGCCGGATGGCGTTGAGCAGCTCGGGCCGCTGTTCCCAGCCGGCGTGCTGAATGAGGACGCGCGTGGCGTTGCAGTTGAAGCCGGCGTTGTTGGTGAGCGAGCTGACGATGTGGGCGGCCTGATAGGAGAGGTCGCGTGCCGTCCAGGGACCGGGCACCACGATGACCGGACTGACGTTGCCCAGCTCGCCCGTCACCCGCTTGTTGATCAGGGGTTCGCGGGCCGCTTTGCGGCGCGCGCCCTCGGGGCCTGGCCCGAAGACGATGGCCTCGTAGGTTTTGTCGGAGCCGGTGATGTGGATCTCCTCTATGCCCGGATGCTGGCAGAGGTAGGCCCCTTCTTCGGCACCTCCATAGACCAGGCGCAGGAAGCCGCTCTCAATCAGCGGCCCAAAGGCCTCGGCCAGCAGGGGGCCAAGGTAGGCGTTCACCGGATTGGCTTTGAATAGGACAACCTGATCTTCGACGAAGAGTTTGTAGAGGATATCCATCGGCCCGATGCTGGCGACGTTGCCGGCGCCCAGCACCAGGGCCACTTTGCCGCTGTGGTGGCGATCCTGGTAGATGAGAGCCTGCGTGCGCGGCAGCTCGTCGATGGTAACCCCTGGTTCCATCCATATTTCCGCGCTGAGGCCCATAAAAAAGAGGCGGTCGTAGATGGTCTGCGGAAAGACGCGGGCTGCGACCTGGCCATTGGGCATGGTCAGGACTGGCCCTGGGATGCGCGGGCGGCCAGTCTGCTCGATGTCGAGCAGCGACTGCCGCAGTTGGCGCAGGTTATTGACGACCGGTAAGACGCCCGCCCCCCACTCTTCGCTGGCCGCTGGCTCGTCAGGGGCCAGCCCTTTGGCTTTGAGGCTGGCCTCAACCCAGCGCGGAGCAATAGCGACGAAGTTGCTGAGGAGCTGATCCAGTATGCCAATGCGCTTGCGCAGCGAGACGGCGACCCAGCGATCTTTCTGGGCCTGCAGGGCCTGCACGGCGGCGTCCATGTCCTCCTTGGTGGATGGCGCGATGCTGCCGCTCACGGTGGGGAAGTGAGGAGAGCCGTGACGGGTGCTGCTGGTGCTCATAAACTATACCTCCATTTGAAAGCATGGCTCACTCTACCCACTAACAAGAGCCATTCTACAGTATGTGACAGGCTGCGACAAGGGGAGGTCGGGGGGTAATGAGGGAGTGAGTAAACAAGAAAGCTAATCTGTTTGCAAGATGTGTATAGGATTTTCTTGTTTTCTTTTCACGGCTGCGTGCAGCTTTTTCCATCCAAGTGTATTTCCTCTTGTCGGTGGGTCATGGAGAGAAAAAAACTCTGCTATTGGACACGGCGCCTCCGGCTGGCCGTGGCGGACCCTCGCGCTTCTGGTCTCTGATCGTCAGGCTGATCTGGCTAAAGTAGCGGGCAGTGCGGGGATTGTCTGGCCTGCAACTGGAAGCCAGGGGACCTGCCAGCGAGAAGGCAGTGACCTTCGAGGCGGTCGCCGGGCCGCTGGCGGCGTTTGCGCCGGTGCATGGCTCGCGAAAGAGGAGCAGAGGAGGAGCGAAGGAAGTGCGGCGGCTCCCGGGAGGACGGAGCGGCAGCGATCGAACCGATCCTACAGGCGCCAGCGCCTTTGCCGCTCCGTCGCTCAAGTCAGAGAGAAGGAAAAAGGGAGGCTTCTGCTCACAGGTCGCCGCGCACCGCATGCGCAATGTTCGATGCATGGGACAGCACCCGGCTCAGGGCATTCAAGAGATCGAGGTGGATAGCGCTGGACTCCCAGCTTGGAGAGAGGCCGCTCTGGAGGCGGCGCACGTGGCGCAGGTGAAGCTGACGCTTCATCTTGCTCAGCTCCGCCTTGCGGACGAAGAAGTCGTTGGCCAGCGAAGTGTCCTGCGAAGCCAGGGCGGCCAAGGCCTCCTCCAGGGCCTCTGTGACCTCATCGTGGTAGTTCAGCAGGTCCTGCCAGCCTTCTTCGGAGAAGGCTACCTGCCGACGCTGTTTGCGCCGCGCCAGACGCATCATCTGTCGATCGATGATATCGCCGATGGCCTCAAGATCGGTAATAATGTAGAGAAGGGCCAGCTCGCGCTGAACCTGCTCGCGCGTCAGGCGGCTCTCGTCGAGCTGCGTGAGGTAGCGTTTGATAGCTGCGTTGAGGTTGTCCAACTGATCGTCCAGCTCGGTAATGCGTTCTGGGACGCGGGCATCGGGCTTCTCGAAGGCCAGCATCGACAGGCGCAGCATCTCGGTCACGATGTCGGCCATGCGCAGCACCTCGCGCGTCGCCTGGCCCAGGGCGACCGCCGGTGAGGCCAGGGCCTCGGGGTCGAGGTAGCGTGGTCCCAACGGCTGCTCGTAGTGATTCTCCTGTTCGGGTAGCAGGACCGTTACCAGGCGCGTCACCGGCGCGGCCAGAGGGACAAAGATTGTGGCCAGGACCAGATTGAAGACCAGGTGGGTCAGGGCTACCTGCCAGGCTGGTTCCAAGCCGGCCTGGGCCAGCAGAGCTGTTAAGGGCTGCAGCAAGGCCAGAGCGATGGCGGCCCCCAGCGACTTGCTGCCGGTATGGAGGAGAGCCAGCCGACGCCCAGTGACCGACGATCGGCTGATTGCCGTCAGGAGAGCCGTCAAGGTTGAGCCAATGTTGGCCCCGAAGAGCAGGGCCAGGGCCGCGAAGACCGGAAGGGCGCCGCTGGCCGTCAGGACCAGTATCAGGCCGATGGCCGCTGCGCTGGAGGCGAAGGCCAGGGCTAGCAGCAGGCCAAGCAGAGCCAGCACCAGCGGGGCACCCACGAGCGCACGCAGCACCTCAGCAGTGATTGGGCTGGCCGCGATCGGGGCGCTGCCGGCCTGTAGGGCCGCCAGGCCGAGCAGGATCACTCCGAAGCCAAAGGCCGCCTGCCCAAGGTCACGCTGGGGCTTGTGCTGCGTTACCAGTCCCAGCGCGGCCCCCGCTCCGGCAATCGGAATGGCGTAGTCGGCTACATGGAAAGCAAGCAACTGCACGACCAGGGTGGAGCCGACATTGGTGCCCAGAATCATGACGAAGGCCGTGGTCAGTGGAACTAGCTCGGCGTTCACCAGCTCCACTAGCAGCGAGGAGGTCGCGCTCGAACTCTGCGTCAGCGCCGTTACTACGACGCCGACGCCAAAAGCCATGAATGGGCGCTGGGCCAGCGCCATCGTCGCTTTCTGCAAGCGCGGACCAACGGCGCGCTGCATGGCCTCCGACAGGAGGCGCAGGCCGTAGAGCAGTAACAGGGCCCCGCCCAGTAACAGGCCCACAACCATTGTCGGATTGCTCGTCTGTGCCATTGCTTGCTCTCTCTCCCCTCCCATTAGGTGATTAGTAAAATGACATGGAAGCGTCTGGCTGCTTGCTCGTATGGGTGCCACTTTAGAGGCTGCTGACGCACGGACAGACTGACGGAGCGAAAGCGGCTCTACTCGTCTGGCCCCGACCCTTCATCTGTGCTTGCTCGACGAATTGCGGCGATGTGGGCGTGTGGCTGGCTCCTCTGCGAGGGCCTGGTCCGGCTGCTCTGCTCCGGAGACTTGCTTCGCCTGTCGGCTCTGGGACGCCTGATTGAGAATCTGACGGGCCTGGCCCGCCTGGGCTACGCTGCCCGCCCCGACCGCTCTGTGCTCTGAGGAAATGAATGTTAAATTGGTATTAAGTCTATGTTAAGGGAATGTTAAATACACTATAACATGTGGAGCTGGCGACCGCAAGAGGAAGGATCAGCTCTGAGGAGGAGATGCTGGGAAAACAGCTCCTTGTTGGCGTGATGCTCATCGGCGAATTGCGGTTGGCTGACTGGTCCGCTCGGCCTGCTCACGGAGCGCCTGTCGCTATCTCTCTCGCGGGCGGGCCGCCGGAGAGCGCTGCAGGCAGGCTTGTTGCAGAGGAGGAGGCGCGAGGCAGCCAGCCGCACCGAGAAGCCCAATAGAGCAGCGCCGAATCTCCTCAGAAATGCAGTTCCTTTCGTCAATGGAGCGAGCAGTATCCGACGCGAGCATCGCTTTCTTTCCTGCCAGGAAGGCTGGGCCTGCGGCAAGCGCCATGAGCATGGCTTCTAGGAGAAGAAAGGCCCCCTTTTTGACCATCTCCAGGGGGTTGTTCGTTATACCTGTGGGTCTCTAGCAAGGAAGCGGAAAACAACAGCCGGAGAGAGGCAATCTTGTAATCTAGTGTGATATGCTATATAGAAGGAGCGAAGAGCAATTTCTATGAAACGTGCGCCAACCGCCGATATTCTCTGGCTCTTTGTCCTCAGCCGCATCGCGCTCATTCTGGTCACCTATTTTGGCTATACGCTGCTCAATGGTCCGCGACCGCCGCAGTATATAGCGCCGCCAGTAAGCTTATTGGCGGCAGCCACCTCTTGGAAGCGCTGGGATGCCGTCCATTATGTTGAAATTGCTCAGTTTGGCTATCGCAGTCCCTTTGATAGTGCCTTCTTCCCACTTTTCCCACTGTTGATCAGTATCTGCGCTCATCTTGTTGGAAACCACGGCTATCTCTTCTTTGGTATGCTGATTAGCAATCTGGCTCTACTTGGCTCGCTATTCACGATCTATCAGTTGGCTAGCGAGGCGCTGGGCGACCAGGTGAGCCGTCGTACGCTGCTCTATCTTTGTATTTTCCCGACCGCTTTCTTCTTTTTTGCTGCCTATAACGAAGCGCTCTTCCTGCTGCTCGTGACGGGCTGTTTTCTGGCCTTGCGGCGACGGCGCTGGTGGCTGGCCGGGCTGTTAGGGATGTTAGCCGCTCTGACGCGCTCTCCGGGTATTTTGCTGGTGTTGCCCTTTCTCTGGGAAGCCTGGAAGGCGCGCGACGATCTGGCGCCTCAGTCTGCGACCAGGAAGGCACTGCTTCTGCGAGCGTTGCCCGTTGTTCTCATCCCTGTGGGCACTGCTCTCTACAGCCTCTACTGCTGGCATCTCTTCCACTCGCCCTTCAGCTTTGCTGCCGTTCAGTACCGCTGGTCTCACCGCACGGTCTGGCCCTGGGAAGGCATCTGGAAGGCGCTTGTAGAGCTGTTCTGGTTCCAGCCTGCCGGTTCGCTCTTCTCGGTCCATCTGGTGCTCGACCTCAGCGCCACCCTTGGTTTCATCGTCCTGGCCATCCTGGGCTGGCGCCGCCTGCGCTTCAGCTATACCCTCTGGATCGCCGCCCTCTTGCTCCTCTACCTGGTAGAGCCGAGCATCAACCAGCCCGACTCCCTTATTTCCAACCAGCGCTTTGTTCTGGAGATGTTTCCCGGCTTCATGACGCTGGCGGCGCTTGGCTGCGAGCATCGGCGCCTTCATCAGGCCATTACCCTGATCTTCCCGCCTCTGCTGGCCACGCTCAGCATCATTTTTATCATGGGCTTCTGGATGGTATGAGGGAGGCACCCAGGCGGGTGCGGGTCTTGAAGCCGACCGCTCTGACTGTTGTCCCGTCTCACTCCGCCTGGTCTCGGCGGCGAGCGCTTTGCCCGGTCTGGGCAGGCCAGGCGGCCTTTCTGGAGTGCAGGATTCTGGTATACTGATATACTTGCAATGGCTGAAACACTGCTGATCTACGATCAGAGAGAGAAGCAGAAGCAGAGCAGGGGGGCGCCATTCTGGCCCTCGGCTGGCCTCTGGTACATGTTGGCGGGGCTACTGCTGGGCTATCTGAGCTGCATTGTCGCGGCCATCGCCTCCCTGGAGAAGCTGGCCAGGCATCCGATGGCCGAGCAGTTGCCGGGGGTGGCGCTCAGTCCCCTGGGCCTCTGGCTCCCGTCACGTCTGGTTTTCTTTCTCTCTTCATTCTTGCCTTTTTTGAATAGAGCGGACCTTACTTTTCATGCGCTGATACTCTTGCTTTTTGTGGACTATGGCCTCTTGCTGGGGGTAGTGTGGAAATTAGCCAGCGAACCTGGCCGGCTTCGCTGGTTGCTGGGCCTGGTGGGGGGCATCCTTCTGATCGGCGGGGGGGTGCTGAGCGTTGCGCCTGGCATGCTCTCGCACGATATTTTTGTCTATGCTGGTTATGGGCGCGTCATGGTGGCGCATGGAGCCAATCCCTACTTTGTGCCCCTGTCTGCTTTCCCGAGCGACCCGCTGGCCTCGCTGGATGACTGGAAAACGGCGGTGGCGGCTTATGGTCCCCTCTGGCTGCTGATCTGTGCCATCTTCGGCTGGTTTCTGGGAACGAATGCGCCGGCCTACCTGCTGGCCTTTCGTCTACTTGCTCTGGCCGCTCATCTCCTCAACGTGGGCCTGATCGCTCTCATCCTGCGCCGACTGGGGCGCTCTGAGCGTGTGGTGGCTCTGGGGGCCATCCTCTACGGTCTCAATCCGCTGATGCTGGTCGAAAGTGCGCTTGGGGCCCATAACGATGTACTGATGATGAGCTGCGTGCTGCTGGCCTGCTGGTTCTGTGCTGACGCTCGGGGCCTGCGGTTGGAAGGCTGGCCTTGCTGGCTGATGGCCTTGACGGCCCTGATGTTGGCGGCCCTGATCAAATTTACCGCCCTGTTGGGTGTCGCTCTTTTGCTCTGCCTGCTGGTCTTCCAAACGCTTCAGGGTGGGGGTGAGCAGCGGCTGCTGAGGGCTCTTAGCCAGCGCTGGCGGCCAGCCCTGGGGCGTCTTGTACTGGCGCTCCTCTGGATCGGGCTCCTGTGGCTGGTGGCCTATCTCCCTTTCTGGCTCGGCCACAGTCCGCGTGAGATTATTGTCAGCCTGGTGGCGCCGCCTTCGACCAGTCGCGAGCTGGGCCAGTTTTCGATTCTGCGTGCCATCCAGGAGTGGAGGCACTATCATCCGCAGTTGCCTGGAGGCTGGAAGGGGCAAGCGCTTGTCCTCTTGGGTCGGCGCAGTACCTGGAATCTCATTCAGGGGCTGGCTCTGCTGGTCACCCTTGGGTGGGCGCTGTGGTCACTCTGGAGGCAGCCGCGGCTGGGGCGCTGGGCCAGTGGGTCGCTGCTGACGATGGGGGCCATCTTTGTGGTGACGCCCTGGTTTTTTCCCTGGTACCTGGCCTGGCTCCTGGCACTGGCCCCTCTGGCTCTGCCACAGCGCGAGCAGTCTGGCTGGCTGGAGTATGCTCTGCAGGTCTTTGTGTTGGTCTTCTCGCTCTCAGCCTTTGCCGTTTATTTCTCCCGTGGCTACCTCGCCGCTGGCGGAGGCTGGATTGGCTGGATGGGCCTGAGTGCGGTCGCGCCGCCGAGTCTGGCTTTTGGGCTTGCCTGGCTGGGCGGCTGGTGGAGGGGCAGACAGCGGGATGGCAGGGGGCCTTTCCGGCTGCACCTGGCAGGCTCTTGAGGTTGTCTTTGGGCAGACTGGAGCGTATACTGACCCGGTAAAAGTGTGCTTGCCTGATTTGTGAAGTGCAGAACTTGTTCAGGAGGAAGGAGGGGGCATGTTCTGGTGGTCGCGCCTGGTGCTGGTGAGTGTCGCTAGCAGGCCAGCTCTGGCCCTTGGGACCCTGGCGGCCCTGATCTCGTTGCAGACCTTACAGGATGCGCTCCATGTTTGGGGCTATCCGGCAGTGGCGCTTTTTATTATGATTGAAAGCTCAGGCATACCCTTTCCTGGGGAGACCATGCTCTTGCTGGCCTCCTTTCTGGCGGGAGTCGATCGCCAGTTGCTGATTCCTCTGGTTATTGTCTGTGCTGCCCTGGGGGCCATTGTGGGCGATAATCTGGGCTATCTGCTTGGGCGTCACGGCGGCAGGCCGCTGGTCGAGCGCTTTGGGCGCTATATCTTTCTCAAGCCTGAGCATCTGGAGCGAGCCGAGCGCTTCTTTGCCCGTCATGGGGACAAGACGGTCTTTTTTGGGCGCTTCATTGCTGTGCTGCGGGCCTGGGCGGCCTTTCTGGCTGGCGTCAATCGGATGCCCTGGCGAACCTTTCTGTTCTACAATGCGGCGGGAGGTATTGTCTGGGCGACCGTCTTCGGGTTGCTCGGCTATTTCGCCGGGCGTGTCTTCCACGATAATTTTGCGGCCGTTGAGCATCTGGCGCGAGCCATTAGCTGGACAGGGGCGCTGCTGTTGGTCGTGGTTGGGTTGGTGGCCCTCTTCCTCTATCGCCTGCGTCGGGCTCGCCTGGAGAGACGGCGGCAGATGGCTCGCGCTCAGGAGAGTCTGGCTGAAAGCGGCGAGGTGGTGCTTGCTGAGCGGCGGGCGGAGGCCCTGGCCCTGGTTGGACAGGCAGACGGGACGGCGGATCCACCGTCCCGGGCAGCGACCTCCTCGGGCGGCGATCCTGGTCTGCCGCCTGCCAGTGCCGAAAAAGCGGCGGCGGACAAGCAGCCAGAGCCGCACGAGGGCCAGGTGCGGCCCGAAACCGACTGAAGGTCGGGGTCGGGACTGGAACGGCTGGCGTTTGCTCGCGCCGCTGCTCTCTTGTTGCTCCTCATTCTGGATGGAGTGCGTTGGTTGCTCTGCGGTTTTCCTGCTACCCAGTAGGTTCCCCGATTTAGTACTACTGCTTTGCTGTCTGCCAGCAGAAACATGCTACAATAGCGACAGATGCTATCTGGGGAAAAAGCGAGGTCGCCTATGCCGGCATTGCGAGAAGGCCAGAGATTCGAACGCTATCGCGTAATCAGGCTCCTTGGCAGCGGACTGGCCGGTGAGAGCTATGAGGCGGAGGATACGCTGCTGCTGCGGAAAGTGGTGCTGAAGCTGCTGCATCCCTGGGCCCCGCTCTCGGATGCTGCGCGGCGGCAGTTTTTCCGAGAGATGCAGGGGATCAGTCAGCTGACTCACCGCTATCTGGCGCCGGTGCTCGATTATGGAGAGCTGCATGGCAATCTGTATGTGGCGCGGCGGTTGTTCAGCAGTGGCTCGCTTCTGAACAGCGATGGGCGTCTGTGGTTCAGTCCTCCCCTGGAGCTGTCTGCGGCGGTGAGCTACGCCCAGCAGTTGGCCCAGGCTCTGCAGCATGTGCATGCCGCCGGTTATCTGCATGGGGGCTTGAGCCTGACGAATATTATGGTGCTGCGTGGACCCAATGTCGAGGGAGCCGCAGACTACGCCCCCTTCATGCTGGCCGATGTGGGTCTGGCTCACTTTGTGCGCCGCTTCGGACGCCTGCAGCGTCCAATACTGCCGGTGACGGCGGCTCCCGAACAGCTCGGGGGACGGGCCACGCAGGCAAGCGATCAGTTCGCTCTGGCGGTGATTGTCTATACCTGGATCGCCGGACGCCCCCCCTATTTGGGATTGCCGGAGGAGATCGCTCAGGCCAAGCTGAGCGAGTCATTTCCCTCGCTCCTGTCGCTGAATCCGCAGGTGCCCGTTGCCATCGAAGGGGTGATTCGTCGCGCGCTCTCGGTCTATCCCGAGGACCGCTATCCCACGGTCCTGGCCTTTGCTGAGGCCTTGCTGCAGGCCCTGCCCCGGCGGGCGACCCTGGCTGAGCGGCAGACTGCTCCTGTGCCTCCACAAGAGCCGGCGGATGAGAGGCCAGCCTCTGCGCCGCCAGGCGAGGAGGAGGAGATGGTAAGTGTGCCTGGTCCCGAAGGACTGGAGATGACCGCTGCTTATCGGGGGGAGCCTGCGGCAGTGGCACGCGAGGAGCTGCCTGCTGCTTCGCCTCCGGTGAGCGCTGCTGAGATGCCGGCTGAGCCTGCATTGCCGGAGGAGGAATCTGCTGGGGAGTTGGAGGCTCTGGCAGCTTCGTCTCCGGAAGAAGCCGCGCAGCCTGCCGCCCCTGCGGCCTCCAGGCTGGCCGTTCAGGCAGAGGAGGCCTCTTCGCTGCCGGTAGCACCTGAACCTGCGAATGAAACGGCGAACGCTGGAGGGGAGACGCCAGCGCTGGAGGCGCGTGAAGACAGACTCTCGCTCACGCCAGCGTTGCAGCTCCAGCAGGAGCCAGGGGATGATCAGCGCCAGGCGCTGAGCCGTGAGACGGAACTGTCCGGTCTGCAGTCGTTCATGCCGGTCTCGGCTGCCCCTCAGCTTCCGCCCGCGCAGGAGCCGGCTGCGATCGAGGCAACGACAAAACGGACAAGCGAGCCTCCTGTCTCTGGCTCTGCCCTGACCTATTTTGAAGCTTTGCTGCAGGCGACGCAGCCCCCAGGGACGTTCAGGTCCGATTTAGAAGAGCAGGCCGTGGCCTCGCCTTCGCCCGCCATGAGTGTACCTGAGGCACTCCCTCCAGGGGAGGCGGCGATCGCCGCTGGCCAGGAGCCTGATGATCGGCACGCCACTGAGACAACGCTCCCTCCGACGCTGAGCAGCGATCTGCCGCAGACGCCGCCTACGGAGGTCTCTCTTCTAGAGGTGCTGTCGGGCCTTCATGGCCAGTCATCGACCACCTCCTTGTCTCTGGCTCGGGCAGAGGAGAGGATGGACCAGGCCGCTTCCCCAGATCCTGATCAGGCCCCTTCCGTTGACAATGGTCCCCAGGTAGAAAGCTTGCCTGAAGAAGCCGCCCTTGCTGCTGGGAGAGCCAGGGAAGAAGGCCAGGCTCATGAGGGCGAGCGGGCGACAGACGAGCGGGCAGAAGCAGGGAAGGAGTCGACGTCTACACAAGAAGCGGAGGCTGTTCCTGCCTGGGTGCTGGTCTTGCCGCCGGCGACGGCTGCGCGTCAGGCCACCATCGTGGAGCTTGTGGCTCCCGAAGTCAGCATCGGACGAGCGGGCGATAGCGGCATTTTGTTGGAGGGCGATTGCCGTGTCTCGCGACGCCATGCCTTTCTGCGGCGGATGGGAACGGACTTGCTCATTCAAGACGGCGACAATGCCGAAGGGGTCTTTGTCAATGGTCAACGCCTGGCCCAGGGAGGGAGCCAGGTCCTTCGTCCCGGTGACCAGATTCACATTGGCGACCACGAGCTGATTGTTTGCCAAAGCCGAGAAGAAGCTCAGCGCTGGCAACAAGAGCGCGTCGGCTCCAACGGGCAGGATGGCCTCCAGGGCGTTCCCGATTCGGCGGCCTCTTCGTCCTCGGCCCCTGGCCTCTAGAGGCTGAGGCGAGGCTGACTGTCTAGACTGGTCCGTCCTGCTTTCTATCCTCTCGCCACCTCTTCTCTCGGCGGAGATTGGCTCTCTATCTGGTGCACTCGACCTGACCGCGGCGCTCCACGGTCGGGTTTTTATTTGCTGCAGAAGAGAGCGCCAGCAGGGCTTGTCCTTGGGGATTGTATCTCTGCGTGGAGGTGTCTGAGGCCGCTCAGGTGGGGCCGCCTCTTCCCACATGGAGTACAATGAAAACCATAGTACATTGGCTGATGTCATAGATCCCAAGGCTCAAGTCAAGCCGGGGGCTTGCAGGTGCGAGGAGATCCCTGAGAACCTTCTGTGCAGCCGAGCCAACAATCTATGATACAGCCCGAGCGCTGAAGCCCGAAGGACGGAGGCGACGAAAGTGCTACGCCCCGAAGGCTGTGGCACCCCAGGGAGCTTCTCCGGTGGTTCCGTCATAGCCGCAAGATCCGTTCTCAGGCGCCGGGGTTCCTGAACCGCCACCCTGAGAGATAGGCCGGTTGCGGGAAGAGCGCCAGGCCTGGAAGCCGGTCCTGCCGGGCATGCGCAGGTCAGGTCATCTCAAAGAGAACAGGTACCGGGCGCGAGGCTTAATTGCCGCCTTCTCTGCGGGCGCAGGCGGACCAGGTGGTCCATACCGGGCGGAAGATCAAGATGCCGGTTGGAGCAATTTCGGCAGAACTGGTGCAGTTCGCCACACAAAAGACTGGAGCGTCCAGAGATTGCGAGAGCGAGCACCGGCATGGGACTTTCTCTGGCTACGAGGTCAGGAGGTACCTGCTTCAGAGGGTTGGCCATCAGTGCGCCTCCTGTAGCGGGGTCGCAGGCGAGCCGGTGTGGAGGTTGAGCATTGGGTGCCGCGATCTCAAGCGGGACCGACCGGGTGTCGGACCTGGTATTGCCTGCACCCGGCGAGTGGCTGCAGGCCCTCCAGCAGTCACGGCAGAAGCTGGATCGGGTTCGCTCGGTGACGCTGTCGAAGATCCTGGAGCAACTGAGGGGTCCGCTGAAGAACGTGGCGGCGGTGAACGCCGAGGCTTCCGGTGCCGCATGATTTGGTGAGGAGAGGCAATCTGTGGTCTATAGCCTGCTTAAGGCCATCGCGAGCATCTGTTTCAACCTGCTCAATCTCCTGCTTATGGGCAATCTGCCGCCGCTTGGGGCGGTCAATGTGGTCGTCGAGAGCGAGGGGCGATTCCTCGTCGTGCGTACAGCGCGCGGCACATGGAGTTTCCCTGGTGGCTTTATCCGCTGGCGCGAGACGCCTTTAGAGGCGGCAGTGCGTGAATGTGAGGAAGAGACCGGCTTGCATATCCGGGCGCAGAGCATCATTGGCTGCTACTGGTTAGTGAGCGCTTCCCCGACTCAGATGAGTTCTCTGACGACGGTGGTTTGCGGCGAGGTCACCGGCGGACGGTTGCGTCCGAGCATAGAAGGTGAGCCACTCTGGCTGGAACGCGAGGAGGCCCTGCGCCGCCTGGGCGAGGAGACGCGGGCGATCTTCGCGGACTACGAACGCTTTCTTGCTGGCCAAGCGATAGGTACAGGCGAGCAAGCAAGAGAGCGACGGCCCGGGTGAAGGCGCTGACCTGTCCAGGGCGGTTGCTCGGCTCGTGGCCTGGCCAGGCCATAAGGTTCATCACCCCGATGCTGGTGCTCTCACCGGTGGCGGGCACCTGGCTCCAGACCTGATAGCCGGCCTGCTGGATATTCAGAGAGAGCAGATGCCAGTTCCTATCAGGCGAGAAGGAAGGAAGAAAGAAACCAGTTGCTCAGGTAGTTATGGCAGACGAGATGAAGGCAGTTCATACCGAAGTGGTCTCCGTTGATCCGCAGCAGCCCGCGGCGGATGTAATTGAGCGAGCGGCGGCGCTGCTGCGCGCGGGCGAGCTGGTCGTCTTTCCGACTGAGACCGTCTATGGTCTGGGCGGCAATGCTCTGCAGGAGGAAGCGGCCCGCCGGATCTTTACGGCTAAGGGGCGCCCCTTCACTGACCCTCTCATCGTTCATATAGCACAGAAAGAAGAACTCGAACAGGTGGCTGCCGCCGTGCCAGAGCGGGCGTGGCGGCTGGCCGAGGCGTTCTGGCCGGGGCCGTTGACTCTCATTCTGCCGCGTGGCGAGCGCGTGCCGCGGCTGGTGACGGCGGGCCTGGAAACGGTGGCGGTGCGTCTGCCGAGCCATCCAGTAGCGCAGGCGCTGATTCGGGCCGCTGGCAGGCCCATTGCGGCACCCAGTGCCAACCGCTTCAAGCATGTCAGTCCGACCACGGCGCAGCATGCCCTGGCGGACCTGAACGGGCGCGTGCCACTGATTCTCGATGGCGGGCCGACCCCGGTTGGCGTTGAGTCGACGGTCGTCGATTTGTGCGCGCCCGTGCCACGGATCCTGCGGCCTGGAGGGACGAGTCTGGAGGCGCTGCGCCAGGTATTGCCTGAGATTGAGCCGCCGTCGCCCCCGCGAATCGGGGCAGGTGACGAGCCTGGCGGCCAAGAAGGGCAGGCCCAGCGCTCCCCGGGCCAGCTCCTGATCCACTATTCGCCGACGGTTCCTCTGCTCCTCTTCGATGGCGAGGATGCCGCTCAGCGAGCAGCCCTCAAGGCCGAAGCCCTGAAGCGCCTGGAGGAGGGGAAGCGTGTGGGTATTCTGGCAGCCAGCGAGGATCTGGAGGTCCTGCGTCCCTGCCAGGAGCGCGGGGCCCTGGTACGGGCGCCGGCTTCACTGGAGGAACCTGCCAGGGTCGCGGCGGCCCTCTTTGCCACGCTGCGGGCTTTGGAGGAGGCTGGGGTTGATGTGATCCTCTGTCGCAGTTTCAAGCCTGTGGGCCTGGGGCTGGCGGTACAGGACCGCCTGCGGCGTGCCGCCGGTGGGCGCGTCATTCTTGCCGAAGCAGAGAGTGGCGAGAGTGCTTCCATTGATGCTCCCTGACTATCTGGATGAAGGCCTCTACCACGCTGGCGATGGTGGCGCTAATCGCCACCATGATCGGGAAGATACAGCAATACAGGCTGATAACTTCTTCTAATAGCAGCCGGGACGACAGCGGTGCCTTGGTTGAGGTCTGAGCGAGAACAAACCCAACTGTGAAAGTGACCACCATGATCAGCAGGCCGCGCAGATGAGTATTGAAGGCTCGACCGAAGGAGCGGGAAAGATCATTACGAACCAGCCAGCCGGTGACGGCAGCGCCCAGAGGCCAGCCGGCCAGAGCGATAGCGCTCGGCCAGGTAGTGGGGAAAAGGCCCCGCCCCTCCAAAGGGACGTTAAGGCACCAGAGGACCGCGATGAATAGGCTGCCGACGAGGAGGCCGCGCCAGCCACCGAAGATTTTCCCTGCCAGGGTGAGGGCCGCCGGTAGGAGCACCAGTAAGGCCAGCGACCAGTACCTGGCCCAGGCCGGCCCAGGCTGGGTGGTTCCTGGAGATGGCTGCAGATACGACAGCAGGAACAACGGGAGCATAGAAACAATCAACAGGAGGGTGTAGAGCAGCAGGGCGATGGCCTGGCCTTGGGTAAGCTTGCCGTTCATCAGTGGCAGGTAGTTGAGTGGGAAATTGGAAGGCCCGACTGAGAGGCGGTCGCTCCTGAAATCGGAAGTAGACGGGTAAGCCTGCTGACGGGCCTTAGACGCCTGGCGAGACGGGCCTTGTCTGCCTCGGGTCTGAGGGCCTTGAACCCTCCGAGCAAGCTTTTCTCGCCTGGCGATCTCCCCCAGGTTGAGAGAGCTTGAGGTCTGCGCAGAGGGGGAATTGCCTGGATCAGGGGACGTCGCAGGATCATTGGTCGCTCCAGGGGCAGGAAGCAGCGGAGACGCGGCGAGGGCCGAGAAGGCCATACCCGCTGACGGCTGGGGCCAGGGCGAGAAGAGCTGTCCTGATTCGCCGTAAGGAGAGGCTCTCATCGTCTCGGTCGTGGACTCCAGCAGTGCCGAGGTAAAGGCTATCACGCTCTCAAAGCGGGCGCGCCAGTCCTTGGCCAGGGCGCGCTGTAAGATCTCTTCCACCTCGGACGGAAGGTTGGGAACCCAACGCCTGAGAGGAGCGGGGGAGGCCGTACAGTGCTGAGCAGCGATCTCGGTGAAATTACCGGTGAATGGCGGCGTTCCACACAGCCACTCATAGAGCACACAGGCCAGGCCATACTGGTCGCTCTCTGGGCGCGGGTAGCCCTGAATCTGTTCTGGGGCCATATAGGTGATGGTACCAGCCATGTCCTGGGCGGTCTGCAACTGGGTGCTGGCTGCAATGGTGGCGACTCCGAAATCGGCCAGCAGCACTGTGTTCTCGGTTTGCAGAAGCATGTTCTCGGGCTTGACGTCCCGATGGACAAGGCGTTGCTCGTGAGCATACTGGAGAGCCTCGGCCACCTGGTGAGCGTAATTAAGGGCCAGGGACAGTGGCAGCCGGCTGCCGCGTGGGTAGCGCTGGCGCAAGGAACCGCCAGGCAGATAGTCCATGACAAGGTAGGGCAGATGATCCTCATGCAGACCGAAGTCGAGAACACGCACAATATGAGGGTGGACCAGCGAGGCAATGATGCGCGCTTCCTGCCGGAACTGCTCAACGGCACCCTGGTCGGCAATCTGGTGCAGCACCTTGACCGCCACCCTGGTACCCAGATGGAGATGGGTTGCCAGGTAGACCTGGGCAAAGCTCCCTTCACTAAGCAGACGCTCAAGGCGATAGTGCCCGAACTGCCGCCCGCTATGGTCTTTCATTGTCGGCTTCCCTTCCTTCGGGACTCTTTATTCGTTCTGCCGCCAGATAGTGTAACAATTCTTCATCTTTACTGTCAAGCCGCTTGTTTGTCAGTAAAATACCACTGATTAGTATCCAAAGCCAATCTCAGAGTAATCCTATACATCCCTTTGCTCTGCAAAAGTTAAGAACACTCGAAAGAAAAGCTATTCATTGACGGTTTCCATAGTGGATTGCTCAATCTCGTGATAGCTTGAGGTTCTGCTCCCTGGAGCAGAAGACAACTGGCTTTGAGGGCCTGGCGGCCGGTGTCTGGGCGATGGCCTGGCGAAGGAGGCTCCTGGATGTCAGTCTGCAGGAACTGGAGAGAGCCTGCGACCCATACTGTTCCCTGGCTGAGTGAGAAGAAGCGTTGGCGGAAATGGCCTCCCTCTATTTCTGAGTCTCCAGAGGGGCGACCTGTGGAGAGAGGCGGAACCGGGATGTGGGAAAGGGGGGCTGCCACCGTGGCTTTTTCGGCATCGGAGGCAGCAACCGCTCAGGAGCCAGAGCGAGCGACCCCTTTCTCTGCTCCCGAGCTGCCTGCCGTCTGTCCCGGTGCTCAGCCCTGTCGGCGCTCTAGCCAGCGCTGCAGGACCAACTCAATGGCCGCCCCGACCAGCAGGATCGTCAGCAGAGAAGAGAGCACGCTCCAGAAGAGGGCCGCACGCAGACCCGGTACCAGCGAGGCCAGCGTCACCAGCAGCGCCAGCGTCACCTCTGCCATACTCGTTTTCCCCGTGAGGTTGCCCAGCAATGGTCCCAGGACCAGCAGCAAGGCGCCCGGCAGCAAGGCAGCAAGCGAGCGTCCGAAGCCGCGCAGCGTCCGGTGCTCATAGAGCCAGCCAGTCACCAGGGCCGCCACAGGGGGCACCAGCAAGAATGGCGAAAATGGCAACCAGCGCCCTGCCAGACTGATCGCTGCCAGGAAGAGGGCGTAGAGACCATTCACCAACGCCCCGCGCCAGCTTCCCCACAAGGCCCCCGCCAGCAGGGTTCCACTACCGATCAGTGTTCCCCCCAGAGCTGTATAGAGCCAGAGCGGCAGGCCCAGCGTCTGCCAGGGGGCTGGCAACAGAAGCAAGGGGAGGAAGGGGGCAATCAGGGCCGCCGCATAGAGGGCCAGCCAGAGGGCCTGGCGAGCCGACCAGGCACCTTGAAGTACCGGCAGATAATTCAGAGCCATCGGCGGGGGAGGTAAGCGGGGGGGAGGCGCCCCCGTTTCTGCATAGTACGAGAAAGCCGGGACCTGCTCCGCTGGCAGGGTCGGGCTACCCCCGGAGAAGCTCTTGCTCTCACCCACCGCCAGGCGAAGCGGAGCGGCGGCTGGCGAGATAGCGGTGATCTCATATCCCGCCGCCGCCTCCTCCAGGGCCAGGGCAAAGGCCCGCACCGAAGGGAAGCGCGCCCGCCAATCCTTGGCCAGAGCCTGCAGAAGAACCTGCTCCACCGCCACAGGCACCTCCGGCGCCCGCGCCCGCAGCGGTGGAGGCGCCACCGTGCAATGACGCGCCGCCACCTCAGCAAAGCTGCCCACAAAAGGCGGCGCCCCAGCCAGCCACTCGTAGAGCACCACCGCCAGTGCGTACTGATCGCTCTCCGGGCGAGGGTGGGCCTGAATCTGCTCGGGTGCCATGTAGAGCACCGTCCCCGCCAACTCCTGGCCGCCAGCCGCCCTCCCTGCCGCCTGGCTCAGCGTACCGGTTGTCTCCAAAATCGTGGCAATGCCGAAATCAGCCAGCCGCAGCAGGCCATCGTCGCCGAGCAACATATTCTCCGGTTTCACATCGCGATGAACGATGCGCCGCTCGTGCGCGTGATGGAGAGCCTCCGCCGCCTGACGCACATAGTCGAGGGCCTGCCTCAAGGGGAGGCGGCTGCCGCGTGGAAAGCGCTGACGCAGCGAGCCGCCGGGCAGATAGTCCATTACCAGATACGGCAGCCGCTCCTCATACAGCCCGAAATCGAAGACTCGCACAATGTGGGGATGCACCAGAGCGGCGATCGTACGGGCCTCATGGCGGAACTGCTCGATCGCCTCCGGACCGAGCGAGGTATGGAGCACCTTCACTGCCACCTGGGTCTGCAAGTGAATATGGGTTGCCAGATAGACCTGGGCGAAGCTTCCCGCCCCGAGCAGGCGCTCTAAGCGATAGTGGCCGAACTGCTGGCCGCTGTAATCGGTCATAGCTCCTATCCCTACAAGCGTGATCAGCCTCTAGACAAGCCCTGCTGTCTTGTCCCGCTACTCCAAAGCGGGGATGGCGGGCCTCTCCCTTCCTTTCTCCCTCCCGCCCCCTGGTCTGCCCACAAAGCCAGCCCCAATAGCCACTCGGCCCAGAAAAGGTTCTCCACCAGGCAGTGGGGCAAGCCTCCTCCCTCCTGAAGGGGGCAGCGAGCGGGCGGAGGCGGGCGGAGGCGGGACGAGCCTGGCCTTAGCCCTGCCTGGCCACGAATTCCCCGCGCATAAACCCCAACAGATAGTCACTCGCCGGGTGGCGCGCTCGCCGGATGGCTTCTATGACTGCCTCTCGATCATAAGGAACGCGCCGTAGCTGAAGCTGGTAACCGCTATTATTAGCCTTTACAATCGCGTAGCTGGCCATCAATTCCGGAGTCACCGGGTTACTCACGCTTCCCAGGTTCACCACCCGCACCCCGGCGATCGTCCGATCCAGCGGAATGTGGGTATGGCCGACGCAGATCAGGTCGGCGTTGCAGTCCCTGACCAGGGCTTCCAGCTCGGCATCGCTCAAGCGGGGATGGATACCTGGGCCATCGTCGGTACCGGGGGCCGCATGGACGCCGAGCAGACGTGTGCCATCGGGCAGCGTCAGTCGCTGTTCCAAAGGAAGACGGCCCAGCCAATCCAGCCAGCCAGTGGCTGTCAGATAGCCTTTTGTCCAGGCGAAGCTCTTCACCGTACTCAGCAGCTTGGGCAGCAGCTCAAGGCGGCCCTGAGCGCGAATCTGCTCGATCGAGATGGGCAGCTCGTCGCTCACCACATAGCGGTCCGTATTGCCGCGCGTGAAACGCACGCGGGGCAGCTTCGTGACTCGTTCCAACACGGCCACGGGGTCATAGCCAATCGCGGCCAGGTCGCCCAGAATCCAGTACTCATCGATCGGTCCCTGCCTCTGGCAATCGGCCAGCACGGCATCCAACGCGATTGGATTACCGTGAATATCCGACAAAATCGCAACGCGCATATCACAAGTCCTCTCTTCGCTGTAGCTCAGTTACCTTCGACCCAAGACGCTTTCTAGAGAAACGCATCAATTACCTGCAAGCAGAACCAGCCTGATCTGATCTGAGGGAACCTCAGTCAGCATGCCGGTGTCGACTCAGCAGCGATCGCTATGGAGAGGAAGATCGCCCTGGGCTGGTTGGTCCCTCTTGCTCTCCTCACCACCGGACAGTCAGCGCGTCCAGCCCTCTGGGAGCATCCTGTGAATAGAACGACGCGATGGTTCTGCTGTCTCTCGCCTCGGTCGTATCACGATGGTACATCTCTGTAGAGGATAGCACATCGTAAGCTGTCTGGTAGCTACTCCAGACAATCGGGCTATGGCTGAGATTCCTGCGGAGATCTAGGGAAGCTCCTGACGGGGAACGGATCCAGAAAGCGCGCAAGGAGAACAGAGTTGATAAGACAGATAGAGGAAATCTTTTATCGTTCCTGGAGCATATAGCGAATTTTGAGTGCGATCTGCAGAGAGAGCCGCAGCTCTGAATCTTCAAGGGACTGGCCAAGCAATTCCTCAATGCGTTCCAGGCGATAGAGCAGGGAATTGCGATGCATATGCATAGCGCGAGCCGCCTCGCTCAGATTGCCGTTGCAGCGGAAGAAGCATTCCAGCGTCTCGATCAGCTCGCCGCCGCGGCTATCATGTTCCAGGAGCGGGCCGAGCGTCTCGCGGTAGAAGGCGATCAGCTCCTCGTGGCCGTAGAGGTGGAAGAGGAGACGATAGATCCCCAGGCGGGCGAACGAATGCAGGCGGCCCTCGCCGAAGAGGCGGCGTCCGATCTCCAGCGCCTGCTGAGCCTCGCGCATCGACTGGCCGATGCCCTGGATCTGGTGGGCGATGCGTCCGACGCCCACCGAATAGAGAGGATTGCTTTCCTGGCGCGTGGCCGGGCGAGAGCTGCCGGGCGGCGCGCTCTCTCCTTTGAGGAAATTGGTACTTTGCAGAACGCGGCTATGGACTCGTTCCAGGCGCGAGAAAAGCGCCTGCTCCAGCTCATGATCGGAGCGGAGATCGCTGCTAGCGGGGCGCAGATCGCCGAGGGGGAGCAGAGCCGTCACGCGCTGCTGCTCGGTGACCACCCAGGCGGTGGGCCAGGAGCGTAGCAGCTCCTCGCGCACGCGGCGGCTCCAGCCTGCGGTGAGGCTGCCGAGCAGAGGGGCGGGATGCTGAGGAGACAGCTCGAAGACCGCCACCACCTGGGGAGGAGTCAGATCGTGGCCCAGCAGGCGGGCGCGAGCCTGCATCTCCTCCGGCTGCTGGTAGTTGCCCTGGACCACGTCGAGGAAAGCCTCCAACTGATAGCGGCTCTCCACCTCGCTGCGCTCGCGCTCGCGCACAAATTCCAGGGCCAGGATAGGCGAGACCTGGCCGAGCAGCAGGCGTTCCTGATAATCGAAAGTCTGCTCTCTGCCGATCAGGGAAAGATAGCCGACGATCTCGTGGCGGATCAGGATCGGAACGACCACGCGAGCCAGACCCTCCTGGCGGAGGGCTTCCTCATCCTGCAAGGAAGGCAGGCTCGCGGGTAACATCCCTTCTGGCTGGACGCCGGGGGGAGCCACCTGCCAGCGGGGGGAGTAGTCCGCATCCTGGACCACGACCCACTTGCCAGTTACCCGGGCCAGGTGCTCGCAGAGGCCCTGGACCCCGACGCCCTGGACGCTGAGCTGCATCAACTGGTGAGCCACCTCGGTGGCGCGGCGCTCGATCTCGCTGCGGAAGCTGGCCACAAAGGTGATCACCTCGCGCACGATCTCCTCCAGCGGAGCCGAGGCCGGCAGGTAGATCAGCGGCAAATGTAGACGGTTGGCCACGGCCTCCGCCTCCGGCCCGAGGGACTCGATCGTGGGGGCGGCGACCGCCACGGCGGCGATCCCCTCTCGGTGCAGCGTCTGCAGCAGATGTGGCAGCGTCTCATCGAGGCGGCGCAGCTGGGCCAGGCTCAGCAGGGCCAGCTCGCCGCCCCGGATGCTCTCAAAAGCCGGCAGGCGGGCGCGCATCCGCAAGGCCCAGGTCACGCGGCGCTCCAGTCCCTCGGCGCCGGCCACCAATTGGGCGTCACGGGAAGCGAGCAATGTGAGGACATTGCGCACCGTCGCCGCTGAAGCGGGGGACGGGCTAGTCATCGCGGCGCCTCCATACAACAGGGAAGCGCGGCGTTACCGCCGCGCCGTATTCGCAGCCGTACTCGCGCTGGCTCGCTGAGCCTTGCGCTTCTCTCGGCGTTTCTTCTCCTTAATGCGGTGTTTGCGAAGGGCGACTCGTTTTCGCTTATTCATAGAGAGTATAACCTCTTTCCAGCATAGGATAGTCTTGTGAGTTCCAAGAAGAGAAGCCTCTCATCGAGAGCAAGCGCCCGAGGTCAGCGCCACCTGTCAGGCCCCACCTGGCGTGGCCAGGCCCGGCTCGGCCCGGCCTGATCTGGCGAAAGGAGAAGCCGGACCCAGGGAGAAGCGTTGTCGGGGAGGGGAGGAGAGAGCAAGCCCCAGGAAAGGAGAGAGGTGGAAGCCAGCCAGTTGGTCCATCTGGCTGTTCTTCGGCTTGCCTGCCTGCCTGCTCTCCTACTCCTCGACATCGCTGCCGGACTCGAAATCGAGGTCGCCGAACTCGTCGCTTTCCTCGGCGCCCTCGTAGTACTCGTCCTCGCTGAGCAGTTCGTCCTCCTCGTCGCGGTCGTAGCGCAGCATGCTATCCTTCGTGTAGGGCCTGACGAGTTCACCACCAGCCTGGGCCGGGAAGCTCACCGTGCCCACCATGCTGGGATGCTGGTAGGACTCACTGATCACCACGCGGACGTGGCTGTTATCGAGCGTGGAGATGGCCGCCTCGTAGCGATTGCCGTGCTCCATCAGGGTAATCAAGCGGTTCGCCAGCCGCGGCTCAATCTGGCCGATCCGCTCGCCCGTGGCGGAGCGCACATAGATCGCGTGGCCATCGCGCTCAAGCTGGACCTTCTCGCCGGTGCTGACGCGGGCCAGAACCGGGGGGTCGGCCAGATTGATCAGATCGGTAGTCGTCCGCTTGCCAGGCTCCTCATTGAAGATCACCGGATCGATGGCGACAGTAGCGGCGTTGACCTGGGCCTGATCTTCCTGGATAAGAGCGAGTTGCTCTAAATTTTTGCGAGCGATCGTATTATTAGGGTTGAGCTTCAGCGTCTGGGAGTAGGCTTCGCGGGCTTCGGCGTACATACCCAGCTCGCGGTAAGCCTTGCCCAGGCGATTGTAGGCCTCGGCCTCGTTGGGGAAGAGGCTCAAGATATTGCGATTGGTGACCACCGCCTCCTGCCACTGGCTTGTCAGCGCCTGCTGGATGGCCAGCTCCGTCCACTGCTTCTTCAGCCGGGCCTTCTCCTCCGCCGATAGCGCTTGCGTCATCAGAAGCCACCTCCATCTACGAACGAACTGCGAAAAGCCGCGGGCCAGATCCTGGCCCGCCTATTATACCGCAACTGCGCAGCCCTGCAAGGACCAGGCCGTGGCGCGCTCGATGCGCACCTGCACCAGGTCGCCGGGGCGCAGCGCCTCAAGGTCGACATTCGCCTCGCGTCCATCGTGGAAGGACAGATGTCCTTCCTCATCAGCGGGAGGGAAGTAGACCAGCTTGTTGCCACGGTTGCGGCCCTTCCACTGACGGCGGCCATGCAGCGTATTGCTCTCCTCGATCAGGACCTCCTCCACTCGTCCCACATACTGCTGATTCAGTTCCAGCGCGATGCGGGCCTGGACTTCCTCGACGGCATGCAGCCGGCGCTTCTTCTCGGCCAGCGGCACGTCGTCGGGCCAGCGAGCCGCCACCGTGCCCGGGCGCGGCGAGTAAGCGGCCACATGGACCACATCGAAGCGGATCTCCTCCAACAAGGCGAGCGTATGCTGAAACTCCTCCTCGGTCTCGCCGCAGAAGCCGACGATGACGTCCGTCGAGAGCGTGACGCCGGGCCACCAGGCGCGCAGCCTGGCGATCAGCTCACGGTACTCGGCGATCGTATAGCCGCGCTTCATCCGTCGGAGCACGGCGTCATCCCCAGACTGCACAGGAATATTGACATGCTCGCAGACCTTGGGCAGGGCCGCCATGCGTTGGATCATGCGATCCGTCATATGACGCGGGTAGGAGGTCATAAAGCGGATGCGCTTAAGGCCCTCGATCTCGCTTAGCTTCTCCATCAAATCGGCCAGGTCTGGCTGACCGGGCAGATCGAGACCATAGGCCTCGATGGTCTGGCCGAGCAGCGTCAGCTCGCGTGCGCCCTTGGCCACCAGCGACTGCGCTTCGGCAAAGACCTCCTCCAGCGGGCGGCTGCGCTCGCGGCCCCGGCGATAGGGGACGATGCAGTAGGTGCAGACCTTATTGCAGCCTAGGATCACCGGCAGCCAGGCCGTGGGGGCCACATAGCGGGCCTCGATCTTTGTCGGGTAGTGGGCCACGCGCTCGCCAGGGCGGGGCGTGATGGCCATCGGCAGCACCGTGCGCTGCCCGCTGCGATTGAGAGAGGTTGCGATCGTCGGGGCCGGCAGGCTTCGGCCAGGCTCCGCCTCGGCCTCTCGCGTCAGCGGCTGGAGCTGGTGCAGTTGACCGCTCTCGTCCTGATACTCGATATCCAGGCAGCCCGCTCCGGAGATAGGCGTCCAGCGCTCTTCAAGGAAGCGCGGCAGGATATCGGCCTGCTCCACCTTGAAGAGCAGATCGATATGGGGATAGCGGCGGGTCAGCTCGTCGATGGTCTTCTGATTGCCGATCATGCAGCCCATCAGAGCAATCAGCAGATCGCTGCGCCGCTCCTTCATCTGCTTGAGGCGCACCAACAGATTGTGGGCCTTCTCCTCGGGGGCCTGGCGCACGCTGCAGGTGTTGAGGACCACGAGATTGGCCTGCTCCAGGCTCGCCTCTTCCCAACCCAGTTCGTCGAGCATGCTCTGAATGCGCTGCGAGTCGGCCTGATTCATCTGGCAGCCGACCGTCCAGATATGGTACTTCCCCTTAGGAATAGTGGCAGTTGTGGTCATGATGGATCGTCCCTCTCCGAGCCTCAAGGCTTCAGGTCCATGCTTCCTTCTGTGCTCGTGCTCTGCTCCGTTTCTCTGTTCTGTGCCTGCCCGCCCTGCGCTGGCCGGCTGGCTGGCTGGCTGGTAGCCATGCTTCCTTCGTGCGTGGATCAGTCTCTTTTTCCTGGCTGGGTATTATACACCATCCACTCGGGATTTAGAAAGTCCAGACTTTGAGATTGCGATAGGCCACATCTGTCACCTGGCCACCTCTCACAAATGGCACGGCCAGCAGGGCCAACTGTCCGGCCCGATAGCGTCCGTCGTTGATGCGCAGTACCGGCTCGCGATTGAGGTAGATCGTCAGGCTGGAGCCGCGGGCCACCAGCGCCAGGAGGTTGGTCTCTCCAAGGCCACGCTGGTAGCTCAGAGCCAGGCCCCGCGTCAGTTCCTGGGCCTCGTTGCCACCGGTGTAGGCGAACAGGGTATAGAGGCCGGCAGTGCTGACCTGGAAAAGATAGTATTTCTCGTGATCGATGTCGGCCCCACGGAAGAGCAGCCCGCCCTGGTCTCCCTGGACGATGGTCATCTCAACCTCCAGGGCGAAGTCGCTGTAGCTGATGCCGTTGCTGCAGCTCTCGAAGTAGCGCGGGTCCTGGCTCACGACATGGTAGGCCCCGCCGCGAAAGCTGCAGTGCGGGCCTGTTTCCCAGCCGATGCTGCTGGGCGAATCGCTCAGGGGTGTGTAGAGGACGAGTTGTCCGCCGCCCGGTGGGTAGGGGTTGGGGTAGGCAGTCAGGACCGAGGCTGTGGCCTGAGCGGCAGCCGTGGCCCGCGCCACGGCGCTCGCCTGCTCGTTGGCCTGTCTGGTGGCCACGGAAGCGCTGGCAGCGGCGCTGGTAGCGGTAGCGTCGGCCTGCTCGCTGGCTTGCTGCTGTTGATGGAGCACGAGCAGCAGCAAGCCGCTGCCGACCAGCAGCAAAAGAGCGACCAGCGATACGATCAGCCAGGGGCCTCCTCTCGGGCGAGAAGCGCTGCGCTGGGTGGGCGCCGCCCAGGTTCGGGGAAGCGATGGCATCGATGCGGACAGGCCCCCTGGTCCCTGCTCCTGGGAAGATGTCGGAGAAGCCGGCTGGGCGGCGGTGGCGAAGGGGGGAGAGGAAATATGCCTGGCTGCCAGATGCGCTGCCTGGCTGCTGAGCTGCGTTGGAGCTTCCTCCGCTGGCGAAGGGGTGGCCGGTCCCGTCTCGGGTGGACCGGGCAGCACGCTGATGGTAAGTTGGAGCGAGCCATAGGTGCCATCTTCTCGGCGCCGTCCCAGGCCGGCCAGGCTGAGTCGCTGGCCCGATTGGATGCCTGCTGGCAGGGTGATCGGGAGTTGGCGACCGTCGGGCAGCAGCAGCGTGCGGCTGGTGCCCGATCTGGCCTCTTCTGCACTGATAGCCAGCGTGGCGTACAGATCGTCTGCTGACTGTGACTCGGGCTGTAGGGACATAGTCCGCGATTACCTCCTGCGAAGTGGACGCCCTCCGGGTGGGCGTGGAGCAAGAAGAGCCTCTCGATGCTCTGCTTTTTTTTCTTTGCTCTCTTCGGCTACCTCTTCCTTCTGTCCTTACAAAACGGCTCAGGAGGCTGAAAGTGTCGTGCCGTTTGGCGAATGTTCTCTCTCAGTCAGGAAAGCACCCGCTGGGCCTGCAGAATCCGGAGTCCTCCGAGGAGCAGGCAGAGATCGGCCACCTGAAGAAAAAACAGGTTGTTGAAGCTGTTCGTGATTCCGGGGATGGAGAGGAGAAGGATGATGGTAGGAAAGAGGCCGAAGAGGAGCGTTGGCCCTGGATGGAGGCGCCAGCAGGCGGGGCGCAACCACCAGATCAGCAGTCCCAGCCAGAGAGCGAGGCCGGCGATGGCGTCGGCGATCGTCACCAGGGAGCGCTGGTCGGGGGAGGTAAGCCAGTAGTCGAGCAGGACGGCGCCGCTACCTCCCAGCAGGGCCAGGGCGAAGAACCAGGTATCCCAGCGGGGAGACCGGGCTCGCTCCGTAGCGAAGCAGAGGTACATGCCCAACAAGGAGAGATTGCCCGAGGCATTCAAATAAGCGACCGCAGCAGGCTGGGCGCTGGCGCGCAGATTGAAAAGCAGATTGAGGCTTGCAAAGCAGGCCCACAGGCACCCGAAAATGGCACCCAGACGGACCCAGGCCGTTCGTCCGCGCACCAGCAATCCCAGCCAGAGCAGCAACAGAGCTGCCAGATGCGCAAGCAGGGGCCAGTTGCCGCCATAGAGATGGGCCAGCCAACCGTTGGTCAAAAGGCACTCGGCAGAAAGGCCCAGGCCAAGGGTCAGGGCGAAGACCACGATAAAGCCCGGCGTCCACACGACTCTCTCCGGGGCTTCGCCCGGAGGCGCTATCTCTAGCGTAGCTGACTCCTCTGTCTTAACTGCTGCAGAACCGGCCTCGCCCGGCCCTGCGTCTGTGCAGGCAGCCTGCTCTGGCTGAGCGGGGTGCCCGCCCTGGTCGGCGGCCCGCTCATGCGGCTCAATGGCACTCTCGGCCATGCTCTCCCCCCTTTCCTTCATTCCTTAGAATTATACTCCACGGCGCAGAGAGAGCAGCAGCGCCAGGCAGAACGGTCCTGCTCGATCTGGCGCCCTCAGACGCGAGGCAGGTCCTTCCCGCCGGCAGCCGTTCGGGAGAGGCGGGAAGGAGAGGCCAACGAGTGACGAAACGGAGAGGCCATGGGGGAGCCGGCCAGCCGGAAGATCTCAGGCTGCTTACTCCGACAGCTCCATCCCGACCATGCGCGCGGCCTGACGCCGCAGCACCTGCAGGCCCTCGCTGAAGCGCACCGGATACGGCTCCTCAACCGTCAGCGCCCGATACTTCTCGGGCAGGGCTGCCAGATTTTGCTGGGCCAGCTCGCGGATCTCTGAGAGCGGTGGCAGGCTACCGGGCACCATCTCGCCGTTGCGCATGACCGGCTTCAGCAGGCGGTGGTAACCCGTCGGGGCCGGCTCATGGGCCAACTGTACGACGTCCTCCTCCCACTGTGGATGGCGATAGATCTCCTTTTTGCCCGGCCAGGTCGACTTCTCGCTGGCCAGCTTCACCTTGGGATACTCGGTGCCGTTCTCGTCGACGTACCAGACCTCTTTATAAACCGCCCCCAGCGAGCCGCCGGCAATGCCACGCTCCACCGAGCCGGCGCCGCTGCCCAGCGCGGTGCCGACGCCGAAGGCATCGATGGCGGCCCCGGCCTGCAGCAGCTCCAGAATCTTCCACTCGTCCAGGTCACCGCTGGCCAGAATGCGTACCTGCTGAAGGCCCGCCTTATCGAGCTGCTCGCGGATATAGAGGCTGTCGGCTACCAGGTCGCCGCTGTCGATGCGCACGGCAGCCAGAGTATGGCCCAGGGTCTCTTGGGCGCGCAGGGCTACCTCGATGGCCGTATGGATGGCGCGCCGCGGGTCGTAGGTATCCAGCAGCAGGGTATAGCGGTTGTAGGCCTGGGCGATGGCCTCAAAAGCCTCCTCCTCGCTGTCGAACAGCTCGATCAGGGCGTGGGGGACCGTGCCGGTGGCCGGCAGGCGGAACTCGTAGGCGGCGTTGAGCAGGGAGGTGCTGGCGCAGCCGCCGATGTAGGCCGCGCGGGCCACCGTCATCGGCTCCTGCGCGCGGCGGAAGGCGAACTCCGCTACGCGACGCGGCTGGCCCTGCTGGGCGGCGTAGACGATGCGCGAGGCTTTGGTGGCGATCAAAGTGGCCAGATTGATAGCCTGCATGATGCCGGCTTCCAGCAGCAGCGCCTCGCGGAAGGGGGCCGTCACGCGCAGAATCGGCTCATTGGGGAAGGCAATTGAGCCTTCCGGCATGGCCAGGATCTCGCCCGTGAAGCGCAGGTTCGCCAGCTCGTCCAAAAAGGCAGCATCGTAGTCGCGGATGCGCGCCAGAAAGGTTAGCTCTTCTTCGGTATAGCGGAAGGATTGCACGAACTCGAGCGCGGCCTCCAGGCCAGCGACAAGCAAATAGGCGCCGCCGAAGGGGGCGGTGCGCGTGTAGAGGTCAAAGGTGGCCAGGCCGTTGCGACCGGTGCGCCAGCTCACATAAGCAGCATCTGGATGGTACATGTCCGTCATTAATCCCGGGTGCACACTGGGGGCGCGGCGATGCATGGGTTGCCCTCCTCACTTAGTGTACTTTGTACCCTATTAGAAAATCAGGGATATTGTACCACAAGCGAGCGGGGGAGGGGCAAGGAATCGGCCTGACGGGCCTGGCGGCGATTGACACTCAGCCCATTGGTGTGCTACTCTCTATCTGTTAGCTGAAACGAGTTCTTGCCGGTCTGGCGCGCTTACCTGCAGTGCGTCCCGCGCCTTCAGAAGGGGTTGCCGCCGCTGTCTCCCCTGGTCTGGCGCGGAGCCGTCGCCTGGTTGCGGCCTCAACGGGTGCCGGGCGGGGCAGGGCCGGGCAGGGACTTGGGCGCGCACGATGCTCAACTCAACAGGTCGTTCTCTCTGGGCGTGTGTCAGGAGCGAGACGAGAAAGGAAGGAGAAGCCACACTATGAAGAGGGCAGGAGGGCGGCCACCCGCTGAGCCGGTCTGTCCTGTCTTATCCGTTGATCCTTCCCCCGTAGTAGCGAGCCATCCAGAGCAAGAAGCGCAAGCAGGAGGGGCATCTGAGTGCCTGCGGCCTGGCTGATGGCCCAAGAGAGCGCCCAGGCCATCCGCTCTCCTCACTGCAGTCCAATGAATGCCTGAGTGCCCAAGCAAAGCGCTCAACGTGAGCTGTTCCCAACGGTCCTATGCTGTTCCAGGCCCCTGTATACTGAACTGAGGGCAGCAAGCTGCTCACTCGCGGGCCTGATCAAACCGACCAGATGGAGGTTTCACCAATGACGACGAAGCGCGAAATCACGGTGACTGTGAATGGTCAGCAATACCGTTCAGAGGTCGAACCGCGCATGTTGCTGGTGCATTATTTGCGCGATGTGCTGGACCTGACGGGCACGCACATCGGCTGCGACACCTCGCAGTGTGGGGCCTGCACCGTGTTGCTCAACGGCGAGGCGGTCAAGTCCTGCACCGTGCTGGCCGTGCAGGCGGACGGCTGTGAGGTGACGACCATCGAGGGCCTGGCGCCGGAGGGA
>NZ_JBHOQV010000192.1:0-38841 GCF_042408735.1 Thermogemmatispora sp.
TGACGGTGCTGTTGGGGATAGTGTTGCTGGTGCCGACGGTGCACAATATGTACGAGGTGACGTATGTGCACGCGGCGGATGCGCCGCATGAGATGCTGATCTATGTGCAGACGACGACGGATGTCAACGAGGTGATGGCCAAGATAGACGAGCTGGATCGGCGGCTCTATGGAGGGCGTCACCAGCTCGCCATTGGTCTTACCGATGATGCTACCTGGCCACTGATCTGGTATCTGCGCGACTACCCGAATGTCTGTCTGGAGTATCCTAATGGCTGCCCGGCGACAGCCAGGAATATCCCTGTGATCATTGCTGGCGGCGATAGCATAGCTAATGGTTTCCAGCAGCAGTACGCTGGGCCTAATGGCGACTACCTGTATCATCAATACCAGATGCGCTCGTGGTGGGATCAAGGCTACATGCCGCCTCCCTGTATCCCGAGTGCAAAGCAACAATGCGGACCGCCGGCTCCCTATGTCGGGGTGGGACCGTTGCTGTGGCTGAGTTATGGAGACAATCCGCCGCCGGGAGCGCACTTCAATCCGGTGCTGGCGGCAGAACGGATCTGGGCCTGGTGGTGGCAACGGCAGCCGATAGGGAAAAACGCAGGCTATTATCCTATGGCCCTCCTTATCCGTAAGGGTTTGGGTGTAACGCCCTAGGCTCGGACCTGATCAGGCAGCCAACCTGAATACCTGCTGAGCACATCCTACCTGGCGGAGCAGATGCTCCGCCAGGTAGGGAGAAAGACCTGGAAAGCTGGCTCCCTGCTCTTCCCTGGCTAAGGGAACTGCCAGGCGGCATTTCAGGCGAAGCCGCGCTCTCTCAGAAAGCGCACTAATTCGCGGGCCAGTTCCTCGGCTGACCCCTCGACCAGGCGGGTCTGCCGGCGGGCGGTTCCCCCCGTGATAATGGCGCCAATGCGTTCAAAGGGACTCAGCTGGCTATCGGGGATAGGAATGCGGTGCGGACGCGGACGCGGCGTACGTACCTCAACAATAGTTGTCTCCTCGGCCTCGGAAGCGCAGGCAAACTGTAGCAGCTCCAGGGGGTTGGAGACAGCAATCGTGGCCTGCAGAGCTGCCAGATGAGCTGGCAAAGAGGGATAGCGTGGCTCATTAAGCGTTTCATGTACCGTAAGCAGAAGCGGTGGTTTAGCGAGCAGCCGCTCGCGGTAGCCCCGTTCGAGGCGGCGGCTCAGGCGCAAAAGCAAGCTGCCATCCTCCTCAAGCGGTTCCAGCCCTATCACTCCAGTGATTTGGGGCAGCCCCAGATAGGCTGCCAGCGCTGGCCCCACCGTACCGGAGGCCCAGTCGCTGCTGGCCTCGCCGCAGAAGATCAACTCCGGCAAAGCAGAGTCAGCGCGCAGGCGAGCGGCCAAAGCGGCAGCGATGGTCAGCGGACCCCAATCGGCGGCGCTTGCGTGCCAGAGTCGCTCAACAGAATCGGCTCCCATTGCCAAAGCGACGCGTAGCACCTCCTCGCTCTCCTCTGGCCCCACCGTCAGCGCTAAAATTGAGCCACCCACCTTTTCCTTCAAGCGGAGGGCTGCCTCCAGGGCGCAGGCGTCAGCCGCATTCAAGCTCTGGACAAAGCGCTCCCTATCGACCTCTCCACTGATGGGATCGACATAGACTGAACTACTGTCGGGAGCCTGTTTCAGACAGACAGCGATGCGCATGGCCTCTCCTTTGAGTAGATTTTCCCGCGTGCAAGCCAGGTCTGGACCGGCAGACAGGAAGCTGACTTACGAAGCCCGAAAGCTAACGCCCCAGCCCCCGCGCGGATAGTCCCACTCGATGGCCTTGCGCTCGCAGGCCACGTAGCACATACCGCACTCCAGGCAGTGCTCGTAGGAAAAATGCATTTCGCCCCCTAGAATCTCAAACAGTCCCGCCGGGCAAACATAGACACAGGGAGTCAGGTCGCAGCCACGGCAAGCCTGGCTATTGACGCGAATATGCGGCTGCTTATCGACCCTGAAGCGCACTAGCTCCAGCCGTTCCTCGATGGGCTGAGTCACCATCGGCTCAGATGCTATCTGTTGCATAATAGCCCGTACTCCATGCGCCTCTCAAGCGCAGTAACAGCCAAGCGAGCATTTCATAACAGATCAGAAGAAAAGGGCCCGTCCAGCCTGCCAGCCATCGCGGAGAAGAGTCCAAAGCGAGACCTTGCTGCGCAGCGTTGCCAGAATCGTGGGTCCTAGCTTCTGGCGCGGCTTGCCTTCCGAACGGAAGACATTTTCGGCGGCCTGGCAAAGCAGTTCGGGGTAGAGATTCTGCAGGCGCTCATTATTCACAAAGGCGGGAGTCAGACGAAAGCGCTGCAGGTCTTGCAAGACAAAGGATCGCTCCAGACGCTTCCGGTAGCCGGCGAGGCTCGCGGCAGAGAAATCGTGCTTCTGATGTGCCTCCAGAGCTGTCTCTGCGGCGGCCAGACCGGAGGCCACGGCGAAGTTCATACCTTCCAGAAAGATGCCGGCGGCAAAGACCAGAGCGGCGGCATCGCCGGCCACCAGCAGGCCAGCGCGCACCAGCCGAGGAACAAGCTGCCAGCCTCCCTCAGGAATCATATGGGCAGAGTACTCCAGCGTCTGGCCAGCGCGCACCAGCGGGGCCACCGCCGGGTGCTGCTTAAAGCGGTCGAGCAGCTCATAGGGCCTGACTTTTTGCTCTGCCAGAGAGGCGATTTGAACGATGATGCCCAGAGAGAGCGTCTCACGGTTGGTATACAAAAAAGCTCCCCCTTTGACGCTGCCCGTGGCCTCTCCGACATACTCATTGGCCAGGCCCTCATCGCCTGTCAGGTGGAAGCGCTCCTCGATGGTGCGCTCTCCGAGGCGGAGCACCTCCTTGACGCCCAGGCTCATCTCTTCGGCAGAGAACTCTCGCTGCAGGCCAGCTTTCTTAGCCAGAAAGGAATTAGCTCCATCGGCAGCGATCACCACAGGAGCGTAGAGGGCGCCGTCCTCACGCCGACATTGCACACCGATGACCCGCTCTCCCTCGTACAGCAGGTCATCGACCACCGTCGAAGTGATGAGCAAGGCCCCAGCCTCGACGGCCTTGCTGGCCAGCCAGCGGTCGAACTTGGGCCGCAGAACAGTCACTCCATTATAAGGAGGGGTAGCAAAGTGACGAGTGCGAAAGTCAAGCGAGAAGGCCGATTCCTTCCCCAGAAAAGTCAGCACTCGGCGCGTGATATAGCGCTCGAAAGGGGCCTCATCCCAGAAAGTAGGGAGCAGTTGAGCCAGCAGGCCAGGCGCATAGAAAACTGCTCCAGAGACATTTTTAGAGCCGGGATACTCGCCGCGCTCGATCAGAGCGACACGCAAACCGGCGCGGGCAAGCACCAAAGCCGCGCTGCTGCCTGCCGGCCCGGCACCTACAACAATTACGTCAAAATGTCGCTGCGCATGCATTGCTCCGTCTCAGCTTTCTGCATCGAGCTGTAGCTTCGCCGAGCTACCAGTCGGTACGTGCTAGCCTTGCACCGAAGGATGCTCCTTTGTCTCCTCGCGCTATGCATCGCCTCCTTGCTGGTTGCTTGGTTGACGATATCGAGGGATGGGGAGAGGAGCCGGCCCGGCTCCGGTTGACCAGACGCGGCTGCCCGGAAACTTCGCGCTGCGCTCCAGACCGGCTTCTCTCCCTTCTTCTTCTTCTGTTTCTGTTACTCTGGCAATGGCTCAACTGTGCAGGAGGACGATCTTGCCGGTGACCTCGCCAGCCGCTAGCAGTCGATGGGCCTCGGCCACCTCGCTGATCGGCATGACGCGTGCGATAATCGGGGCAACAGCCTTCTCGGCGATGAGCTGCAGAATGCGCTGCTCATTGGCTGGCGAGGTGCGCAGAGTGCCCCCGCCGATGACCTTCACCCGCTTGAGGCGCCAGGACTGCGTATCAACGGTGGACTGCTGGCCGCCCAGGTTGCCAATCAGGACCACGCGCCCGTCGTTAACGCAGGCGTCGATGCTGTCCTGCAGGGTACTACCGACCAGCTCGATGACCAGATTGACACCGTGAGCATTGCGCACGACCTGGCCAACCTTCTCCTCCCGATAGTTGACGATCATGTCGGCTCCGAGACGGCGCAGCGTCTCGGATTTCTCCAGGTTGCTGGCTGTCGTGGTTACCCAGGCACCAATGTGCCTGGCAAACTGAATGGCCCAGGTTCCAACGCCACTTGCGCCCGCCCACACAAGTACGCGCTCGCCCGCCTTGAGGTTCCCCAGATCGAAGAGGGCCGCCCAGGCCGTCGAGGCTGCCAGGCCAGCTGCTGCCGCTTGCTCGAAAGAGACCTCAGCCGGAATGCGTACCAGGTGAGAGGCCGGTACGGCGATCCGACTGGCGTAGCCACCGCCACCACGTGCCTCAGGGGCCCGCGTGGTGAGCACGCGCTCGCCCGCCTTGAAACCGTTGCTATCCTCAACGACCACTCCCGCCGCCTCCAGACCTGGCGTATATGGCAAATTCGCCACCGGCCTGCTGCCAGCCCGCTGGAAAATATCCAGTCGATTGACTGTCGTTGCTTTGACCTCAACGAGCACCTCGTCGGCTGCCGGCACGGGGTCTGGGACCTCGCGCAGTTCCAATACTTCCGGTCCGCCGTAACGAGCAAATTGCACAGCTTTCATGGCAATCTCTCTTGCTCCTCGCTTCTCGTGAATCGTCAGGATGTGTTGCTCCTGGCTTGATGTATTGTATACATTATATCTGACCGCCAGCAAAGGCGGTGGAGCACCTCAGCGCGCGGCCATTTGGCCTGCCGAAGAGGGAGTGAGCTGCCGCCTTTGCCGCTCAGGTGCCTACCGTTTCTTCCTGCAGCAGCTCAGCAGCTCGGCGAAGGACCTCTCTGGCGTCGCCCAGGAGCCCGAGATCTGCCAGGGCAAAGATCGGGGCATTGCGATCGGGGTTGATGGCCACAATCGTCTGAGCCTCCCGAATACCGCTGGTGTGTTGGGCAGCGCCTGAAATGCCGCAGGCGATATATAGTCTTGGACTGACGCTTTTGCCGGTAGCTCCGATCTGGCGCTCGGGCTCAACCCAACCACGGTCGGTAGCCACGCGGCTGGCTCCCACGGCGGCTCCCAGCAGGCGGGCGAAGGTGGCAAGCTCAGCAAAGCCCTCGCGACCGAGGCCGCGACCGCCGGCGACGATTTTCTCGGCGGCCTCGAGCTCCACCTCCTCTGCGGCGGGCGCTTCGACCGCAAGAGATCGCAGCCGCTGGCTGAAGGTCTCCGTGCCCAGGGGTGGCCGATAGGTGATCACCTCCGGCGGGCGCCCCCGTGGTGGATGGGTGGCAGGCGGTATTCCCCGAGTACCTGGGACAAAGGTCACCAGGGCCGGCAGCCTGGGCAGCCGCATGCGCGTCTGGACATAAGCCCGCCCGCCGTAAAGTGCTCGCAGGCTCAGCAGCGCCTCTTGCTCCAGCCGAAAGCTCAGACAGCGTGCCACCAGAGGCAGCCCGAGCTGCGCCGCCAGGCGCGGGACCCAGTCCTGGCCGTTAGCGGTTGCGCTGGTCACGATCAGGGCTGGTTCCCGCTCTCGGATCAACCAGCTCAGAGCGGCCACGTAGCCCTCTGTGGTGTACTGGGCCAGGCCACGATGTTCCAGCACGTAGAGGCGTTCTGGCCTGATTGTCCTGAAATTTTCCTCCAGGCTCTTCTCTGTCAGATCAGGAAGAGGGGCGCGCAGTTGGACGGCGCAGAGCTGCAATCTGCCTGCCGGGTAGTGTTCTACAACCTCTTGCGCCTCGGCAAGCACCTCCTGATTATACTCGGGGGGGAGGCCCTCATATTCCTGGAGCACAACCCAGAGTTCGGCCACGCTCTCACCTCGCATGGGCACCGCCTTTGCTTTGTCGGCAGCCTTCTTGACTAGACTTACTCCGCATTTCCTCAAAGGTTGCTTGCTGGCCACGGGGGCGGGCGCTAGAGACGGCCCTTCGCCCTGAGCACCTGGGTAACAAGCACGAACATAGCGTGCGACCAGCCAAGCGGGACAATCCAGCAAGGTCGACCGTCTTGGCGACTGACTTGCTCAGGAAGCAGATCGAGAGCAGTGCGATGCTCGATCGCCCAACGATAGAGCTGCTCTGCGTCGGCAAGGTCCCCCGCCAGAGCCTTGTACCAGGCCAGCCAGAGAGTACAGAGCACCCAGGGATTTCCCCCGCGATAGGTGTCTCCCTGGTAGCGCACTATCCCACCCACGGGACTGCGCAGCCGCTCGGCGATCGCTTTGGCCGTGGCCTGCATGCGTGGATCGCTGGGAGCCAGGACGCCACAGGGCACCACCAGGCCCAGCAGTGAGATGTCAAGTGTTGGGTCGTAGCGACGCGCCCGCCAGCGTCGTCCTCTGATCTCAATTATCACCTCATCGCCGCTCAGCGACGCCGCCGTCTCCCCTTCTAGGGGAGCCACCTTGAGGCGCCCTCCGCGCAGGAAGTGCCCTGCTGATGCACTCCAGAGGTGCTGCTCGATAGCCGCTTTTAAGCGGGCCGCGCGCTCCTGCCAATGCTGGGCCTCGGCCTCCTCGCCCAGTAGCCTGGCAAGATGGGCCAAAGCGGCGAACCCGGCCCAGGTCGTAGCACAGGCATAGGTGCTGATGCCATCGAACTCTTCCCACAGATCCTTGGTGATCGGGGCCAGACCCGTCTCGGGATCAAGCTCGCGCTCCATGTAGCTTCCAGCTCGCCTTAAGGCGGGCCAGGCTGCGCGAGCGTACTGGAGGTCTCCTGTCAGGTCCACATGCTGGCCAAGCGCCCACAGGAAGATCCCGATCTCGTCAAACTGGATCAGGCCCCAGGTCGGCGCCAGGTTCCCCTGCGTGTCATAGCGCTGGTACCAACAGCCAGCAGCTTCCTGTGTGCCCAAGGCCCAGTCGAAGAAGGCGCGAGCGCGCTCATGCTCGCCGGCCACATCGAGAGCATGAGCGTTATAGGCCCCATCGCGCAGCCAGCACATCCCATAGCCCCCACTTGACCGGAAGGCTGGATCTATCTCGGGGGCCGCAATAATGGCCCCCGTCTCCCGATCGCTCAGTAGATGAAGCACAATCAGCGAGCGCTCATACAGCCGACTGACCTCCTCTGCCGTCCCCTCAAGAGCGAATCTCGCGCAGCGCTGGCGCCAGTAAGCGAGCGTCTCCACAAGCAACTGAGCCGTATTGTGTCGCTGCTCAGTCAAGAGCGCGCGTACGGTCTCCAGCCGGCGACCGCAGGCGAGCAAGAGGGAGCCGCTGCGACTGCCTCCCGGGGCCAGCTCGCCGACCATATGGCGCAGGGCTGCTGAGACCTGACCCACGGCAAACTCCTGGCGGCTGTAGCGATCTTCGGCCGCCATCTGGAAGGCCACATCGATCAGACCAGGACGGCTTTGCTGACAGGCGAAGGTGTCCACCGGCCAATCGCTGGCCAGGGCCAGGTAGCGATCGGCGTGGAAGAAGGTCAGCTGCTCCGTCTCCGGATCATACCAGGCACAATTGCCCGCCGGACGCAGCTCAATGTCGATGGCTGCGTAGGTCACTAGGCTGCAGCGCAGACTAGCCTGACTGCGATTGGTCAGGCGCAGCTCAATCATCAGAAGATCGTGCTCGGGATGGACCGCGAGACGACGCTCGACTACCAGGCCGAGATGGGGCTGTTCCGAGCGTGCGCTCACCACGGCGCTGGCCGCTAAATAGCTCAGCTCGTGCGACCAGCCTTCTTCGGAGAGCCAGCTCACCTGCCTCGTACCATCCTCGCGCTCAATCTGGACCCCCTGCAGCAGCGAACGGATATGAGGGCCGCCGTCAACATGGGGATAGAAGCACTGGACGGGAGTAGCGGTCTCATCCAAACAAACGAGCAGCCTGCCGTTGCCAAGCAGCGCGCTATAGAGCCAGGCCAGGTCTAAGGCCCGTTCAGGGGGAAGAGGAGGGACCCTGGCCCGCTGGGTGGGCGGTTCCACCAGATAGTTCGCGTTGACGCTGGCGCTCAGCTGAGCGGCGAGATCGTACGAGGGGCCGCCGGCAGTTTGAGCCTGTTCCCCCGGCGCTCCGGACGAAAAGGAAGAACACTCAACAGACATACCTACTCCACAAACAACATTTGGCGACAGGCGAGCCGCCGGCTGACAGTTATCCCCTGTCGACAGGTCAGAACTAGCCGGATCTGCTTCCCTGCCGCCGGGGCTCAACTCGGCGGGTTTCCTGTATTGTAGCATTCAAGATGAAATCGGCAAGCCTCCTGACCGGGGCCAGATATCGGAGCGGGAGCCTGCATGCTCAAGCCGCATCGACCGCACTCAGGCCCTCGAGAGCCAAAGCCCGCCCCACGCGCTCACCATCAAGAATAGCATGCTCCACGCGCCTCGGCGCCAGGCAGTCGCCCACGCGGTAGAGATGGGCAACCTGGCCTTTCAAGCGCTGATAGAGACTATCATCGGCTACCTGGGGGGCGACCACCACCACCAGGGCCAGGTCCTCGATGGTGCGGGCCTGACCAGTATAGTTATTGACAATTGTGGCCGCGCCCGGAGCGAGAGAGGCCAGATAGTGATGGGGAGTGAAGATCGCGTCGTGGGCGAGCATGCGCCGATACCACAGCTCGATATCCAGAGTCACACTGAGGTCGCCCCCGACATAGAACTGGGGCGTCACGACCTCAACCTGACAGCCGCGCTCAGCTAACAGCTCCGCCACGCTGGTCGCCTGGTGGAAGCCAACCTGATCGTAGACCAGCACGCGCTGACCGGCGGCCGCCGTCTTCTCGCCCAGGAGAACCTGCCAGGGGTTAGCCACGTGGGGCAGATCGCCGCCAGGAACTGATACCGGCCCGGGACGGGAACCGGTGGCTACAATCACGGCGTCCGCCCCTTCTCCGAGCACAAAGTCGGCGTCGACCTCGGTACCAGTGATCACTTCCACGCCTGCCTCGGCCAGCTCGCGCTGGAGATTGCGCGCGGCATCGCCAAACTCCACCCGGCTCGGCACCCGCACAATCAAATTGATCTGCCCTCCGGTCTCTGGCTGGCGCTCATAGAGGCGTACCAGTCCTCCCCTTTGCGCAATCACCTTGGCCGCCTGCATTCCCGCTGGCCCGCCGCCTACAACGAGCACCCGCGGGCGACGGGCGACGCTCCGCATCGGGGGACGCGCTGCCAGGGGAGGAAAGCGCAGTTCGTTCCCCGTCGCGGGCGTTTGGATACAGCCCAGGCTGAGGTTCAGGCCCATGCGCCCGATGCAATACTGATTGCACGAGATGCAAAGGCGAATGCTCTCGCTATGTCCCTCACGCGCTTTACGGGCAAAGGCTGGATCACAGATCTGTCCCCGCACCACGTCGACCATGTCGGCCAGCCCTTCTCGCAGAATGCGCTCCGCCTGGACGGGGTCCTTGATCCGCCCGGTACAGAAGACAGGCAACTGCACAACTTCGCGCAGGCCCGCCGAGACAAAAAGCTGGTAGCCCGGCGGCGTGTGCATCGACCCCTCAACCATATAGAGATTATGAAACTCACCGATACTGGTATTAATGAAGTCAAGCTGGCCGGTAGCCTCCAGACGCAGAGCGATCTCGCGCACATCGGCGAAGGTCAGGCCGCCGGGAATCAGCTCGTCGCCGCAGAGGCGAATTCCCAGAGGAAAATCGCGACCGACCTCCGCACGGACAGCCTCGATGACCTCCAGCACGAAGCGTAGGCGATTCTCCAGTGAGCCGCCGTAAGCGTCTTGACGTCGATTGTAGTAGGGTGAGAGGAATTGGCGGATCAGCGAGCTATGCGAGGCTTGCAACTCGGCCCCATCGAAGCCTCCTTCGCGCACGTGGCGAGCCACCAGGGCGTAGCCCCGTACAATCTCGGCGATCTCCTCCGCCTCGATCTCCTTACACATCTCGCGGTGGATTGGATCGACCAGGGGCGAAGGGCCGAGCACTGGGCGACGCGAGTATATGCTGCTCGCCTGCATGCCGTTATGGTTCAGTTGGGCAAAGATGCGTGTCCCGTAGGCGTGGACGGCCTGGGTCAACCGGCGATAGGCGGGAACCACCCGGGGATCGAACCCGTGGATGAGCTTCTGATAGGCCCAATCGCTGGGATGAACCGACTGCTCCTCTGTAATGATCAGGCCGCAGCCGCCGCGCGCCCGCTCGACGTAATAGGCTGTCAGGCGTGGGCCGGGCTGATTCTCCTCGGCCAGGTTCGTCAGATGGGCGGCGAAGACGATCCGATTGGGCACCACGACTGTGCCAATGCGCAGTGGTGTGAATAAATACTGAAACTGACCTGCCATTGGCGAACCCTCCTGCGCTGCTCAAGCGCATACTGACATGCCTCACACACACTGAGAAGGCGCTCAGGCCCACAAGCCGGCCTGGCGTCCCTCGGCGATCGCCTGCTCAATGCGCCGGGGCGCGACGCAGTCGCCGGCCCGGCGCAAGCGAGCGAGGCGCCCTTTCAAGGCCAGGTAGAGATCCTGGTCGGGTTGCTCGTAGACGCCCAGGACCACCATATCGGCGGGCAGGGCGCGCTCAGCCAGAGCAAAGCGGTCGCGCACGATCACCTGCCCAGGCTCGATGCGCACGACGCTGGTGTGAGGCGTCATGACCAGCCCATGGGGGAGCACCCGCCCGAGCCAGGCCGGCAGATCGTGGGTCGCCACCAGATCGCGCCCAACGTACCAGTCTTCGGTCACAATCTCAACCTGCCATCCCTCGTTGACCAGCAGCTCCACCGTTGAGAGCAGGCCATGTGAGGCCGTCTCATCGACCACAACGGCGCGTCGGCCGGCCCCATTTGCTCGTTCACCGCGCAAGATGCGGCGCACATCCAGCACATGGGGGAGATCGTGGCCGGGGATCGGGAGCAAGCCCTGGCCCGCCCTGGCTCCCGTCGCTACCAGCACTGCCCCCGGATGCTGTTCCAGAAGCCAGGTGGCGCTCACGGCTCTTCCAGTCTGCAGCTCGACGCCGAGGCGTTGGCATTCCCCTACCAGGTAATCGATGATACGCCGCAAGTCAGCCCGACCGGGGGCCCGGGCAGCCAGGGCGACCGCGCCCCCTGGTTCTGACTCGCGCTCGAAAAGTATCACCCGTCGACCACGCAGAGCGGCAGTACGCGCTGCTTCCAGTCCTGCCGGACCGGCTCCCACGACCACAAAGGCTTCGCTCAGAGCGGACGGTCGATCTGCGGAAGATCGGCTTGGGAAACTGGTGGTAGTTGTAGTTGATCCGGCAAGGGAGGATGGGGCGGCGGGCCAGGGGTGCAGCACATCGGGATTGACATTGCAGCTGAGCGCTGCATTGAGCAGCCCGCGTACCTGGCAGCCCTGATTGCAAGCCAGACATGGACGCACACGCTCTGACTGGCCTGCCTCAGCCAGACGCGGGAGGTTGGGATCGGCAATCAATGGCCGGATCATCTCTACCCCATCAGCCCGACCTGATGCCACAATGGCCTCCGCCTGCTCGGCATCCATAATGCGCCCGGCGGCGAAGACAGGAATCGACACCGCCTCCTTAACGGCAGCCGCCAGCTCGACTGCGTAGCCGGGAGCAACGTGCATCGAGGCATGGAAGGGAAAGAGGTGGGTGCTGAGAATACTGCCCATCGTCACCGTCAGATAGTGCACGCGGCCCGTCTCAGCCAAGCGGCGGGCGATCTCTACTCCCTGCTCCGGGGTAAGCCCGGCCCAGGGTGCCAGCTCATCCACGCAGAGACGCACCCCTAAAATATAGCTCCCCCTGAGTACAGAGGCCACTGCCTCGATAGTTTCCTGGAGAAAGCGCAGGCGGTTCTCTAGCGATCCTCCATAAGCATCGTTGCGCTGGTTGGTCAGCGGAGACAGAAACTGGCGTAACAGCGATCGATCGGCGACCTGCAGCTCCACCCCATCGCATTCACCGCGCACGGCGTGCTGAGCAACCAGGGCGAAGCCAGCGATCACGGCGCGAATATCTTCCAGCTCCATCGCCTTGGGAACCTCGCGCGTTGCCACATCGGGCACAGGAGAGGGAGCCCACAGCTCGCGCTGATGATGGTCGCTGGCTCCTTGTTGGCCGTTGTGGTTCAACTGGACCAGGGTCAGTGCTCCGGCGGCCCGTATCCGAGCGCTGACCCTGGCCAGAGCCGCCGGCGTTGCGGGCAAATAGCCGAACAGCGCAGCCTCGTAGGAAAAATCGGAGGGATGGACGCTATGCTCTTCCAGCACGATGCTGCCAACGCCTCCCTCGGCTCGACTTGCATAATAGTCGCCGTGCTGCTCGCTCAGCAGATGGTGGCGGGCCAGGTTGGTCGTGTGGCTCCCAAAAATCAAGCGATTGCGCGCCTCACGCGGCCCAAGGCTGAGGGGTTGAAACAATTTCTTCTCCATGCTCATCATGGCGTAGGGCGGATTCTCCTCCGGCGGCAGTGCCAGCGCCGCCCGTTTTCATCGACCCGCAGAGCGGCCGATGGAAGTCGCAGGTCGCACGCTCAGGCCCAGCGCACCAGACCCATATCGTGTTTACCCGCCAGCAGAGGATGATTGGGCAACACACGGACCCCATAGACCAGGCTGCCGCTCTCCTCTGGCTGGAAGCGAGCTTCATAGCGGTACGAGCCATCCTCTTCGCGCTGGCGGTACTGCATAGCAATAGCTCGCTGGTTGCTCACCTGCTCCCCGTCGCCGCTCTCGCCATAGACCAGCTCGACCAGCAGGTCATCCGGCGTAATATCCTGCGCGCGCACCCAGGCGCGCACCTCGATGCTTTCTCCCAGGCTGAGCTGACCCTCGCGCCGTCCCTCGACGTAGAGGGCCAGGCTATCCCAGCGCTGCTGAATGCGTTCTTTCCATTGAGCCAGCGCGCGGGCCAGCTCATAAGCATTCTGCTCGACGCGCTGGCCCTGCTGAATCTGGGGCACATAAAAGCGCGTCGTGTATTCCTTTACCATCCGGCGAGTACTAAAGTGGGGAGCGCAAGAACGGATGGCTTCTTTCATATAGCTAATCCAACGGTGAGGAAGGCCGCTATTGGCCAGATCGCGCTCATAGTAGGTAGGGATAATTTCCCCTTCGAGCAAGGCGTAAAGCGAAAGACTGTCGGCCTCATCCTGAATATCGGGGTTATGATATTCGCGCTCCTCACCGATAGCCCAGCCGTTGCGCCCGTTGTAGGCTTCTGCCCACCAGCCGTCGAGGACGCTGCAGTTGGGCTGTCCATTCAGGGCTGCCTTCTGACCGCTGGTGCCGCTGGCCTCGTGGGGACGGACCGGATTATTCAGCCAGAGATCGGTCCCTGCTACCAGGTAGCGCGCCATATCGATATCGTAGTTTTCCAGGAAGATCACTTTGCCGCGGAACTCGTCGCTGCGCGAGATCCGATAGACCTGCTCGATCAGCGCCTTGCCTGGCTCATCGGCGGGATGGGCCTTGCCGGCAAAGATAATCTGTACGGGGCGCTCAGGATTATTCATGATGCGCCTCAGGCGCTCCAGATTGCGAAAGATAAGTGTGGCCCGCTTATAGGTAGCGAAGCGGCGGGCGAAGCCAATCAGCAGAGCATCGGGATCAAGCATCCGCTCGAACTCAGCCATCTGGAGCGGCCCTTCGCCCAGGCGCAAGTGCTGCTGTTGCAGGCGGCGGCGCACGTAATCGATCAACAAGCGCTTGCGCTGCAGATGCACCTGCCACAGCTCCTCGTCGGGGATCTCCAGCACACGATTCCAGAGATCCGGCTCATCGACGTGCTCCGCCCAGTCCGGACCCAGATAGCGCTGGAAGAGGGCATCCATCTCCGGTGCCACCCACGAGAGGGTATGGATACCGTTCGTGATCGAATCGATAGGCACCTCATCGGGATCAACCCCTGGCCAGAGGAACTGCCACATCCGGCGCGAGACCGCTCCGTGCAGCTTGCTCACCCCATTGTGCTGCCCGGTCAAGCGCAGGGCCAGTACCGTCATCCCATAGGTTGGTCCCCAGCCGTGATCTTCGCGGGCCACTTCCAGAAACTGCTCGCGCGACAGGCCGAGCTGGCCCCAGTAGGTATTGAAATACTTATCGATCAAATCATAGCTAAAAGTATCGTTGCCTGCAGGCACCGGAGTGTGGGTCGTAAAGAGGGAACTGGCGGCCACAACCTCGCGGGCCTCGCGGAAGGTCAGTCCGCAGGCTACCAGCTCGCGGCAGCGCTCCAAATTGAGAAAAGCGGCGTGGCCCTCATTGATATGCCAGACAGCGGGAGAGATGCCCAAAGCCCGCAGAGCGCGCACTCCGCCGATGCCCAGCACGATCTCCTGTGAAATGCGCATCTCGCGATCGCCGCCATAGAGGCGGGCGGCCAGCTCACGATCGGCGGGAGCGTTCGGCTCAACATCGGTATCCAGCAAATAGAGAGGAATGCGCCCCACCTGGACCCGCCAGACCTTGGCGTGGATACGTCGCCCTGGCAGATCCACGCTAATCAGAACCTCATTGCCGTCGGGGCCACAGGCGGGGGTGGCTGGCACCTGGGAGAAGATCAGCTTATCGTAGAAGGCCTCCTGAACGCCCTCACGGGTGATACTCTGACGGAAGTAGCCCTGGGGATAAAGGAAGCCGACTCCCACCAGTGGCAGGCCCAGATCGCTGGCCTCCTTGCAGTGGTCTCCAGCCAGGATGCCCAGGCCGCCGGAATAGATCGGCAGGGCCTCATGCAGCCCGAACTCAGCTGAGAAATAGGCGATCACGCACCGGGCCAGCTCGGGATAGGTGCGGGCGAACCAGGTACTGCCCGGCTCGGGGTGCATATAGCGGTCGAATTCCTCCAGCACACGGTCATAAGACTGCAGATACTGCGGATTATGAGCGGCCTTCTCCAGATACTGTGGTCGCACCTCGCTCAGAAAGTGGACAGGATTATGACCAACCGCCTCCCACAGGTCGGGGTCTAGCCTGCTATAGAGGGAGCAGGCTTCGGGGTGCCAGCTCCACCACAGATTGTAAGCAAGCTCGTAGAGGCGACTAATCCGGGCGGGCATGATGGGGAAAACGGTCATGCGTCCGAATACTTTCACGGAAATCAAGCTCCCTTTCTTCGCTTACTCGACTGGCTTCCGAGCAGTCTTAGCGCGCGTAGCCTGCAAGAGATCAGGGGCCAAAGGTAGACAAACGGACAGGCAAAGAAGATCTCTCGCAGCCAGCGAGACTGGTTTCAGGGTACCACAGCCGGCAAGAGGAGGTACCAGCTTGCTGGGTGGGCCTGCGCTGCTCAAGCAGGCGTAGACTTGTCCAGCAGCCGCTCCAGGGCTGGAGGAGCCGTCGACAGGCTCAGCCTTTCTTCCCGCTTACTCCTCTGCTCATTCTCATTATGGCATATCGCTGGAGGAAAATGCCTCCTCTCTCTCTGGACGAGAGGCTTGTCTTGGCCACATCTCTTCGACTATACTTGGCAATGCTGGATGGGCCGGACCGTATGCTTGAGCAGGACAGCGACGGCGCTGGCGGACGGGTGAACAGACGGAGAGCCTGCGCATCAGCCGGCCAGCCGGTTTGCCAGCCAGCAAGCGCAACCTGGTTGAGCGGCCCGCAGGCACCTTGCAGGTCGGCCAGGTCAGGCCAGGCCAGGCGCAGGCAGAGGAAGGAGAGAGGTCTCGGCATGAAGCGACGGCAGCGCATCCGATCGCGCACCTGGAAAATCAGCGGTTTTGTTGGAGCCCTCCTGCTAGTTATCGGCCTGGGCTGGTTCATTGCCCTGCTCAGACATCCCCAGGGAGGGCTGAGACTCCTTGTTCCCCACCTGGCCGAAACCAGCCAGGCCTCGGCCGTCCAACTGCCGGCCCTCTACACCGCCGGCGTGATCCTGGGCACTCCCTCACAGCCGGCCAGCCTTAGCCAGGAGCAGGCTCTCCTCCTGGCGAGCCAGTGGCAGCCGGAGGAGGCCAGCAAAGCCAGGAAAGTCGTAGCCCGCTATGTTCTGCTTACCTACATCCCTCGCCAGACGAACCAGGCCCAGATTGAAAATGTCCCGGCCTGGATGATCATCTACGAGCAGATACCGCTGCAGCCTGCCGAGGCCTCGGTCGATCCCACGCCCTTCCCCCGCTCCAGTTACGACTTTTACCTCTTTCTCGACGCCAAGAACGGAAAGGTGCTCCTGACTCTATGGACCTAGCGTAGGGCCGGGCCGGGCCGGCGTCCTGGCCGGTCCTTCCTCTCTGGCGGGTCGGCCCTGGACTAGGTATCCTGAATCTTGATCCAGCCGTGGCGCAGGGCATGAACGACAGCGGCGGTGCGGTCGTTGACCGCCAGCTTTTTGAGAATCGAGGTAATGTGGTTTTTCACCGTCTGATCGCTGATCTTCAGAGACTTGGCGATCTCCTTATTGCTATTGCCGCGGGCGATGTAGTCGAGAATCTCGATTTCCCGGCTAGAGAGAGGAGAGTAGTTCTCCTTGCCATTGCTCTCGTCAGCCCCGTCGTGTGAAGCCACGGGCAGTTCGCGCAAAGACTGGAGGACACGGCTGGCGATCTGAGGGCGGGCGAGCACCTCATCGTTGATCAAATATTCACCGCGATTGACGCGGCGGACGGCCTCGATCAGCTCCTCGGCGGAAATATTGCGGGTATAGTAAGCGGCGGCTCCCACCTTGATCGCCTGAAAGAGAAGCTCCTCATCCTCGGAAGGGGTGAGGATGACAATGGCCATATGGGGAGCCAACTGGCGAAGTTGACGGGCCAGCTCTAAAGTGTCCGTGCTCTTGAGACCAGCGTCGAGCAGGATCACCTCGGCCCCCGGGTCGCGAGCCAGGGCCAGGATCTCGGCGGGATTGGTTGACTCGCCGACAATGGTGCAGTGACCAAGGCGCTCGAGTGTATAGTGAATTCCTTCACGGAACAGCGGCTGCTCATCAACGATGATGACACGGATAGTCTCCATAGGAACCTCGCAGCGAGACAGTCGATCAATCGGTCGAGCGGGTGGCCCGGCTCGTCGTCTGGGCCAGCCTGCCGAAATAGCCGCCTCCAGGCCCCGGGGAAAGGGAGGCTGATCCTCCGTTCCCGGGGAAGGAGAAGACAACCGGTTTCACGGTATTATACACAGAGAACCGTCGATGAACAACAAGTAGGACAGGAATAAGTTAATCTACATAGGTGGTGAAAGAGGCACTGGGAGAAAGAGTTGCTGAAAAAGGATCGGGCCATCCTGCTGGCTGGAAGAGAAGCGGCTTCTCCTTGCCACGGGAGGAGGGCGAGGCGAGCGAGCGCGTGCGTGCGTGCGTGCGCGCCCTTGGCAAGCTCAACTAAATTCGTTCGAGGCGACGGAGTGTCGCGTTGATAGCGACGCGCAGGCATTCGATCACGCCGTAGCCTGTGACTGCGACGGCCTCGAAGCTAGGAACGCGGTAGGGGTTCAGGTACTGCTCCAGCACTGAGACCGGTAAGATATCCTGCAAGTCGCGCTTGTTCCACTGCATGACCAGCGGGAACTCGCTGATGTTCTTATTCATGCGGCGGAGCTGCTCCTGCAGCTCATTCCAGCTCTCGATATTCTCCTGCAGCTTGCTGGCCTGAGAGTCGGCCACGAAGATCACGCAATCGGCGCCTTTCAGGACGGAGATCCGCGTCTGCTGGTAGAGCACCTGACCGGGCACGGTGTAGAGCTGAAAACGGATCGAGAAGCCATTGACCTTGCCCAGTTCTAACGGCAGCAGATCAAAGTAGAGGGTACGTTCCGTCTCAGTATCGATCGAGACCATCTCACCCACATCGCGGGGATCGACTGCCTGATAGATATAGTGCAGGTTGGTTGTCTTGCCGGACAGACCAATACCGTAGTAGACGAGCTTACAAATGATCTCGCGTTTGGCCATATTAATCAGGGACATAGGTGGTCATTCTCCTCATCCGCTCGCTCGTGTGCCTCGTCGTGGTCGCGCATCGTCTCCTCTTCTCTGCGAGAGGAGGGCACCGTGTGTCTCTCGCTGAATCTCAGCAACAGTCCTCTCGTGCGAAGCAGTACAAAAGGTATTTCCTGGATTTATCGAAGGAAGCTTGCGTTTCGACGCAAGGCGTCCCACGATGTTGTGCCTTCAGTATACCAGAGTCATCTGTATCTGGCAAGGACTCCGGTTCCTCTTTCCCGGCGCGAGGCCGTCTGGGCCTTAAGTGAGCCGGCATAAGCTGAGCTGTGATCGGGCCTGTCACGGCTAGCCAGTTGACGAATCCAGGGGAAAGGGCTAGACTAACGGGTGACAGTGACGCCGAAGAAGCTTTCAGGAAGGTTGGGAAAGATGGCTGTACCTGCTCATAGCGAAGTTATTACCGAATTCGAGGTTGTTATCGGTCTCGAAGTTCATGCCCAGCTCACCACGCGGAGCAAGATGTTCTGCTCCTGTAGCACCGACTACGCCAATGCGGCCCCCAACACACATGTCTGCCCCGTCTGTATGGGGATGCCGGGTGTCCTGCCGGTGATCAATCGAGAGGCCGTTGCCTATACCATTATGACGGCCCTGGCCCTCAACTGCAGTATCCCCGAATACTCCAAGTTTGACCGTAAGAACTATCCCTACCCGGATCTGATGAAGGGGTACCAGATTTCCCAGTATGATCTGCCCCTCAGCCGTAACGGCTATCTCCTGATTGAGTACAACGGGCAGGTGCGGCGCATCGGTATCACGCGCGTTCATCTGGAAGAGGATACAGCCAAGCTCCTCCATCGTGATGGCTATAGTCTGGTTGATGTCAACCGGGCCGGCACGCCCCTGATCGAGATCGTCAGCGAGCCGGACATGCGCAGCCCCGAGGAGGCGCGCCTCTATATGCAGAAGCTACGTGAGATCCTGGTCTATCTGGGGGTCTCCTCGGGTCGGATGGAGGAGGGAAGCCTGCGCTGCGATGCCAACATCTCGGTTCGTCCCCGTGGCCAGCAGGCGCTGGGGGTCAAGACCGAGATCAAGAATATGAATAGCTTCAAGGCCCTGCAGCAAGCCCTCGAGTATGAGGCCCGGCGCCAGATCGAGGTCTTGCGGGCCGGCGGAACGATCCGGCAGGAGACGCGCGGCTGGGACGAGAGTCGGGGCGTGACGGTGCCGCAGCGCACCAAGGAGTATGCCCATGACTATCGCTACTTCCCTGAACCGGACCTGCCACCGCTGGTGATCAGTCGTGAGTGGGTTGAGGAGTTGCGCGCCCGTCTGCCTGAGCTGCCCGATGCCCGTCGGCTGCGCTACCAGCGCGACTACGGCCTCTCGGCTCAGGATGCCGATATCCTCACCGAAGAGAAGGCCCTGGGCGACTATCTCGACCAGGTGATGGCTCTCTCCTCCCAGGTGGCGGATCGCCAGGCCAGGGCGCGCGCGGCCAGTAACTGGCTCCTGAGCGAGGTCGTTCGCCTCCTCCATGCCCATGGTATAGCTCCTGCCGCCTGTCCCCTCAAGCCGGCAGCCCTCGTCAATCTGCTGGATCTGCTCGATCGCCAGCGCATTACCGGCAAGCAGGCCAAGGAGGTCCTCGATGAGGCCTTTGCCAGCGGCGAGCTGCCCGAGACCATCGTGGAGCGCAAGGGCATCCAGCCGCCGATTACTGATCCGCAAGCCCTCGAGCGCATCGTCGTTGAAGTGATTGAGGCCAACCCCAAGATCGTGGCCGACTATCGCTCGGGCAAGACCAACGCCGCCCAGTACCTGGTCGGTCAGATCATGAAGCGCACTCGCGGCCAGGCCAAAGCCGATCTTGTCCAGAAGCTCTTGCGCGCCAGGCTTGATGAGCAGCCCACAGCCTGAGCAAGCCTGGCTGCCTCCGGGCAGGCAAGTTAGCTGCCGATGCTGGTCGGGCTGATCAGGCCCGAACCAGCCAGCCTGCCAACTCGCCTGCCCCCGGCTGCACCATACGGAACGAAAAAGGAGCAAGAACGTGGACCTGCACAACGACGTGAAGTCCTCTCGCGACATCCGTATTAACCCCTATGAGATGGCTGTTCAGCAGTTTGAGGAGGCCGCCGATCGGCTCAATCTCTCGGAGGACATGCGAGAGATTCTCCGCAAGCCCAAGCGCGAGCTGACAGTCAACTTTCCTGTACGCCTGGATGATGGCCGGATCAAGACCTTTACTGGCTATCGCGTCCAGCACAACGTGAATCGCGGGCCTGCCAAAGGTGGCATTCGCTATAGCCCTGATGTAACCCTGGACGAGGTCAAGGCCCTGGCCATGTGGATGACCTGGAAGTGTGCCGTGGTTGGTATTCCCTACGGCGGAGCCAAGGGAGGGGTAATCTGCGATCCCAAGGCCATGAGTCCGGGTGAGCTGGAGCGCCTCACCCGGCGCTACGCAACCGAGATCTCCATCATTATTGGTCCCCACAGCGACATTCCGGCCCCCGACGTCAACACCAATCCCCAGATCATGGCCTGGATTATGGACACCTATTCGATGCACGAGGGCTTCTCTATTCCCGCCGTTGTCACCGGCAAGCCCATCTCGATCGGCGGCAGCGAAGGGCGCAACGATGCTACGGCGATGGGGGTCCTCTTTGTCACGCGCCAGGCGGCGCGTCGCATCGGCATCCCGTTACGTGGCGCTCGAGTCAGCATCCAGGGATTCGGCAATGCCGGCTCCATTGCAGCCCGCCTTTTCCATCACGAAGGCTGCAAGATCGTGGCCGTCAGCGATACCCGCGGCGGGATCTATAACGAGGCCGGGCTAGATCCTGCGGCAGTGCTCCGTCACAAGCAAGAGAGAGGTAGCGTTGTCGGCTTCCCAGCGGCCCAGCAGATCGGTCCCCAGGAAGTCCTGGAGGTGCCTTGCGACATCCTGATCCCGGCGGCCACCGAGGGCGTGATCAACGAGACCAACGCCGGGCGTATCCAGGCCCGCATCGTTGCTGAGGCGGCCAATGGACCGACCACCCCCCAGGCGGACAAGATTCTCGGGCGCAAAGGGGTGATCGTTATCCCCGACATTCTGGCCAATGCCGGCGGCGTCACGGTCAGCTACTTCGAGTGGGTGCAGGACCTGCAAAGCTTCTTTTGGGGAGTTGAGGAAATTACCCAGAAGCTGGAGATCATCATGAACCGTGCTTTTGCCGCGGTCGTTGAAAAGGCCGAGCAATATCATTGTGATCTGCGCCTGGCGGCCAACATGCTGGCCATCTCGCGCGTGGCCGAGGCCACCCAGATCCGTGGCATCTATCCCTGAGAGCCGGCAGGCCAGGTGGCCAAAACGCTGACTGCCGAGGGAGGTTGGTCGCCAGCGCCAGGCCAGACAAGAGAAGAGAAAAGGGCCAGGGGCTGGGTTGCTGTCCCGCTTGCTCCTGGCCCTTCTCCCTGCCCTGGCCGCGCTGGTCCGTCCCGGCGCGCCAGCAGGCAAGAACAAGGGGCGCTCAAAGGCAACTTTGCTCCCTGGCTAGCGCTTCCGGTCCTCCCAGGGTGGTCAGGGCAGGACCTCAACGGTATTGCCTCTTCTAGTAGCCGCGGCGAGTGTCCCGTCGCGGGCGCTTGGTCGTTTTCGGCTGGCGACTGGGCTTCGCGTGCTTCTTCTTCCCCTTTCCGCCGGGCCAGAGGTCCTCGTCTTCCTCATCCTCCTCTTCCTCCTCATCCTCAAAAAGCTCCTCCTCATCCTCCTCGTAGCCCAGCTCGGGTTCTTCCTCGTCTTCTTCCGCCTCCTCCTCATCGGCCTCGGATTCCAGAGCCTCCTCTAGCAGCTCCTCCTCTGGCTCGGCGGTCTCCTCCTCTTCGACAGGAACGAACTCCTCATCTGGGACACTGGTAGCCGCTTGAGCCGCGGGCCCAGGTGTAGTCACCTCGGGCTCTGGCTCTCGGGCCTGAGCCGTGACCGTTTCCGTTTGGGGAGCGCGAGACTCCTCACGGTCGCGGCTTTCGCTGCTGGCCGCATGGCTGCCGCGGGCCGATTTCCGGGCTGCCCCCGACTCCTGGGAGTCGCGTTCGCCCCGCTCACCCGTCTCGCTCTCCTCGGTGGTCTTGGAGCTGCCGATCACCCGGCGTCCGGCGGCGACATCAAGCCAGAACTGAGAATAGTAGTGCGGACGTTCGGTGTCCTTTTCGCTCTCTTTCCTCGTCATTGGACCTGCGGCGCAGCGACCCCCGCCAGGAATCTGGGGAAAAGCGCCGCCTCCTTTCCCTCAAACAGTATCAGAAGATGACGACAAAAGCGCCGTAATGTCCGTTCAGACGGCAAGCCGCCTGGGCGCTACTGCCGGTGCCTCTCTCCCCGGACCGGGCGTGCTGATCGCCTCCTCACTTTTCCAACCCTGCCGACGCGCGGTTCCGCGGGGCAACTTCAGCCCTGATGCTTGTCTCTCTCTCACGATGACCTGGCTGCTTTGGCCTGGCTCAGCTCAGTTCGATTGCCTGGCTCACAAGCTGAAGGGGGACATTCCCGCGGCATGGACAGGGTTGACGGGAGACGAAAAGCTGAAGGGATGCAGGAGAGCCGCCTCCACCCCAGTGTGATCAGTATACCGGCAGGAAAGGGCAACGTCAAGCGATCCATCGGGTCACGCCTGCCATCATTTCAGCGCGTAAACGGACCTCCCCTTGCGGGGGAGCGTCGATCTCTCGGGAACGCTCCAACCCACCTGGATGTCCCATATGGTTTTCCGAAAGGCCATGATAAGAAGAAAGTGGAACCCTGTCAAGAGTCTTCCGGCTCCACTCGACAGCAGCAGGGGGCCAGGCCCCTGGCTTCTGGCCTGTGCAAGAAAGAAAGAAAGAAAAGCTTTCCACTTTCCGCGGCGAAGGGACCTGCATGCCATTGGCTCGTCTGGCAGGTGCCAGCGAGGCGCCCGTTTCAGCCCAGCGAAGCGCTCCCTCCTCCGGCCTTCAGGAGCCAAGGTGACTCTGGCCCATGCCAAAGGACCTGATACCCTTCCCTCATCCTGCGAGGAGGAAAGGCTCCGGTCCTCCTCTCACGCGAGAGCAGAGCCACCCTGGTCGTGATCTGGCGCGGCTCTGGGATGCAAAGGACTGCCGGGACGTTTGTCAACCGCTCCGCCTTCCCCTCCTTTCACGCGAATAGCGATCTTGTCAAGGCTTCAGGTACCTGCATTTGTCACATTGCGACCTTTCTTTGGCTACCTCTTGCGTCCTATAATACGGGATAAGCTTTCCTGTGGGAGGACTGCCTTGGCAAGGATACTGGATCGCATCGATAGCCCAGCTCAGCTTCGCGCGCTCAGTATCGCTGAGATGCGCACGCTGGCCGAGGAGATTCGTCAAGAGATCATCGAGACTGTCTCGGCACGAGGTGGCCATCTGGCCCCTAACCTGGGTGTCGTCGAGCTGACGATTGCTTTGCACACCGTCTTCAATACCCCTCACGACCTGCTGGTCTGGGATATTGGCCATCAGGCTTACGTCCATAAACTGCTGACTGGGCGCCGCGAGCGCTTCCGTACCATTCGCCAGTTTGGAGGACTCTCCGGCTATCTCCGCCGCGAAGAGAGTCCCTATGATGTCTTTGGCGCCAGCCACGCCAGCACCTCTATCTCCGCCGCCCTGGGCCTGGCCGTCGCGCGCGATCTCCAGGGCCAGGACTTCAAGGTCGTTGCCGTCATCGGCGATGGGGCCTTGACCGGCGGCATGGCTCTGGAAGCCCTCAACAACGCCGGCAGCTTGAAAAAGAACCTGATCATTATCCTCAACGATAACGAGAAGTCTATCTCCGATAACGTGGGTGCCATCGCCACCGTGCTCGCCAAAGCGCGGCGTATGCAGACCTTGCCTGGCTACCAGCGCTTGCGCGAGATGACCAAAGGCTCTATCGAGCGCCTGCCCGTGGTCGGCGATGTGGCCTTGGAGGCTGCCGCGCGCGCCGAGACCAGCTTCAAGCAATTTGTCCTGCACAGCAAAAGCGGCACCATCTTTGAGGAGCTGGGCTTCAAATTCTTTGGACCCTTCGACGGACACGACCTTCCCCTGCTCATCGATATTCTGGAAAATATCAAGCGTATTGAAGGGCCGATCATAGTTCAGGTCGTTACCAAGAAAGGTAAAGGCTGGACCTTTGCCGAAGAAGATGCCACCAAGTGGCATGGACCAGGCGCCTTCGACTACCGTACCGGCGTCATTAAAAAGAATCCCAACGATCCCCCCACCTACACCGAAGTCTTCGCCAACACCCTGGTCGAGCTGGCCGAGCGCGACCAGAGCATCGTCGGCATAACGGCGGCCATGGCCGAGGGCACCGGCTTAAAGAAGTTGCATCAGCGCTTCCCTGAGCGCTACTTTGACGTTGGCATTGCCGAGCAGCACGCTGTGACCTTTGCGGGTGGATTGGCTGTTGGGGGACTACGTCCAGTCGTCGCCATCTATTCCACCTTCATGCAGCGGGCCTTTGATCAGGTGATTCACGACATCTGCATGCAGAACCTGCACGTCGTCTTCGCCATGGATCGCGCCGGCGTCGTCGGCGAGGACGGCCCCACCCAGCATGGCCTCTTTGACATCGCCTTTATGCGCATGATCCCCAACATGCGGGTCATGGCTCCGCGCGATGAGAACGAACTGCGGCACATGCTCTATACTGCCCTGTATATGGACGGGCCAGTCTGCCTGCGTTACCCACGCGGCAAGGCGCGCGGCGTCTCCCTCGATAAGGAGCTGCGCCCCCTCGAGATCGGTAAAGCTGAGCTGCTCACGCCTGCCACTCTCGAAGAGGCCGAACGCTGTCAGTGTGCCTTACTGGCCTACGGCACCACTGTTGAGCTGGCCGAACAGGTGGCCTCGGAGCTGCGAGAAGAGGGACTCAGCGTGGCCGTCGTCAATGCGCGCTGGGCCAAGCCACTGGACGAAACCCTGATTCTGGCCCTGGCTCGCGCCACACGGCATCTGGTCACGATCGAGGACCACATGGTAGCGGGCGGCTTCGGCAGCGCGGTCCTTGAGCTGCTGGCCCGCGAGGACTGCCACGATGTCCGCGTCAGGCTCGTTGGCTTCCCCGATCGCCTGGTCGAACACGGAGCGCCCTCCATCCTGAAAGAGCTATATGGCCTCTCCAGCGCTCATATTAAGGATGTCGTCCGCGAGTTGCTCGGGGTCGCTGCATCGACCGCCCAGGGCAGCCCTGCATCGACTTCATGATCGGCGACGCGCCGCCTGGACAGCTGAGGGCAGCGCTGCCCTGCCTGATCCTGCCCTCAGCCGCAGCGGCCTGGCGGAGGCGTTCATGCCTCAGTTGCGCGAGCTGAGCAGGTAAATGGCCTCGGTGCGGCTACGCGCATGCAGCTTCTCAAAAATATTCTGAATGTGCTTATGTACCGTTGATTCAGCTATATTGAGTTCTTGAGCAATTTCACGGTTCTTCCGTCCTTTGCGGATCAGATCGAGAACCTCGATCTCGCGTTCCGTCAGAGGGCGCGAGAGGTTCTGCAGGTTCAACGCCGAACCGTGGAGCCGCTGTTGGACTTTATAATAGAAAGCGCGGCTGGCTGCTCCCTGAGAGAAGTCGGCGGGAGGAACCTCGCGGATCTTGCCGCTGAGCGTCAGCGTGCGCAGGTGAGCTAGCACACGCGTAGCCAGGGGACCGGGAATCGAGATCTCGTTGCGAGCAGCGGAGCGGATAGCGGCCACCAGGGTCTCCGGCTCGATATCCTTGGTCAGGTAACCAATAGCCCCGCGTTGGATAGCCAGCAGAGCCAGTTGCTCCTGCTGCGAAGCCGTCAGAATCACCACGCGCGACTCTGGAGAGCAGGCCAGCACGCGCTCAGTTGCCTCGAAGCCGTCACATTCCGGCATGTCCAGGTCCATCAATACAACATCCGGGTGAGTTTGGGCCGCCTGGGCCTCGGCCTCGAGGCCGTTGCTGGCCTCGGCGACCACCTCCAGGTCGCCGGCCCGCTCCACAATCTCGCGCACAACGCGTCGAATCAGGGTGTGATCATCCGCCAGTAGAACTCTAATCATGGTGTAACCCTTTCTGCCTCCTGTACAGTCTTCAGTCCTATCAGTATATAAGCAAATATGCACGTGTGCCGGATAGGCAAGCACACATAAGCGAATATGTGTACACATTACACTGTACTGTGGTCTCCAAGAAGCAGGGGCTAAAAGAGCAGTGGGGGCTGTGCTCGACGTGGGGGAGGGGGGAAAGCCAGGGGAGGCGAGGCGAGAACTCTTGCTTGCGTCCCTCTGCAACCTATGCTATACTTGCAAGTTAGCAGGAGCGAGGGTTCCTGCTGGTCGAGACAAGTGTAGTGTTGTATTACTCATCAAGTACACACGCTCTCTGATCGGCGTTTCCCTGGTGCCCCGATACCCTCGGTACCTCAAGACCCTGAATGGCCCTGGCACCACCGTGGCGAGGGGAGGGGCGCGAGCGAAGCAGCAGGCCAGCCAGCCAGGAAGCTGTATGGCGCCAAGGAGCGAGCAAGGGGAACCCTATCGCCGATAGGAGGAGAGCGGAGGATAAAAGGGAGGATCTGTTTTTTGGCCAACATTATCTCGATGAAACAGCTTCTGGAAGCTGGCGTTCATTTTGGGCACCAGACGCGGCGCTGGAACCCCAAGATGAAGCCCTTCATCTTCATGGAGCGCAATGGCATCCACATCATTGACCTTCAGCAAACCGTGGCGCGCCTCAATGAGGCTTACAAGTTTGTGAAGGAACTGGCTGCCAGCGGGGAGACGCTCTTATTCGTCGGGACGAAAAAGCAGGCCCAGGAGGCGGTGGCGGAGGAGGCCAAGCGGTGTGGGATGTTCTACGTGAACCAGCGCTGGCTTGGTGGGATGCTCACCAATTTCCAGACCATTCAGGGGCGCATTCGCTATCTCCGTGAGCTGGAGGCTCGTCGCGATCGGGGCGAGCTTGAACGCCTGCCCAAGAAGGAGGCCCAGCGCCTGCAAGATGATCTGGTGCGTCTGGAGCGCATTCTTGGGGGAATTAAGGAGATGCGGCGCCTGCCGGGGGCGGTCTTCATCATCGATACCCGCAAGGAGCATACCGCCGTTCTGGAGGCCCGCCGTCTGGAGATCCCCATTGTGGCCCTGGCCGACACAAACTGCGATCCCGACGAGATCGACTATCCGATCCCTGCCAACGACGATGCCATTCGCGCCGTTCGCCTCCTCTGTTCAAAGATCGCTGATGCGGTGATCGAGGGACGCCGCGAGCTGGAGGCGCAGCAGAAGGATAGTGAGGCGCCTGTTGAGGGTGTGGCAGCTTCAGGCGAAGAGGGGGCTGCCCAGGCGGAGGCGGCGGAACCATCTGCCTCTGGGGCAGGCTCGTCTCAGCGCGAGGCGACCGTCTCTCCTGGTGAGGCCGAGAGTCCATCGAACGCCTCCGAGCCTGAGCTGGTGGCCAGAGAATCCTAGAGCCATCTCGCTCCTCTACAGCTTGTCCCATCCCGCCGCTTGTCGTTCGTTGCGCTCTGGTTGCCCTGCCTATCCTGCTCCCGCCGACCGCTCGGCTCGGCTGGTGTGCAGCCAGAGAGGCATGGCTATCTGAGTTTGTGCCTGCAGAGCCTGAGCTAAACACACCTGGGCTGGCTTCCTCTCTCGGCCCAGACCCGATCAAGCAGGACCTGAAGGCCCGCGCACTTGAAGTCCGGCGCCGGCTCAAGCGTCCCAGTCTCCTCGCTGAGGATGGCTGGCCGTGAGAGGCCGCAGCTCCTCACTGCCAGCAAGACGGACGGGTAGCGAGGCAGGTGGCCAGGCGGGCTGGCTTCATCTTGTTATTAACATGTCCTTTTCTTCTCTTTTCTCCGCTCACCCGCCTGCTCCAGCTCAGCGGGGTCAGCGCGGACGGATCTAGGCGCCTCTGCCGGAGGCCGGGTCTGCTCTGTGCTGTTATAAGACTTGGGAAAGGGACCTGGTGACCACACGTGCGCCAGACCGGAAAGGCTGAAAGGTTTCTCGCATCGGAGGCTGGCCGTGGTGGATGCCAGGTCCTCTCTATGCCGTCTGGCTGGACCCGGATCCATGGCGGGCTGAACGGAAGGCCATCGTGGCAGGCAGAGGGAGCGGGGCCGGCGAGTGGCGGACGCTCAACCGGCAGTCAGCCAGCCAGCCGGAGGAATGAACCGACGAACCGACAGGCTGTTCAAAGCCCAGTATTCTACTGTACCGCAGTTGTCAAGCACTCGAGACCATCCATGAGTGACCGAGAGTCGTTGTCACTCAGACTGAAACCTGAGTATGCTATCAGAGTACGCTGAAGGAGAAAGACCCATATGAACTATGCTGCTGCCGATGTGAAGAGGTTGCGTGAGGAGACTGGGGCGACCTTTGCCGATTGCAAGAGCGCGCTGGAGGAGGCGCAGTCGTGGGAGGAGGCCATCAAGATCCTCAATGCCAAGGCCAGCCGCAAGGCGGAGAAGATGATCGCTGCCGGTCGCGAGACCAAGCAGGGCGGCGTCTTCTCCTATGTGCACCACAACAACAGCGTGGGGGTCCTGCTCGAGTTGAACTGCAGCACGGACTTCGTCGCTCGCAGCGAGAGCTTTCGCCAGTTGGCGAATGAGCTGGCGCTGCAGATTGCTGGCACCAATCCAAAGTACGTGAATTACGAGGATGTGCCCGCTGAAGTCATCGAGAAGGCCCGTCAGGAGCTGCTGGAGGACCCCTCCATGGCCCGAGTTCCGGAGCATAAGCGCGAGGAGGTCGTTCAGGGCAAGCTCAAGAAGCTCTTCAGCGAGCAGGTGCTCATGATGCAGCCCTGGATTCGCGACGAGAGCCAGGTGGTAGGAGATCTGGTGCGCAAAGTCATTGCGGAGACCGGGGAGAACGTCGTCATTCGTCGCTTCTGTCGCTTTGCCCTGGGCGAGTAGGGGGCGGCCCTTCCTGGTTGGTCTTGTGCGTGCTATGCTATGTGTGGAATTGGAGGCGGGCGAGATGTGCTCCGGGCGACACGCAGAGCGCCTGGACAGCATCCGCTCTCGCTCCGACCTTGCCTGCTGGGGGGCTGACCTCTTCGCCTCTTCCCCTCTCCGCTGGCGCTGGTCGGTGGCTGAAGGCGTCGGGCACCGCTGGCACCAGATGGGACAGGGTCAAGGCTCTCCCCCCACAAGAAGCGCATGGGAGTAGAAGAGAAGATGGCTGAATCTCAGACGGCTGCGTCCTTGCGATATCGGCGTATCCTGCTCAAGCTGGGCGGCGAGGCCCTCGCTCCCCGTCATACCTCAGAGGCCGGCGAGCCGCGCATTGGGATTGACCCGGTGGCGGTCCGCCGCATCGCGGCTGAGGTCAAGCGCGTTCACGATCTGGGGGTGGAGGTGGCAATGGTCATCGGTGGCGGCAACATCTGGCGTGGGGCAGATGCCGCTGCCGCAGGCATGGATCGCGCGACCGCCGACTACGTCGGTATGCTGGCCACGGTCATGAACTCCCTGGCCATGCAGGATGCTATGGAGAAGCTCGGCCTAGTCACGCGCGTGCAGACTGCGATCGAGATGCCTCCGGTGGCGGAGCCGTTTATCCGTCGCCGCGCCGTTCGCCATCTTGAAAAAGGGCGGGTGGTGATCCTGGCGGCGGGCAGTGGCAATCCGTTCTTTACGACCGATACGGCGGCGGCCTTGCGCGCCATTGAGCTGAACGCCCAGGTGCTGCTGAAAGCTACGAAGGTCGACGGCGTCTACGACGATGATCCCATGCGCAATGCGAACGCTCGTAAGTTTGAAGAGATAAGCTATATGCGCGCTCTCAATATGGGCCTCAAGGTGATGGACAGTACTGCGATCTCGCTCTGCAAGGATAACCACTTGCCGATCGTCGTCTTCAATCTCGACCAGCCCGGAGCGCTGGAGGCGATCATGCGCGGCGAGAAGCGCGGGACACTCGTTCATGACCTCGAGGAAAGCCCTGTCAGCGAGCGTGTCTGAGCACGGGCCGGCTGCCAGTGGCAGGCTCAGGAGGGGACGGGACGGCTCTCTTCTTTCTGGCCTCGCGCTGGCTCGCCCACCAGTGGCTCTACCCTGGTCTGTCGCTTGCTCTGCGTGCGTATCCAACCAAGCCACCTTACGATTGGGAGCATTGCTATGGTAGATGATATTTTCGGAGATGCCGAACGCCGAATGCAGAAAGCTGTGGAGGCCCTCCGCCATGACCTGGCGGGCATCCGCACTGGCCGCGCCAGCTCTGCCCTCGTGGAACGGATTCAGGTCGATTACTACGGCGTTCCCACGCCGATTAACCAGCTCGCTTCGATCACAGCGCCGGAGCCGCGTTTGCTGGTCATCCAGCCCTGGGATCGCAAGCTGCTCCCGGATATTGAGCGGGCTATCCAGAAGTCCGATCTGGGCATCAATCCCAGCAGCGATGGCCAGGTGATCCGCCTGGCGATTCCTCCCCTCAACGAGGAGCGGCGTCGCGAGATGGTGAAACTCCTTCACAAGAAGCTTGATGAGCATAAGGTCGCGGTGCGCAATATCCGCCGCGATGTCCAGGATAAGTTGCGCGACCGCGAGAAGAAGAAGGAGATCTCCGAAGATGAGCTGAAGCGCGGTCAGGATCGCCTGCAGAAGCTGACCGACCGCTACATCGAGGAGATGGATAAGATCGGCAAGCTCAAGGAACACGAGATTTTGGAGGTCTGACGTTGACCAGGATACGTGATCTTTTTCCCTCTTCTGTGGGGAAAAAGAGTGAGCAGTCGCAACCAGCGGTAGAGGTGCGCTCCCAGGGGCAGGAGCAGGCCCAACTGCAGGCTCAGGCGCAGGGGCAGAGCTGCCCGCTGCGTCACCTGGCTATCATCATGGATGGAAATGGACGCTGGGCCTCTCAGCGCCATTTGCCACGCCTGGCCGGCCATAAGGCAGGCGTGGCCGCTCTCCGCCGCGTCGTGGAGGCCGCCGTCGATGAGCATATCGAGTATTTGAGTGTCTATGCTTTCTCGACCGAGAACTGGGGCCGACCCCGGGAAGAGGTCGAGGGCCTCATGCGCCTTTTCTGGGAAACGATCCGCTCTGACCTGGAGAAGTTGCATCGTGACGGGGTGCGGCTGCGCCATCTTGGTCGCTTGCAAGATCTCCCCCCCGCTATTCAGCGCGCCGTCCAGGAGTCGGTGGAGCTGACGCGCCATAACAATCGTATCCACCTCAGTGTTTGCTTCAACTACGGCGGTCGCGCTGAGCTGGTTGATGCCGTACGGCGGATTATCGCCGATGGCCTGCCACCCGAGGCGATCACTGAGGAGGTGATTAGTTCCTATCTCTATACTCACGATCTACCCGATCCCGATCTCGTTGTTCGCACCGCTGGCGAGATGCGCGTCAGTAACTTTCTGATCTGGCAGTCAGCCTATAGCGAGTATTATTCTACACCAACTCTCTGGCCCGACTTTGGGCGCGAAGATCTACGCGCGGCCCTGGAGAGCTATCGCCAGCGCCAGCGACGCTTTGGGCGACTGACCGCTTCTCCCAGTGGCCGCTAAGCAGGTGGAATCATCGCGTGGAGCGCGCAACTGAGAAACAGCTACAGTCATCGGAGAAGAGAACTGCTAACAGCGGCGGGCTGTGGGGGAGCACTTTGGCTCTGCGCGTGCTGACCGCCGTTGTAGCGATTCCTATTGTCTTGCTTGTGATCTGGCTGGGTGGTTGGGTGGCTTTTGCGGCGGCGCTCTTTGTTCTGGCCTGGGGCTGCTACGAGCTGCATCAGATGATGTTGCACTCGGGCAGCCGTCCTTTGCTCTGGGCGAGCTTTGGGCTGGGGATGCTTTTGCTCTTGTCGGCAATCTTCCCCCAGTGGCGTCTGCTCTTGCTGGAGATCTGCCTCAGTCTCGCCTTGCTGGTGGCCTTCCCGCTCCTCTTCTGGCGGCAGCGGCTCGATGGTTCACTGGTCGACTGGGCCTTGACCGTCGTCTTTGCCCTCTATCTCGGCTGGCCGCTCAGCCTCTTGCTGTTGTTGCGCGGCTCTCAGTTCGGCTGGCCTCCCCCGCGGGGTCTCTGGTGGCTGCTCTTGCTCTTTGCCGCTGTCTGGACCTTCGATTCGGCGGCCTTCTTCACCGGTCATTTCTTCGGGCGCCATAAGCTGGCGCCCCAGATCAGCCCCGGCAAGACCTGGGAGGGAGTCGTTGGGGGCCTGCTGTGTACGCTGCTCCTCTGTCTCCTGCTGGCCTGCTCCTTGCTCCAGGTCCCCTGGTATCTGGCCCTGGCTCTTGGCCTGGCCCTCTCGCTGGCCGCGACCCTGGGCGATCTGGCGGAGTCGCTGATGAAACGGCAGGCCCAGGTGAAGGATAGCGGTCAGCTGATGCCTGGTCACGGCGGCCTCCTCGATCGCATCGATAGCCTGCTCTTCGCCGCCGTCGTCATCTACTTTTTCTCTCAACTGGTCCTGCTGGTCCCACGCTGATCAGCCGGACCGTCTATTGCCCCCTGCCTCAGGCCAGGCAGAGGAAGGCCGCTTCAGCGGCACAAGGGCTTGTCCTGCAGCGGATCGGGCCAGGCTGGCAGGGAGTGGGTGCTGCCTGGATTTTTATTAAGAAAAAAGAGAGTTACGAAACGTTGATCATGGGGATACGTGTAAAAAGATTTCCTGCTGCAGTCGCTCTGCCGTGCTACAATATTCCCTGGGTAGAGCCAGCAAGGGAGCGGCGATAAAGCAATGAAACGGACTGAGGAGAAAGAACCTGGCCAGTGGGCTACGGACCACATCCAGAGAGCGGAAGCCTTGCGTTTCCCGAGGCGGATCGCCTTGCTGGGAAGCACTGGCTCGATCGGGCGGCAGACGCTGGATGCGGTGCGCTGCTTTCCTGAGCACTTTGAAGTGGTGGCCCTGGCTGCTCATAGCAATCTATCCCTGCTGGCCCAGCAGGTTGAAGAGTTTGCCCCTGCTCTCGTGGCTTGCTTCGCTGAGACCCCACCGATTCGCCAGGAGGCTGAGCGCCTGCTCTCTGGTGGGGGCGCTGGGAGCGCCAGAAAACCGGCTCCTCGCCTGGCCTTTGGTCTCGCCGGCTTGCTGGAGGCGGCCACTTTGCCGCAGGTGGATCTGGTGGTTGTGGCCACGTCTGGTCTGGTGGCCTTGGAGCCAGTGATGGCGGCAATCCAGGCTGGCAAGACCATCGCTCTGGCCAATAAAGAAACGCTGGTGATGGCCGGCCACATGGTGATGGAAGCAGCGCGGCGGGCCGGGGTGGCTATTCTGCCCATCGATAGCGAGCACAGTGCTCTCTGGCAGTGCCTGCGCGGCGAGGACGGGGCTGAGGTCCGCCGTCTGATTTTGACCGCTTCGGGTGGTCCCTTCCGCCAGACCCCTCTGGCTGAGCTGCCGGCGGTAACGGTCGCTCAGGCCCTGGCTCATCCCACCTGGCGTATGGGGCCGAAGGTCACGGTCGATTCGGCGACCTTGATGAATAAGGGACTGGAGGTCATCGAGGCCCACTGGCTCTTTGCCGTCCCTTACGAGCGCATCGAGGTGGTGATCCAGCCCGAAAGTATTATCCATTCTATGGTTGAATTCGTCGATGGCTCGATTAAGATGCAGGCCAGCCTCCCCAGTATGCATCTGCCCATTCTCGATGCGTTGACCTATCCGCTGCGGCTGGGGGCGGTGGACCGTGGCTTGATCCGTCCTCTGGACTGGATACAGGTGGCGCAGCTGCATTTTGAGACGCTTGATGTGGCGCGCTTCCCTTGCTATCGCCTGGCCCGCGAGGCCGCTGAACGTGGTGGAACGTATCCCTGCGCCCTGGTAGGGGCCGATGAGGAGGCGGTCGCCCTCTTTCTGGCAGGACAGATCAGCTTGGTCGATATCGCTCGCCTGATCGAGGCTGTTCTGGAACGCCATGCCTCAATGGCTCAGGCTCAACCGGATATTCCGGCCATTCTCCAAACGCGCGATTGGGCCCGCCAGACGGCTCGGGAGGTGGCCGCTACGCTGGGGGTTGTTCGTCAGGCCACAGGTTAGTCCTGCTTGCAAAAGCTGTCTGAGGGAAGTGGGAATGAATTACTGGTACTTGTTAGCTGCGATACCCGTCTTTGGTCTCTTGGTCTTTGTCCACGAGCTTGGCCATTTTTTGACCGCCAAGTGGGCCGGGATTCGTGTCGAGGAGTTCGGCCTCGGCTTGCCTCCGCGCATTGTGGGAATCCGGCGCCGCCCGCGCGGAGGATGGGAAGTGATCTGGTTTAACGGGGACTCTCAGCTTCGTCATCCGGCGGCCGGCGAGAGTGGTGGGAATCTCTGGGAGCCGCCGGGCGCACCTGCGTCGGAAGCTGGCCAGCGCGAGGTCGCTTCTGCTGTGGTGGCGCCCCCCTCCTCGACGATCTATTCGCTGAACCTGCTTCCCATCGGCGGCTTTGTACGCATGCCCGGCGAGAACGGCGAGATGTACGATGAGTACGGGCGCTACGATCCACAGAGCTTTGCTTCAAAGTCGGCTGGTAAGCGTCTCATCGTGCTGGTGGCCGGCGTGACGATGAATTTCCTGCTGGCGATTGTGCTCTTCTCGATCGCTTACAGCGTTGGGGAGCCGGTGATTCCGCCGGTCGTGGCGAAAGTGGCTCCGGGTTCCCCGGCAGCGGCAGCAGGCTTACGTCCAGGCGATACCTTTCTCTCGGTCAATGGTCAGGAGGTCCAGCAGTTCTCCGACGTTCAGAATATCGTGCAACAGGCTATTGCCCAGGCCCACGGTCAGGCTACGGTGCCGGTGCGCGTTGTTATCAGGCATGCTGGCGATTCGCAGCCGGTGGCGCTGACCATCAATGTCCGGGTCAACCCGCCTCCTGGCCAGGGACCAATGGGGATCGAGCGCGGCAACGAGGTGCGCTATGTGACTTACCCGCTCTGGCAGGCTCCTATCAAGGGCATCGCTCAGACCTTCTCGGTGACCGGCCAGTTTATCTCTAGCATTGTTCAGATGGTGACTGGGGCGGTCAAACCGGAGATCGCTGGACCGGTGGGTATTGTGCAGATGACCGGTGAGGTCGCTCAGACGGTGCCGACCATCGGCTGGTGGCCCATTCTCACCCTGACCGGCATTCTCAGCCTGAACCTGGCTATTATCAATATCTTGCCGTTCCCAGCCCTCGATGGCGGGCGAGTGCTCTTGATCCTCATCGAGCTGCTGCGCGGCGGCAAGCGCTTGCGCCCCGAGCGTGAGGGCCTCATTAATCTGGTGGGCATGGCCATTCTGCTGATGCTCATTGTGGTTGTGACTATCAGCGATGTGGTGAATTGGAGCGCTCGCTGAGGCAGAGACGAGGGCGGGCAGGCCGTAGCAGGCAGATTCTGCCAGCCTTGGGCTTGTCGCCGCCGCTCTGAGCTGAGGGACGCCAGCGGGAGCGGAACCAACGGATGGTGGATCTGCCGGCTCCCCACACCCTGTACCCTCGTGGAAAGCTTTGTCCGGCAGCGCCTGACCGCCGCGGGCGCTGCCGTCACGATAGATCCTTGGGATTTATGGAGTGCTTATGCGAAGAAAGACGCGACAGATTCATGTCGGAGATGTGCCGATCGGGGGCGATGCACCGATTGCGGTGCAGTCGATGTGTACGACCTATACCCGCGACGTAGAGAGCACCGTGGCGCAGATCCTGCGCCTTGAAGAGGTGGGCTGTGAGCTGGTGCGCGTGGCTGTCCCAGAGATGGAAGATGCCCTGGCCCTGGGAGAGATCAAGAAGCGTATCCACATCCCGCTGATTGCCGATATTCATTATAATCACCAGCTTGCCCTGGAGGCGATTCGCCAGGGCGTTGACTGTGTCCGCATTAATCCCGGAAACCTGATTCAGGGACGTAAGGCCCTTGAAGAGATCGTCAAGGCTTGTAAAGAGCGGGGTGTGGCGATGCGCATCGGCGTCAACTCCGGCTCGCTCGATGCTCTGGACAAGCGGGCCCAGATGCAGCGCATCCAGATTCGCCGCCGCTCTGATGGTGTGGTGGAGCGCAGCGATCCTGCGGAAGAGCGGCGGCGCGAGCGCGAGCAGCTTGCCGAACGCATGGTCAATAAGGCTCTGGAATACATTGCCTGGTGTGAGGAGCTGGATTTCCACGAGATCAAGGTCTCCTTGAAATCCTCTGCGCCGTTGACGGCCATTGAGGCCTATCGGCGCTTCTCCCAGCGCTCCGACTATCCGCTGCACTTGGGGATCACCGAGGCCGGGACGTTGGTGCCAGGCGCGGTGAAATCGGCCGTTGGCCTGGGTATCTTGCTGGCTGAGGGCATCGGCGATACGATTCGCGTCAGCCTGAGCGCCGAGCCGGAGCAGGAGATCCCGGTCGCTTATGAGATCCTGCGCTCGCTGGAGCTGCGCAATCGCGGCGTGACCTTTGTGTCGTGTCCTTCTTGTGGGCGCGTTGAGATCGATGTTATCGAAGTCGCCAATGAAGTAGAGCGGCGCCTGGCCAAAGTGCAAACCCCCATTCATGTGGCGGTCATGGGCTGCGTGGTCAACGGCCCGGGTGAGGCGCGAGATGCCGATGTCGGCCTGGCCGGAGGACGCGGCAAAGGGGTCATTTTCCGCAAAGGGCAGGTTGTGCGCACGGTGCCTGAAGAGGAGTTTCTCGATGCGGTCTTGAAAGAAGTAGCCTCTCTCCTCCCCGAGCACGAGGCGCGCCTGGTCTATCCCGAGGGAGGCATCAAGGAGAGCGCCGGACGACATCGCACGCGCGATGAGGGCATCACCGAGATCCCCGTTTTGAAGAAGTAGCCAACGGCGCCGCTCTGAAGGAAGCCAGCCCTTGTGACTTCCCCGCGGATAGCCTGGCCTGGCCACCGACAAAGGGCCGAGAGCCGGGAGGTGGCTGCCCTAAAAGGCTGCCAGGCTGCTCAGAGAAGGTGAGCGGCTCTGCGGCGGGCGGCGCCAACAGGCGCCTTGCCGGTGGGCAGAGCGAGCGAGGGTAAGCAACGTCAGAGCGGGTTTTCCTCCGAGCCGAAAGGCAAGGCGCCAGGCCGCTACAGCCCATATCTGTTCCTTCTCTGCTCACCTCTGGTCCTGCCGCTTTCCTGGCGTCTTCCCTCGCAGCACTGACATCTCCCCCTGCACAGAAAAAAGCGATCCTGCCAGCCTTTGCCCTGCAGGATCGCCTATCAGGATGGGCAATACAGGACTCGAACCTGTGACCTCTGCCATGTCAAGGCAGCGCTCTAACCGGACTGAGCTAATTGCCCGGGGGTTGTTTTCCTTCGATCAGGACGCTCCTATGATAGCATTGCTCCCACGCCCTGTCAAGCCCTTTTTTGGCCAGGGCTCTGAAAGAAAAGAGAGGAAAGCGACAAGGCAAAGTTCGGAAGGGTCTGGCGCCGGGCCTCTGGCCTCAGTAAAGGAGGGTACAATAGAACCAGGGGGCGGCTGCTGCCAGGCCGGCCTCTGACGAGAGCCAGGATGGGCAGGAAGGAAGCGGCAGGGCAAGCAAGCCGCCTACCTTGCGCGCATAAACTCACAATGGTATACTCTCCAAGAAATCGCAGAATGGCAGAAAGACCGCGAGCGTGCTTTCAGGCGAATCTGGTCAGCCGTGGCTGCATACAGGTCTTATTTTAGGGAGGAAGAGACCAGATGCATCCTTTGGCCTTCCTGCGGAGGCTCCTGCAAGGCGATGACAACCGTTGTACCGATGGGTGCACGAAGCGAGGCCGCTTCCTTGTGGCTTTCCTCGTTGCCGTTCTCTGTCTCCTGCTCTCGCAACCGCTCTCATTAGTCGATCTGCTTCAGGCCAATGCCCAGGGCCTGGGGTCTACTGCTGCGACGCTCAACCCAAACTGTGATCAGCTCAGCTTTAGCGCCGATGGCAACCCATTTGCCCTCTGTCCTGGTCCCTTTCCCAGAGGCGGAAACTGCGTATGGTGGGCCTGGGAGCAATGGCACTGGCTGCATTACGATCTGCCCCTCAATTGGGGGAATGCAGCCGACTGGGTGAGCGCCGCCCAGCGGACCGGTCTGTCCGTTGGAACGCGCCCTCGCGTCGGAGCCATTGCCGTTTTTCCCGTTGCTGACGGCGTCTGGGCCTACAGCTCCGCTGGCCACGTGGCGTTCGTCACCTGGGTCAGCTCCGACGGAGATACCTTCAATGTAACCTATCAAAACTATGGCGATCCTACCCCGGTCCATCTTGGCATCGGATACCATGTCTCGGTCATCAACCAGCCGCGCTATCAACGCGGTCAGCTTCGCTTCATTTATTTCCCGGGCCAGATCGACCCCCAACTCTTCGAGCGTCTGCCGGGTGTCGATGGCGAATCTCTGGCCCAGGTAATGGAGACGAATCAGCAGCAGCAAAGCGATCCTGCTACCCTGACCAGCGCTCGCCTGGCTCTCGGCCTTCCTCCAACCTCCTCAGAGCAGGACTTTAACGCCGACTTCACCGGCAGTGGTCAGAGCGATCTCCTGCTCTACAACCGCCAAGAAGGCACCCTGAAGGTGCTGCAGCTTCTGAATACCGAGCAACTTAGCAAGCGCCCAGGCGGACGCCTCTGGCCCTATCCCGATTCGCCCACGGCTTCCTCTGGTGCGCTGGCTGGCGCCCGGTTGGTGACCCTGGCCGATCACCAGGTGGGACCACGCGCCTGGGGCTCGGATCTCGATATCCGGATCGGCGATTTTGCCGGCCTCGGTCATGCCCAGATCCTGCTCTATAGCCGCTCTTCTGGGAAGATACAGATTCTGAGCCTTGGCCCCGATCTGCAAATCAACCAGCATATCACCCTCACTGGCTGGGGACCTGGTTGGGAGGTTTACACAGGCCGCTTCGATGGCCAGAGGACAGACCTGCTCCTCTATAATCGTTTTATCAACACACCAACTCCAACCATTCCAGCGCCCAGCCTGACGCCGACGCCTTTCCCTACTGTCCCTGGCGGTCCGAGCACCTCGCCTGTGCCCACCCTGGTACCGACCAAGACGCCAACGCCTTCTGCTACCCCCAGGCCCACCGCTACGGCGAAGCCGACAGCGACGGCCACCCCGAAGCCAACAGCGACTCCTTCGCCGACAGCCACCCCGCGCCCGACAGCGACGG
>NZ_JBHOQV010000193.1:0-1132 GCF_042408735.1 Thermogemmatispora sp.
GCCCTTCCCCGCCTGCGCGGCTCCCGCCGCTATTTGCAGGAGCAGCCCTACCTGCTCCCCAAGGACCTGGGCGAGGTCAACCGCCTCGACTTCCAGCATTATGTTTTGCGCGCCATCCTGCGCGGCAACTATCTGGCTCCCGTCCAGCAGCCTCGCCGCATCCTCGATGTCGGCTGCGGCACCGGTCAGTGGGCCTTCGAACTCGCCCGCCAGTTCCCTCAGGCTGAGGTCATCGGCTTCGACCTCGAGCCAGCCAAGACCAGCTCCTCGCCTCCCGCCAACTACCGCTTCGTTCAGGGCGATCTCCTGCAGGGCCTCCCCTTCGACAACAACTCCTTCGACTTCGTCCATCAGCGCCTGCTCTTCCTGGCTATTCCTCTCTCGGGCTGGCCCAGCGCCGTCCAGGAGCTGGCCCGCGTCACCGCCCCCGGCGGCTGGGTCGAGCTGGTTGAGGCCAGTATTGCCGCACAAGATCTGACTCCCTCCGGTCCCACTACGCAGAAGCTTTTTGACTTGGGCGGACAACTGGCTGCCCTGCGCGGCCTCGATAGCGAAGGAAAGGTGGCTCGCTTACTCGAGCGCTATCTGGCAGAGGCCGGTCTTGTGAACATTCAGTGTCACCAGAGAGAAGTTCCGGTCGGTGAGTGGGGGGGACGTATAGGTTCTCTGATGGCCTTGAATTTCCAAGAAGGCGCAAAGGCGCTCAGCGCTCCCATCGCCTTCCGATTCGGTATGACTGAGCAGGAGGTCGCTACAGCCATTGAGACGATGATGCAAGAATTCAATCTTCATCGGACAAAGTATAGCTATACCGTGGCTTACGGACAAAAGATGTAATGATACCAAGGGATGGAGAAGCTTTCCTGGAAGGAAAGGAGGGAACTGCTTTATGCCGTGGTGGTTCTTCCGTCGTCGCTCTCGCGGCTCCGCTTCCGCCTCTCCCTCTGCTGCACTCACCCCTTCCTCGGGCCGCCTGCCGCCAGGTGAGGTGGCCCTTCCCCGCCTGCGCGGCTCCCGCCGCTATTTGCAGGAGCAGCCCTACCTGCTCCCCAAGGACCTGGGCGAGGTCAACCGCCTCGACTTCCAGCATTATGTTTTGCGCGCCATCCTGCGCGGCAACTATCTGGCTCCC
>NZ_JBHOQV010000194.1:0-21052 GCF_042408735.1 Thermogemmatispora sp.
GGAGGGCAGCAGGTTGCGCGAGATCGAGAAGCCAGCGCCGCTGCTCTAACTGAAGAGCAGGTCGAGAATCTGGCGCTGGAGACTGCTCGGCAACTGCTCCGGCTCCTGGGCCGACCCAAAGGCGCCCGAGAGGCCAAAGCCGTCGATGGCCTGGTAGGGTAGCGCGCGGCCCGGCCCCGTTGATAGTGATGATGCTGGCGGCCTAGGCCGTGTGCGTTGCGAGGCGAGGCTAAGGGGCCCGCTGACGACCAGGGCCGTTAGCCGCAGGACACTCACCACGAGCCAGCCGGCTCCCCTTGCCGGCTGGTCGATGTGCATGCTCTTTCCTCTTTGAATGGCCAAAGGACCCGTTCTCCCGCCTGCCTCTCTCTGTCTACCTGTAAGGACAAGAGGACCGTCCGCGTCCGGCGAAGGCGCTGGCCGGTCCCGGCGGGTCAAGAGACCGCTCCTTCGGCTGGGCAGGGGAACAAGGCTCACGTTTCCTGGCCTTTCCTGCTTGAAGATCTTCAATGATATTTCAATCTCTGAAAATTTCTTTGTATGATCGAAAATAATTAAAAATTATCAGGATGATTTACTCTGGATACTAATAGTAATTGGTGATGAATAAAGATCAGAGTGGGATAGAGATCATATGGCCCGCTGCTGTAAGAGAGCGACTCGACAGGCAGAGAGCACTCAGCAGACAGAGTATAGGCAGAGTTTGTCTCCAGGTCTGGGGGGCAGGTCAAGATTCTCTTTTGGTTTGCTGACTTGTCTCTAGATAGATGACTGAAGTTGACTTTTCGGGCAAGCCAGGCTACACTTATAGCTGAGCAGGGAAGCTCTCGCAAGGCGGGCCAGCCGGCCTCCCTGGCGCCATCTCCTCGGCCCGTTCAGCATCGTTCGTCCGCCTCGAACGTTCTTCCGAGCGCCTCTCTGTCACACCCCAGGTGTGGTGTAGAAACTCAGGCTGGAAATCAAGAAAGGAAGCGTGATCATGAAAAGGATTTCAGCACTGCTATTCTCTCTCTCTCTGCTGGTCTGGCTGGCGGCGCTCCTGTTCCTGGGGGCTGGCCAGGTGCGGGCCGCCTCGCTGTCTGCCGCTGTTGCGACCGTCCCGGCGAGCTGTCTCTCGGCGACACCACCGGAGCAGCAGGTGGTGCTTGGCCAGCCGGCCAAGATCCTCATTAGCGTTTATTGCTATCAGCCGACGCTTTTTACGGAAGTTCTGGTCGCCTGGGGAGACGGCAGCCTCTGGAGCTACCCCCTGTGCGCGGATGCCTGTCGGGTGCCGCCCATAACGCTGGTTGCCACCCATGTCTATAGTCAAATTGGCACCTATGCGCCCCTGGTGTGTTTGCAAGGGGCGGGTCTCTCGGCGGGCAGTCCCGTGGCGACCTGTGTCAGCCTCAAAGTGACCGTACTGCCACCGACGCCTGTCCCCCTTGATTAGCCAGAGGCGCGCTCGCTGAGAAGGGGTGAAGCCGGTGCTGCCAGCGGGCCGGGCGGCTTCCCTGCTCCGCTGGCGGCGGGTGGTCGAGGTAGGCTAGACCAGGCGGCGGCGTCCCCAAATCAGCACATGCAGCTGAGGCAGGACGCGCACATGGTATTGATCCCAGAAAGGATCGCGCAGACGCTCGGCCAGCCAGGCCAGGGCGGCGGGATAGTCTGGCAGAGCGGCGTCGCCCTCAGGTTGCAGGATGATCGGCAGGCGGCGCTCTTTGAAGAGCGGGTGAACCTCCAGCAGGGCGCGCAGAGCTTGTTCGTCCTGGGCATCGCGCACGACGAACTTCCACTGCTGCTTTCTGGGGTCCAGACTGTGCAGAAACTGTTCGATGACCGGATGGCGCAGATAGTTGGCTCCGCTACCGGCGCTGGGCAGCTTCGGCGAGAGGCTCCACAGATCGATCAGTGGCACGGCGGGGGCCGGGAAGATCGTGGCATTTGTTTCGATCGTCAGGTGATGCCCCTGGGCTTTGAGCAGGGCCGCGAGCTGAGGCAGCTCCTTCTGCAAGGTTGGCTCGCCGCCGGTGAGCACCACGTGGCGCGCCCCGAGGGCGCTCACTCGCTCCGCCACCGTCTCGGGAGGAAGCGTCTCCCAACTGCCACCCTCGCGCACGCTCCATGAGTACCTGGTATCACACCACGAGCAGCGCAGGTTGCAGGCAAAAAAGCGCACGAAGGTTGTCGGAACGCCCATCAACGTTCCCTCGCCCTGAATCGAGCGATAGATCTCCATCACCAACATGATCAGAAGCCCGTGGGTTGAGGTTCATTGGTCGCTGTCCTGGCAGTCGCTTCCCGTTCCTTCTGCCGACGGGAAGGGCCGCCAGCGCTGTATAGGATCTCCTGACTAGATTTTCCCCACTCTGTCAACTGGTCCGTCGGCTCAAGGAAGATCAAGAATGAGAGAGGGGCAGCCTGAGCGGGACGGGCCTTTACTCTGTGAGTGGTACCTGCTATCATTATAGCGCATCCTGTGATGCTCAATATTTTGAAGTAAAAAAACACTTCATCATTGCCAGGAGGAATCTACAGGCCAGGTGAACTGGCGAGAGAAGAACATGGTTGAAAAGATGGGGGTCTGGCAGTATCTCCACTGAGGAGATGGTCTTTCTCCTGAGAGCTTCCACTTGGGCCGTGGAGTGAAAAATGGAAGAGTGTGGCGAAGTCACGACTCGGAGCTGCTGGGGTGACGGGCCTTGTAGAGGAAGGAAGGAAAACACCGCGAATGAGCCATCCTGAAAGAGCCAGTGCTGCCCGTGCTGAAGGGCAGGAGCTGTTACCTTTGCCCCTTCTGATTCTGCATTTCATCGCGACAGGCATCGTGCGCTATCAAGAGCAGCACGCCCATGGGAGGGAGTTTGACGGGGACTATCCCGATCCGCTGCAGCGTGGGCTGGACCTCCTCAACGCTCTGCGCTATCGGCAGCAACTTCCCCTCATCAAAAGCGTGCCGCATCTGCTTTCCTGGTGCCGTCGACCGCTAGGCGAGTGGTCTCTGAATCTAGAGGCCCTGGGCCGAGAGCTGGTGAGCGAGGAAGTATTGCTTCACGGCCATCTGCCGTCGGAGCTTTGTCTAGAGCTGGCCTGCTCTACGGATGAAGTTGAGGCTGATCTCATGGAGCGGGCCTTTATGGAGCAGGTCTTTAGCCGCTGCCAGCAGCAGGGGCCGCAGACCTATGTTGCTTTGCGACGCTGGCTGATAGAGCACCCGGTCGTCACAGCCGCAGAGCTTGTCAGGCAGCTCAATGCTTCCCCTGAGCTGGCGCAGCTGCAAGATCTGCTGCGTGAGGCTTACGTGGAGGCTCCCTATGAGGCCCTCTACAAGGGTGCCTTCTACTGCTGTCCTACTTGTGGCGCGCTGCTCCAGCCTGACCACACTGGCCTGCGGCTGCTCTGTAGCATTGAACGCTGCTACCAGATGCCCCTGGCGGTGTCCGCGCTGTCGGCGGCCAGCGGCGATGGAAGTCAGCGCAGGCAGCCGCTACGTCGTCTTGTCCCCAGTGAAGAGGTGGCCTCTCTGAGGCGGGGTCTGCTCTGGTTCGTGATGTGGCCCGGCAGGGCCGAGCTGCGTCTAGAGCGCCGTTTGCGCGAGCAGGGAGCCTTGGTAGAGATGTGGCCCGACTACGATCGCTACGATCTGCGCGTCGTGGTTCCCCGCGGCACGCTGGCCGTTGACGTCAAGGATTGGGCCAATCCCTATCTGCTGGCCAGGCGGGTCAAGCCCAAAGGCTTCTTCTGTGAGCCGGGCAGCCAGCCGTACTATGTCTTTCCCCAGGAGCGCAAGACCCATCAGCCCGATTATGTGCGAGCCTTCAAGTCGGCCTACGATGCGCTGGGAGGTCCCTCGCTGGAAGAAAGCGGCATTAAAGCGGAGTTCGAGGATGACTTTGTCAGGGAAGTTCTGAAGTTATGTCGATGAGGTTGCTATGCGTGCTAAACCAGCAATGGTCAAGGAGATAGAGAAGGGTCTGAAGGCGGCGCTGGCCAAAGTGGGAGGGCGGTCCGAGGCCGGCAAGCCGGCCGGCCAGATGGAGCTGACGATCCGCGAAATAGTGGAGGTTGAGCTGGGGTTGACCTTGCTCTCTGAACTGGCGCCCGGCTCCTCGGCACGGAGCCTGTGGGCTTTGCTCACAGGCTACTCCTTTCCTCTGCCCGCCAGCGGCTGCCCGCCGTCGGAGAAGGTGCGCATGGTGAGCATAGCTCGCCATTTGCTGCTGCCCTTTAAAAGCCCGCGGCGCTGGGAGCAGGCGTTAGCGCGCTACTGCAAGGTCAGCGAGCGGCTCCGTCTCTACGATGTCGATCTACAGACCGGGCGCTACTGCCTGCGGGCGGTTAGCCTCTATCCAGAGCGCCAGGCCCTCTACGCCCAGCTCTATCGCCAGCCTGTGCCGCATGTTGAGCGCAAGCTGCGCATGGCGACGGCGGGCCGCTATCGCTGCTCCGATGGACGGCGTCGAGTAGCTGTTACCATAGCCGATGATCTTCCTCTGCCTGGGCCGCCGCAGGGCTACCAACTGCCGAGGCGCGATCAGCACCCTGCCCTCACGATTTCCTGGGAGGAGTTGATCGCTACAGCGGGCTGGATGGACGAAGAGGAGGCGCGGCGAGGCCTGCCGCCACGTCACTGGCGCCAAACACTTGAACGGGTACGGCTCTGCCTTTCGCCCACTGAGGACAGTCCATTTTGCGAAGCCAGGGAGCTGGTTCTGCAGGGAACGCTGCATCTGGTGGGAATGGTGGGCGCAGGAAAAACCACGCTGATGGATGTGCTGGCGGTGTGGGCGGCCCGCCAGCGGCGGCGCGTTGCCCTGGTCGTCGGCGATGTTACCAGCCTGCTAGAGCGCGTGCAATACTTCCATCAACTGGGCCTGAGTGCCGCGCCCGTGCTCGGCGCGACGAATCGTAGCAAGCATCGGAGACGGCTCCACCAGATCCTCTCTACCGTTCATGGCGTTCACCCCTTGCTGCACGAGCATATTGGCCTGGACTACACCGGTACCGCCTGTCTGCTCGATGGTTTTCGAAGAGAGGAGTCGCGGCCTTTCCGTCTGGATCCCCGTCCCTGCCTGGCTCTCAGGAAGATCAGGGAAGATGAAGAGGAGGAGGAGATCTGGCAAGAGGAGCAGCTCGAGGGCGAGGAGGGTGAGCACGTTGGAGGTGGTGGAAGCTACGCCTGCCCGTTCTATGCTGTCTGCCCCTATCATCTAGCGCAGCATGAGCTTGTTGAGGCGGCCATCTGGGTCGCCACGCCGCAGAGCCTGATCTACACCAGTGTTGACCCTCAGCTCTGCCCTTCTCGCCTGCGTTTCCTGGAGCTGGTCTATCGTCTCTGCGACCTGGTGGTGGTCGATGAGGCCGATCGGGTCCAGGTACAGCTTGATGAACTGTTCAATCCCAGCCTGACCCTGGTCAGCCAGGGGGGTGACTCCTGGTTGGGCAAGCTTTTCGACAGGGTTTCCGCGGCCCTCTACCGCGCGGGCCTGGGACAGGTGAGTGACGATCGTGTGCTGGCCTGGGTGAAGAAGCTGCACAGCGCCCAACAAGCAGCCCTAAATCTCTATGGTCTCCTCTTGGGTCAGCCCGCGCTCAGGAGCTGGATCGAGGAACAGCGCAGCTACTTCAGCGCTTTCACGCTGCTTGAAAAGCTGACGATTGCTGTCTGTGGTCTGGCCGACAGCGAACAGCCCTACAGCGATAAGCGCTATCAGGAGTTCTGGCAAGCCCTGGCGCTCTTTCTCGACGATCCGCTTGGCGAATACGGAGAGCATGAACTGGCCGATCTGGCGCGCCAGTCTATAAACCTGACGCAGCAGGAGGCCGTGCGCGAGCGTCTATGTCGCTGGCTAGAGAGGCAGCCGCATGTCTGCCTGGACAGGCAGGAGCTGACAACCTGGGCTTTGCGCCTGCAGTTCGCCCTCATGCTGGAGGTGTTGGCTGATAGCCTCGATACCCTCATCCGTGATTGGCGGCAGGTAGAGGCGCTGTTCGGCCTCGAAGGGAGCAGCACGGCCCTCTTCTATAGTCCACCTCCCGATTATGCTCCCTGGCTGCCCGATGCCCCAATGGGCAACATTCTTGGGTTCCAGTATGTACATACAACGGATCAGGCGAACGGGCCGGGCGAGCTGCGCTTTTTCCGCTGCATAGGCGTGGGGCGCTGGCTGCTGTTGCATTTGCATGACTTTCTGGCGGCTGAGAATCTGGCTGGCCCTCACGTAGTGCTGCTCTCGGGGACAAGCTGGGCGGGCAGCTCGCCAATCTACCACTTGCAGCTACCGGTGCATGGCGTGCTGCTGCCCCCGCAGGAGGAGCTGGAGGCCATTGCCCAGAGCCAGTTTGCTTACTGTTTCTCCCGCGACGAGCGCACCCAAGAGGCGATCGCAATCTCAGGCAAGCAGGGACAGGCACGTTTGCTGGCCCTGGAGAACCTGGTCTGGGACCTGGCGCATCAGGAACACCTTGGTCAGCAGCTCTTGCCAAGCCGACTGGAGCGGCTGCGCGCCAGCCTGCCTGAGGATCGGCAGCGGATCTTGCTGGTCGTCGGCAGCTATCAGGAAGCCGAGCATGTCTATCGCGCCCTTGTGAAACACTATTACCTTGCTCACGGTCAGGTCGCCTATCTGGTGCCCGATGACGCCGAGTTCGAGCATAGCTGGTCTGGCCATAATGATGGCCTGCAGCGGGGGATGGTAAGCCGCTTCTCCAGCCGCGAAGCCTGGCTGCTCGTTGCCCCGCTGCAGGCCATCGAGCGCGGCCACAATATTCTCACCGACGAGGGCAAAGCCGCTATTGGGGCAGTCTGCTTCCTGGTGCGACCCCATCCGCGTCCCGACGACATCCAGTATACACTGCACGCCATGAACTACTGGGCCATTCAACACGATGCTGACCAGCAATGGTGGAGCAGCCTCTACGAAGCCGGGTTCGGCGATCTGGAGGCCCTGGGCAAGCGCTTCCGAGGCGCGGCCTTTGCCCAGTGGCAACATCTCTTGCGCACCCCGCTACGCTATAGCTCGTTGCCGCTCAGGGAGCGCCAGGCACTGATCTGGAGCCTGCTGGTGGCTATCTGGCAGGTCATCGGGCGCCTGGTACGTGGCGGCTGCCCGGCGCGGGTGCTCTTCTGTGACAAGCGCTTTGCCCCTCGGCAGGCGACCTATGGGGAGGATGACCGAGAGAGCAGCAGCCTGATCGTGGGCATGCTCTCCGTCCTGGGCCCCTACTTTGATCCGGAGAGTCCCCTTCCCCAGCGAGATAAACATTTGGTGCACATACTCTACGGGCCTTTATATCAGGGTTTGAAGGAGATGCAAGAGAAAGGACTGAGCTATGAGTAGTAGCAAGGTGCTGCAACCGGTGGCTTTCTGGCTGCCCAGGGATGGGAAGGGGGAAAGAGGAGGAGGGCTGGCCGCTCATCCCTGCTGGGTTCTGCCTTTCCCAGAGGAGCTGAAGAGCCAGCTACGCGAGGCCATGGCGCGTCAAAGTCGACGCCCTGCGGAGAAGTGCCAGGTACCTGTGCAGGTCCTGAATCAGGCCGCGCGCCTGCTCATTCCTGACCTCATTTCGATCACGAGCAATGCGATGCAACAGGGGCAGCAGCCCTGGCTCTACGGCTTTGTCAATCCCGAACGGCCCGCCGAACCGCCGACCGACAGTGCCGCGCTCCGCTATCTGCTGGCCGCCTGGGCACGCCTCGTCTACCGTCCTCCCTTTCTGGACAGGGTGATGGAGGCCATCCAGCGGACCGAGCTGGCCTGGCGCCGTGAGGAAATCGATCTCTGCCACTGGTCGCAGGCGCCCAACGGTACGGCCCGTCCCTACCGAGAGAGCGGCCTTCAGCGCATCCAGGATGGTTTTGTGCTGCTCCCCGACGTGGTGGCCGCACGGCTGTGTCAGCATGAGCTGAGCATCGAGCATGGGCGGCGCTTTCGTTTCAAGCGGGCCCCCCTCGCGCCCGGCAGACACGGCTGTGAGCTGGTTTCCTGGCCGCCGCAGCGGGAGGACGATGGGCAGGTGACCTGGTACTGGTCCTTGCTCGTCACGATCACGCTGCAGACCGTACCTTTTCAAAGCTATCCACAGCTGCACCTCAAGCTGGGGGTGCGGCGCTGGGTCTCGGCCCCGCTCAGCTACAGTCCCGGGAGGCAAGCCTGCAGCATCTACCTGCTTGACAGCTTGCCATGGCTGCCCGCAGGCTCTCACAGCCAGAGCTTCCAGGTGGCTCCCATTGAATGGTGTGCCAGCAGTAAGGATCGAGAGGGGCAGCAGGAGAGCGACGGGAAGGACAAAGGCGGAGAGTTCTGCTGGCGAGGGAAACTGGTTGAACTCTTGCAGGATCAGCACCTGTCGCAGCGGCTGCCCGATCCTATGCAGCTTGTGCATGATCCGACGCGTTTTCTGGAGAGGGAGGAAGGCGGGCCAGTGGCTGCCCTGGTCTTTCGCCAGGGGATGAAGCCCCGGCATCCCGGGGGAACGGGCATGTCGCTCTTGGACCGCTGTTGCCTGGTGGAGCACTTTAGCGAGCTGCTCGCGCCGGATTTCGTCCTGCGCCCGGAGCTGGAGCGCTTTGCCCCCAGGCTCTCCGTTGTCCGCCTTCCGAATCCCTTCTTTGCGTCCCGCCAGGGCAGTAAGAAGAAAGAGCAGCAGAAAGAGCAAGACCAGCTCGCCGAGCAGGCTGATCGCTGCGCTGAGCGCCGACGGGCAGTAGCTGAGGCGCTTGATGAGGCCAAAGCCCTGACGTTGATTATTCGCTACCAGTCGCAGCAGGTGCGGCAGGCCCTCTACCAGGCCCTGCACGAGCTGTTCGGCTATCCCCTGGAGCTGGCCGATGGAGCTACCTGGACCAGCCCCGAACTGGCGCTAACGGTGCGTAGCGAGCCGCTTGGGCCGGTGGGTCGTCCGCTGGGGCTGAAAGAGGGAGCGAGAAGGCAAGCCGCGGAGCGCTGGCGCCAGGCTATCGAGGGGCGGGCTGCCGAGATTGCGGCTGCTCTGCCCAAGGCGGTCGGATGCTGCGGAGTATTGATCGAGCTGGATAACGCCGAGGCGTTCCGCCAGGATGGCGATCCGAAAGTGGCTCTGCGCCTGGGCTTTGGCCGCCAGGGCTACCTGACTCAGTTTCTCACCCCGGAGGATGAGCCGGCCAGCCGGGCTAAGGAGCGCCCTTTGCCGATGCGGGCCCGCATGGCTGTGCTCGACCTCTTGCGTCAGTTCGGCGTGCTGGGAGCTTGTCCCCGCATTGTGCCCAAAGCGACCCCAAAATCATTGCCTCTGTCTATCCCCGAGCCGTTGCACTACCTGGCCACCTGGCTGATCTATCGCAATCAGCGCGGCAGCGAGACGCATCTGCCGCAGTGTCTTCCCCTGGTGCTCTATATGCGCTCCGATCGCCCGCTGATCCTCGTCCGGGCCCCGGGCTTTGCTGACTGGCTCCCCTATCGGGAGGCCGCGCTGCGGCTGGTGCATGAGAAACAGTCCTACGTCGCCAGCCAGACGGTCTGGCCCTTTCTTCTGAAAACGCTGACCAGCGTTCTGCCCTCCCTGGACGATACGATACTGTTTTGCGATGCCTGCAACCTGCGCCGCTGCTGGCCCTGGCTGAGCAATGAGCAGATCACTTGCCACCTGCCACCAGAGCTGCAAGGCTTTCCGCAACTCCGCATCGTGCGTATACGTAGTGCTGTGCATGAGGTGCCTGAAGGATACGTAATCAACAGGGATCTTCTCAACAGAGGAAGAAGTCCGTACATCATCTCTCAGGGCGTCTTTCTTGATAAGGAGAACCCTCACGTCTTTGCCAGCGTCCAGGAGAAGCCCCCCTCGGCACAAACCCGCAAAGCCAGCTCCAAGCTCTCGCTCCGCGAGCGCCAGTCAGCTCCTGGGAAAGGTGGCGGGGAGGAACCTTTCTATGATCCCCAAGGCATGGCCTGGAACCCGCATATCATCGAATTGACCGTGGCCTGTGAGCGCCCAGACGACCGGCTGATGTGTGCTGTCGTGGCTCATGAGTTACGCAACCAGGTGGCCGTTCAGTTTGGGGCCCCCACCGTGCTGCCTCTGCCGCTGCATCTGGCTCGCCAGCTCAATGAATATATCGTCCCGCTGGTTCCACCAGATGAGCTTGGCGAGGATCCCACTCTGTCCTATGCGGAGGGAGAAGATGAGGAGGAGGAGGAGGAAGGGGAGCGGGAGTAGTGCAGCGGCGCCCGGACGACGTAGGGCGGAGCGCATCGTCAGGGCTGCCGCTGCCTGAAGGGCTGTCGCTTGCCTGGTTTGGAATGTCTCGAAGGGGGTCCGTTCTGCCCTGTCAGGGCTGGCTGCCCGCTGCGCTCTCGGACGCCGCACTCTGAGGATCAGGGGCGGCCTGTCGGCGCCGCGCCGGCAGGCTCAGCAGCAGGTAGAGCAGGGCGCTGACAACGGCGCCGACGATGCCGCTGAGGTCCATGCCGCCCAGCAGGTGCGCCAGCGGCCCCTGCCAGGGCTGGCTCAGCCAGGGCAGAGTCGCTGAGCCGATGAAGGGGATGGTGACCGCGAAGCCGATCAGCCAGGCCAGCACGGCCCGCCAGGCCAGCCCGCCTCGGTACCAGTAGCGCCCGGCAGGGCCGCGTGTCAGCTCTGCGGCGACGTAGCGCCCACGGCGCAGCACGAAGAAGTCGATGAGCAGCACGGCGGCCCAGGCCGGCACCCAGAGATAGGTGAGGAGCAGAAAGTCGATGTAGACATTGAGGAAGCGGTTAACCAGTTCGCTGTAGGTCTGGGCTTCGCTGAAGCTGAAATGGGAGAAGAGGCCGATCCAGAAGACGCCCACCGCCCCGACGAGGCCGCAGAGCAGGGCCGACCACCAGCGCTTGAGCGGGATGTCCATGGCCAGCGCGACCAGGCCGGCGGTGTAGACGTCGAAGTAATTGGCCCAGATCTCGCCCAGAACAACGAAGAGTAGGAAGGGAACGAGCAGCCAGCGAGGGGCGGCCCCGCTGATGACGCTCAATAGATCGGGATTGGCCGGGTTGATGGTGGCCAGGGCGACGCCAAGGATGCCCAACAGGGCCGTCGGCAGGCCAATGCCCAGGCCCGCCCACCAGGCAATACCTCCGGCCCGCGTGCGCGTGGGCAGATAGCGCGAGTAGTCGGAGGCGAAAGGAATCCAGGAGGCGATGAGGGCATAGATGAAGCCGCCGCCGGTCACGATAGCTGCCAGGCGCGCCGGCCCCCGCACCGTCGTGGGCAGGCCCCAGTTGATGCGTGGGAAAAGCACGACGAAGAGCAACAGGCAGAAGGCCATGAAGACGATGGCTCCGTACTTTTCGAAGACGTGGACGGTCTGGTGACCGTAGATGGCTACGATGACGGAGAGGATGAGCACCAGAGTGATGGCGATGAGGGCCATCTGCGGCGTGCGTGGCAGGCCGGCCAGACTGGCGAGCTGCACCAGGGCCCAGCCCCCAATGACGCAGTCGACGGCGAACCAGCCGACGGCCATGAGCCAGGTTAGCAAGGCTCCTAAATAGGCACCGCGGTGCCCGAAAACGGCGCGCGCGAAGACCATCTGAGGCGTGCCGGTGCGGGCACCGGTGGCGCTGGTCAGCCCGTGCAGAGCGGCGGCCAGGACGGCCCCAATGATGATGGCGATGGCGCTGTCCAGCAGGCCCAACTGTCCCTGGCTCAGCCCCAGGACCAGAGGGGCCCCGATGGCCAGCGCTCCGGTGAGCAGCGAGAGATAGTTGGCCATCGCCCCCGCCCAGACCAGGGCTAGCTCGCGCGCGCTGCCGTGACGGTCGCTCTCAGGGATCGGCTCCATGCCGTGACGCTCGACTTTGAGAAAGTCGTCGGCTTCTACTCCCCGTACCTGGAGGAGGCCACCGGGTTCCTGTGGCTCCATTGCTGGCTCCATGTTTGGCTTGCTCCTTTCTCGGCTGACTTCCTATCTGCCGGTTACTTCACTCGCTCGCTCTCTGCTGCCAGCTAGCGAGGTGAATAGACGGGCAGGCGGCAAAACTGGAGACGGGCCAGGCCGGTCGCTTGATTGGTTGGCAGGCTGACTGGCAGGGGCCGATGCTGGCGCCATGAGCGGACCGCTCCGTCCGGCGGATAGATGAGGCGATGACTCCGGCCAGGGAGGCGCGACTGATCCTCTCCTTCCCGAGATGAGGCCCATGAAAAAGGGGCTGGCTCGCCTGGGCTGGGCTTGCCCGGCTCTCTGCCAGCTCCCTCGGGATCGTGGGTCGGTCGATTGGTCGATTGGTTGCTTCTGCCTCTCTCCAATCAGGGGCAGAGCGATGGAACACGCTCCCTGCGCTGGCATTACCCAGATCAGGTTCTGGCGGTCGGTGACGGCGCCGCCGCCTGCCTCCAGGCGGCTCCCTGGTCACCCTCTCAGCCCGGCTCTCCCGAGCTCCCGTCTCTGCCTGCTGCTTCTCTTTTTTATCGGCACAGTTGTCGCCAGATAGGTGTATAACAGATCGCTGCTTGGGTGTCAAGGAATAGTGGCGCCGTTCTTGTCCTTTCTCCCTCGCGCGTGACCTGGCGCGCTTTTGGACCATAGCCGGGGAGAGAGGATCGGCGATTGGAAATCAACTCAAAATGTGATATTCTCTTCTAGAGATGATTGCTCGCCATGGAGTGTCAGGATGTACTGATCGATAGACCGGTAAGAGGCTGTACGAGCCGCTCTCAAGGCAGGAGGTGATCCTATGGAGCGGACAGAGGAAGCAGCGGCCCCCGTCAGGCGAGGCGGGGACTGGTGCATCGGCTGTTTGGAGATTGCCTGCTGTATGGTCCTCCTGGCCTGCTTCTCGATCCTTTTAGCGGGCAGGCTCGGATTCTGGCTCAACTATGCTACCCCGCACTGGCATCGCAATCTGCTGGTGGTCAGCATGGAGGATACGGCCCTTGAGAATCCGGGCGATTCCGCTGCGCTGCCGCTGGCGGTGGTCTATCTCCATTTTAATGACGGCTCATCGATCTATGTTTCGCCAAGGCGTGTCGACGAGGCCATGATCGTGCCGGGGAGGACGCGCGTCTCCTATGCCCAGTTGCAGATCGATAATCCGGTCCTCAACTTCTTCTTCTCCTGGAGCGACCCCTATTACAATGTTGCCACGGAGGTCGTTGTTCTCGATCCGCCCTCCCGCTGACTCGGGGGGAGGTGACTCTCTCTCGCGGGTGGATCGGCCAGATGCTATACTGCCTGTAACAGGTGTTGGTGGGATGTAGCCGGCCAGGTGAGGATGGCTCAGGTCTGCCTGTCCGCTCTGGCTGCCAGGGCAGGCGGAGACAGTTTGTTGCGGGAGGAGATCCGCTTGTGACCCAGATCAAGATCACCATTATTGGGGCCGGGAGCGCGGTTTTTGCGCGCCAACTGATGACCGATATCTTGCTCAGCGAGGGGTTGGATGAGGGGACCTTCGCCCTGGTCGATATCGATGGGCGCCGCCTGGAGCTGGCCCAGCGCATGGCCGAGAAGCTGGTCGAGCGCAGCGGCAGGCGCTGGCGCGTCGAAGCCTCGACGGAGCGGCGTTCGGTGATGGCGGGCAGCGACTTCCTGATCAATACGATCGAGGTGGCCGGGCTGGAGTATGTGCGCCAGGACTACGAGATTCCTTTAAAGTATGGGATTGACCAGTGTATTGGCGATACGATTGGCCCAGGGGGCATCTTCAAGGCCCTGCGCACTGGTCCGGCCTGGTTGTCCATTCTGCGCGATGCCGAGGAGTTGTGTCCGCGGGCCTGGGTCCTCAACTATACGAATCCGATGTCGATTCTGACTTTGGCCGCTCTGCGTGGGACGCGCCTGCGCACGGTGGGACTCTGCCATAGCGTGCAGTGGACCTCGCGCCAGCTAGCGCATTATCTGGAAGTGCCCTATGAGGAGCTGGAATGGCGCTGCGCCGGTATCAATCATCTGGCCTGGTTTACAGAGCTGCGCTATCGGGGCGAGGATCTCTATCCGCGTTTGCGCGAGCAGGCCCGGCGGCCTGAGATCTACGAGCTGGACCCGGTGCGCTTTGAGACGATGCTTCATCTGGGGGCCTTTGTGACGGAGAGCAGTGGGCATTTCTCGGAGTATGTGCCCTATTTCCGTAAGCGGCCCGAGCTGGTGGCGCGCTATTGCCGGGCCGGCTATCTGGGCGAGTCGGGCTTTTATGCTCGCAACTGGCCGACCTGGCGGCGGGAGAGCGAGCATGCCATCGAGGAGATGCTCAGGGGGGAGCGGGAAATCCCCTGGGAGCGCAGCGTGGAGTACGGGGCGCAGATTATTGAGGCCATTGTGACGGGCAGGCCAACGGTGATCTATGGCAATGTGCGCAACTGCGGGTTGATCGAGAATCTGCCGGATGGCTGTGTCGAGGTGGCCTGTCTGGTCGATCGGGCTGGGGTGCAGCCTCTGCATTTTGGGCGACTGCCGGAGCAGTTGGCGGCTCTCGATCGGGCCCATATGGCCGTCCACGAGCTGGTCTGTGAGGCCCTGCTGACGGGCCGACGCGAGCCGGCACGCTATGCACTGATGCTCGATCCGTTGAGTGCGGCGGTCTGCTCGCTGGAGGAGCTGAGTCAGCTCTTTGATGAGTTGTGGGAGGCCGAGCGCGCCGCTCTGGAGACCTTCGTCTGAAGAAGCGCCGGCGGCTCCGGTGGCTGGACGCGGTCGCTCTGGCCGGTTTGGCGGAAAGGGGCTGGCCGGTTACCGTTCCTGCCGGCAGTGGGGAGAATGATAAAGATGAGGCGCTTGCCCGATGGTGAGCAGAGGCGGCGCCGGGCCCGGGCCGGGCGCAGCGTGAGGTGCGCTGGCCCCGATCAAGCAAGTAAGTATTAGGTAGGAAGGAGATATGGGCTGCTATGAGTCAGCCAGGAAAGAAGGAGCCCCGCGAGAAGCTCCCCACACAGGACGGTCAGCCTGACGGCAGGGCCGCAGGCGAGAGTGGGTTCAGTGTTGAGGAGCGGGCGGCGATGAGGGAGCGGGCCCGCGAGCTGAAGGCCGGCAAGGAGCGGGAGCAGGGAGAGAACGAGGTGTTGGAGAAGATCGCCAGGCTGGACGAGCCGGATCGAAGTATGGCCCTGCGGCTGCATGAGCTGGTGAAGGAATGTGTGCCGGAGCTGGTGCCGCGGACCTGGTACGGCATGCCGGCCTATGCGCGCCCGCGCGATGGCAAGATTATCTGTTTTTTTCAGCCGGCCCAGAAGTTCAAGACGCGCTATGCGACGCTGGGTTTCAACGATGTGGCCCGTCTCGATGAGGGCCAGATGTGGCCGACGACCTATGCTCTGACAGCGCTGGGCCCCGTCGAGGAGGAGCGCATCAGGGAGCTGCTCAGGCGGGCGATCGGCTGAGGTGTGCTGCGCCGTTGCAGGGTGGTCGCTCAGGTCGCGCGCGGGCCGCTGGAGCGCGCCAGCAGGACAGGACCACCTACGTACGAGGAGGCGGAGGGCCGGTCGGAGCCTGAGACCGGACGCTTCTCCATACGTATACCAGGTGACCTCCTCCCCCCGAAGTGCGGGGGCATCCTTAAGCGGATGCTCACGGGTGCTTGCGCTTCGGTTCGTGGTCCGTATGCCATCCCGGCCGGAATGACGGGGACCACGGGCCGCGCCAGACGGCCACTCCTCCCTTTGACGGGAGATAGCTGGAATACGCGCTCGTAGATGTTCAGCGCACCCTTCACGTCCGGCCGAGCCGTCCACCCGCACCGACAGCGGTATAAGCCGCGATGAACCCGGCTGCCCTCCCGAACCGTACCACATGCATGGCAAGTGCGGGAGGTACCTCGCTTGTCCACGTCGTCTCGCACAGTGATCCCTAGAAGAGCGGCCTTGTATCGGATCATCTTAATGCTCTTGCAGTACGGCCAGGCGTGGAGCCGCTGTTTCATCCGGGCAGCGTAGTCGATCTCCTCGCGGATGCCGGTCAGATCGCCAATAGCGATTTCTTTGACCCCGCGCCGGACGCACTCGCAGATGAAATGGGCGGGGGCGAGGTGGAGCATCTGCTCCACCTGCTGGCGCTCCTTGCGGGCGATCCCTGTACCGCCGGAACATGCCGGGTTTCTCCCGCGCCGGCGGCTTCCCCTTCGCCCGTACCTTCTGCCAAGACCGCCGAACCGCCTTGATGAGACGGCCGGAGGGGAGAAGCGCCGTGCTGTCCTCAAAGATCGCTGTCAGCAGCAGCGTTGCGCCGAGATCGACAGCCACACGGCCCTGGCCGTGGTTCTCGCGGAGCTTGACCTCCACCACCAGACCGGCTTCCAGACGCCCGCTTGTCTTATCGTAGGTGATGACGATCTGCCGCACCCGCTCGTATTCCACGCCAGGCCGGTGGCTGATACGGAACGTAGCGGCGTGGACGCCATCCTCGCGGCTTTTTCCCAACGAAAGAGTCCACCTGGTCGCCGGCCGCCTTGAACCCACTTTGCACGGATTTGAGATCGGACAGGTGGCTCTTCGGCCGGAAACCGGGCGCGTTGTGCTTCGTGTGGCCGTTCTTCCGGAGCGCGAAGAACGACCGCCACGCTTGCCGCTCCTCGTCGCGGGTGATCTGCGCAGACAAGGAATGGTCCCCCCTGGTCCTCGGGAGCGTCGCCAGATGCGGTTGAGGCTGGACCGGCGCACATCGACCCGACCGGCTTCCTCCGGCTGGCGGCGCACATACCACATCAGCCCATTGTAGACCAGTGAGGGAGATGACAGCCCCCTCGCGCTCCCCCATTTTTCTAAAATGGTTCCCCCGCAACCCTGGGCTGCTGAGAGCACCTGGTTGCGGGGGCGCGATCCACCTGGCCACCCATGGCGACGCTCGCCGCGCCGGGGCGAGTTACTCGCTTTCAAAGGCGGCATCTTCGAATTTCAGCGTGTGACAGTTTTCCTCTACGGTCCGGCGCACACCCTCTGAGAAGCCCTCGGGCAAGGTTGCCTGAATCTCCAGTGTGATCTTGACCTGAGCGTTGGGATTCCTGCTCAGGTGCTCGATCACCTCTTTGTTGATTGACTCGATCGTTGTAAACAGGTGGAAACGGGACAGATTGACTGCTCCGTGGAAGCGAGAATAGCGAGGCTCGGCTATGGCTCTGTCCCTGACCGTTGGGACCTGGCGTGCGCTGCTGCCCTCGCTCTTCAAGAGGCCCACGTTGCTGGCACCGCTCTCATTGGCGGATGGGCTGTTGGTGACCGCTGAGGCGGCTGCCTTCTGGGCCTCGGCCTCTAGCTGGGCGGCTGCCACCTCGGATTTGACCACCAGGCCGGTGTGCAGGATATCTGTCACCGGCACGATCTGACCCGCCTTCAAGCCAACGTAACGCTGGCGCGTCTCGTCCCAGAAGTCGGCGTAGGCAAAGGTCTCCTGGCGCCATTGGAGCGAGCTGACGCCGTTGGCAATGGCCTGGAGGAGGGTCTTCGGATCCTTGATGCGCGGCAGATAGAGGTAGCGCCCGTAGAAGTTGACCAGGTCTCCGACGCCGACATGGTTGCCCTGCCAGAGCGGGATCGCATCCAGTTGCCGACGCAGCAGGGTCCCGGCATAGGTCGGGAGCAGGTGACCCTGTTTCTCCAGGTCTGTAGAGGCCTTGCTGACCAGATCCGCAAGCTTGGCTCCGGAGGAGATGGTCAACTTGATCTTCTCCAGATGTTCGGCCTGAAGAGGCTGTTCTTGCTCGGGCACCAGCAGCCAGATGTAGGTTTCCACGATGCGTAGATCGACGGTCTCGTTGAAGCTCTGGCGTTTGGCCTTGGCCTGGTTTAGCTGCGAGAGATCGAGGTTCAGGGTCTCGCTTTCCTGGCAAATGGAACTCCAGGCCAGGTAGTGGCGTACGGCTTCCTTTAGCTCCTCAAGGCGCTTGTGATCGGGGGCCAGGAAAACCAGCGTGTTGCGGAAATCGCGCCGCCCGTTGCCGTGCTCGTTGAGGAAATTCTGGGCTTGTTTGTATGCCTTGCTCTCTTCGTTGCTGGTGGTGTAGGGGGAATCGGGCCTCAAGATGACCAGGCGCACCCCTTCGTTGATGTCGGGCACGTCGCTGCTCTGCGAGGGGCAGGGGTGAACGCGTGAGAAGCTGCCTTTGGGGATGGAGGGTGAGAGGAGCGTGCGCAGACGCCGCTCGATCTCGGCCTCTACCTCGGCTTCCGGCAGGCGGGCGGCGCGCTCGCTGGCCAGGCGCGTGATGCTGACGTGGGTGTCGTACCAGTAGCGCTGGCCATCGGACCAGAGGTGCGTCGAGCGATTGGAGAGGTGGTGCAGGGCGTCGCTCAGGATCGAGATGTTCTCTCGGGGCAGGAGGCTGCCTAGCTGGATTTCGCCCTCGGTCAGGCCGCGATTGGGACTGCTCTGACTGGGAGCGGTGCCGATGTAGATGGTGCGGGCGACTCGTCGGCAAGCCGCGTGCTGACCCAGATTCGGATACTCCGCGTCGAGCTGGGTGGCCAGCGCGTGGATGCCGTCGATGTCTTTATCGATGATGGGGCGCCAGTTGTCTGTCAGGTTGCGCAGCAGCTCGTCCTGGACGAGTGGCTCGTCGAGGGGCAGGGTGCCGGGCATGATCAGCGGGTGGGAGTCGCCTCTGATCCAGAGCGTGCGCACCACCTGGGCCATCAGGCGCAGGACGCCGCGCGTGCGCTGAAAGCCTTCAAGGCTGGACCAGGTTCCGTAGAGGCGGTCGAACAGTTCGGGGTGGATGGGATAGGCCCGCTTGATGCGCTCTTCGTAGCCGTTCTCGCGGCAGTAGGAGGGAAGGGTCTGGTGTTCCTGGTAGAGCCTGGCGAAGGTGCGGGCGGCGAAGTCGCGCGCGCTGAACTGCTTGGGATTGCTGAGGTCCTGAAAGAGACGGCGGCGGACGATCTCGAAGCTCTCCTCGACGCTGGCGGGATGCCAGGGGGATTCGAGGCGCCAGAGGATCATCTTGAGGCGGCGCAGGGCTTCTTGCCCACCCTCACCGCCGGCTTCGCTATCGGAGGCAGGCAGGGAGGTCACAAGCATGGCTTTGGACGTGCTGCTGACGGCCTCGCTGAGGGCCTGGGCAAAGCTGAGGTTGGCGTCGAAGGTGCCCGCCGGCAAGTTGGAGGGCTTGTAGAGCTGGCGCAGGTGAACGACCCATTCGTCGATGAGGATCAGGCAGGGCGCGGCGGCGCTCAGGATCTCGCTCAGCGTGCCCGAGCTGGGGCTGATCCCCTGACGGTCGAGATCGGCGACACGCTCGTAGCCGTCCTTGCCGAGGAGCTGCCAGGCCAGCTCTCCCCAGAGAGTGTGCACGCGGCAGCCGTCGGGCTTGACGGTGATTTCGCCGGGCGAGATGGCGTGGCCAACGAGAACGGCGCGCTGGACGGAGGGCAGCTTGTCAAGCCTCGCTTCCGCCAGGAGGGTCTCAACGCCGACCAGCTCGGAGGCAGGGCGGCCTGAAAAGAGATGGTAGAGGGCTAGCAGGGAGTGGGTCTTTCCACCGCCAAAGTTGGTTTGCAGGTTGATGATGGGGTCGCCTCCTTTATCGCTCAGCCGCCGCAGGGCGTTGAGCAGCAGCCAGCGGAGGCCCTCGGTCAGGTAGGTGCGCTGGAAGAACTCGCGCGGGTCGCGATATTCGAAGGGACCCTGGCCGCTATGGACCGTGGCCAGGTTGGCGGCGAACTCGGCGGCTCCCGAACCGCTGTCGATGACGTCCTGACGCGGCTGGATGACCTCGCGCCAGGGGAGCAGGCCAGTAAAGGAGCTGTCTGGTGCGTTGGACTGCTGGCGTGCCTGGCGCCGGAGCTGGTCTTCGTAGCGCTGGCGCATGATTTCGTGCTTCATCTCCTCACAGGTTTTGGCTTCGCTGTGGGCGGAGATGGCCTCGAGGAGGCGCTGGGCGCTGTCGAAGGCCCGATAGGCGTCGTCGGTGCTCAGGTAGGCCTGGTGGGCCCATTCGTTGCGCGTCTGGCGCAGCTCGCTCACCAGGGCGCGCTCACGGTAACCAAGGACCTCCTGAAAGACATCTTTCCAGTGATCCCAGATGATGACCAGGAGGGCCTGGACATCGGCGAGATGGTCTTTGTTCCCGGAAAGATGCTCTCTGTTGAGCGATTGGGCGGCCTGGTAGCTCCAGGTGCTTCCGTAGACGGCCTCCATCTGGCGCTCGACGAAGGGCTTCAGGCCATCCCGGAGTAGGGTGAGAGCCAGGCCGACGTATTCATGATTGGTGCGTGCCATTGAGGCGTTGCTCCTCTCCCGTTGCTCTCTATGAGGGGCTGGTCTCGCTCTCCTCTTGGGAAAACGTTGGTCGCTTCTCTCCTTTGAATATTATTCTACTTCCTGGGTGCTCTGGACGGCTATACTGTCTGACTGATCCTGCATGGCCAGGAAGCCCTGGGTGGGCCGGTCTTGCTTGTATTCGAGGGCAAGCTCGCTGATGGTGGTCCAGGCAGCGATCAGGCTGTTGTAGGCCAGGGCGTCGCGGGCCCAGCCTTTGCGCTCGCAGAGGGTGTAGAGGCGATAGGCCAGCTCGCGGACGGCCTCGCCGTAGTGGAGGGTCTGGCTCAGCAGCTGGGCGGCCTCCCGCTGGCCCTGACCATCGAGGATGGCGTGGGCCAGGCGCAGGGTGATCTCCCAGACGAAGAGCGGGCGCTCTCTGGGGAGCGGGGGAGCCAGGTGGGCCTTGGAGGGAGAGCCCTGGCGGGCTTGGTCGCGGTCGCGGGAGGCCAGCTCCTGGCCGGTGAGGAGGCGCACCTGGCCGGCGGCGGCCTGCAGGAGGCCGGCTTCCTGCAGGCGAGCCAGGCTGATGTTCTTGGCTTTGGAGAGGGTTTCGGCGTAGCCGTAGGGGCCGCAGGAGAAGCCGAAGGCTTCGAACCAGGCCAGGGCCCAGCGGGTCTCGCTGTCGTAGTCGCCTTCCTGCTCGGCGAGGACGTGGTCGAGGGTCTGGTTGATGAGCTGGAGGGCGGTGCGGACGGTCAGGGGGCGGCCGTCGGCCTCCTCGATGCGCCGGTACTGGGAGTAGATGGCCATGCCGGGGCCGATGCTGGCCTGGGCGAGGTCGACGGGGGAGATGCCGCCGCGCTGCAGGTGGCGGACGGCCTGGGGGAGCTGGGAGCGCAGCTCGCGGAGGAACTCTTTGCGGGTGGCGATGGGGGC
>NZ_JBHOQV010000196.1:0-2247 GCF_042408735.1 Thermogemmatispora sp.
GACGTGTCCACGATCACGCTCTCACCCTGGAAGAGAATGCGGAAGCGATCCAGGCTGCGGGGCGCCGGGCCATCGAGGAACTCGCCATCGACATTATAATGCGAGCCGTGGCACGGGCACTTAAAGCTCACACAGTCATCGCGGAATGGCACCGTGCAGCCCAGATGGACACAGCGCTGATAGAGCGCTATCCAGTAGGAGCCGTCGCTGTCCTTGACAATCCACTCCGAATCCAGCTGATCGCTGAGGGCCTGGCCAGAGAGCAACAAGGGGGTATCCTTGGCCAAATGGATCACGTAGGTCTTGGCTTCCTGGCGATAAAAGACAGCGGCCTGATCCAGCTTGGCCTCGGACGGCTTGGCGGCGGGAAAATCGCTCTTGTTGCCCACATTGAGAGCTGAGCCGAACTGGCCGGCCAGATTCGGGTAGAGCATATTCAACGCCCCGGCCACCGCAGTCGTTGCCGAGAGGCCCCAGACAGCCAGCGTGGCGCGGCGCAGAAAGCGTCGGCGCGAGAGGCGCTGTCGGGCAAGCTCGGCAGCCTCCGCGCCGCCGCCGTGGAGCACCTCGTACTGCTGCGGCGTCAAGGGTGGCTTATCTACATCCCGCGGCGGGAAATCCACACTCATAGAGTAACAGATCCTTTCCTTCCGTTTTCCCAGAGTTCCCTTACAGGTCGAAGAAGAGACCCTGCCAGGGCCAGTACCATACCCAACCGGGACCACGGAAGAAGCTTCCGGCCAGGGTCACACAGGCCCAGAAGACCACAAACATCGTGAAGGTCACAATGGCGATCTTACGGTCTGCATAGGCCCGGCTGGGATTGCGATCCACGTAGGGCAGGCAGGCCAATCCGACCAGCACCAGCCCCGGAATGAGCACGCCAGCAGTCGTTGGTGGGAAGTAGTGCAGCAGCTCCTGCAAGCCCAGGAAGTACCAGGGAGCCTTGGCCGGGTTCGGCGTGACGTTAGGGTTGGCTGGCTCCCGCAGAGGCGCATCGATCGCCACCGAAAGCAAGGTCAGCATGACCATCACGATGGTGGAGGCAAAGAACTCTCGCACCAGCAAATGAGGCCAGACAAAGACCGAGTCCTCCAGCGGTTTCTCGACGCGCGTGATGGCCTCCTGCCTCACTACCGCCAGGGTGCGATAGCGTCGCTGGGTTGCCGCTGCTTGGGTCTGTACCTTTGGCTCCTGTTCGATTGCCATTGTCGTATCCTCTCATCACTGGGCAGAATCGCTCTCTGCTACCAGGCCAGCCGCGCTCGCTGGGGTCAGCCGGCTCGGCTCTGGTAACAGCACGATTAGCAGCATGCAATCGCATCAGCAAAGGGCCTGGTCCGCGAGGCGAGGGAGATGGCCCGGTGCCCACCCAGGCCAGGCAACTCCCCCGCTGGCTGAGGGCCAGCTAGCGCGTGGCCGTCGGCGCCAATCCCTGCTCAGCCTCTGCCAGGCGGGCCTCCAGCTCGCGCCGCGGCGGCGGCGGTGGCCCGGCCGCCCCTCCATCCTTACGAATGCGCCAGAAGTGGACGGCCAGCAAAATGGCCGTGGCCAGCGGCAGCAAGATCACGTGCCCGACATAGAAGCGAATCAGCGTCGCCTGACCAACTGCGGGACCGCCCACCAGCACCTGATAGACCGGCTGACCGAGAATCGGTGTGTAGGGAGCCAGGTTGGTGCCCACAGTAATAGCCCAGAGAGCGATCTGGTCCCACGGCAACAAATAGCCAGTAAAACTCAGGAAGAGCGTGCAGAAGAAGAGGCCCACGCCCACAACCCAGTTGAACTCGCGCGGCGGCTTGTAGGCCCCATGATAGAAGACACGGATCATGTGCAGGGTCACTGAGACGACCATCAGGTGGGCCGCCCAGCGATGCATGTTGCGCACCAGATGGCCAAAGGAGACCGCGCTGCTGAGCTGGTTGATGTTCTGATAGGCCGTGTGGGTCTCAGGAACATAATAGAACATGAGAAAAACCCCGGTTAGGGTCAGCACCAGGAAGAGGAAAAAGGAGATCCCCCCCATACACCAGGTATAGGTAATCTTCATCGCCTGGCGGCTCACCTTCACCGGGTGAAGATGCAGGAAGACGTTCCCCATCATCACCAGCGACTGGTTGAGTGGGGTGTCCGGATAGCCGTGGCGGAATATCGATCGCCAGAGCTGGCTCGTCACTATCTTCTGCGTGATGATGTCGAGCAAGCTCTTCTTTTCAGGTAGTGAACTCACACACAGTTCCTCCTGTT
>NZ_JBHOQV010000197.1:0-3825 GCF_042408735.1 Thermogemmatispora sp.
ATAGCCAGTACCATCATTTGGAACCCATTTATGCCTCTTCGCGCGCTGAGGCTGAAGAGCACTGCCGACACTTGCTGGCCCGTCATGGAGAGCAGGCCCATCTGATCGATCTGCGTCCCTATCCTCATGGCTTTGTGGTCAAGCATGGACGAATGCCGGGCAATCTGATGCCTGCCCCAGAGGACGAAGAGCCAGACGAGCCGCCGCCTCCCCATCCTCCTCCTCCCTGAGGAGGCAGCTCGGGGTCCACGACGGACGTCCGCAGACGGGCGACGCCGTTCCTGAGGCGCCTCTTCTGCCATCAAGACCTGCCGCTGGGGCCCCCCGGCTTGGGCCCGGGAAGGAAGACGGCTCCCGGCTGGCGCTCCGCATCGGGGTGACACCGCCGCCTCTCTGGGGGCATCCTGCTCCTCATGCGGCCAACGGCACTGACCAGCGGGCAGCAACGGCTTCGCCTCACCTCAGGTGGGGGAAGCGGGTCCGCCCGGCCAGGGCTGCTCGACTGGCCCGCGGTACGGGGCAGTGGGCCGCGGTCAACCCGCCCACAAGTCCGGGTCGACGACACCTTCGGCTGCAGGCCAGCCCCTGGCCTGAGCCGCGGGTCGCTGATCTCGGCTCTGTCTCCACTCTCCGACAAACTCCCCCTGGCCAGGCCAGGAAGAGCTTCAGACCTGACCAGCAGCCAGATAGCAGGCATATCGCGTCCGGCGCTGGTTGCACTCGTGTTCAAGAGCGGCGATGGTCTGGCGAAAGTGCTCGGAAGTGATACCGCAGGTGTGGAGCACTGGGCCTTCCAGCCCAGTGAAGCCGCTCACGACGTCTCGAAGGAACAGCAGACCCAGACGTCCCACCCAGGCACCGAGTGGCAGCCAGAGGGTCTGGGCTTGGACCTGGCGACAACCAGCCTGCAGGAGCCACTCGCTGAGACGGTGCATCTGGGTGCCGTCGATGCCACGGCTGGCAGCGAGCTGACGCCCCCAGGCGAGGAGCTGTTCGAGACAGGGGCCGGCATTGCGGGTCTCGGCTCCAAGTTCAATGAGTTCGATCCAGCCGCCTGGAGCCGTGACACGGTGGAGATCCTGGACAACCCGCGGCCAGTGCTCTAGGGGAATTGCTGCCACCAGGAAGCGTTGGTGGGTATAGACGAAGGTTCGCTCGGCAAAGGGAAGACCCTTGAGGATGTCTCCCTGGACAAAGCGATAGTTGGGCGGCAGCGTTGTGGCCTTGACCAGCTCCAGATCGAGGCCGGTCACCTGAGTCGGGGGATACAGCCGCGCGAGGTCGATGGCCCAGCGGCCTGTTCCACAGCCGACATCGAGCACCTGTCCACCCCGCCGAAGTTGCTCGTCGACCGGGGCAAAGGTCAGCCGCCCCAGAGCCTGGCGCAAGACATAATGTTGAAAGTCCAGACGATTGATCTCTTGCAGGTCCTTGGGAAGCAGGTAAGGGAGGTCTGACAGACGCCGGCGCCCGTCAGGTTCGCTCTGTTGCCCAGGTGGAACCTGGTTGACCAGGCAGGCAGTTCGCTTCCCAGCCGAGAAGAGACTTCGCCAGTGCCAGAGGCGCATGAACACCTTGAGCCTCCCTTCAGGAATCACTGGGCAGATCGGCAAGGGCACTTGCTTCGCCACGCAGGTGGTTGGTCGTCGATCCCCCCTGGCTGGGCGAGGGGGAAGTGGGCGCGGCAATGATGCGCCAAGCGCGCGCCACTCCGAAACGGGCGGTCAAGAGATCGATCGTCTCCCACATATCAAGGAGCCAATCGATGAGATGCTCGGTCCGTTCACTCGGTCCTAACTCAGCCCGCAGGGCAGCGATATGGTCCTCACGGCTGGTGGCTATGCCAGATTGAGGGAGCATGGATCCGGGTACTGTGGCCATCAGCGATCTCCTTTCCATCTATCAGGTCAACCGGATGTCCTGAGCAAAGAGCTGCTTGCTGAGCAATGACCTGCCCAATCCTGGTCAGGATCGCTCTAGAACTGCCTTTCTTAGCCTGACGGCTATCGGCGAGTCTACTGTAGCCACTTGTCACTTGACAGTAAAGGGGTTCTGTTCCAAGTTCAGTTACAACTTCAGATCCGTCAGAACGGGAAACCTTGAACAGGATACTGCATGCTGCTATACTGACTCTTAGAAGGTAAGATAGTGCACGCTGGCGGTTTCTTTCGGGAAGAGCAGGTGAAAAGGAGAGCTGGATGAGCCGTTAGCGAGAACTGCGCCTGAAGCAAGGCGTGAGTCTGAGGCAGCGTGCCGGTGAGATCGGCATAGCCGTCGGGACGCTCCTGGCGGCAGAGCAGGGAAAACCTCTGCGAACGGATAGCATTGACCTGATCTGTCGGTACTACTCTAACGACGCCGGCGGAACTGGGGCTGGTCCGCCAGCAACGAGTGAAGAGCAGAGTCCCAAAGGAGAACGATATGCGACGGAGGGAAGCATTGTCCCTGCTGGTGGGGAGCAGTGGGCTGGCATTGGTGGGGAGCCTGAGCTTAACCGGAGAGGAGACACTTACGCTTGCCCGTCCCCTGGTGGGGGCGCTGTGGCGAGCCTCCGAGACTGAGGCCGTGACGACGGTCGTGGCGACAGCAGAGTGGTTGCTGGGGTTGCTAGAGAGAGCGCCTGCTCTGGTAAGCAGATCTCAGGAGGCGGCACACCTGGCGGCGGAGATCCATCTGATCGCGGCGATAGCAGCACGGCATCGGCTGCGGCTAAAGGAGCGGCTCTATCACTTGCAGCAAGCGGAGCACTATGCTCATTTGACCGGCGATGTCCTCCTGCAACGGGCATTGCCCTATTACGAAGGATATAGTTATTTGTGGACCTTTTCTGAAACAGGAGAGCATCAGCCGCAGGCGGAGACAGCATTGTCGTGTTTTCAGCGGGGACTTGCCTCTTTCAAGAAGGGGCCGGTCTCCCCAGCGCTGGAAGCGAGTCTCCTGACAGGGCTGGCCGAAACCTCCAGTCTCCTGCAGCAGAGGAGGGAGGCAGCTTCAGCACTGGCTCAGGCTGAAGCATCCTATGCGCTCGTCTCTCCTCAGCATGACCCTGGCTATGCACTGGCTGATCGTCCACCCTACGCCGTGCCGCTCTGCAGGGCAAGGGTGCTGCTGAACCTGGGACAGGCGAGGGAGGCCCTTTCCTCGCTAGAAGAGAGTCAACGGCTTTACAAGGCGCAGTGGCCGCAGACGAATGGCCGAGGACTGGCGGATATAGAGCCAAAGCGGGCGGCAGTCGCGCTGGCACTGGTCGACCAGGAGCTGTTTGTAGAGGCGTTGGGGGCCAGCATTGAGGGAGTACAGCGGAGCGGGAGCCACTACGGGCAGGCGGAAGTCAAGCAGTTATTGCGGCAGGGCCAGGCGCGTTGGCCACAGGCAAGGCAGCTCGCAGAGCTGGCGGACAGGATTGAAGCATTGGCATAACAGGCAGGTAGAGGAGAGCGATGGATCCTGAGAAAGCCAAAGGCAGCGATCAGAACAACACCTACGTGATTGATCCCGAGAACGTCGGCGAGTTGGCGCGATTGATGCATCAGGACCAACTGCTCACGCGCGGGATGGGGGGACTCTTTCCAGAGTTTCCTGCCGGTCCGCCACTGCCAGCAGGGGGACGTGTGCTTGACTTGGCCTGCGGCCCAGGTGGCTGGGCGCTGGAAGTGGCCTTTGCCTATCCCAAAGTGGAAGTGATCGGGGTTGATATCAGCGGAAGCGTCATCGAATATGCCCGTACCCAGGCTCTGTCGCGCGGCCTTGACAACGCGCACTTTCGAACGATGAATGTCATGCAGCCGCTGGACTTTGCCGATGGGACCTTTGACCTGATCAACG
>NZ_JBHOQV010000133.1:0-43663 GCF_042408735.1 Thermogemmatispora sp.
GCAACGGTAGTCAAAGTTGAGCCAGCCGAAAGCGCCAGCGCTCCCGTGCACTCCACGCACGATGCGTCCATCAAGCAGCAAGGCTCCCCCGATCCCCGTGCCCACGCTCAGCAGGGCCGCACTGCGCCGCCGGCGGGCTGCTCCGCGCCAGACCTCGCCCAGTAGCGCCAATTGAGCATCGTTACCCAGGACCACAGGCACACCTAGACGTCCCTCCAAATCCTCTGCCAGGTTCCGTCCATTTAGATAGGGCAGATGGGGCACCCACAAGGCTCGACGCTCACTGCACGTGCCGGGCAGACCCACGCAGACACGCCAGAGCGCTCTTCCCTCCTGGGCAGCTTCTCGGCCCAGCCGCTCCAGGGCGGCCAGAAAGGTCTCATAGCTGGCTGGGGTCGCCAGGCGCGACGTCAGAGCCACGGCTCTCCTTCTGCTCGAGGAGCGGAAATACGCCCCCTGGATCTTGCTGCCTCCGACATCGATTCCCAGATACATCGTCAAGGCTCCTCCGTAGAAGCGCAGGCGGACCAGCTAGCCCTTAATGCCGGTCAGGGAGATCCCCTCAATAAAGTAGCGCTGGGCCCACAGCGTCAGCAGTACGCTGGGCAGAATGCCGATCACCGTGCCCGCCATCACGATATTGGTGAAAGCTACGCTCGACGTGTAGGTACGCAGGCCATTGAGTGAGAGGACCACCGTGCTCATCTCTGGCGAGTAGACAATCGAGAGCGGCCACAGAAAATTATTCCACTGGAAGACAAAAGCAAAGAGAATCAAGGCTGCCGCCGCCGGGCGCAAAAGGGGGACCACCACCCGCCAGAGCAAGGTCCATTCCGAGGCGCCATCCAGACGGGCCGCCTCCAGCAGCTCATCGGGAATACCGGCAATAAACTGACGCATCAGAAAGATCCCGAAGCCGTTGGCCAGATTGGGCAGGATCAGGCCAGGATAGCTATTGTCCAGATGGAGCGCGACCATCATGCGATAGAGCGGGATCAGCATCACAAACTGAGGAACCATCATCGTAGTCAGCACGCAGATAAAGATGATCCGCTTGCCTCGAAAATCATGCTTGGCAAAGACGTAGCCGGCCATGATGCTTGTCACCAGGATACCGGTCGTCGAGCAGACCGTCACGATCAGCGAGTTCACGATGGCCCGCCCGAAGGGAATCACCTCAAAGACCGTCTGGTAGGAAGAGAAGGCGGGATGGGCCGGCCACCAGATCGGTGGCAAGGCCCCCAGATCGGCAGGGGTCTTGAGACTAGAGGCCAGCAGCCAGAAAAAAGGGAAGAGCATCACCGCCAGGATCAGCAGCATCACACTATATTGCCCCAGCAGCCCAAGCGAGCGCCAGGCGCGGCGTCGCCGGCCATAGTCCTGCACAATCAAAGGCAACTGCATTGCAACACTCCTCGAACAGCATCCGCTCCACACCGGAGCCATCAGCGCACCGCCCGAGTCAGGCAAGAGCGCGCCGAGTCGCCTCACAACGAACGGAAGAGGCGCAACTGAAGCAGAGAGAGCGCGAGAACGATCGCCAGCATAATCATGGCCATCGCGCTTGCCAGACCGGCCTGCCCATAATTAAAGGCTGTGATATACATCTGATAGGCCACCACATCCGTCGAGTTAACGGGCGACCCCTGGGTCAATACATAGACGGGATCAAAGACCTGCAAGGTATTGATCGTCAGAATCACAAACACAAAGGCCAGCGTTCGTCTCAGCAGCGGCAGAGTAATCGACCACTGGCAGCGCCACCAGCCGGCGCCGTCGATCGCGGCGGCCTCGTAGTACTCTCGCGGGATCTCCGTCAGACCGGCCACTACCATCACGACATAGTAGCCCAGTGTCTGCCAGACATTCAGGATTACCAGAGCTAGCATCGCCTCATGGACCGAGCCAAGCCAGTCCTGGGGCGGCAGATGTAGCCAGCCAAGAATCTGATTGAGGGGTCCATACTGCGGCTCGTAGAGATAGCCCCAGACGATGGCCACAGCCACCGTCGGGATCATGTAGGGGAGGAAGAGCACGGTGCGCAGCAGGTTGCGCCCGTAGATGCGCGCCTGGTAGAGAAAGAGGCCCAGCAAGATGGCCAGCGGCAAGACGATGACCAGGTTGGCCAGAGAATAGAGAACGACATTGAGCAGGGCCGTGCGAAAGATAGGCTGGGCCAGGACCAGCGAGTAGTTCTGCAGCCCGACCCAGCGCATGCGCGCGTAGGGAAGAGCCATTGAACCCTGGTGCAGACTGATCCAGGCAGTCAACACGATAGGCACCGCCACAAAGAGCGTCAAGAGGCCCAACCCTGGTGTAAGCAGGCCGATCGTCGCCAACCGTCTCGTCGAGCGAAGGATGGCGGGGCGCTCTCCTGGCATAATCTCCACTCCTTCACAACAATTTCTGCAACAGAGAGAAAGAGAGCAGGCAGCGAGCGGCCCGACCTGGCTCGCGCCTGTCGCCGACCGGTCCTCTTGCAAAAGAGCCGAGAAGAGGAGAGGAAAGGAGAGAACGGAGCGCCCCAACCCTTTTCTCGCCCGGTCAACGCGAGCTGAGCCAGAAACAGCCGAGCGAAGAGGGAGTCCCTCGCTCACGCCAGACATAGACCCCTCTTCGCTCAGCCCGCCCAGATAGCCAGGCTGCTCTGCTCTCAGGCGTAGTAGCGGCTGAGAATCTGGCTCAGGTTGCTCTGGGCCTGCGCCATCGCCTGCTGGGGTGAACTCTGGCCGTACATGAGGGCCTCCAGAGTTTTCTGCAGGCTGGTAGTCAGCTCATCGCCCCCCAGGACGGTCGGGAAGGGTATGCTGTTCTTGAGCTGCTGTACGTAGGTCTTGATAAAAGGCGTATCTAGCTCTGCCTGGTGTGCGCTCAGATCGGAGGTCCGGCTGGGCAGAATGCCCATGCCCATCAGAATATCGCCCATGGCGGACGAGCCGCGCTGGCCACTCTGGGGACCATTGAGCCACTGGAGAAATTGCCAGGCCGCCTCTTGCTGAGCGGGATCGGCGTTAGCGCTGACAACAGTGCTCCAGGAGTAAGAGACGCTGTGCGAGCCGCTGCCATGAGGACCGACGGGGATCGGGGCGGTGCCGACGTCGTTGAAACGCTCTCCCATGCCCGCCCGGAGGTTGCTCTCCCACCAGTTGGCCATGATGATCATGGCCGTCTTGCCAGCCACAAAGTTATCAAGGTACGGGCCTGTCGTCGAGGCATTAGCCTGGCCCATCGCCGGATCCGTCACCTTGTCGCGAAAGATCAGCTGATAGTAGAGGTTGGCGGTATCCAGGGCCGCCTGGCTCGTCAGCAAGGGCTGATGGTTGCTGCCAAGCAGTTGGCCGCCGTCGGAGTTCATCAGCGAGAGCCAGGGATGGACTACGCCGCTGTTCCAGCTCGTGATCACTCCAAAGCCCTGCTGCACAATCTTGCCAGAGCTATCGCGCTTCGTCAGCTTGAGAGCGTCGCTGATCAGCTCGCTCCAGGTCGTCGGCGGGGCTGTAATCCCGGCTTCACGGAAGAGGGCCTTGTTGTAGTTAAGGGCGTAGAGGTCAACCTCATTGGGATAACCATAGGTTTTGCCATCGACCTGAACCGCCGATACGACGTTCTGAGGATAGGCTTGCTGGATGTCCTGAGCAAAAGCGGTGGGAGCCTCAGCTACCAGACCGTCCTGGACAAGCTGAGGCAGCCAGAGGTTGTAAATGCCCATGATAGTCGGGCCGCTGGCGCTCCCCCCCTGGGTCATAATCGTCGTCAGGAGGTTGCCAAAGGGCACCGTCCGCACCTGGATGGCGACCTGGGGATGAAGCTTTTCGTAGGCCCTGATGGCCTGCTTGAGCTGATCGACCTGGGGCCCCGACCAGTGCGTCAAGTAGCTGATCGTTACTTTGCCAGTAGAGGAGCCTCCGGCGCCACCACAAGCGCCGACCAGGAGGGAACAGAGGACAGCAAGGATGAGTAACGCGATTGGGCGCAGGCGTGGACGCGGATACGGTGGCATAGCTACCTCCAAAGAAGGATCTCAGACGACAGCGGCCCTCACCAAGGAGGCAGGCCGTCGCCGGGCAAGCGGGAACCATTGAGCTGAGATCAACAGGAGTCCCGTTTCAACTGCAGCATGGGCGTCAAGAGCCGCAAAGTCGACGTCGAAAGGCTTCGTAGACCTCCTCATTGTGTCGAGGGCTGACCCCTTCGGTATTGGGCGAGGCAAATGGCTCAACAAGATAACCACGACGAGCCAGCGCCAGGGCCGTTTCGCTGACAATGGCCTGCAGCAGGGCAATCGCTGCCAGGGTCGAAACTCCGCCAACCTTGCCGTTGACACCCGGCACCGATACTACGGCATCCTCGGCAGGCACGCCGTTGAAGAGGACCGCATCGGCAATGTCGCCGATTTTTCGGCCACTCGAGTGCAGGGCGGGACGCTGGCGGTGGTTTTCTTCCGAGGTGATGGCAACCACGTAGAGACCTGCCGCTTTGGCCGCCAGGGCCATTTCCACGGGCGCAGCATTTTGACCGCCGTGCGAGATGACAATCAACATATCGGCTGGCTCCCAGCGCGTATGACGCAGGAAAATACGGATGTATTCCTCCTGCCGCTCTAGCCAGAGCAGCTCTTCCGCACCGCCAGGCCCGCTAACGGTCGTCCACATCAGGCGAGGATCCATGATGGGATAGAAGCCGACATAGCCCCCGTAGCGCGGGAAGCAGTCTTGCACTGGGAGCACCGAGTGACCACTGCCAAAGAGGCGCACCCAGTGACCACCGGCAATGGTTTCGGCAGCCCGCTCCGCCACAGTACGTATCTGCTCTTCCTGCTCCTGAAGTCGCTCAATAACCTCGGCCACGGCGGTCAAATAGGGTATTGCTTGCATACTCACTCCTTCACCGATCCACAGATAAGGCCGGCAGCACAACAACGACCTGGCTGGCTAGGGCTTGCGCCTGGAGGCCCGCAAAAAGAGCTGCACGCGATAGCGGTCGCCACGCAGAACAGAGACGACGAATTCGAAGGGCCGTTTGGCCTCGTCGAAGGTCAGACGCTCGACGTAAAAGCCGCAGGCTCCCTCGCTGACCTGCAGCAACTGGGCCTGCTGAGCGTTGAGCGAGGTGATCGAAAAGATTTCCAGGGCCTCCGTCGGGACAACTGCATAGCGCTCCTCCAGATACTGATAGAGCGAACGCTCATTAAGATCAGCCTGCTCCAGCCCGGGAAAGCGCGCCGCCGGCAGATGGGCCGTTTGAATGCCCATCGGGCTGTCGTTGGCGTAACGCACACGATGAATGACCACCAGCGGCTCGCCAGCTTCGATGCGCAGACGGTGGGCCATCTCCGGCGGAGCCGGTTCGCGCTGGATGCTCAGGACGCGCGCTCCGGCATGCATCCCTCTGGCCGCCATCTCATCGCTGAACGAGGTCAGCCCTCGGGCCCCCGCCGTAATCGTCAGGTCACGGACAAACGACCCTCGCCCCCTCTCACGCACGATCAGCCCTTCGTCAACCAGCACCCCCAGAGCCTGGCGTACCGTGGTACGGCTGACACCATAGAGCTGGCACAGCTCCATTTCGCCCGGTAGCTGCTGCCCCGGCTTCCAGGCTCCGCTGAGAATGCGCTCGCGCATGTCGCGCTCGACCTGGTAATGCATCGGTACCGGGCTGCTTTTGGAAGCCGTCCGATAGCGAGACTCGCTCATGGCGTTGATCCTTCCGCCGCTGATGAAAATGTCATAACATAATGACATTTTAATGGCCGCCGTTTCCAAAGTCAAGGGGACCAGGGACCTTCCCCCGAAAGGGCAAACAGTCGCGGATCGTGAGTAGGCGAGGTGGTCAGAAGAGACGCGGCCTCCGGGCTGACCGAAAGCCGGACGAGAGGCGCTGTGGTCCAACTCCTGGGAGCGCGCAAGCCCCAAGGTCCAGTGGCTGAGGGGGCACCCTTCAGGCCAGACCCTGAGAAAACCCTCGAGGGTCAGCCGCCAGCACCGCCGACGAGGCTGCAGGCGTGACCAGAAGGCGCTGACGGCAGAAAAGAAACAGCAGCCCGACCCGGAGGGAAGGCCGAGCGCTGGCTGTCTGGCCGCCCAGCCCAGAGGAGGATAGCTGAAGAGCTGCTTCAGCCGCTTCTATCGATCGATTCTATATATTAATATTATCTATAGCCGCTCAGCGGTTTGCCCCTGGCTGCTGGCGCCGTCTCGCCAACAGAAAGCAGGCAAAGAGCAACAAATCGAGGCCCAGCATGGCCAGATAAAAGCCTGCTCCCAGCACGCTCTGCTTAATCGCCAGAGCCAGAGGCCCGCTATAGAAACTGAGCACCGCTTTGACGGTCAGCGCGGTGACCGCTCCGAGTAGGAGGGCGGCCACAATTTCGCCGACAGCCCGCTGTCCTGGCGACAGCCAGCGCCTCAATCCTGCTAGCAGGACTAGAACGAGGCCCGAAAGCAGGCAGAGTCCCTGGCCACCGAGCAGGCCAGTCTGCCAGCCGCTGAGGACCAACTGTGGTCCCCCAGGGCGACTTAGCTCGGTATAGCGCCAGGGAAGAAAAACCGAAGCCAGCAGCGCCAGCGTCCCCAGGGCAAACAGCCCCTCAGCAAGGCTCACCGCGTTGAAGCGCCCCCTGCCGTGCTGGCTCTGGCGAGAAGAAGGCCGAAAAGAGCTTTCTCGGTTCACAAGGTGGACTCCTGAAAGGAAGTGGATGCAGATCGACGGCGGAAGGCTGAGGTGGGACGGGCAGCGATACAGCGCCCGGCCTTGAAAACGGCCTCAACCTGTCTGAGATTGCCAGGATGGTCCAACGGGTTGGCCCGGAGTAGCAGGAGGTCAGCCTGATAGCCGGGCAAGAGACGGCCCAATTGGTCGCCGCGTCCAATTTGTAGCGCGGCCTGGCTGGTGGCTCCGGCAATGATCTGAGCTGGCGGAATACCCGCAGCGAACAGCAGCTCACACTCGCGCAGCAGGGCGGCCCCGAAGGGCAGGCCCGGATTGCCGGCGTCGCTCCCCACGCCGAGCAGCACGCCGCTCTCGGCCAGGAGCCTGGCGTTCTTCATTGCCAGGCCGAGAAAGCGCGGCGCCAGCCGCTCAATAGCGGCCAGCGTCGGCACGTAGCAGACACGGCGACTGCTCAGGAGGGCGGGCAAGTCCGGGTCGCAGATCTCAACATCGTCGCAGACGATTCCATGCTCAACTCCATCGCAGCCAAGCTGCACCGCCTCCCGCACATCCGCGGCGGTCATCGTATGGACGACTACCTGTAAGCCGCGGGCGTGGGCCGCCTCGACAATGGCCGCTAAGACCTCAGGCCGCAGCTTGGGGACCTGCACCTCTTCCTGAGGGATCACCAGGCAGGCGGTAGAAACTACTTTGATGAAGTCGACGCCGCTGACCGCTAACTGCTCGACCACCGCACGCGCCTGCTCTGGCTCGCTGAGTTCACGGGTCGCAGCGCGCCGCAGAGCCGTCAATCCATGAAAGAGATCGGCGGTGGGGTGGCCGCCTCGAGCAGTGAGAAAAGGGCCGGCCATCACGAGATTGGGAAAGAGAGGGCCGCGAGCCGCTCCCGCCCGCAGACGGAAGAGCACCTCGGGCAGGCCCCCGAGATCGCGCAGGGTGGTCACTCCAGCTGCCAGCGCCTGCCGTCCATGAGCAGCCAGCAGACGGCGAAAGTCGTCGCCGCTCTCAAGGCGCTCCTCGCTAGGCGAGGTGAGATGCGTATGCATATCGATCAGGCCGGGCAGACAGTAGAGGCCGGAGCAGAGAATCTCTTCTCCTCCCTCCTCCGCCTTCAGCGGCAGATGCTCATGGGCTTCCGTAATCGCCTGGATGCGTTCCCCCTGCAGCCAGAGATCACATCCCCTCCTGAGCTGAGCCTCGGCCCCACCCTCGATCAAGCAGATGTCACGTAGGACAGTGGAGTTCATTCGATCTCTCCTGAGACGCTCGATTGCCGCAATCCGCCGCTGAGCGCCTCAGCGCAACATGCGAAAGAAGGCCGCCGAAAGGCCAAGCGAGACGGCACAGTACAGCAGGCAGCCGATGATATCGGCAAGCGGGGCGCTGCCCGCGCTTCCCTGCAACATGGCGCCGCGCAGCAGGTCGGCTACCATGTAGGAAGGCGTGAACGGGGCCACCTTCGAAACAACGTCAGGTAGAATCTGCAAGGGCAGCAGAATGCCCGTCAGAAAGGTCAGCAGAATGTAGAGGCCCTGACTGATGATGTTGCCCAGCTCCACGCGGTCGGTGAACGAGGCAATGACCTGCCCCAGCAGGAGAAAGACGGCAGAGCCAAGGACAATGAAGAGGAGCGTTAGCGGAGCGTAGAGCAGGTTAAACTTGAAGTTGAAGACCAGGCTGCCGACGATAATGGCCACCACGGTCTGGACAACGATTACCAGCACCTGGGTACAGGCCCGGGCCAGCATGACTTCCCAGGGGGCCGTTGGCGTCACCAGGATGCGCCTGAAAATGCCGCGCTCGCGCCAGGTGATCATTGCCGTTGAATTTCCCATGAGGCCGGAGGCGATGATGTTCATGACAATGATGCCGGGCAGCAGCCAGATCGAGTAGGAGATGCCGCTACTCCCTGGCAAGGGAATGACATGCTGGCCAAAGACGAAGCCAAAGAGGAGCAGCGAGCCTGTCGGCACCAACAGGCTAAAGAAGAGCAACGTGCGGCTGCGAAAGGCCAGGATGGTAAAGAAACGGAACTCAGTCCAAAAGCGTCGCATGGGCGATTCCTTTCTCATCTCGTCTTGCTAGAAGGTGAAAGCCGGGAAATGGAAGGAAGAACCAGCCGCTAGTCCACAGGTCCAAGGCTGCGGCCCGTCAGGGAGAGAAAGACATCTTCCAGGTTGGGCTGGCGGATCGAGACGTTTTGTGGACGGGTCCCCGTCTCCTTGCCGATCTCTTCCAGCAGCGTCAGGACGCGCTGCGGATCGGAGGTTTGCACGCTGAGCAGGCCATCGTCGCTGCTGAGCGACTGGACGTATGCCGCCGCCCGCAGTTGCTCCAGTTTCTCGGCTGGCAGCCGCAGGCTGGCCCGCACCGTTGAGAGGTTGCCCATGCGCTCGATAAGCTCGCGGGGGGCCCCCAGGGCCAGAATCTGGCCACGATCGATGATCCCTACGCGGTCGCAGAGGATCTCAGCCTCCTCAATGTAGTGGGTCGTCAGGATGATGGTTTTGCCTTCGCTGCGCAGGCGGCGCACAATGTCCCAGATATGATGGCGAGCCTGCGGGTCCAGCCCGGTGGTTGGCTCATCCAGTAAGATGATGGCTGGATCATGGACCATCGCCAGCGCCAGGGTCAGGCGCTTCTGCTGCCCCCCAGATAGCGTGCCGATGCGGGCGTTGCGCTTCTCGGCCAGGTCAAAGCGCTCTAGCAGGGCCAGGGCCTCGGCTCGCGAGGGGAAGGTGTTGTAGAGCGCTCCGTAGAACTGGACAGCCTCCAAGGCCGTCAGGTCGGTAAAGAGGGTTTCATCCTGAAGCTGGACGCCCAGCATGCTCTTCACTTTGCGCCGGTGATGGGCAACCTCGTACCCGTCAACGCTGATGCGCCCCTCTTGAAAGCTGATCAGCCCCTCGATACAGGATAGCAGGGTGGTCTTGCCCGCTCCATTAGGGCCGAGCAGACCAAAGCATTCGCCCTGGCAGATCTGCAAGGAAACGCCGTTGAGGGCTTTGAGATCCCCGTAGGCTTTGTGGACATTTTCTATTGCAATGATCGCGGCACGGCTCCCGCTCACGACAGTGACCTCCTTACTCCCAAAGGTTGATGCTGCTATGCTCGCCGCTACTCCGCTGACCACGCTCCTGCTGCGATCGCCGGTAGCGGCATCTCATAATATTGACCCGCCAGACGCTCGGGGGCAATCAGTACCTGAGCCAGGGCTGTTGCTCCGTTTTCAAGGCCAAGTAGATGGTTCACTCCTTCGATAGAGTAGGCCAGACTGGTGTGGCAGCCAAGGCCGAGCAGGGCGGCTGCCAGATAGAGACGCTGAATAAGGCTGCCAGCCAACATGTTTTGGATGCGATACCAGCGGGCTCCATAGCGGCGCGCCCCTTCGTTGTACTCTCCGACCGGAAAGAGGTGTAGGTTGATATGGTAGACATTGTGATATCCAGTATGAGCCACTATTTGCTGTAATTGTATGCGCTTATCCCCTGACCTTACAAGCTGCAAATGGCGAGCACCAGGGGTATAGCAGTAGACGCCGGGATCGAGATCGCGCACGTTGGCAGCGATTACGTAGAGCAGCAGGTGCGGCAGCGAGGGCGCCGCGGGGGCAATGTCGCTCTGAAGGGGACGCCCCGCGACCGAGAGTAGCTGAGCGCACTGTTGCTGACTGATGCTGCCGGGCTGAAAATAGTGACGGGCGGAGTGACGGAGTGGCGTGCCTGCTGCCAGCTCCAGCCCGGCGTCGTCCTTCATGGCGATGGTGGGGGCCGCCTGCGGTCCGGCCAAAACCTGCCTGGCTTCCTGGCTCGCCCACTGGTCCGACGGCGGGCGATGCCCGTTGATAAGCGAGTCCCGGTGCAGAGCTTCCGAAAGGGGCAGGGAGCTGAGCGGCTGCCAACGAGCCTGCTCGGCTACCGCTCCGGCTCGGGGCGCGGCGGCTTTGAAACAGCGCTCTACAACGGCAACGGCTTGCGCTCCGCCGGGCCTCTCCCTCTCCCCGAGGCCGAAGACGATGACGACGTAGGCGCTCTCGTAGGCCCCATCGAGCTGCAGCAGGGCATTGACCGCGCTGTCGACAAAGCAAAAGTGGACGCTGCTCTCTAGCCCGTAAGAGCGAGCGACTTCCAGACACTGGCCCAGGACGATCCCCAGGTCGAGACTCTGCAGGCGATAGGCAAATTCACCATATTTGAAGGCGTTTTTCCAGAAGACGCAGCTCAGAACGAGCGCGAAATCGGCCTCGCAGCTCGGCGAGGCGAGCAGCGCCTCCAACAGGGCTGCCAGCGGCTGGTCACTGCTCTGATCCGAGGAGGCGCAGACCTCGCGGATCACGTCCAGGACGTGGTGAAGGGGGTCATAGTGGTAGACGCCAGCAGGCAGCGCCTGAGCGGCCCCGATTACGGCGTAGATCTCGCAGGGATAGAGGCCGCCCCCGGAAGGCACTGGGCGCAGCAGATCCTGCTTGAAGGGATGCTTGAGCGGGTCAAGGATCGGCAGCGTGCTGCCAACGGCGATAGCGTTATGGCTCTCGGCCCCTGTCCAGCGCTGACGAGTCACCCCATAAATGTCGGCCAGCATCTGGCCAAACTGGTTGAGTCCAAAGGGCTGCCGAGCTTGCGCCCGCGCCCGGAACGGCTGGTACGGGAGGCGCAGGCAACTGCAGCCGCGATAGAGTTTATATTTGAGCGGCGCGCGCGGCCAGTCGACAACCTCGCGATCGGGAAAGTGCTGCGCCTCGGCGATGTAGCGCTGGAGGGGCGTTATTGCTGCTGACGGCAGCCCCGGCTGGGAGGCCGCGCGCTGCTCATGCTCCTGCATGTTGCCCCCTTTCCTTTGGCAGCCAGGACGGCTGCACGGGCGGCTTCCCGTCGCTGAAGGCGCTCACCATCTCCGCGGCGCTGATCTTGAAGGCTTCCTCTACGGCGTTGGCCGCCAGGTGGCAGAGCAGAAAACGATCGATCGGCCGCAGACCCAGACGATTGAAATGCAGGTAGAGCAGGTTGAGCACCAGGCGATAGCTCTGGAACCAGGGATCGCTGTAGAGAGCCTGCTTCCGCCGCTGATCGCGCTCCAGCGCGCTGTGGAAGGGACTGGCGGCCAGCTTCCCGCGCACGGGAGAGGAGGGCGCGTCGCCCGCTTCCAGAGCCGCCGCGCTTAGGTCGATCTGGCCGGCGGCGATCAGGTGGGCGGCGCGCTCTTGATAGCGCTGCATTAGCTCTGACCAGGCCAGAGTGAAAGGAAAGGTATCGTCACCCCGCTCAAGCGCTTCTAAGAGCAGGCGCAGCCTGGCAACCAGGGTTTGGGCCTGAGCCAGGTAGCGACGATCAAGAAGGGAGCGCGTTCGAGCGGGGTCAGAGCTGGCAACGATGAAGCCTTCGGCATGCGAGCGGTAAGAGATGAAGCCGCGCGCGATGTGCTGGCCCTGGCAATGGGCCACGGTGAGCATCAGATCGAGACAGAGAGTTAGCAGCGAGTGGCCCTGGCGCAGGTAGGCCAGCATGGCAAAGGCCAGCTCGTTGGTCTCCACGTAGAAATCTTCGAGCAGGGTCGCCAGGGCCTCGGAGCCGAGCACCTGTAAACGGCGATCGTAGGGCAGATACTGAATCGAATTGTCGGGATAGAGAGGGAAGAATGGCCCGCTTTCTCGCTCCTGGCGCGCCAGCGTGGCATAGAGCGGCTTCAGCCGCTCCTCGTCAAGGCGGACGCTGGAAGGGTGCTGGCGCAGGTAGTCTCCCACGGTCTCTTCGATCAAGGGCTTGAGCGCCGCTGTGAACTGCGTCGGGGAGCAGTAGAAGCGTAGACGCAGGTGGGGACCGCGCAGCCAGTGGCGCACGAAGAAGAGCCGCTCTGTGATGGACCTGGCCTGGGCGAAGAGCGGCTGAATGCAGTCGAGGAGCAGCCCTTCTTTCTGCTCGTCGTAGTAATAGACATGGACGCTCTGCCAGTCGCAGGCTCGCGGGCCTAAAGGCGCAGGACAATTGCTCGACATGGCTTGCTCCTTTGGCTAGAGAGGTCTGCCTTCCTCCGCGGCGGGCAATTGGTTTCTGGTCTCGCCGCCTTCTTCAAGTGCTCGTTTGAGCAGATGGAGCACGTAGGCCTCTTCGACGATGGAAAGGCCGAGCCGATTGTTGTGCATGTGGGCGCAGCGCAGCAGAATAGTCAGCGGCAGGCTGAGGCTGATCGGTCTCGCTCTCCTCAGCGTCGCAGGAGGCTCAGGCGACAGTTGCTGGGAATACAGTAGGCCGGCCTGCTCCAGGGCAGAGAGTCTGCGGTAGAGCTGGCGAATGGAGCGCTGCCAGCTCGCGACAGCCGTTGCAGGCCCAGCGTGCTCAAGATCAGGCTCTGGCTGAGACGAGAGACGCAGGAGCAGCTCGCACATCTGGCTGAGGTGCTGGCGCTGGCGCTCGTAGCCCTGATCAAAGCTGGCCAGGAGTTGGGTACGCAGGCTGGCAGGCATACGCTCCCAGGAAGAGGAGAACTGTTCGATTACCCGGGCCGTCGCCGCGCGGTCCGGGTCAGCCAGAGCGGCGCTCAGCAGCATGGTCGCCAGGCAGTGAGCTGTGCGCTGCTTGCGATCGGCGCTCCTCGTCAGGAACGCCAGGGCGATGGTGCTCGATTCCCAGAAATGCTTTTCTATGTAGGGCATGGCCTGCTGGCCGCCGTAGTGCTCGTATTCTGGAACATAGGGCAGAAAGTGCAGGCTATTGTTCGGATAGAGTGGTCCGCGCTGATCATAGCCATACTCGATGTATGAGAGATAGCCGCTCAGCTCCTGGTAGCGCGCCGCGTCGAGGGAGTCGGGAGCTGGATGGTGCTGGAAATACTGGGTGGCGGCCCGACGCACCTCATCCCTGATCTGGGCCGCGTCTTCGGCTGCTCGCGGCAGAAGGCGCAGGCGAAGATGCGGCCCCCCCTGCCAGTAGCGCACAAAAAAGTAGGCGTCGATAAGAGCTTTCTCCTCTAGACGAGCGAGCAGCGGCTGCACGCACTCGACCAGCAGCGCGCCGAGATCACCGTGATAAAAGAAATGGGCACTGATCCAGCTAGCGCCAGGCCGCTCCATGATCTGTGGCTCCCCGGCTGTTGACTTCAAAGATGTATTCGCAGACATACTTCCCCTCCCGCGTGGGTAGCAGGTCAGCCTCTGCTGGCAGAGCTTCCTCCAGGAGCAGGCCGAAGCGGCCCTTCTCAATCAGGCGCTCGAAGGTGCCCAGCGCGAAGTAGCTCTCGAAGTCCATGTAGACAGGCTTGCGCTCCTTGCTGAGCGAGTATGCGGGAACGTCAAGTCCCTGGCCCTGGACGGCCTGGAAATCGAAGGGATTGACCCGCAGAAAGCAGCGCGCAGGCAGGCCGTACCGCGTGCGCCAGCGCTGCACCCTCAAGAAGTAGTCGAAGGGCGCCTCGCCTCTGTGGCGCAGGGGTAAGCAGGCTGGCGGCAGGTGCCAATGGGCGCGCTCGAGGCAGATACGCCCTAGACAGGTGCGCGGCCTGTAGCGCGGCTGCGGCTCTTCTGTGCCCCTGCTCTCGCCCTTGAGGGGCTGGTCAAGCAGGAGCAAGCGCAGGCTCCACAGATGCTCGGTGGGCATCTCGCCGAAGGCCCACAGCAGAAAGCGATACAGTGGGGGCAGCCAGTAGTCCGACATCAGCCCCAGATGGATCGGCAGCAGCTTGCGGCCCAGGCGCCTGGAGATCAAGAGCAGGCGCTGACTGGCGGGATCGTGCTGGACAAGCAGATCACTCAGCGGCAGGCTCTGACCGTGACTGCCGCTACCGAAAGAGCCAGGATAAGCGATCTCAAGCTCGCCGCCAGGCAGTCGCAGGTTTAGATTGGAGCCAAAGACGCCCTGGATGGCGATCGGCAGGGGATCTTCCTCCGCGCTCGGGAGGAGGCCGCCGCTGTTCATCTCAGCCGGCTCCTGGGACCTGGAGGCCAGGGCTGCTTCCAGATACCCCAGGCGACGCAGGCTGCGCCCAAAGCCACTCTGAATAGAGTTCAGCACCAGGTAGCGCTGGCCATCTTGCCAGTAGAGCTGACAGTGGAGAGCGAGCGAGCGTGGAGGCTCTCCCCATGCGGGAGACTGGGCCTCGAGTGCCTCTAGCCGGGCAGCCAGCCACTGGCGCTCGAGGTGGCGGACACCAGCCTTGTCAGGGGGCTGCTCAGCAAGAGCACCTGCTAGCTCCTGACGCAGGACCTGGAGACGGGCCAGTTCCTCGTGCTCGGTGGGACGACTGCCGAGGAGGGCGCCGAAGAGCTGCATCCCCCGGATCGGACTGGGCAAGGCTGAAGATGTCGAGGGCGTTCCTTCGGCCTTTTCGAATAGGCCCGGCATCAGGCTCTGACCCTGGCGATAGCACTCCTCGTAGAAGGTCAGCAGATCGACGGAGGCGCCCTCTCCATAGCGCCTGCCGAAAAAGGTCGCCAGGGCCAGGCGCCCGGCAAGCAGTGGCTCACAGAGGGCGATCAGTCGCCGGACCAGGGCCAGATCGGCGAGCAGGTCGCTCTCCAGGGCAGGGAGATTGCCCCCAGGCACCTGCTTGATGAGAATATGCTCGTAGATCAGGTTCTTGGCCGGCAGAGAGTAGCCGGGTCGTCCGCTCAAGCCTAGCTCCTCAAAGAGGCGCTCTAACAGGGCGCGCAGGTGCTGCAGGATGGCATAACGCCGGCGCGCCTCGGTAGCCCGCTCATAGGCGATCAGCGCCTCGTCTAGCTCTATCAGCTGAGCGCGCAGCGCTTGAACGGGCGCCTGGCCGATGGAAGCAAGGGCCTCGCAGAGACGCCGCAGATAGTCATGAGCCTGCTCAGGAATGGCAAAAGTGAGCTGCAAGAGGCCGCAGGCGATCAGTTGATCGAGAAAGGCCGCCAGTTCTTGGCGCCGTTCCTGCGGGTCCAGGGCGACGAGCGTCTCTAAGAGCGTTCCATAGGTCAGTGGCTGCCGGCCCTCGACGAGCTGGAGGACGATCTGCAGGGCCGGCGTGGCTCGCAGAGCTACCAGCCGCTCTTGACCCAGCTCATCGCGACTGACGAAGCGCACACCCCCCGCCTCTCTGGCAAGCGAGGGATTGAGGTTGACCGGCAGGGAGGGGCGAATGTCGGAGCGCCGGGCCAGCGCCTGGGCAAGGTGGTGCACGAGCAGGATGTTGGCCTCGATGACGCTCTGACCACGTTCCAGCTCGTCCGTCTCAGGCGCGAGCAGCTCGGTGCCCCTCTCTCGCTCGGACACCTGGAGAAAGCGACCACGGGCCAGGGCCGTAAAGGTGCTGTAGGGACTGGTTTTGGCAGCCATGCGCGCCAGATAGTTGAGCAGGCCATCCTCGAGCTTGCGGTCCAGATAGCGCCCGGCCTCCGCCGGAGGCGCTGCCAGCCAGCGGCAGCAATCCAGGTAGAGGCTCGGGCTGGCAAGCAGAACGCCCTGGAGGAAGCGCTCCCGACCGACCAGCTCGCGCAGAGCCTCGCGGCGTTCGCCCAGCTCCGCCTCGAAGAGGCGACGGGCCTCGGCGAGCAGAACGCTACGCCGCTGGAGCAGCTCGTGCCAGCGCAGGATTTCCTCCCTTAGATCGGCGGGTAAGGCGGCCAGCAGGGCCGGAGCCAGATGCGCCGCCGCCGGTGGACGTCCCTGGAAGATGGCCCGCCGAAGCTCGATCAGTTGCTGGCGTCGCCGGCGCTCTTCATCGCCCGTCAGCCTGCCAATCGCCGTGTGTAGCCTTTCCGAGAGCCGGTTCCCGCTGCTGCTGAGGACCTCCTCTACCTGCCACAGCTCTTCGATGAGCGCCAGGCTGCGTTGAAAACGCAAGGCCGCCAGTGCCGTCAGCGGGAGGCCGGCGATCCGTATGACGTATTCCTCTGCCACACTGCAGTTATGCTGCTCTTTCATGCCCCTCTTCTCTTCTCTAGAGACGAATGCTGTGACGGTAGCGCGCCCCCGCTCCCGCCTCCGGGCGCTCCTGACCAACGGCTATCAGAAACAGAGGGAGGGCCGCCCGCTCGTCTAGGCCCAGCAACTGCTGACAGCGATCGAGATGATAGCTGTCGCTGCAGCGCGCGACCAGGCCAAAGGCCGCGCTCAAGACGCAGAGACGTTGCGCCACCAGGCCGCATTCCATATTCATGATGCGATAGGCACGGTTCCCCAAGGACGCGCTGAGGTCTTCGTAGTTGGCAACCGGATAGGCAACAAAAGGGGCGCTTCCACAGTTGACAGCGGGGGTACTGTGAATGGCCTGGAGCTGGGCAGCCACTGCCCGCTGTTCAAGCAGATGCAGTCCGCCACAGCCCTGGCAGAGACGGTAAATCCCCGCGGGAATATCGACCACATTGTTGAGAGCCAGAAATAGCTCCAGGAAGGGCGGCCTCATTTGCCCACCGAGAGTGAGGTCGCTGGCGTACGGGGCCAGACTGTAGCGCACGATCTCCCAAAAGGTTTCTCGGCTCAGGGGCCTGGCGAGCGGCAGGAAAAAGGTGTCGCCTGAGCTGCGCCTGTGGAGGGCCTGGGCTAGCTCAAGCTCCTCTGGCCAGGGGGCTGGACCCTGCAGCCTGATGTCGTTCTCGGCGCAGGTCGAGGGCACGGGCGCCAGCGAGATTGCCAGTTCGGCGCTGCTCTCAAGCCGCGAGTGCTGGTCGATTTCCAGCAGCCTCTGACAGCGCTCGCGGTCAAGCGTACTCAGCCTGATATGCTCCGGCGCCAGCGCCTCGATCTCGGCCAGAAGTGCATCGGCGCTCACTGCCCCAGCAGGAAGCCGCTTGGCCGGGGCCCGCTCCCCGCCAGCGGGATAGAGTACCAGCGCCGCAAAGGGACTCTCCTCGCCGTCCTCCAGGCCCAACAGGCGAATGAGGACGCGATCAAGAAACTGGTAGTGCACCTGAACACCCAGACCCAGCAGACCACAGACCAGCAAGATGTTGCCGATCACCATCCCCACCTCCTGGGAGCACAGCCGGTAGGAGAAGTTACGGTAGCGAAAAGCGTTCTTCCAGAAATAGGCGCTCACAAAGAGCACACCCAGGCTCTCTGCCAGCTCGCAACCGAGAGCCGCACCCAGCAAGGCAGCATAATCGCCCTGTCTGAGGGCAGCCAGACCGTGATGGAGATTATCGTAGTGGTAGAAGCCCGGGGGAAGAGACTCGACCGCCGGCAGCCAGGCGTAGAGTTCGGCGGGGAAAAAGCAGCGAGCGGAGGCGACCAGACGATGGAAAGGCCAGCGGACAGCCAGGCCGCTATCGTGGCGCGAGAAGCCATAGCTGTAGTAGAGAAGGCAGGAAAGGGTCTGATAATCCAGGGAGTGCCTCCTTTGCTGGCCGTGCTCACCCTGGCCTCCAAAGGCCCGCCGCAGATCGCCCAGGTAGAGCGGAAGCTGTTGGCCAAGCGAATAGTGGGGGACGCCGCGATAGATCTTAAACTTGAGCGGCTCTCCGGGCATGCCCTCCTCGCCCTGGCCCTCGGCAAAGAGCTGCGGCAGGTCATAGTAGGTGGCCTGCAGGTAGCGCAGACCAATCTGGCGGTCCTGGTTGCTCATAGGTGCTCCCTCCACTCGCTCATGGGAATGGATGAGGATAGGGATTGAGATCGGCCTCGGTCAATGGCCGGGCCGCGTAGCCAAGCTGGTAGGGCAACTGATAAAGACGCGTCAAGCCAGAGCAGCGACGAGCATGATGGCCGAAGGTCATCGGGAGCATTCCCGGCATGAGGACCCGCACGGCTCGGAAGCCCTCCAGCGCCAGCTCAGGCGTTGTCTGATCGACGGCAATCACATCGATACCGCTGCGCAGGTAACGGGCCATTACAGCCAGCAAGTCCTCGCGCAGGTCCGTATGAGAGAGAGGCTGATCTCCCTCGAAGGCCGTCGCAAAGGTCTGTGTTCGCGGCGTCTGGTAGAGAAAAGCCAGGCGCTCAAACGCTTCCGGCAGGCAGTAGAGAAGAGCGTGATCGCGCATCTGGGTGACGCGCGAGGAATCGGCCAGCAGACTGCGCGCTCGCTCCTCCTCCTGGCGGTACAGGCTGATATGGCTGCCAACGATCGGCGCCAGCTCCTGCAGTGCATTGATGAGGGCCTTCTCTGGCAACAGATGCGAGCCGGCGGCACACAGCACGCGCGGATAGGTCGGACGCTGCTGCTCGTCGACCGCCATCACCCAGAAGCAGGGAATGCGCTCCGGCAGGGTGATGTTGAAGGCGTGCACGCGATAGCCGGTCAGATAGTAGAGCCGCTCGCACATCAGCCCGATCAGCGGGTCGCGCGCCGAGCCTAACTCGATGCGAGGCATAGGCAGGCGGGCGTACCAGGTGAGCAGAAAAGCATCGCGCTCGGCGATCTCCAAGATGCCATGCAGAAGGGCCTCCTCCAGGCAATTTCCGATGGCGCAGCCGTTGGAGATCTCGTAGACATAGGGCTTCTCGCCTCCCCAGTAGTGGAGACCATAGTAAACGTTGCACTCGGGCACCAACACCGGCTGCCGACGGGCGAAGGAATAGCCCCAGACCCAGTTGAGAACCAGGTCATCGCTATAGCGCACATAGGGGAAAGACGGCAGGCTGTACTGCGCTTCGCTGTGCAGCCCCAGTGTGCGCGGATCAATGGCCTCCTCCCCCAACTCACGTCGACTGGCCCGCACCACCGTCCGCTTGCCTCCTGGACGCATACCGGCGTAGCGCTCCAGCGCTTCGGCGATGGCCGCCACCTGGCCCTGCTCGTAGTTGAAAGCTCTGCCAAAGCCGACCTCCTGGCGCTTCCCATTTTGGAAATGGATATGGACGGCAAAATTGGCATAGAGGTTGCTGGCATCCTTGGTCAGGCCACAGATCAGGCCGCACTCCGCGTCGACATAGCGCGCCAGCAAGCGCTCCTTGACCGCCAGCAGGTCACGCATGCGGTAGATATGGGGGGCAAGCTTCCGCCGGGCCACAAGGGTCATCTCGTCCCGGGCAGCAGCGGCGTCGTCGGCGGGCAGGGCCGCACAGTCGGGACAGTGCGGCTCGCGTAGAAAGGGATGGCGACTGATCCTCAGCGTCGCCAGGTCCAGATAGAGCAGGGCGTTGCAGGTCAGCACGGCCTCCGGCGCGCGCAGAAATTGGGCGACCTCCCGTGCGATCTGCTGGACCAGAATGGTCCGGGCAAAGGCTGTCAGCCAGGTGGAGGCCGGACCAGGAAGCGCTGGCGAGCAGGCCCGCTGCGCCAGATAGGCGCGCTCCGCCTGGAACTCGTCGGCCTGCTTGTGAGCATTGAGACGCCGCAGCTCGGCGCAGGTAGCACAGGCGCTGCGCCAGGGTAGGACACAAGGGCCGAGCACCGCACGCCCCGGCTCAATCGAGAGGCTGAGCCAGGGTGTGCCATTCGCCAGACTCCAGCGATTGGCTTCCTGCAGCAGCGGCCCATTCCAGCGCTCGCAGATTACCAGCAGCAGCCGACAGTCCGGGACCTGCCCCGCCTGCAGGTCGGCCCGCCTGACATCTACAGGCTCCCCCCACGGCCGGAGGCCCTCGCGGACAGCCTCCCCCAGACTGCCCTCGGCCAGCACTCCTAGCAGCGGCAGCGATTTCTCTCGTGCCTGGTCAGCATTCATCATGGCCCCCCCTTGCCAGCAACACACGTACGATATAGGGAAGCGCCGCGCTCAGTGCAGCATCGTGATCAAGCGGCACCAGCAAGGCCCGCTGTCCCAGCCTCCGCAGAGTGGCAAGCAGGACCTGCAGCATCTGGGACCAGGCTTGCGAGGGCGTCTGCGGAGGAGCCACCCAGGCTTCGCCACGTAGGGCCAGCGGCAGAGGCGGTACCGGCCCAAGGGCATAGTCAGGTTCTCCATTGTGACGCGCCTGGGCTTGCTGCAGCGAGAGCAATAACCCCTCTTCGATCGCCGCCTGAGCCTGGATATGACAGGTATAGGCCCAGGTCTCACTCCCGCCACAAAAGGCGAAGGCGCTCAGTTCCCAGTCAGCTAGCAGGGCCGAGAGATCGTAAATAGCGACGGTCAGGCCCAACAGCTCCAACAGATGCCAATAGCGCCGCGCGGCCTCGGAGAAGACTGGGGCATCGATCGCAACACGTGGGCAGGGTTCGCTACTCCCCGAGAGTCGCTGCAGGAGCTGCGCACGCCCATGAGTCAAAAGTGCGCGGCAGAGCGCTTCAGACCAGCTCAGTCCAGCCGCAACACCCAATGGCAGTAGCTCCGGCCACCTATCTTGCTCCTCGATAGAGAGAGGGAAAATGGCCGGCGCTGGAACCAGGGCCAGTTGCTCAGTGGGCAGCTCCCAGGCCCAGAGGTAGCTTTCCTCCGGATCAAGACCTGGTGACGGCTCCAGGCCACGAGTGTAGCAGCTGTAGGAAGTGTGGGGAGACCGCGGTGGATCAGCCAGTTCGGGGACGCTCCCGCTCAGGCTGCGACGCGCGTCATAGCACCAGGCCGCATAAGCTTCGCAAGCCCGCAGCGTCGCTGCCCGCCGGGCAGCGCCAAAGTCGGTACCCAGGCCGAACACCTGCCAGCTCTTTCCTCTGTCCCGGCAGAGCGCCGGTCGGGCCAGATCTACGCGCGCCACATTCAAGGGAATCTGGGTATAGTTGTGCTCGTCAAGCGCGCTGAAAAGTCCGAGCCTGGCGTCAAATAGATGGGCCGCCCGGCGAGAAAAGTCTTCTTCAGAGAGCACTGGCCCAGCGGCGTACTCCGCCAGCCGTGCCCGAAACTGCTCCGCCGTCAGCGGGCGGGCCTGGCGGCAGCTCTGACAATGCGGAGAGCCTTTGAAAGGGTGGCGCTGGCTCTGCAGGGTCTCCAGATCTATGAAGAGGAGATGGCCGTCCGTCTCCAGTGGGCCAGCCTCAGTAATATATTTAAATAGCTCAAAGTTGAGAGTATTGGCGACCACAGCGGCAGTTGGTACAGCCAGAGCATAACTGAGAGGAGCCTGGGGATGGTCGGTGAAAGCATAGAGGGTGGCGACCGCTTCGCCGAGGATGGGGAGATTGGCCTGCAGGCGCAGCCAGGCACACTCCCAGCAGCCGCGGCCTGTCGCCTGCTCACCAGGAGAAGGGGAAACCAACGGACCCAGCCAGGCCTGGTCGTTAAGGATCACCGCACTGAGGAAGAGTTTGCCTTGCTGGTAGCAGAGGCGATTGAGCAGGGAGCAGCGCCCCAGCATTGGTCGATCCGAAAGGTGCAAGACGGCCTCAAACGGCAGAAGGGTCTGCGCCACAACCTGCTCATCATCCCAATCGGGCGCAGCCAGCAGGTGTAGCCTCTGGCGCGGGTCACGCGCCTGGCGCAGAGCCAGATACTCCTGCAAGCGTTGAGGCTCTAGCGCGCACTCGTCGGTAATCAGGACGTGAACATCCGCCAGACCGCTATGCAGGGCAGCCTGCACAAGGGCCAGCAGCGTCAGCCCAGAGCCGATGAGCAGCACACGGCTGTGACGGTAGCGCTCAAAACGCCAGGCGCTCGAATCCCGAAATGCCTCGATGAAAGCAATCTCCGCCGCATAGGTCTCCTGCTCCGCTGCGCTCAGCCGGTGAGGACGATCAGGGGCGAGATCTCTGACGAAGTCACGGGCGGCCAGCGTCTCAATGAGCCGGCTAATCAGGGGACGCTGCCCGGCGGGCGCCTGCTCCAGGATCTCCTCCAGGGTATGCCGCCCATCCAGATAGGGCAGAAGGATGTCGAGCAGGCGAGCCAGACCTTTGCCTTTCAGGTGGAAGGAGCCTTGATTGTTGCGCAGATAGACCCCCTCGGGGGTGGGGAAATAGAAGACATCGCCTCTCATCCTGGGTCGCATGACCGGTTTCTCCCTCATCGTGGGTATCGCCAGGCACACTACGCTGCCAGGCCAACCGTGTTTGAGGTGCAGCATAGCGGCTCCGCAGCCATGCTGCACCTGGGACAGGCCAAGCGGAACAGCTCGCTTCGTGCCCGTCGATGTCCGACAGCTCTCTCCTACCTGCCAGTCCCCTACCAGCAGCAACAGCAGGGGATACAGCAGCTACAGCAAGCCTCTGGAAGGACAGAGGCCCCAATCTCTATCATGCCATGACCCAGAGTCAGGGCTTCCAGACCACTCTGACCAGCATCAAGCGGCTGAATGCTCAGCTCATCTAGCCGCAGTTCCTCAAGGGTCAGGTTAGCAAGCTCTCGTTTCAGTTCTTCCATGAGCGCTCTCCTTTCTCCCGGCGGGGGTCGTGTATCGCGTCAGTTGGCGGACAAGAGAGCAGCAGGTCCTTCAACGGTCAGCCGCTGATTACCAGCAGCAGCAGCAGACGAGACAGCAGCTACAGCAGGCTGCCTGGCCGGACGACGCCCCAATCTCCACCATGCCGTGGCCGGTGGTGAGCTGCTCCAGGCCACCTTCTCCTCCAAGCTGCAGCTCTTCGATCTCCAGCTCGTCGAGTGCCAGCTCGTCAAGTTCAAGCTGCGCAAGCTTGCTGTGTAAATCTTGCATGAGTAACCTCCCTGTCCGTTATGGAGCGAGATAGTATCTGCGGCATGAGGTAACCTTGACCCCGCTAATAACCACTAGCCCGCACGGGAGGCCGGTCGATTCTCAGACCGGCATTTAGCATACTGCCAGGCTGTGACGCTTTAGCCCAGGCAGGGACAGCAGCAGCAGACGAGACAGCAGCTACAACAGGCCGCCTGACCGGACGACGCCCCAATCTCCACCATGCCATGGCCGGTGGTGAGCTGCTCCAGGCCACCTTCTCCCCCAAGCTGCAGCTCGTCAATCTGCAGCTCGTCGAGCGTCAGCTCGTCAAGTTCAAGCTGCGCAAGCTCGCTCTGTAGCTCTTTCATTACAATCTCCTTTCTCACGAATAATCGAGATTTACAGGTATGTGAAGGTGAAAAACCGCTCCCCTCCGCGCTTGACAAGCGATACACGACAAACCTGAAAATACGTCTAGCGGTTAGGAGGCAGCATCACCTCATGCCCGTAATTTGGGTAGCGGTGCCTGGATGATTGGCGAAGAGAAGGAGAGGGCAGATTCGAGGAAGCCTTAAGGCTTTCCTTGAGTCCAACCCCGCGGGGCCGACGCAGGCAATCGGCCAGATGCGGATGGCGATCTCGCCGGCGGTACCTGTGCCCGTGCTGACGGCGCTCAACAGATGCTCCTTCACATCCAATCACCGAGCGACACTGCTCTTGCGATGTCCTCTGACATGGCAGACCGGCCTTAGAGCGCGGCTCAGGTTCGAAGATCGCCCGAAGTGCTTCCTTCAGTACTACCCAGCCTGCCATCCTGCACGGCTGAGCCTGCCTAGAAGCGATCTACCTGACAGCGGTATGAGGAATAGGATGCGAGCATGGCCTACTTCTGGCTGCCTCCGCTGAAGCCTCCCTGCTCGGGGAAGAAGCGGGCGGCTCTGCTTTACGCTCTCGACAAGGAGAAGTCGAGCAATCCGCCAGGTCCCACTGGCTTTTGACTGGACATCCCGATTGCTCCTTGTTCAGATGTAAGCTGCTCATGCTCACATCTCGAATATACCATTATGGCCGAGTTAATGTCAAGTAGCCTGAGAAGTCTGGAGAGGGAAAGCCATCAAGAAGACGTTCAGTAGCCTACTTGATGTTCTGCAAGCCCCACCCGAGAGTAATGAGAAGCATCTTTTCTTGGAGAAACTTGAAAGCCTCGAATAACATGCGAAGCCCGTTCTTCAGATGGATGAGTGGGCCGCAGCAGCCCCTCGGGACAGCCTGAGCCTGGCTCTCTCCCGAGGGATCATCCTGGAAATAGTTAACCAGATGCCAGAGAGTTCCAGGGGGTCAAGCGCAGCGCAGGCCTCGCTCGTCGAGACGGGCTTGCTGCCCCAGCGTGGCGGTGCCGGGTCCTGGCCACACTGCCAGCAGCCGGCCCCATGAGTGTTCGAGAGCGGTAGAGACGCGCTTCTCCTCTTCCGGCTTCAGAGAGGGCGGTCACGGGCCTGGCCCTGCGCTCATCCTTCTGACTCGGCTCGGTCCGGCAACGTCCGCTCTCCTATCCAGGCGCGCGGTCGCTCCTGTTGCAAAGAGGTTGCTACAGCAAGAGGTACAGACCTGCACTCCATAGAGTGCCGCCCGCCAGGCCAGGCGTGGTCATAACGAAAGAGCAAGACAAGTGTATAACGCATAATACTACAGAGCGAACTTGAAGAATGGAACCATGCATCAGAGGACCTCCAGCGTGAGCCGGCCCGAAGCGGGGCCGCCAGAAGAGGGGCCTTTTCTTCGGGCCGGTCGGCAGCTCAAGAGCGCTCCCCTCTGGGTTATCCCCGGTAGCGAGGGGAGCGAGGATCAATCGCCAGCCCGGCTAGTTCGCCAGTCCTCCCCGGCTAGTTCGCCAGTCCTCCCAGAGCCAGACCAGATCGAAAGTAGCGTTGTGCGAAGAAGAAGATCAGCATGAGCGGGACCGAGACCATGATCGAGGCCGCAGCGAAAATGCCCCAGGGTGTGCGAAAGTCGCTCTGCAGGCTATAGAGGCCCAGGATGAAGGTCAGGTTGCTGCCGTTGGCGTTGGCATTGAGTACGAGATTGGCGAGAGCGAACTCGTTCCAGCCGCTCATGAAAGTGAAGAGCGCTGAAACGGCCAGCGCCGGGGTGGCCAGCGGCAGCACAATGTGCCAAAAAGCCTGCAATGTCGTGGCCCCGTCCAGGAGCGCAGCCTGTTCCAGTTCGACAGGCAGCGCATCAAGGTAGGTCTTGGTATTCCAGCAGCAGAAGACGACTGCGCCCGCCGCATAGATCAGCGCCAGACCGAACAGGTTGTTCAGCAGGTTGAGGGCGTTCAGCAGGAGATAGTAGGCCGTCAGAGCCAACAGGCCCGGGAAGGCCTGCAGCGCCAGCAGCCCACGCAGGGTCAGCTCTCGACCGGCAAAGTGAAAGCGGGCCAGAGCATAAGCCCCGGTCGTCGAGCAGACCAGACCGAGGAGGGCAGTCAGACCACAGACCAGCATGGTGTTGACGATCCAGTTGAGAAGCGGTTCCTGCGTCAAGGCCGTCACATAGTTATCGAAGGTAAAGTGAGCTGGCAGCAGATGCAGGTCCGTGGTATACAAGTTCTGCGCTCCAGCAAATGAAGCCTGGACCACATAATAGAGAGGGAAGAGAGCGAAGGCAGTCATTCCAACCAAAAAGACATAGATGCCAGCCAGCCCAAGTCGAGCAGCAAGACGAGAGGCGCGCCGCCCACGCGGGCGTGTACGCTCTCTGGCCGGCTCTGCAGGGGAAGCCTGCCGCTTCTCCAGGGTAGCGAGAGGCAGCTCGCGACTCATGCTTGCGTCCCCTTTCCCAGCGGCGACCGCGAGCCTGGGCCAGAGGCCAGATACGTCAGGGCCGCCAGAATGACAAACAAGGTGATGGCAAACGAGGCGATAAAGCCATAGTGCGGATTGGCCACCGTGGTCCCCAGGACGCGATTGTACATGTAGATCATGACGAACTCGGTGGCCCCGGGCCTGAGAGCGCTGACAATTGGCCCCCCCTGGGTGATCAGATAGACCGTGTTGAACATCTGGAAGGTTGTAATCGCGCTGAGAATCAGGGCCGGAACCAGGGCCGGCGTCAGCAGCGGCAGGGTGACGTTGCGAAAGTATTGCCAGGGACCGGCGCCATCGATGCGCGCTGCCTCACGCAGTTCGCCAGGGATACTCTGCAGCGCCCCCAGAATCACGACGGTGAAGAAGGGATAGCTGAGCCAGACATTGACAATGACTACCGAGATGAAGGCCAGCGTTGGGTTGAGGAGCCAGGGCACCCCGAATGTGGGACCGAAGAAGAGGCGTCCCACCTGGTTGAGCGGACCGAAATCGTACTGGAAAAGGAACTTCCAGATCAGGGCCGTAATACCCGAGGGCGCCGCCCAGGGCAGGAGCAGGACGACGCGCCAGAAGGGCAGCCCCTTGATCCGAGGATTATTCAGGGCCAGGGCCGTTAAGAGACCAACCACCAGGAAGCAGGCCAGACAGACAGCCACATAGAGCAGGGTCTGCCAGAGCACTGGAAAGAGGTCGCTATCCAGAGAAAAGATCAACTGATGGTAGTTCTCCAGCCCAATAAAGCGGTAGTTGTCCGAGTTGAACTCGCTGTAGTTGGTCAGCGATAGATAGCAGGTATAGAGAATCGGCCACAGGTTGATCACCGCGATAGTCGCCAGCATGGGGAACAGGAAAGCAGCAATTGTGCGCCGTTTGACGCGCAGCATGGGCGTCCTCACCTCCAGTTCTTCGCTTCACGCAGCCCCACCCTCCTGCTAGCTAGAGGGTGAGGCTGCCATCGATGGGTCTGCCAACCGTTGCGCTGGTCGAAGGCTAGCTAGGAGGTGATCTGCGCAATGCCTTTGGTGGCCGCCGCCTGAGCGTCGCTGAGGGCCTTGGCCGGCGTCTGCGAGCCATTCCAGACCGCCGTGAGCGCGTTCTGGACCGGCGTCCAGAGGGCTGACATGTAGGGGGTATTCGGCAAGGCAATCCCAAGCTTTACTTGAGCAGCATAGCCGGCGACGGCAGGCAGGGCCTGGATCGCGGCATCGTTGGCCGCAGCGCTGTTGGCGGGTACCTCCCCGTCGGCTCGCGCCATGGCAATCTGGTTCTCTTTATTGGTGTAGAACTTCATCAGATCGGCAACCAGGGCCGGGTTCCTGGCCGTTTTGGCCATCCAGAGGGACTTGACTCCCACGAAAGGCCGGGCCGGCGTGCCAGTGGCGCTGATCATGGGCAGCGTTGCAAAGCCAACGTTGATTTTGCCGCTGCCGGCATAGTCGGCGTAGGACCAGGGACCATTAATGATAGCCGCCGCCTTGCCTTCGGTAAAGAGCGAGGAGACTACGTCGTAGGTCGGCTGCTTGGGCAGATAGGGCCGAAAGGAAGCGATATACTGCATGGCCTGCAGGGCCTGGGGTGTATCGAGATGGGCCTTGCCATCAGGCGTCACGTATTGGGCACCGAAACCATAGAACCAGGGGGCGTTGAAGTAGGGATCCTCCGTAGGCCAGACTACTCCATACTGCCCGGGGTGAGCTTGCTCGTAGCTTTTCTCGAAAGCGAGCAAGTCGTCGGTCGTCTTGGGAAGCTGGTCGGCAGAGACCAGGCTCTTGTTGTACATGAGCGTGATAGCCTCGACCGCCTCCGGCACTCCGTAGACGTGGCCGTTAAAGACCAGAGCCGAGGCAGCCGCCGGCGTGTAGTTCTGGCGGAGATATTCCTGACCGATGTACTGGTCAAGCGGCACTACAACGTGCCCCAGGGCCAGCTCCCCCAGATTATCGTCGGTGAAGGCGATGATGTCGGGACCGTTGCCAGCTTTGACGGCGGTCGCAGCCTTGCTGGCAATATTGTCCTGGTGAACGAGGACGATTTTGACCTTGGGGTGCAGGCGCATGTACTGGTTAAAGATGGCCTGCTTGGCCTGCAGATAGAGGCCTTGCCAGCCGTGCCAGATGACAACTGTGCCACTCAAGTCGATGTTGCTGCTACCGCTGCTTCCACCGTTGTTCCCAGAGCCTCCACAGGCCGAGAGCAGCAACAGCACGGCCATAAACAGGCAGACAGCCAACAGGGTCCGCCCGGACGGTGCGCGCGAGGCTGATGTCTTCTTTGTCATCTCTCTTCCTCACTGAGCAGATGGTTGAGGAGCAGCAAGCGCTTTGCCGCTCGCTCTCTCACTAAGACAGGATCACAGGATCAAGGTCGTTGGGAACCAGGCAGTGCATGGGCCGCACGTCTGCACGTCGGTGAGAAGACCGCCGCGGCTGTTATCACCCTCTCTCTGGGAGTGAGAAAACGGCTCCGCTCAATGGCTCAATCATAATGGCAACCTGATGTTGGGACCTGCGTATGACCGGTCTCGAGGTGGTGGTCAGAAGGCAGGTGGCAGGAGGAGGAAGCAGCCCCTCCGGCAGCATCAGGGTCTGAACCTGCTCGCTTCGATTGAAGAGGACCAGGGCGTCACCCGCCTGCAGCCGCTGCCCGCAGCCAAAGGTACGCAGATAGGCATAGGTGGCTTGCTCGGGGGCCAGATGGACCACCCGGCGCTCGCCCGCGGCCAGCACCGGCAAGGTCCGGCGCAAGCGAGTCAGGGCCTGGTAGAAGGCAAGTAGCTCATGATTCCAGTCCTGCCGCCTCCAGGACATGTCACCCCGGGCCTCGGCATCGCCCCCAAACCCAGTAGCTGAGACATCAGCACGTTGAGACATGCCGATCTCTGTCCCGTAATAGATAACTGGCACCGGCGCCAGGGTGAATTGACAGAGCGCCGCCAACTTGAGCAGCTCCGGTCGGTCGCCTGCCACAAAGAGGAAACGGTTCATGTCGTGGTTGTCGAGAAAGCTGACGCGGGCCGGACCCGTGGTCATGTAACGCTCGTAGGAGCTGAGAAAGCTCTCGAACCTGCGCAGATCCCAGGTACGTGCCCCAAAGGTATAGCGCAGGGCTGCGGCGAGGGGAAAATCGAGGACGGCATCCAGTCTGCCGCGGTAGCGCCGCATGGCATCGGGCGTATCGGTTACCTCGCCTACGGTGAAGATGTCGGAGCGTAGGGAGCGGGTCGCGCGGCGGAAGGCACACCAGAAGTCGAAGCCCAGGCCAATGGCGTGGTCAAGGCGGAAGCCGTCGACACCGTATTCGCGCAGCCAGTGCAGGGCGCTGGCAATGATGTATTGCCGCGCTCCCTCGCTCTCGGAGCGCAGGGAGGGCAGACCGGGCACGGCATCCAGAAATGTACCATAGCGATCAGGCCAGCGCTCAAAGTAGAACCAGTCGCGCGAAGGTGCCTGATGGTCGCTCTGCGCCGCCAGAAAGGCCGGATGGTGCCAGGAGACATGCGCCGGCACGAAATCGAGCAGGACGCGCATTCCTCGCCCGTGGGCCTCGTCGACCAGGGCCTTGAGATCAGCGGCGCTTCCAAGGCGCGGATCAACAGCGCAATAGTCAAGGGCATCGTAGCGATGATAGCTTTCGGCCAGGTGCAGGGGCGAGAGCCAGAGACAGCTAACGCCTAGCTCTGCCAGGTAAGGGAGTGCTGCACGGACGCCGTTCAGGGTGCCTCCGTGCAGGGCTTGTGGCTCGCTTCCAGGGAGAAAGTTCCCATCGGCGGCATCGCTGCGAAAGCGGTCGAGAAAAATATGATAGATTATTGCCTCCTTCGTCCAGGCCGGCGGCTGGCGCTGCTCCTCTTCTTCGACCTGATAGGCGAAGGTTGTAAAGGCCCGCTCACCTGCGAAGTGGAAGGCAAAACCCTGCCCATCCTGAGCCCATATTTGAGGCTCAGCCGCCGCTGTAGGACCTGCCTGGGTAAGCAGCCAGCCAGCAATGCGATAGCGCACCAGGGTACCGGCAGGCTGGCCCGGGATAGTGGCCAGCCAGTGAGTGACATAGCCAGCGTGAGGGTCCCAGGTCACGCAGGTACGCTGCATGGGCAGCTCCGTCGCTGAGAGATCAGGGCGGCTGCCGTCAACGGTGTAGAAAAGGACGGCCCGTTCGATCGGGAGTTCTTCACCGCTGGTCGCCCACACTTCAACTGGCTCGCCAGGATGCGGCTCCAGAGGCCGGATGGTGTTGTCGTGACGAAACTGGCTCCGCTGGGCCGCCTGGCGCATGAGGACCTCTGTTAAGGGTAGGTCGCCCGGGACCGCAGCAACGGCGGCAGGGTCCGGCGGACTGATCGCCTCAGTGGCGAATGGCTCAAATACTTCCGACATGCACATTTTCCTACAAAATATCAGGAATTGGTGTCTTCTTTCAATGTGGCCTCTATCTCCGCACTCACTACGTTGCGCAATCGCTTTAACATGGCAATGAGCTGCCGCTCCTCTTCGCGGCTCAAGATGCTGAAGCGGCGGCCAATGGCCTCTTCGATGGCCGCCTGCGCCTGACGTCGCCTGGCAACCCCTTCCGCCGTCAGTCTGACGCGCTGCGAGCGGCGATCTGTCGGGTCAGGGCTTCTGATCAGTAGGCCCTCGCTTTCCAGATAATCTACCAGGCGGGTAACCGTGCTCCGCTCGCAAAGCAGGCGCTCGCTCAGGTCGGTGAGCCGCCAGCCCTCTTCAGGATCAAGCAGCAGGAGTGCGTTGTACTGCAGCGTGTTGAGATTAAACTGACGCAGAACTAGACGATCGGCATGATCAAGTAAGAGACTTAATTCTTGAAAGAGACGGTAGTCCCGGTAGTCGTCCATGCGCTTCTTCTAACCCTTTCCGCAGGACTCCGGCCACCTGAGCCGGCCCCGCCAGGCTGCTGTGCTCTCTCTTCACGGTCTGTTGCAGTTGCAAATGTTGCTAGCGATATTGTTTCACAAGAAAGTATGCCGGGAAAGGGGCCTCTTGTCAAGCCCCTCCCTGTCTATTCACTTCCTGCCCGGACCAGGGGGAGGGGATCATAAGCCTTGTCTGGCGCGGAGAGCATGCGCTGTCCAGACCAGATCAAGCCCAGTCTCCGGCTCGCTGACCTTTGAGGCAACGGCGCGGGGGAGGGCGAGGGGCGGCCAGGTGAAGAGTGGAGAGTCTAACGGGTAACCTTGATCTGGCAGGTTTCGATCTTGACAGTCTTGGGGAACGGAGAGTATTACTCTACTGGGAAGAGAACGCGAGGAACTGGCTGCCTAGCCATTCTTATTTGTCGCCAGCTCGCTGCGAGGATCCGGCAGAGATCTCCAGCAAGCTTTGGGACAGTCCGAGAGCGGCTCAGCGCCTGGTTCCAACAACTATTCAGAGGAGGATCACATCCCGTATGGACCCGGCGAGTCGTAGCACGGAGCCACCGCCAAGTCGCCTGGCTCTCTCGCCAGCGGTAGAGACAGGTCCAGGTTGAGGGAGAAAGGTGAGGATCATCGCGGCTCGACTCGGGTCGAGTCAGCGGTCCCGCTCAGATCAGTTCTGAGCACCTCTCTCGTCTTTTTCTTTTACTCACGCATTTCCTCTTTACCTCACCTTCCCTTCTCTCCCTCCATGCCTCGCTCTACCCAGTGCTTTTGCTGCACACCCTTTTAGATAGCCCCAGGGCTTCAGCAGGCCCAGGACGACGGATGCCGATGCCCGGCAAACGCCGCGAGGAAGGGATTTCTTTGCCCTTCTTCAGGCCCTAACCGGAGGGGTGAACGGGCATTATGGCCCTTTACGCTCGCTTCTATAGCGATTTATCCCTGTCTGTCCCTGGCCTGACGCTTCTGGCGCGCTTCCAGGGGCATCTGTCGGGGTCGGCCCAAGACCATTCGAGCCTGAGCTGCCTGATGCGCTGGGCGTGTGCCCTTGCGCGCAGAGAGAGAGACCCTGCGACCTGAACTCGGAGAAGAGCGGGGTCCCTTGAGCTGAAGGAGGCCAATCCCTTCTTGTGCTGAAAGAGGGTCTCTGACTTGCCTGGCCGGGCGGTTAGCCGTTGCTGCTCCTTTGCAAACCCGGGTCGGGGGGTGATCGACCGCAAAGATTTCTTGTGTTCGGAGAGAGAAGATGACTCGCACGTTGCATTCACAGGCACCCCAGGAGCAGAAGGGCTATCTCTTCCATGACCAGGAGGGATCAGGTCAGCTCGTGTCAGCCAGGCACTGGATGGAGATGACCGGTCGCCCGGTGACAGGCTGGCAGCGCCTGGCCGATCTGCTTCTGGGTGGGGGCTTCCTGCTGTTGCTCAGCGCCTTGCTGGTGCTGGCCGCGTCCCGCTGGACTGCGCCTTTGACGCCTCAAGTGGAGATCACTTTGTCACCGCTGGCTCTCCCTCTTTACGCTGGCTATTCGCTCTTGCGCATGCTGTTGGCCTATGGGCTGGCGCTCGTCTTCACCATTATCTACGGGCATGTGGCCGCCACCCGGCGCAACGCTGAGCGCATTCTTATTCCGCTTCTCGATCTGCTACAAAGTATTCCTCTGCTCTCGTTCCTGCCAGCGGTGGTCCTGGCGCTGGTGGCAGCCTTCCCGCAGAGCAATCTCGGACTGGAACTGGCCAGCATTGTCCTGATTTTTACCAGTCAGGTCTGGAATATGACCTTCAGCTATTATCATTCTGTATTGACTCTACCACGAGATCTGCAGGAAGTGTGCCGCCTTTTCCGCCTGCGACCCTGGCAGCGTTTCTTGAAGCTAGAGCTGCCCGCGACGATGATTGGCCTGATCTGGAATAGCATGATGAGCTGGGCCGGCGGCTGGTTTTTCCTGATGGCTTCTGAGCAATTCTCGCTGGGAGATCAGTCTTTCCGCTTGCCCGGCCTGGGATCATATCTCCAAGTGGCCGCCGACAGGGGCGATGGCATGGCGCTGCTCCTGGGCCTGTTGACCCTGGTAGGACTGATCATCTTGCTGGACCTCTTCCTCTGGCGGCCACTGGCAGCTTGGGCAGAGCGTTTCAAGTTGGAGGAGCAGGGAGCCACGCTTGTTCATCGCTCGTTGGTGCTTGATCTGCTGCGCAGTTCGCCGCTGCTGCGCCGGCTGCGGCACAGGGTTGGAAGACCGCTGGCGGAGGTCCTGGCGACGCTGCTCAATCGGCTGCAGCCTCTGCCGGAGGCCCTGCCATCCGGTCAGGAGCGCCGTCAGGCCCCAGTTCTCGAGAGCGCTCTGCTGCGGCGAGGAGTGGCGATCCTGGTCCTGATCATGCTTGGAGCAGCCGCGGCCCTGGTTCTCTGGCAGGGAGGCAAGATGCTGCTCCAGGTTCCTCCTGCCACCTGGGGACGACTGCTCCTGGCCGCTGGAGCAACCTGGCTACGAACCCTGGCGGCGCTGGCTATCGGGCTGCTCTGGACTGTACCGCTCGGTGTGGCAATCGGTCTCTCTCCTCGGTGGTCGCGTCGTCTGCAGCCGCTGGTCCAGATCGTCGCTGCTATTCCCGCTACCGCCCTCTTTCCGATCCTGGTGGCCCTCCTGGTGGCCCTGCCCGGAGGTCTCTCGCTGGCCTCCATTCTTCTGATGCTTCTGGGCACGCAATGGTATGTGCTCTTTAACGTCATCGCTGGGGCTATGGCCATTCCCCGCGATCTGCAGGAGGCGAGCACGCTTTTCCGGGTCAGCGGCTGGCGGCGCTGGCGCTCCCTGATTCTCCCCTCTATCTTCCCCTTCCTGGTTACGGGGCTGGTGACCGCCAGCGGCGGAGCCTGGAATGCCAGCATCGTTTCCGAGTTGGTGCAGTTTCGTGGGGAGACGTTCTCTACCTTTGGTCTGGGGGCAGAGATCGCGGCAGCGGCGGCTGCCGGCGACTATCCTCGTTTGCTGGCCGCCACCGTGCTGATGGCCATGGCGGTTGTCCTGCTCAACCGCCTGCTCTGGAAGCGGCTCTACCGGCTGGCTGAACGACGCTATCGGTTGGCATAGGGGTGAAGTCAGGAGGCGCTCGGGACGTGCTGCCGTTCAGGTCAGTCAGAGGGGATGTCAGATCGTTCCTTTTCCTTGAGCAAGAGCGAGGAGTTAAAGATGGTTTTAACGATGAATAATTTTAATGGTGTTAAAGATAAGTATTCCATCATTCTTGAAGCTCAAGACATTACGCACCGCTACCAGGCGCGCGCTGGTCAGGACCCGCGCGCTCAGCCGGTGGTGCTGGAAGAGGTCTCTCTGCAGCTCCGGAGCGGGGAGCTGGTGGCTCTGCTGGGACCTTCCGGCTCGGGGAAATCGACCCTGCTGCGTATCCTGGCCGGTCTGATCCGTCCGACGAGCGGTGTCGTACTGGTTCATGGTCAGCCGCTGCGTGGCCCTACGCCCTCGTGCGCAATGGTCTTTCAGAGCTTTGCTCTTTTTCCCTGGCTGACGGTGCTCCAGAATGTCGAGCTGGGGCTGGAGGCCCTGGGCCTGCCACGCTTACAGCGCCTGAAGCGCGCCCTGGCCATTATCGATATGATCGGGCTGGATGGCTTTGAAGAAGCCTATCCCAAGGAACTTTCTGGCGGCATGCGGCAGCGCGTTGGTTTTGCGCGTGCCCTCGCGGTTGAGCCCGAGCTGCTCTTTCTGGACGAGCCTTTTAGCGCGCTGGATGTGCTCACAGCGGCGAATCTGCGGCGCGAGCTGCTGCAGCTGTGGTACCAGCAGCGCATTCCGACGCGCACGATCCTGATGGTGACTCACAACATCGACGAGGCGGTCAGTATGGCCGATCGCCTGCTGATTTTGGGGGCCGACCCGGGGCACGTGCGCGCGGAGATCCAGGGGCTTCCCCGAGAGGAGCGCCATCCTCAGAATCCGGGCTATGCCCATCTGGTGAATTTGCTCTACCGCCTGATGACCAGCCCAGACCAACAGGGCCTTGGGCGGCAACTCGCGCAGGAGCCGAGCGTGCTTCAGCGGGGCCAGCCACGGCCCGCCCGCTCCTACCAGATGCTTCCCCACGTTCCCCCAGGCGACATCATCGGCTTGCTGGAGCTGGTTCAGTCCAAAGGCGGACGGGCCTCCCTGGCTGAATTGAGCCGCGAGCTGCGTCTGGAGCTAGACGAGCTGCTGCCGCTGGTCGAGGCCGTGAATCTGCTCCAACTCGCCTGGCCAGATGAGGGCGAGCTGACGCTGACCGAGAGCGGGCGCCAGCTTGCTGAGGCCGATGTTCAGGAAAAGAAACGCCTGTTCCGGCACCAGGCACTGGCGCGAGTGACCCTTCTTCGACGCCTCGCCGAAGATCTGGCCGCCGCGCCGGAGCACCGGCTGACGGAAGACCGCTACCTGGACCAACTGCGCGAACACTTCAGTGAGTCAGAGGCTACAGCCCAGTTGCAAACGCTGATCGACTGGGGTCGCTATGCCGAGGTCTTCCTCTATCAGGAAGAGGAAGGAATCTTTACCCTGGAGCCGGAGGAAGGAGCCACCGAGATCACCCGCTCGTAGCCTGCGCCTGACCTGGGACTGCAAGTCTGAGAGGGGAAAGCGCCTTCCAAATAGGGACGACTGATGACGATCCAGCGTCAGCCAGGTCAGCAGGCAGGGATGACCGCTTGCTGACCTGGCGCCAGTGCTAGAGGAGCGAATCGGCGGTGTGTTGGCGGAGGAGTTTTGGATATGGGCCGCTATGAGATCACGCACCTGGCGAACGGTGGCAGGCGCGCTGCTTCCCTCCCCTCAACATGGCTGGGGCCTGTCTGGGTGGAGGCCTCGCTTCGGCGCTCAGCCCAAGCGAATGCCAAGCAAGCGAAAGGTGCTTGCCAAGAGAACGGACTCCCTCTTTGGCTCGCTGCTCAAAGTGGCCAGAACTTCCCTTTCTCAGCCGAGCCAATAGGACGGGACCTCGCCGGTCCGCAACGCCCTGGCGAGATGCGCCGTTCCTGAAGCCATAGGAGCAGCCCCTGAGTGAACAAAGCCAGGCAAGTTGCCCCACCAAAGGTCATAAGGCCATTCCAGCGCTCAATCCAGTCGGCCACAACCAGGAAGAAGACCGCACAGGCGAAGGAACTCAGCACGACCCCGCGCAAGATTTGGCGGGCTGGCCCACTTCCCCGAAGCTTATGGGCCACCAGAGCAAAGACCGTTGCAAAGACAGGCAGGGGAGAAAGTAGGCCGCTCAGACGAGGACCAAGCACGCTGGCCGCCGTGGTCAGCGCCAGCACGCAACCGGTGGCCAGCAGCATGCGCACAGGCATCGCCCAGGCCGGTGCCTTCATCGGGTCACTTGTCTGATCAGGGGCAGGAGGCCAGAGAGCAAGCACCAACACCAGCATTCCAACCACGCAGAGAAAGGCAAGCGAGAGAGGGAGCGTGATCTGCTCTAACGCGAGGGTGGAGAGACCAAAGACGCCCCATCCACAGAGCCAACAGAAGAACCAGTTGAGACGGAAAGAGAGCCAGGCATAGATCAGACAAAAAAGGGCCTGCGAGATCAAGCCCAGGAGGATAGCCATAGCCATATGCCCAGCGAAGGCTCTTCCCAGCTCAAAAGCGACAAAGGCGGTCACCGGGGCAGAGGTAAGAGGGAGTCCCACCAGCCACCCTCCGACTCTGGCCCCCCAGCGACGGTCAGCCAGCCCAATCAGGCCGACAAAGAGAGGCGTGAGCAGCAGTTTCAGTACGAGCATTTTTCTCTATCCCTTTCCCTGTACCCTCCCCTCGGAGAGAGCGGAAGGGCCGATTGAGGACCGCCCCTTCGATCCATCGCTTATAGTTTGGAAGTATAGCGACTCTCTGTGGGAGCATCCAGAGAGAAGGGAAAGCCTTTTCTTGTTCGAGGCCAAAAAAAGAAAGGGAACAGCCAAGATGACCGGAGAAATCGAAAGATTGTTGGATGCTACAGGGTGGCAACTGCTCGAGGCCCTCCAGCAACAGGCCCGTCTCTCCTACCGCGAACTCGGGCAACGAGTGGGCCTTTCCGCTCCAGCAGTCAGCGAGCGGGTGCGTCGGCTCGAAGAGGCGGGCCTCATCACCGGTTACCATGCGGAAGTCAATCTGGACAGGCTCGGACTTCCGGTCAGGGCAATCATTCGGATGAGCCTGGCGAGCGGCCAGAGCAGCGCTCGAGCTATCGCCAGCATTCGGGAGATAGCCGAGGTGATCGAATGCTCGCGTGTGACAGGAGAAGAGACCCTCATTCTGAAAGGGGTGGCAACCTCGGTCGAGCATCTGGAAAGCCTGATCGATCGGCTCCTGGCCTACGGCTCGCTGACTACCTCCCTGATCTTATCCACCCCTATCCCCAGGAGGGTCGTGACCCCCGACATACTTGCCTGGGGACGCAGGAAGGCTAAGAACGCTCTTTGAAAGCGGTGTTCTCGCTCCTCCCTTCCCGGGAAGGAGAGCAGCCACCAGAGACCTTGCCCATCCGCCCGCTCTGGCTCTGGGCCTGGTCCCGCTCGCCAGGCGCGGCGCGCCAGGCCCGGCTGGCCTCCAGGCCAGGGGATAGACAGGTCCCACCGCCTCTAGAGCGATGCCCTGTGCTGCCTCCTCAGCGCGATCTGAGAAGCGAGGGAGGATGCGCTCACTGGGCGCTGAGAGCGCACCCTCCCTGTTGTCCCCTCCGGTAGGTTATCAACAAGAAGTTAATCTGCATCGCTCACCGGCGACTGAGATCGGGCCAGGAGCTGTTTCTTGAAATAGCTCCAAGAGCTTTCATTCGGCGAGCGCCACTCTTGGGGGGCATGCTGATAGTCCGGCTGATGGCGCTCGACATAGGCTCGCAGCCAGGCCGGGAGGGCAGCATATCCTCCTGCCAGCTTACAGCCGCGACACTGGTAGAGCAGCCAGCCTGGTCGATCGGCCATCGCCATCCAGGGCAACCAGGGTCCGATGCGCGTCCAGGCAATCTCACAGGGCGCCGAGAGCAGTCCCTCATCCTCCAGGTCCTGGCGCCTGACGAAAAACTGAAACAGCTCGGCCCCCTGGTAAAGATCGCTCTGCGAATAGCGAGGGTAGAGAGCGCGCGGCAGAGGAGAAGGATAGGCCAGCAAGATATCAAGGGCCAGGCAGATTCTTCCCGCCTCCAGGGGCGTCACCTGGAGCGGCAACGCTCCCTGTGGTCCCCCTAGTCGATAGCGTTGGTTGACAGGATCGTTCCAGACCGGGATGACCTCGACCTCCTCTCCCGTAAATGGATTGGTCCAGCGCTCCAGAATCGCGCGCTGCTGCGGATCCAGATAGAGCATCATTTCGCGAGAAAGCTGCTCATATCCGTCGGCGACCGGGCGGCAGCGACAGATATTGTAGCCCTCAACGGCGAAAAGCAAGCGACTGGCCTCGCCCGGCACCAGGCTGTAGACGTGCCCGCTCCACCAGCAGACCACCTCCTCGTCGATCAGCGAGGCGCGCGTTTTCACGAAGGCCCGCAGCAGGTGCTCTGGCTGCGAAAGATCAAGCGACAAAGACATCGATGGCTCCCTTCAGAGCGAGATTCTTGCTCGTAATCGCTCTCGCCGGCAGCGCAAGGCTAGCGCACGCTCTTGATGGGCAGCACCATGAGCGCACTGAGCAGGACGATGCCGGCCCCCACAAGAAAGAGGCCAGTGTAGCCCAGGCTGTTGATCAGCAGCCCCCCAAGCGCCGGCGAGAGAATCAGGGGGATGGAGAGGGCCAGGTTGATCAGGCCCAGGTCGCGTCCATAGTCGGCGGCGCTCGGCAGAACCTGGGTAATCAAAGCGGTATCGACGGCCAGATAGGCGCCGTAGCCCGCCCCAAGGAGAGCGGCAAATAGCTGGACTCCGCCCCATGTCGGCAGGACGACGGGCGTCAGCAGGGCCAGCATGACCAGAAGCGCAGCTACGATCACCAGCGGTTTGCGACGCCCCAGCCGGTCAGAGAGCCAGCCAGCACCAAAGGAGCAGATCAGAATAAGCAGGGTCTCGATGCTCTGAACGGCCAGCGTACCATCCAGGACCTTCTTGCCCGGAAAGAGCTGCTCGTAGTGCAGGCCATCCTTGAGATAATACTGAATATAGGTTGCAACAGCGAAGTAACCGAGAAAGAGCAGCAAGCGCGTAATGAAGGCCCAGGCGAAATCAGGATGCTGGCGGGGGTTGACCCAGAAACGCGCCAGGAAGGCTTTCAGGCGAAACGGAAGGGCTGGCCCGACGCTCCCTGGTTCTTCACGGTAAACGAGCACGCAGAGTAGGATGCTGGCGATCAGCGCGGCGCCCAGCGGATAGTAGGCCGCCAGATAGCTGCTGCGGAAAATGACGGCCACAATGACCCCACCCAGAACGGCAGCCAGGGGAATGGCCAGTCCGACCAGGGCCGAGATGAGACCGCGCTGATTGAGCGGCACGCGATCAGGGATGATCGCCTGTAGCACGGTCAGCAAGGCCCCGCCGAAGAATTGCAATAGTGACCAGCCAGCGACGATGACGAGGATCGAGGGGGCGAAACGGAGTAAGAGCAGGGCCAGACAGGCGCAGAGCATGTGGATCAGCAGCCAGAGACGGCGCCTCCCCAGACGGGCACGGCTGCGGTCGCTGATGGCGCCTGCCAGAGGGGTGGCCAACAGGGCAAAGACTCCCCCCACAGATTGGACCAGGGCCAGACTGCTGACGTGGTGGACCGGATCAAGCAGGTTGACCTGATAGGGGATAAGAAAGATGATCACAGGGAGCAACACACAGTTGCCCGCCAGATTGGCCAACAGGTAGACAAGGCCGAAGAGCCAGGAAACTGGGCGCTGCTCCGCCACCGGTGCTGCGACCTGCCCTTCTAAGGGGCCTGCTTCGGCGGCGTGGCTGGCCACTGAGGCCGTGTCAGGTCTGTCTGACATGCGAGAGTACCTCCTCTCTTTCCAATAGGGATAGGATCAGACACAGTCGAGGATACCAAAGGCGAGCCAATCTTCAGACCTTTGGCCGTCCCGACCCCGGCTTCTGCTCGGAGGGCGGTTCCTCTTTGCCTCCGCCCAGCGATTCGAGAGAAATGCGCAACGATCGGGGATGGGATCCCGTGGTGGGTCCTGTACCGCGGCCATCAGAGCGCAGCGGTTGAGATGGCCGCGCTGAGGGCAAGTTCGTAGTGAGCGCATAGATGAGGCGCTTGCCCAGAATCGAGTGGCAGATCGGCAACGGCAAATACCGTCCCTGGCGCAGGTGCTCGATGTAGTTGGCAACCTTCTCGATATCCTCCCGCGCCCGGCTCAGCTCGTCGTGGTCACGTGCTAACTCCTGACAGCGCGCCAGTAAGTTGTTGAGCGTGTGAGCGATCTGCCAGATCATGCCGCCGCTCTTGATGGAGGCGCGTACGCTATAGTTACCGGCAGCCGCCTCGCGATGGACCATTAAAATGTGCGCGATCTCGGCCTTGAGCTGCTCTTGCTGCTCAAGAAGCAGGCGACTCTGGGCAGAAAGCAGGCGCTCGGCGGCCATGAGTTCTTCGGCGCGGTCGGCACGTAGAATGGCCTGCTCAACGCTGCGCGAGCCGAGCCAACTGACAATAGCCGTGATGCCGATCATGAGAGTGGGACGGGCCAGCCACAGCCACATCGTCGGAGTTCCTCGGGCGCGGAGGATCTCAGGCGGGTGGGGCCCCAGCAGCAGGTTGTACCAGACAAAGGCAATTTCGGCCACGGTGAAGGGGATAATCAGCTTTCTCGGCATGAAGATACTGCCGATCATGATAGGATAAATAAAAAAATCATAGCTGGGGAGCAGATCGGAGCCGCCCTTGTCGGGGAGCGCGAAGGTGATCACAAACCCAATAGAGAGCATCATCAGCACAATGACCAGTCCCGCCGCTAGCTCACTGCGCCCAAGGCGATTGAGACGACCGACCAGAGCCAGAAAGCCCAGAAAGAGAAAGACCTCTCCGACGCTTGCCAGGCGTCGGTTCAGAAGGGCGAGCAGAAGATCAAAGAGGGCGAAGAAGACAAGAATGAACAGGAAATAGCCAGCTAACTCAGCCTTCCGCAGCTTCTCCCTCAGATACGGACTGGCTGTCGTCTCAGGCTTGCGCGGGGGAGCAACGAGATCCAACCACCACCCCCAGAAGCCTTTGCGCGGTCCCGTGGAAAGCAGGCGTTCCTTCGCCACGCTCGCATCGTTGCGAAACATGGTGACTGACTCCTTTGTTTAGGATCAGAAATGCCAGGGATGACTGGGAGGAACTGGACGGATACCTCATGATCAAGGATAACGATTGCTGCTCTGAAAATCAAGGAGGTTGCTCTTCGTAGAAAAGGGCTGCTTGCCTCATGAGAGGCTCTTCTTTAACAGGGAGGAGTCGCGTGCCTTTGAGGAGTCAGATATTACTTCTTTCCTATGTCTGAGGTTTCTCCTCCTTCCCTTCGGGCAGCATCGATCTGGCAAACAGTCCCGGCCCAGTGCGATCAGGGCGGCAAGGCAGTGTCAGCAGCTCGCTCGGCGAGGTCCGTGCAAGCGGATCAAGAGCAGCGTGGCCAGCAGACTGAACGAATTAAGGAAGGGTATCGGCAGCCGTAGCTTTCCCTGGCGCTGAATCGGGCTTATAGTCCGCCGGTAGACCTGTGTCTGACCAGAGCCACCAGCCAGGCGATCGTTGCCAGCGCCCAACCCTCCGTCCAGAAGACCAGGCGACCCTGCCTCCACCGGCGCCGAGCATGCACAAGACACTAATGCCGCGCCGCCGTTCCAGAACACTCATGCCCAGGATATTGAAGAGGCAGAGAACCCCGATCGCGCAGCGATGACGACCGGACAGTAAAGTAGGGCATAAAAAATAGAAAATTGTCTATATTTACACATATCTTCTATTGATCCGTATAAATCGTGCCGGCAAGTTTGCCCGCCTCAAGAGGCTATTCAGGCGCCTGGCCATGGCCTCGAGCGCCAACCGCTTTCGACCGCTGGCTCGCACCACCCAGAGCCGGGGTTTCCCTGGGGAAGGTCTAGAAGCTGGTCGCTCTGGCGCAGCGCGACCAGCAAGGTCCCTACTCAGGTCAGATTGTTGTAGTCCTGCACCATAGCAATAATCCACCAGCGAGCACCGGTGAGATCGGTGCCCACTGTGAGGCTATCATCCAGATGCAGCCAGTCTCCTGAGCGCTGAGATTGCTGATGACTACCGCATGCTCATCGGCAGCGCAGAACCAGCAACCGGCGATGGGTTGTCTACGGTAGAGTTTGGATATCTGGGAGCTGGCCAGCGAGGACGCCGCTGTCCCAGGCCGTTTGGAGGCTGATCTGATTGAGAGGTTCCTGCGATCTGCCCTGGCTTGAGCTGGCGTTGGCTGTATGGATGAGGTGTGGTCAGAGAGAAAAGGATTCCCCTGACGCATGCGAGCAATAGCGCTGCTGGTCAGGCTGGGAGCGGGCGGGCCGTGGGTGCATGAGAGGCCATCCGCAGTGAGGCGTCAGTTGGGACCAGGCGCGGTGATGGTGATCTGGTCGCCTAGTTGCAGGGGGGCTACCGCTCAATGGCTGGCTTCCATCAGGACCTGACCGGGAGCACTCGGTCGATGGCCAGCAACGAGTGCAAAGAGCTGGAAAGGCATAGAGCGAGGCCGCTAGACCCTGGCCAGATGATCGGCAGACATGCTACAATACTATTAAACTATTCATATTAGTCAATTCGCTGCGAGCTGTGAGTAAAAAGTGTCTCTTCCAGCAAGCGAAGTGCTGAGGGGGAGGCAGTACGGACGGCAAGTAGAGCAGTTACAGAGTTACTCTGCTGCGCTTCATCCGGAGAGCGCTGTTCAAGAGCGCCATGGCGAAGAAGGCCAGAAGGTGCTTATGGCAATGACAGACCTGAAGCCTGTACATCCATTTCCAGCCCGCATGGCCCCCGAGGTGGCTCTGGAGGAATTGGGACGCCTTCCCGCTGGCAGTACCGTCCTTGACCCGATGATGGGGTCGGGCACCGTGCTGAAAGCAGCGCTCCATCAGCATCTGCGCGCTATTGGCCGCGATATTGATCCTTTGGCCGTCCTGATGGCGCGGGTCTGGACCACGCGCCTCGACACCCAGGAGTTGCGCCGGAGGGCCGTCTGGCTGCTAGAGCAGGCCCGTGCTCAGCTCGGGACTGCCCTGCCCTGGATTGACAACGATGCAGAGACGACAGCCTTTGTGAACTACTGGTTTGCCCAGCCCCAACAGAGCGACTTGCGTGGCCTGAGCGCGGCGCTCCTCAAGGAGCAGGGCGCGATCGGTGATGCTCTGCGTCTGGCCCTGAGCCGGATCATCGTGACCAAGGATCTGGGAGCCTCGCTGGCACGCGACGTCTCCCATAGTCGTCCTCACCGGACGCGGTTGAGCACTCCCTTCTCGGTCAGGGAGGGCTTCCTGCGGGCCGTAGAGCAGATTGCCAGCCGCCTGGAAGCTCACCCCTTGCCTGGTACAGAGGAGGCAGACGTTGCCAGAGAGGACGCCCGTCATCTCGCCTCGTTGGCCGATCAGACCATTGATGTCGTTCTGACGTCGCCCCCCTACCTGAACGCGATCGATTATCTGCGCGGGCATCGACTGGCGCTGGTGTGGCTGGGCTACAGCCTGCGCGAGCTGCGGGCCATCCGGGCTGCCAGTATTGGAGCGGAGCGCGGGCCGGAGAACGGCGCCAGCCTGACGGCCCTCGAGGCCCTCCTGGAGGGATCGGGCTTCTCCCAGGAGATCATGCAGCGGCTCCCCAGCCGCGAACGGGGGATGCTTCAGCGCTACCTGCTCGATCTGGCCCGGTTGCTGGCGGAAATCAAACGGGTGCTTCGGCCGGGAGGCAGGGCCATCTTTGTGAT
>NZ_JBHOQV010000204.1:0-63515 GCF_042408735.1 Thermogemmatispora sp.
TTTCTGCGATGTCTACGTGTTTGTATGTATGAGGGAACGTTGTTAAAACGATGTGCTGAGCAGGGAGGAGGCCCATGGGGGGCTGTTTGGACGCCGAAGGATGTGGTTATCAGAATCCCGATAAAGTGCGTTTTTGCGCCCGATGTGGAATTCCGACCAGAGGCTCATTCCTGCTGGGGCGCTATGAAATTATGGATCTGCTTTCGCGCGACCGCCAGACGGTAACGCTGCAGGCCCTGGATCACCATCGCGGGCTGCCGGTGATGGTGCGGGTGCTGCGTCCGAGCGAAGCGACGGATCAGGAGCGAGAGGAGTTCCTACAAGATGCGGAGCTGGCCATGTCGCTCTCGAGCCGGGTGCATGAGCCGGGCAGCATTCGCGTGACCGATTATGGCCAGGATGGGCCGGTGGCCTTTCTGGTCAAAACAGAGTTTGATCCGGCGCGCCAGCCTGCCCGTCAGTTCCGTCCTCAGATGACGGTGCGCGTGGCCAGCGATCTCTTCTGGTCCGAGGGAGAGGCTTCGGGCCAGGCCCCGGCTGGACTGAAGGAGGTCGAGGAGCGAGCGATCGCCGAGGAGGAGCTAATAAGCACCGAGCGCCATCCGGCCCTGGCTCGCAAGGTCGTCTCTCAGCGTCAGACCACTCCGACCGGGGTGCGCGACTGGCTGGCCGAGGCCAACGCGCTCTATGAGCAGCAGCGCTACGAGGAAGCGCTGGCGGCCTACGAGGTGGCCATTCGCTCTCAGGGTAGTCCGGTGGAAGCCTGGATTGGTAAGGGGGCAACCTTAATGCTGCTTGGGCGCGCCGAGGAGGCTCTGGCGGCCTATGACTATGCGCTGCGCCTCCGCCCCGACGATCCCGAGCTGTGGAATTCGCGTGCCAGCGTCCTGCACGAGCTGGGCCGCTACGATGAAGAGATGTACTGCTACGATCAGGCCCTGGCCCTCGACCCCAACTCCGCCTTCGCCTGGAGTGGGCGAGGCATGGCTCTGGCCGAGCAGAATCGCCCGGAGGAGGCCCTCCTGGCTTTTGATCGCGCCCTGGTGCTTGATCCCAACCAGAGCGTCATCTGGCAGGCGATGAGCGATACGCTCTACAGCCTGCAGCGCTACGAAGAGGCCCTTATCGCGGTCGATCGCGCCCTCGAGCTGGAGAGCCAGCGCGCCTCGTTGTGGGATATTAAGGGCAATATCTTGCGTCGTCTCAAGCAGCCCGATCAGGCCCTGCCCCTACATGAACGCGCCCTGGAGTTGGAGCCACACAATGCCCTCTATCATTTTGATAAGGCCAACGATCTGCGCGATCTGCGCCGCTATGCGGAGGCGCTTGCTTCCTACGATGAAGCCCTGGAACTTGATCCTACTCTGGCCGGCGCATGGTATAATCGAGGAAACGTCTTGGCTGCACTGCACATGTATGAGGACGCGCTCGAATCCTACGATCAGGCCCTGCGCTACGACGATGGCCTGATCTCGGCCTGGTATAACAAGGGCAGCCTCCTCCATGAGCTGGGCCGCTATCAGGAAGCCCTGGAAGCCTTCGATCGCGCTTTGGCCCTCGATGCCCACTATATTGCCGCCTGGAACAACAAGGGGTTGTCGCTCTTTGCTCTGGGCCGGCTGGAGGAGGCCCTGGCGGCCCTGGATCAGGCGACAGCCTTCGCGCCCGAGGAACCCGATGCCTGGCATAATAAGGCGGTCGTGCTCGAGCGCCTGGGCCGCAGCGAGGAGGCCCGTTCTTGCCAGGAGTGGGTGCGCTCTTTAGAGCAACAGGCGGCCTCGCGTAAGACGTAGAGAGAAAAGGCCCTGCGCCCCAGGGACGGACGGGGGACGCTCTTGCCGTCCCGGGCCACCTGCCTGATGTCACGGAGAGACTGTGTGAGAGACTGAGAGAGGAGGAGGGCATGCGACGCTGCGCCGACCTGGATGACTGCGGATACGAGAATCGCGAGTCTGATCTCTTCTGCCGAGCCTGCGCTCTCCCCCTGCTGGGAACGGCGCTCGCCGGCCGCTATGTGGTTGAGGCTTTGATCAGTAAAGGGGGCTATGCGGCGGTCTTTCGCGGCGTCGATCGCCATCTGTCCCGCTATGTGGCGATCAAGCTGCTCCTGCCCAGCAGAACAACAACGGGCGAGCGCGAGCATTTTTTACGCGAGGCGCGCATCGCGGCAGCCTTGGATCATCCCAATATCGCCCCTGTGCTGGACTACGGGCGCGATGGTCCCAGCGTCTTCTTGATTATGCCACTCTATACCGCCGGCTCGCTGCGTACGCGCCTGGCCAGCGCAGCTGGCCCGCTTCCTTTCTGGGAGACCGTGCAGCATTTTCATCAGTTGGTGTCGGCGCTGCATTATGCTCATACTCGCTCTCGCCCCGTGATTCATCGCGATATCAAGCCTGAGAATCTCTTAATTCACCAAGAGGATCATCGCCTGGTGATTACCGACTTCGGCATCGCCCGCGCCCTGGAGCCGGGGGCGCGAGTGGGCATGACGGTGACGGTGCGCGGCACGGTCGGCTACATGGCGCCCGAGCAGGCGCACGGCATTGTTGATCCCCGCAGCGATCAATACGGTTGTGCGGTCGTCCTCTACGAAATGCTTACCGGTTATCATCCCCATGATCCTTTGAGCGGCGTTATCGTGCCTCCTTCCTCGCTGAACCGCGAGCTGGCGCCGGAGTTAGATGAGGTCCTGCTGCGTGCTCTGGCGCCGCGCCCGGAGGAGCGCTATAGCGATATGTTGGAGTTTCAATACGCTTTTGACCGTGCTCTGCAGGCCGGCACGGGTGCGAGGGCCTTGGTCTTGCGCTCGCGCGAGGCGGCACGTCTGCCTCCGGCATCGGCCAGTCGGCGGGCCCTGCCTGCCCAGGTGGCGGCTCTCCAGAGCGAGGGCGGGAGCAACGGGGTGGAAGCGCGGGCCAGCTCCCCTCTGCCGGTTCAGCAGCAAGCGCGCGTCTCCTCGCGCGTCAGCAGTAGCGTGCGTGAGAAGTGTCAGGAGGGGGACCAGCTCTTGCGGCAGCAGCATTACGCTCAGGCGCTGCGCGCCTACGAGGAGGCTCTCCAGCTCTCCCCTCGCAACTTCCATGCCTGGAATGGCAAAGGTACGGCTCTTTACAATCAGGGAAACTATCGCAAAGCGTATGAGGCTTTTCAGCGGGCAACAGAGATTGATCCCGAGAGCGCTGTGGTCTGGGTTAGCGCCGGGCTGGCCCTTCACCGCCTGCAACGCTATCAGCAGGCTCTGGTCCATTTTGAACGGGCTTTATCTCTTGATCCCCAATACGTGGCTGCCTGGAACGGGAAGGCCGATGCCCAATTGGATATGGGCCTGACGACGGAGGCTCTGGCCTCCTATGAACAGGCTCTGGCCTGTGATCCCCAAAGTTTTCACGCCTGGAATGGTTTGGGCAATGCCCGCTCAGCGCTGCAGGATTTCGCTGGAGCCGTCGAAGCCTATACGCGCGCCCTCCTGATTAATCCGCGCAGCGCTGTGGCCTGGTGCAATAAGGCAGAGGCCCTGCTGCGTCTCGGCCATCATCGCGCTGCCCTGGACGCCCTGCATGAGGCGACCGAGCTGGATCGCAGTTATGCCCGCGCCTGGATGCTGAAGGCGGAGATCTATGAGCTGCTCGGCCAGTATCAGGAGGCCCAGAAGGCTCGTCGCCGCATGAAGCCCTGGGGACCCCTGAGCTGACCGTTCTCTCTCCTCCCCTCTGGGCCGCTGCTCGCTCGATCTCCTCCTCCCATTTCCTTCTTCGTCGCCGGAGCACTGCTTTCATGTTTTTCCTCAAAAGTTATATAGAGATCTTCAGCTTTTTTAGTAAATTATAATAGAAACTAAGGTGATATGCTGTTGCTATTACTGCCTTCCTGGTCGGTGAGGAGGAGACCCCGATGGGAACACCTTTCCGTACTCCCAGGGTGCTGCGTGGGGAGAAGACAGCCCTCTCCGTTCCTCCACTGGTTGTCAACGAGGCCGGGCTGCTGAACGAGGCCGAGGCCCCGCCCGGGGCCGTCTGTTATGATCTGGCCGAAGACTATCTGGCCAGGCTGGATGCCTGCTATCAGCGGCTGAGCAAGGAGCATGCCGACCTGCGCCAGCGCCTGGCTCTGACGCACCGCCTGGTGATGGGGGTCTTGCCGGTGAGCGTTTTGTTGCTGGGGGCGGCCCTGGCTGGTCTCTTGCTTGCTGTGCCGTTGGAGTGGAGCATTGGGGCTGCCTCGCTGGCGGTCGTGCTCTCGCTGCTGCTTCTGCGTCTCCATCAGCGCTATCAGCGTGAGCTGGACGGGCACCTTCAGCGCCTGCATGAGTTGTATATGGCCTATCTGGAATGTTTTCGGGCCTATGAGGTGGCTGATGCTCAGAAACGTGGAGAGGCCGTTGCCTCCTTGCTCGAACAATGGTCAGGGCCGGATCGGCCCCCTCCCTCGGGCGGGCACTAAAGGCTCTCCGCCGCTTTGGAAGAAAAGAAGAGCATAGAAACCACTCTATGAGTTGTATGCGATCCTGTGCCGGGTTGGGGGGTTGGTATGCGTGAGCACTCGGCGGAGCAGGAAGCGGGCGCGTCCAGGGGTGCTGAGGGTCCATCTCGCCGGCCCCGACGGCGCCAGGGCCAGGCGAAGATGGCTGAGCCACCCTCTGAACCGCTGGCCTACTTCCCCAACCATCTGGCCGATTTCTATCAACTGCTGAAGTCAGACTACGAAGAGCTTCGTCGCGCCAATCGCATTATATTCTATGAAACTCGTATTATTGTTTGGCTCTGCGTGATTGTCGCTCTGCTGATTATGTTTCGGGCCTCCGTGGTTGGTGGCTCGATTCTCTCGGTAGCGACCCTGCTGGTCAGTCTGATCGGCAAGCTGATCAAGGTCAAGAGTAGCGAGCGCGAGGACCTGGGCAAGCGTCTGGAGGCCCTGCGTCTGACAACGCTCGAGATTGAGCGCATCTGTCTCAGTGTGCATCTGGCGCGTGCCATTCGCGACCAACGCCGCCGCGATCGGGTGCTGGAGGAGCTGGCGGAAGAGGGGACCCTTTTCGAGGAAGGGGATAGCCATCTCTCCTCGTCCGGCGGGACGCCCCCCGGCCAGGCACAGGAGAGGCCGCGCCTTCCTCCGCAGGAAGGGAGGACCTAGCTGCCGGTTGAGTGAGGTAGAGAGTGAACAACCGCAGCATTCCCTTAGCTCTCCTTTAAGGACAGGCGCAGGGAGCGAAGGTCGCGCGCCTGACCCGGGCTGGGCCTTCGCTCCTTTCTTCTCGGCCTGGTCAGGCTCTGCTGGTTGGCTAGCTGGCTGGCTGGACGGTTCAGGACGGGGCGGCGACGATGGTGTTGCGCAGCAGGCCCAGCCCCGCCACTTCTAGTTCGACAACGTCGCCCACGGTCAGCCAGCGATGGCGTTCCTGACCCAGTTCGAGCAGACAGCCGCCCCCGCAGGTGCCGGAGCCGAGGATGTCGCCAGGGCGCAGGCGGACGTGCTGAGAGGCGCGCTCGATCATTTGAGGAAAGGTATAGTAAATGTCGCGAAAGTTGGCCTCAGTCAAGAGCTGGCCGTTGACGCGGGCCCGCATCGGAAGGTCGAAACGCTCGCTGGCGCCGTGGCCGCGGCGGTAGGGCTGCAGCTCGTCGGGAGTGACCAGCCAGGGACCAAAGGAGGTGGCGAAGTCTTTGCCCTTAGCCGGGCCAAGCTGGACAGCCATTTCCTGGAGTTGGAGATCGCGGGCGCTCCAGTCGTTCATGATCATATAGCCTGCGATGTAGTCGGCAGCTTGCTCGGCGGCGATATCCTGGCCCGCACGTCCGATGACGGCGGCGATCTCTAGCTCGTAGTCCAGGGCCTGGCTGAGGCGGGGATAGGGAATGGCCTCCTCGTGCCCATAGAGAGCCGAGGTGTTGGAGAAATAGAAGACAGGGATCTGATACCATTGGGCGGGCACTTCCAGGCCACTGCGGGCGCGGGCGTTGCGCACATGGGCCTCGAAAGCGAAGAAATCGCGGATGGTGGGAGGGTCTGGGATGGGCGGACGCAGGTGAACCTGGCTCAGGACGAAGGCCAGCCCACTCTGCCTTTGGAGAAAGGACGGCTCGCTCTGGCTGGCCAGCTCCACGGCTAAACGCAGTCGCTTCCAGGCTGGCTCTCCCCACTGCAGCAGACCCAGCAAGCTAGAAGGAAGCGGCGCCTCGCTTCCTGCACTGAGGCGCGCAAAGGAGATCTCGCGCTGCGCTGCCCACTGACCAAGGGTGGCCAGATCAAGAACAAGCTCGTTGAGCAGGACGCCTGCCCTCCCTCCTTCGCGCGGGGTGGTAGGGTCGAGGACATAGGTCACCAGTTTCATGGTCTTGGACCTCCAGAGACCTCGGCCCGCGCGCGGGCCGAGAGAAAACAGAGGACAGCTCCGGGCTATGGTCCAGGGTCACAGCTCTCGCCTTTCTCCGTCTGCCTGTCTGCCTGCTACCCGCTGTTCGCCAGCTTGTTTGCTTTCCTGGCTTCTGACCTGCTGGGATTGGCATGCTGGTGCTGGTAGTCAGATACAACCGGAGAGTGCGGGGGCAGCCAGCAAACAGAGGGATGAAGCCGGCGCTGCGACCCGGTCTTAGCGGCGGAAACGCTCAGGAGGCCAGGGCAGCCATACTGGCGAAGAGCAGAGGCTTCTCTGGCTCGCTCTGGTCGCCGCTGAATTCACGGTACATGGCCGCGACGTTCGCCACGATACGCTCGCCGTCAGTCCAGGTAGCGTAGCGGTCCAGGGGAATATCGCGCGCGGCTTCCAGAGCTGACATGCCGGTCTCGTAGCGCTTGCGAGCCTCGTCGTAGACGTATTGCAGGTAGTCTTTGACTTCGGCGACTCCCCGCCTGTCGGTGACGGGACCGTGGCCAGGAACGATGATCTCGGGATCAAGCTGCAGGATCACGTCGCAAGCCCGCAGCCAGTTGGCAGTGGGGCCGGCCCACATAATGGGGTGTGCCCCGATAAAGAGGATATCGCCGCTGAAGACGACGCGCTCGGCAGGGACATACACCAGAATGTCGCCGCGCGTGTGAGCCGGGCCGACTTCGATCAGGCGCACTTCTTTGCTGCCAACGTGCAGGGTTAGCTCCCCGCTAAAGGTGCGCGTTGGCGGAGTCAGGGTAATGTCGCTGAAATCGAAAGCGCCGAAGGCTCGCTGCAGAAAACGCTGGAGTTGAGGCAGGTTGGCCGTCTGGGAGAGAAGGCTACGCAGGCGCTCGGGCGGATCTTCTTGCATTTCGATAGCGGCCTGCTCCGAGGCGATGATCTGGGCGTTGGCAACAAGCTGGTTGCCGTAGCAGTGGTCGCCGTTGGCATGGGTGTTGACGACGGTACCAATCTGAGCGGCGGCAGGGACAGCCCGTTTCATGGTTTCCAGCATCTCCCCGGTCAGCTTGAGGTCGAAGAGAGTGTCGACGAGCAGGCTGGCCTGACCGTCAACGATTAGCCCGGCATTGCTCAATCCCCAGGTACCGGGCGGTTGCAGATAGGCGTAGAGGTCGTGACCAAGATCGTGCAATCCACGAGTGTAGGCAAAGCTGGCCATGCTATCTCTTTCCTCCCTTGTTAGTCTGCTGGCTGTGACTATGAAGCAGATGGGCATCAGACACGGCTGAGCCAGGACGGGAATTGCTCATGCGGATGCTCTGCTATTCTCCTTTCATGTCCTGATACAGTATCGCACGTCTCTTCGACCTTGGCGAGGGGAAAGGCGACGACTTCTCTCGCTCAGGTCACCGCTCGCTCTTCCGCTCTAAAGGTAGCTCGCCATCTCCCTCTCAAAGATAGGTCACTATGACACATTAGCATTGAAAAATATGCCCTTTTAATGGGTATATTTGGTCATATAACTATTGACTATTGCCATTAATCGGATCTATAATAGGTCTCTGTGAGATAGAGCGGTCATCGGTTCGTTGACTGGCTTTCCTGTGAGACCATCCGTGATCTACAACCAGGGAGGTAAAGGGCATGGCCCAATCTTCGAGAACGGTGCGTGGCCTGGAGCGAGGGACCAATCCCTGGCTGGCGCTGCTGGCCATGATGTTTGGCCTGTTTATGGCGCTCCTGGACCTGTCGATTGTTTCGATCGCTCTGCCGGCGATCGTAGAGCAGTTGCATACTGATTTGACGGTGGCTGGTTGGGTGCTGGATGCCTATAGCCTGGTGTTTGCCGTGCTGCTCGTGACCATTGGGCGGCTAGCCGATCTCTTCGGGCGCAAGAGAATCTTTATGGCCGGCATGGCGATCTTTATGCTGGGATCACTGCTCTGCGGGCTGGCCCCCTCGATCGGATGGCTGATCGGCTTTCGGGCCTTTCAGGCGGTGGGGGCGGCGATTCTTAATCCGGTTAGCCTGGCCATCTTGATGGCGATCTTTCCCAGAGAGCAGCGTGGGGCGGCGGTTGGGCTGTGGGGCGCGGCGGCTGGCCTTTCTTCGGCTCTGGGCCCGGTTTTGGGCGGGCTGATTGTTCAGACGCTGAACTGGCGCTGGATTTTCTATGTGAATTTGCCCTTCTGCCTGGTGGGACTGGCCCTCGTCTGGCTCTGGGTACCGGAGACGCGCGAGGGGCGCCAGGCGGGGCAGCCCGTGCCGCTGGATTGGTCCGGCTTGCTGCTGCTGAGTGTGGCCCTGTTCTCGCTGGTGCTGGCCGTGATGCAGGGCAATAGCTGGGGCTGGCTCTCGGGGGCAACACTGGCCCTCCTGGGTCTGGCCCTGATCAGCCTGGTGATCTTTGTGGGAGTGGAGAGCCGGGTGCGCGAGCCGGTGGTCAATCTCCGCCTCTTTGCCATTCGCAGCTTTCTGCTCTCGGATGTGGCGATGCTACTCTTTGGGGTGGCCATGCAGGGAGCCTTCGTGATAGCGGTTTTCTACTTTATCGAGCTGCGCGGCTATGGCCAACTGCAGGCGGCCTATGCCTTGCTACCTCTGCCGCTGGCATCGCTGGTCCTCTCCCTACTGATGGGAGCAGTGGGTCGCCACCTGCCTCCGCTGCTGGTCGGCTTAACGGGCCTGCTAGTGGTCGCTCTGGGCTTCGCCTTGCTGGCCCTGGTTGGCCCCTCAGCGGGGACGCTGGAGACCGGCTGGCGACTGGCCCTGATCGGTGTTGGCATGGGAATGTGTTTCCAGAGCTTTCCGACCTTCGCCCTCGGCGAGATCCCCCCGCCTCAGTTGGGGGTTGGCAGCGGTATTCTAAATACCTTCCGTCAGGTGGGCTTTGCGCTTGGGGTGGCAATCTTGATTGCGCTCTTTACGTCCCAGTTGCAGCAGCATTTGCAGGAGGCCCAGCGCGCGAGCCTGCAACTGGTGGCGACCGATGGGCAGTTGCCGCCGGCTGTGCGCAGCCGCCTGGTGACCGCTTTGCGGCAGGTGCCAGTCGGCCAGGGTGGGCAGGAAACCCAGGCGAGCGGGGGACCGGCTCTCGATTTGCGGCCGCTGGCCCAGATGGCGCCTCCCGGTCCTCAGCGCGAGCAGTTGCGTGGCCACCTGCAGGCTCTCGGGGAGCGCATAGGAACAACGTTCAGGGAGGCGGTGATGCAGGCTTTCGCGGCAACCTGGTGGGCTTCTGCGGCCTTTGCGACCCTGGGGTTTGGGTTGACGTTGCTGGCTGCTTTCTCGCACGGGGGCCGCTCGCGCCAGGCAATGCCCGACGGCGATGAGGCTGCGCGGGTTGAGATGACGGCTGCCCCCTAGACGCCTGCTGTTTCAGGTCAGTCAGGGAGGAGGGGAAGAAGAGCGGGCAAGGTCAACGACCCCTCCCTGGCTTGAGCCAGGGGTCCCCGGCGGCACCTCGTTATAGAGACCGGCTCCCTCGCTGACCTGCTCTGCTGGGCTAGCCGCCCGCTGCGGACGGGGAGCGGGGGACTGACCCCGCCTCTCGCGGCGGAGCGCATCCTGCTTGGTGGGCGAGAAGGAAGGCCCGCGCGGCTTGCTGGTCGCTAGTGGCTTTCTGTTGCCTGTTGCCCGCCGGGAATGGGGCGAGCTGCTGTCTCCTCTTGCTGAGCCTGAAGCTGCAGGGCGCTTTCGCGTAGCTGCTGGGCCCAGCGCAGGTCAAGCTGCCAGCGCTCGATCCAGTGGTGGATGATGTTGAGGATGCTCTCCACTCGCTCGGTTGGCCAGCTTCTTTTGCGCTCAAAGGCCTGGTGGAGGATATCTTCAGCCTCCCGATAGAGGTGGTTGAGGTGGGCCTCACAGTAGCCAATGTAATGCTCAATCAGGTAGAGGCGCTCAGCGGGGGTGAGAAATTCGAAGCCGGATACCTTGTAAGGAAAGATATGCTGGTAGTCCCCACGCTTGGTAGTAGTATCCATCATGAGCTGATGGAAGCGTCGGCGCCCAGCTTCGGTAATGTGATAGATCCGCATCTGACGGTCGCCTTGCTGACCGTGCTCTCTGTTCTCCGATTCGATGAGTCCTTGTTGCTCTAGCCTGGCCAGTAGGGGGTAGAGACGCCCGTGGCTGAGGCTGCCGTAGGGGCCGACGATGTCGCCGTTAACCTTGGCGATGAGGTAGCCGTGGGCCGGGCCGCGCATCAGCATGAGCAGGATGAAAAGTTCGTACATAGCAGGGGTCCTCGACGGCTGGCGTGGCTGCGTTTGCTTCCCTTCCCCTATATAATAGCAAACAGTGCTCCCTTCTTTGTAGATGAGAAGAGGTCGGCGGGGAAGGCCAGAGGCGGCCAGAGCGCTAAGGCAGGAGATAGCTGCCTGCTCGTTGGCCTGTAGCTTCAGGCTGGCTGGTTGATCGACCACCGTCGACCAGGAGCAGCAAGGCGGAGAACAGGTGGGCACAGACTCTCTCAGGTCTGTGCCCGAGTGAGAATCTGTGTAAAGGGGTTCACTGGTGAACAGAGCTTCAGAGCATGCCTGGTTGCCGGAGAGGCGCGAGCCGCCAGCCCTCTCTCCGCTGGCGCGCCGCCTGGTTGGCCCTGGCGAAGGCGCGCTCCTGCGCTGGCTGGAGGATTACGATCTATCGCCCGATGGCCGTCTCACGGCTTTCGTGATTCGCGAGCCGGTACCGGGTAAGCCGCGCCCGCAACGGTGCATCTGGCTGCAGGAGACCAGCGGTGAGGGCGAGCCGCGGCCTCTCTCTTCTGCTCCAGAGATGGGCGAGCAGTCTTGTCCGCGTTGGTCACCGGATGGTCGCTGGCTGGCTTTCCTGGCGGAGTGGGGCGAGAAGGAGGACACCAATACCAACAAGAGCCGACTGGCGCTCTGGGTCGTTGCTGCCGAGGGAGGAACGCCGCGCCGTCTCTGCTCGCTGCCAGGGGGGATGAGTGATCTTTCCTGGTCGCCGGACGGCCAGCGCCTGGCCTTTCTGGGCTACGAACAGGCCGAGCCAGTGAGCGATCCGCGCGTCTTCGGTCAGCAGCCGGAGCGCTGTCAGCGGCTGTGGACGGTCTACCTGGCAGAGGGGCTACCGCGCGCGGTCACACCCGAGGGCCTGGCGATTTGGGAATACTGCTGGTCGCCGGATGGGCGCCGCTTTGCCGTCTATTTCTCTCCTGGGCCGGAATTGACGGCCTGGTATAGGGGACAGGTTGGGGTGGTCGAGGCCGCCGGTGGCCAGCTGCGTCAGCTCACGACCCTTGAGCATCAGGCCAGTGGCTTGACCTGGTCGCCGGATGGCCAGCGCATCGCCTTTGTCGTGGGCGAGTGGAGCGACGTGATTCGCGGAGCCGGCGATCTCTATGTTGTTGCGCTGGACGGTGGTCCGGCCCGCAATCTGACGCCCGAGGCCGAGATCAGCCTGGCCTGGTGCCGCTGGTTCCCTGATGGGCAGCGCCTGCTCTATACGGCCTGGAGCGGCCTGGGACAGCAGATTGGCATCCTGGACGAGACGAGCGGCGCTCGCCAGGTGCTGGAGACTGGGCTGGTGCTGCGCGAAGGTTGGCCCTCTCTGGCGACCACCCCTGACCTGAGCGGGCTACTCGTCACACGCAGTTCGCCCGAGCAGCCGCCCGATCTCTACTACGTTGCCCTGCTACAGGACGAGGCGGAAGGTCGGTCTCAAGGGCTGCGTCTGGCCTGGCGACGCCTGACACGCCTGAACCCTCTGGCTGAAGAGACCTGGTGTCTGCCACGCCGCCAGAGTCTCAGCTATGAGAGTATTGATGGATGGCAAATCGAGGCTCTCTTTACACCCCCGCTGGTGGCCCGCGGCCGGGGAGCGCCCCCGCTGGTGGTCTGGGTACATGGCGGCCCCACTGGGGCTTTTCTGGCGGGCTTCGAGTCCGGCTGGAGCCTGCTGCTGGCTTCCGCCGGCTATGGCGTTCTGTGCCCCAATGTGCGTGGCAGCCTGGGCCGGGGCAGAGCCTTCGCCGAGGCCGTCGTCGGCGATATGGGTGGCAAGGATCTGCAGGATGTGCTACAGGGAATCTCTGCCCTGGCGGCGCGCGGGTTGATCGATGGGGAGCGCGTGGCGATCGTCGGCTGGAGCTACGGCGGTTTCATGGCGGCCTGGGCCGTGACCCAAACTCAGCGCTTTCGGGCGGCGGTCATGGGAGCTGGCATCTGCGACTGGCATGGTTTCCACGCCCAGTCAAACATTCCCGATTTCGATCAGCGTTTTCTGCGAGCCGACCCGCTGACTCAGCCGGAGGTCTACCGTATCCGCTCGCCTCTTACCTATGCGGCGCAGGTGACAACGCCGACCCTGATCCTGCATGGCGCAGAGGATGACTGCGTGCCCGTCAGCCAGGCCCACGCCTTCTATCGGGCCTTACGTGAACGGGGAGTGCCTACTGAGCTGGTGATCTATCCGCGAGAGGGGCATGGCCTGCGCGAGCTGGCTCACCTGCGCGATCGTGAGGAACGCCTTCTAGCCTGGCTCGATCGCTACCTCTGGTAGGGTAGGCTGGCCGGGGCCAGCAGAAAATCCGTCCTCTTGGCCATCAGAGCGAGAACCATCTTCGCCGGGCGAGCATCGGCCTGGCTGACCTGCTGTCTGCCAGTCTGTATGTCTGCCTGCTATGATCCGGAAACCACTCCCCGGCTCGTGCTGGCAGGCGCCTCGCTCGCTAAGAAGGGGCGCCTGCCCAGGAGGGAAAGAGATGGCCGACCTGTGCTGAGAAGAGCCAGCCGAAGGGAGCAGTCCATTCACCTGCTCCCTTCGGCTGCCGTCCTTCCTCTTTCACCTCCTGAGCGCTGCTCTGTCTCTTGCGATCGGGATCTGCCAACTTGCCCTGCTCACCAGGCTCCTGGGAGAGTGAGAAGGCTGCCCCTGACCGACCGACCTGCTGGCGGCTCATGAGACGAAGTGAACCAGCCGCCGCGGACCCGTCTGCCGGCAAAGCGTCTGCATAGAGAGCTTGCCGCCCTTGATGCTCCGAGAGGGCAGCTCACAGCCCAAATGCGGCGGAGCTGTCCGGCCAGACTTCGCCGATCTGGTGCCGCTCTTGTCTGGATGGCGATTGCTTTACCACTCGCTCGCCCGAAAGTACCACCGGCTCTATCCTTGCCTGCTCTGCCCCTCGACGGTATGTTACACTGTTTCCTGTCAATCGGCAGAGCAGGCAAACATCACAGGAATCAGCGCACGCGGCAGAGCAAGGAAAGGAGCGGAGCGAGCGCTATGAGCTTGAGCCTGAGCTGGAGATATCGCCTCGGCCTCGTCCTGGCCCTCTGTCTCCTGGCCTTCTGCGCGGCCTGCGGCAATGGCAGCGGGTCGCGTGGGCAGTCGCAGGGAACGGGGGCACCGACCCGAACTATGAGTGACGCCGTTGGCGATCTGGAGCAGCATCCCAGGCCCACGAGCATAGTCATCCCCAGCCAGCATAGTACCCCAACGTCCACGCCGACTCCCAAGTCGACCGCTCCCGCGCAGAGCGCCAGCAAGAGTGCTCAGGTCTGTGGAGCCACGGCTCCCGCTACCGGCGGCGCGCTACCCACGACCATCGCCGCCACCGGTAAGGGTAGCGCCCCCTACGGCCAACCGCCGGCCCTGACCTCTGAGGAGATCATGCTGACCCAGAAGCTCTTTCAGCAGATCAACCAGGACCGCGCGGCCTGTGGCCTACCGCCCTTTGTCTGGAATGCAACGCTCTCGGGCGGGGCGCGCTTGCATAGCTGGAATATGTACCACTGTGGTTTCAGCCATACCTGTCCTGACGGGCTACCCCAGTGCACGCGCATCGCCAACGAGGGGTTTACCTTCAGCGACTGCGGCGAGAATATTGGGCTGGCCGGCCCGTATCCGACGCCCTGGGGGGGCGTCTATAGCATCCAGGCTGGCATGGCCAATGAGCCGGCCAGCGGCTGGCACCATATCCATCTCTTCAGCACGACCCTGCACCAGATCGGGATCGGCGTCTACGTGGCCCCCAATGGCTGGATCTGGTTCACCGAGGATATGATCAGTTAGTGACTGCTCCTCATGCCTGCCTGAAGCGAAGGCCGGGACCACCAGGGAGAGGCCCAGGCTCTCTCGCCCCAGCGCCACACTGTTTCTGGCCGCACGGGAATCGCGGTCCGGCCGGACCTGACCTTACCTTTCTCTTCTCTCCCTGCGCGCGCCACTGAGCCAGGGGCGGGCGCCCCGCTTGTTGTGAGCGGGCATATACTAAAAAGGAAACCCTGGGAGTCATGTGGTGTAAGCGGGAGGGAAAATAGCATGACAGCCGAGGGAGACTTGGAGGCGCTGGCCAGGCGGCTGGCTCGGCGAGCGCGCGAGCTGGTTGACTGCCAGGCGGCGAGCCTGCTGATCGGGTGTCCCGAGGAGTCGGTTCGTCATCCCCTGCTTGATTTATTCGTCCCAGGCTCCGCCGGCTATATCGGCTGCTGTGGGTGCCACCAAGAGAAGCTGCGAAAGCTCTTGCAGCACGAACAGGTGCGGGCCCTGCTCGATATTGCCGCTCAAAGCGGGCGCATCCACTGGCGAGAGGCCGACTCGGCTCTGCGCTGGGATCTGGCCATCGGCAGCCTGGCGGTGGCCCCCCTGGAACGCCCGGCGGGCGTCCTGGGAAGCTTGCTGCTCTTTGATGAGCGGCCCTCGGCCTTCACCGAGGGCGAGCGTCGCCTGCTGGGAGAGCTGCTTGCCCGCCTGACGTGCGAGCTGGAACAGGAGCTACGGGCACTCTCGCAGGCCGTGCGCTTCTCCCTCGATGGGCCGCCACCTGGGCAAAGGCTCGCTCCTGTGGGGCTGGAAGACGGCACCGCCCGCCCGGCAGGAAAGCGCCGCTCGTTGCCCTCGCCGTCAGAGCTGGATCAGCTGAAGAACGAGTTCATCTCGATGGTCAGCCATGAGCTGCGCACGCCCCTCACGGCCATTAAGGGCTACGCCAGCCTGCTGCAGGCCTACGGCCTTTGCAGCCAGGGACGCAAGGGCGGCGATGGGCTGACAGAGGAGCTGCAACGCCACTATCTCAATGTGATTATGGAGCAAGTCAGTCATCTGGAAGCTCTGGCCGGCGACCTGCTCGATGTTTCGCGCATCCATGCCAATCACCTTGATCTGCGTTGTGCCCCGCTCAATGTCGCCACCCTCTGCCGCCGCGCGGTTGAGCTGATCCGCCAGCGCGTCGAGCGCGAGTCGCCGGGCAAGTATGTCTTTCGCTGCCGCTTCGGAGAGCCGCTGCCGCCGGTCTGGGCCGATGCCGACCGTGTGCAGCAGATTCTGACGAATCTCCTGGAAAATGCAGTGAAATATTCGCCGGCAGGAGGGTTGATTCAGATAGAGGCCAGGGTCGGGGGTCGGAGCCAGGCCGGTGGGGCGGCTATGATGCAGATCAGTGTCTGCGATCAGGGCATCGGGATCTCACCCGAGCAGCAGAGGCGTCTCTTCCGGCCTTTCAGCCGCCTGGAGCAGCAGAGCAGCCAGTGTGTGCCGGGCGTGGGCCTCGGTCTCTACATCACGCGCCGGCTGGTCGAGGCCATGGGGGGGCATATCCACTTGCGCAGCCGCACGGGAGAGGGAACGCGCGTGACCTTCACCCTGCCGCTAGCGGCGGCTCTGCCAGAGGCGGCAGGGCAGGCGCGCTAGTTGCTCCACCGGCGCTGTGGGTGGACCGGCCCCGGCTGCGCTCGCTCGGGCTGGCAGCGGCCCGGCCCCTACTTGCGAAATATAGTCCAGTTTGCTATAGTGTGGCTGGAATGATAGTGATACTCATTAAGGTAGGGACGAGGCCATGCATATCAGCCTGCTAGAAGATGATTCCGCCATTCAGGAGATGCTGCAGCTCGTATTGCAGGACGAGGGCTATAGTGTGACGATCTACCCCACTGCTGAGGCTTGCCTGAATGCGCTCCAGGGTGCCACGCAGAATCAGGCTCCCTCGCCCGATCTCCTGATCGTCGATTGGCTCCTGCCCGGTCTGGTCTCCGGTATCGAGGTGATCCAACAGGTTCGCAGCCTCCCGCAGTATCGCTCGCTGCCTATTATTTTGACGACCGCGGCGACGCTGACCGAGCCGGAGGATGCGCAGCTACAGGAGTTGCAGGTAACGCTGTTGGAGAAGCCTTTTGCGATCGATGAGGTAGTCAGGCTGATCCGCGATTTGACTCAGCGCCACAGTCCTTCAGAACGCCAGGCTTAGTTTTGAAAAGCCCACCAGGAGGCCCACTGTAGCGATACTCAGGCCAGGGATGGAGCCAATGGCCTGCCCGATCGATGGACACTCGTTCCGTGACTGGTCCTGCCAGCTTCCAGGTGGAACAGCCCCTGCGGCTCAGGTGGTGGCACCTGCGGAGGTGTTCCTCGCTGCCGGCTGGCCCCGTCTACCATAGCGCTCAGAGGTCGGATCGCATACCTGGCTTTCCTCAGCGGCTGCCTCTTACCTCTTTTCCCGCCCGTGATGCCCCCTTGCCGAGCCGCTCCCCGTTGACACGCTCTGGCTAACCTTAAAGAAAGCTGAAACTTTTTGGTAGAGGCGTATTGTTGACTTGTTCTTCTCCCCATGAGCCTGTTATCCTAACAGTAGGGAATGCACCCTGACTGCTGCAAGGCAGGAAGCACGCAGGGCAGCCGCAGCGGGGTCGCTGCAGTCTGCGCTTGCGTTGCTCGAACAGCTTTGTGATGCTGTTTTAGACGCAGAAGAAGAACAAGAAGAAGGAGAGCACAGCATGCAAAATCAGAAAGGTCGTGGTCGTGGCTTTGCATCCATGAGCCCGGAGAAGAAGCGCGAGATTGCCAGCAAGGGCGGGAAGGCGGCTCACGCGCTGGGGACAGCCCACAAGTGGACCAGCGAGGAGGCCCAGGCCGCCGGGCGTAAGGGTGGCTCGATCAGTCGGCGTCGCCCGAAGAATGCCCAGACCCAGGCTCAGGCTTAGCGCGCTCGCTCTGCTCGCCTCTGACTGGCCCCGTGCTGTCCATAGGGCCAGGGGCGAGCGACCGGAGTTGTGTCTGTTCCTGGTTGGTTCGATTCGATTGTTCCATTCCTTACCTTACTTGCTTTCTTTTCCAGGTAACGCTACAGAGGCTGGCCGTTCTCCCACGGACAGCCTTTTTTGTTGGACTGCGGGCTGGCCCCACTCGCTCCCTTACTCTGCAGCGGTAGTAACCGCCGGCCTGCAGCAGATGGGAGGCGTGGGCCTGCTTCCGACCGGGACCGGGAGTACTTTTTTGAGGGTGATCTGCTGGCGGCTGGGCGGGGCTGGTATAATCTCCTCTGTACGCCAGAACAGAGGCGACGAGTAATAGCTGTCGAGAAGGAGGCTCCTATTTCGCAGAGAGCACGACGCGTGGTTGATCCCACGACGGGGATCGCAGTGAGCGAGGCCTCTGGGACGATGGAGGCGGCTCCGCTGGAGAGCGAGGGGGAAGGGCTGGAAGAAGAGGAAGAGGAGAGGGCTGGAACTGGCTGGTCGCTGGCCGGGTTGCGCTTGCCTTTCAGTCTGGCCCGCCTGCGTCCGGGCCGCGATATGAGCATGCGCCGCTTCTCGGTGGTAGAGGCGGCGGTCCTGTTGATGCTGGGTATTCTGGCTTCGAAGGGCCTGGGCGTGGTGCGCCAGTCGCTCTTTAATGCCCTCTTTGGCACGGGGCCGGAGGCCAATGCCTATTATGCCGCCTATCGCCTGCCCGATACCCTCTTTAATCTGGTGGCCGGAGGGGCGCTAACGCAGGCTTTTATCCCGGTCTTTGTGGCTTACCAGCGCCGGGGCGATCAGCGCGAGGCCTGGTACCTGGCCAGCCTGGTCTTCAACGTCTTGCTGGTAGCATTGACGCTCTTGCTCCTCATCGGCTGCCTGCTTGCGCCGGCCTTTGTGAGCCATGTCCTGGTGCCAGGCTATCCGCCGGCGGTTCAGGAGCTGACGGTTCGTCTGACGCGGATCATGTTGATTCAGCCGCTTTTGCTGGGTCTGGGAACGATCGTGACGGCGATCTTGAGCAGCCGCGAGCAGTTTTTGCTGCCGGCCCTGGCGACGGCGATCTATAATGTGGGGTTGATTGCGGGCCTGTTGCTGGCCCTGGCGGTGCCACCGGTGGGGATCTATGGGCCGACGCTGGGGGTGCTGTTGGCGGCGGCGCTCCAGGTGGTGGTTCAGCTTCCAGCGCTGCGACGCCAGGGAGGACGCTACATCTTTGCCTGGAATCTGGCCTATCCGGGCCTGCGCGAGGTGATGGCTCTCTTTGTTCCGAGTATGTTGGCGGTGGCAGTGGCCTACGGGAGTTCGATTCTGGAGACGACGGTGACCTCTTTTCTCCCAGATCTGGCCAGTTTGGCGGCCCTGCATAACGCCTATATGGTCTTTTATTTGCCAGTCTCGTTGATCGCTCAGGCCATTGGGCAGGCGGCTTTGCCGCGCATGGCTCGCCTGGAACTGGAGCGCCGCTATGGACATCTGCGCCGCCTGTTCGGCCAGGTGATCGGGGCGTCGCTGGCGCTGAGCGTGCTTTCGGCGCTGGCCCTGGGGATGTTGGGCCTGTGGGTGATCGATCTGCTCTTCCGCCACGGGGCCTTCGATGAGCATTCGGCCTGGCTGACGAACCTGGCGCTCTTCGGCTACGTGGTAGGTCTGCCAGGGGTCTGTCTCGGCGATGTGGTGGCTCGCAGTTTCTATGCTCTCAAGGATGCACGGACGCCGCTGCTGACCAATGTCTTTGCTTTGCTGATGCGTGTGGTGCTGCTGGGGCTGCTCTGGTTAGCGCTGGGTGGGGAGCAGCGCATTCTAGCGGTGTCGCTGAGTTTGTCGGGGGCAGCTTCGGCGGAAGCCCTGCTCTTGTGTCTGGTGCTGGCGCTGCGCCTGCGTCGTCGCCCAACTCTGGGACAGGCGGTTGCTTCCTAGGGCAGGCCGAGTCAGGGCTGCCTGCTTCTCTCTCCCGCTCTCTGCTTTTGTCTCCGATGGGGGGCGAGGGGACCAAGAGCGGGGCTTGCTGCTTTGTTTCAGCGATAAAGGCGGCGAAGGGGGCGGTCGCCAGGATGATGATCCGCCCGAGAAGGCCGCAGGGGGGATTGCTGCCAGGAGGCTACTGAAAGCAAAAGAATAGTGCATTGTCCCGGGCATCGCCCCCCGACTAGCCCGGTGACAATACACTACATCTTTACAAAACGGCTCTTTCCTGCACTTTGACGGATACCCACCTGGGCTTTCTGCTCGTGCAGACTTCCACAGGCTTTGCTCGGCTCTTCTCTCCTCTCTTACCGGAACTGGCTGCTCGTCTGGTAGCAGACCGTCCTCTCGTCCCAGGCCAGACGGGCATGCTCTTTTCCTCCCTCTGGTCCGAACCAGCAAAAGAAGGGAAGCGACTCGTTCTCCCAGTTTCTGGCTGAGGGAACGCGCCGATTTCCCAAAGGACCAATACAGCGTCGAAGCCTGGATAGGGGACTCGCTCGCAAACTCTGAGTACGATGGAAGCGATCTCCTGCTTAAGTACCAGCTTTCGACCCAAGGTCCGAGGCCACACGAGGCACAGCCCCACTCGCCCGCGGATCGCTCTCTCATCGTTCTCCCAGCGCGCTCTCTCATCGTCGACCCGGCCTGGTTGGGCTGCCGTCCGCCGCCGCATCGCTCTCCCCTCCGGACTCGGGGCAGGCTTTGCGCTCCTGGATCCTCGCCAGGGCCAGCGCTATGGCCCTCACCTTTTCTTGGGCTGTGACCCCCGCCTGGTATGCCTCCTCGATCCAGTACTCTCGCTGCAACCAGGACTGCCGTTAGTATCACCACTTTCTCCACGACTCACGCCTTGATTCTCGCCACGATCCTCGCCTTTCCCGCTACCAACCACGTCTCCGTGGCAGGATCGCTATCTTCCTCTATCCCCATGTCTAGATGTCGGCCTCTATCGGTGCCTGTCATGGCAAGGACGGCTTCCCCAGTGAAGGCACTCGACCAGGCCTCGGTCCGTGTATGATCAGCGTCTGGCTTCGCTCCTCTACCGGCGCCTCTACTTGCGCCTGTTGCTGTCTCGTCAGTGCCCCTGCGGCCTCAGCCAGAGGCCCGGCTTGCTGCCCTGGCTCTCCAATGCCCTGCATGCGGGCGCTGATAACTTTCTGCCAGGCCTACCAGGCCGATCCCGCCGGGAGTGCAGAGAGAGGATGATCGCTTTGTATTCTCTCCTCAGTCTTCCTTCCCAAGCGTACTACCTCGCTCTCTGCCAATCTCTTCTCTCTCCTTTGCCTGCCTGCGCCCTCTTCGAGAATGTTGCAACGAGCTGCGCAGGCATGAAGCCGATTGACTGGCATGAGAAAGAATACCGGTGAAGGTCTGGAGCCGCTTATTCTTATAGTCTTTACATGGGCAGCCCTGACATCTGAGGAAAGGGGCTTGCAACTGCTCGCAAAATATCACTAAAGAGTGAAATTCCTAGCTGGGGCCGTCTGGAAGGTCTGGGTGGGCGTATGGATCAGGCGAGCCTGGCGGTTCGGCGGCCTGGGCATCAAAGAGAGGCCGGGGATCGTCGACGGGCCGGGTGAGCGATCATGCCGCCGGCCGCAGGAAATCAAATGAAGGACATGGCAATCCTGAACCCAGATCCTGCCCAAAGTGAGATGTGTGTGCAGATTTGGGAGAGCAGTATCTGGCGAGTGGGCTTGGGAGGAGACGGTGGCAGAGTGAGCAGCTATCAGGGCGAGGAGATAGAAGCAAAATCTGATATCTGCCTGTAAGAGGGGCCACCGAGCGGAAGGGATCTCTCGGTGAACCAGGCTATCCCGACGCTCCGGTGTCAGCTATCGCTTTGCCAAGGCCTCTTTTGGGCGTGGCCCTTAGCCTGGCGACATCCGCGCGGATACTCTCGATTGGCTCGCCGAGGCCCTGCAGGTCGCGGTGACCGAGCTGAGCGTGGGCGTCTCCGATCCGAGGAGCAGTGCGAGTAAGCAACTAAAGAGAGTGAAGCCGGGCCGCTCCCTGCCAGCCGACCTCAGTAGACTGGCGGTCCGGGTGCGGCCCCAGATCAGCTCTCGCCATGCAGCGTTGGAGGCGCCGCAGGCCCCAGGCTGCTCAGGCCGGGCGGGCCAGCCCTGGCGTCTCCAGTAGGCGGCGGGCCAGATGCAGCCACTCCTCCGGCGTCTCATCCGGCACCGAACAGCCATTTGCCAGAATCAGCCGCCGCGCATTCGTCTGCGAAATCGCCGATAAGATCTCATTCTTCAGCTCCTCCTCACTTCCACGGGTCAGTGGGCCACGCTCGTGTAGGCCGCCCATCAAGGTCTTGGATGTCAGCTGCAGTGCCTCGCTCAAGCTCGGACCCGTTAGCCGGTCGCTCCAGCTCAGTACCTGCACAGGATAGTCTGTAAAGCTCTCGAAATAGACCTCATCCTCTGTCTGATCGGGATCGGCATGCACATGGACCACATTCTGCCAGCCCGCCTGTGCCCCCTCCAGAGCCGCCAGATCGTAGGGACGGCCCAACTCGCGATACTCCTCGCGCGTCAAATCTGCTGTCGTTGCCCCCATACACGAAAAGAAAATCCCACTGGCCCCCGCCCGTAGCAGCTCAGCCATCAGCAGGCGTAGGTTCTCGGCGATCGTCGCCATCGCCTGGCGCGCCAGGTCTGGCTGGGCCCGGATCATCTCTGCCGCCTGCTTCTTGCCGATAGCGCGCATCACATAGGTCAGCGGGCTGAACAGCGTCACTATCAGCGGATACTCCGTCCCGACCCGCTCGCGGATCGCTCGCACACAGGCCACCTGCTCCCGGAAGCTGGGCGTTGCCAGATCCAGGCGGGGATGCCCGGCCAGCTCCTCCAGGCGTGCTGAACCATCGGTCGGCAGCGGATAGGGCAGATCCGGCATTACCTTAATAATATCCAGCGCAAACTTTTCCACAAAAAACTCAAGCGTCAACTGAGCCAGGCGCTCCCCCGACCCCTCGGGGCGGAAGTGATGCCAGAAGACAAACGGCACGCGATCCACCGCCTCCCCGGCCAGAGCCGCTCGCACCCGCTCATAAGGAGACATCGTCTGAGCCATCGTCACGCATCCTCTCTCAGGGTACATCACAGCCATAGAGCGATCGCCCGCCGAAGCTCCTGTCAGCAAGACAGAGAGCGCGGGCGATCATTGGATTATACCACGCCGGTGGGCCAGAGCAGCGGGCCGCTGTCCCGGAGCCAGACTGGAAGAGTCGGCCAGTCTCTGGGGTTGCCGGTCAGCCGAAGGCGGCAACTCCAGCAGCAATGGCAAAAACGTCCCCGCGCCTGTCTGCAGATCGCGCGCCAGCAGGCTGTGGCGACCCAGGGGCCAGGACGGCAGCAGATGCAGCGTCGCCGTAAAATGACCCGCTCCATCGGCCTCCACCAGCAGCGGCCAGCCGCGTTCATCCACAAACACCAGGCTTCCATCCAACCAGAAGCGCACCGGAGCAAAAGCGCTGAAGCCGCTCCCGCCCAGGCGTAGAAACGCCCCCGGCCAGAGCCGGCCCCCATCCAGGCGCACTAGCCGCAGGCCAGGCGCCGACGTCAGTCCCACCCCCTGTACGGATGAAGAAGCGGGGCCTGGAGCCGGTGCTGCACCCCACACTAGCCGGCCAGCACTCAACAGCGCTGCCAGCGCCAGAGCCGCCGTTACTGCCAACAAAGCCAGCGTCCCAGCGAACCAGAGCAGTCCCTCTCGGCGAGCTCGTCCCCGCGACCAGGCCGGCAGCGAAGGAGGAGTAGCAGCCGCCGTCGGCGGAAGAGCAACCTGGCCCGTAAGCCCGATCCGTCTCCCCAGGCGCGCCAAAGGTAGGGTTCTCACCAGAGCTAGCCGTGCCCGACGTCGTTCTGCCAGCGTCGACGGGCCAGAAACGCCAGTCACTCCCGCCCGCCCAGCGGCCAGGCGCGGCAGTGGGCGCGTCGGCCAGTCGGCCAGAGCCGGGCGGTCCACCAAAACCTGACGGCCAGGCGGCAGCGGTACGGATTGCCTCCCATCACCGGTTCGCGCCGACGCGGGCGGGCGGCCTGACTGCCGGCCAGCTCGAGAGCCAGCGCCATTGCTGGGGCGCCGACGTGGGCCGGCCTGGCCCGGGCGAACCGTTCCCCGGCTGTGGAAATTTTCCCAACTGGTCGCCAGCGTTCTACCACAGAAAGGGCAGCGTCGGCCTCCCGTGGCCAACGCGCGCCCGCAGCGCGAGCACTGAAGCAGGCGCCTGGCGCCGGAGCGAGATCCAAAAACATGCATAGCCAGCTCATCCCTGCCATACTCAGCCCCGTCCATACAGCGGAAGGGCAAGGCCAATTCACGGAGCGCGGCCGGCCGGCCAGTCAGTCAGCCAGCCTGGCAGATCTCGGACCGGTAGAGCGCGAGAGAGGCGCTCAGCCACGCACCGGTCCCATGCCAAAAGAACCGCAGCGGGTGCGCGTTTTGCGCAGAGCGGCGGCCGAAAACAGGGAACGGGGTGCCTGGATGGGGAAAAATCCGCAGCACCCCGAAAAAATTTACGGCAAGCTAGCCCTATTTTGTGCACAAAGGCATGAAAGGATCGTCATCGCCGCGCATACTTAGATATTGGCACATTTCTTGCACTAAGTAAGAATGGGGGGAAAGAGACCGAAAAAATTTCGGGTTTTGCCCCGGCAACAACACGTGGGAAGTGGTTATGAGAGGTAAAGGAGTCAGGAAAAAGAACATGGCAACCAATGCGCGAAGAGCGCTGAGGAACGCACGCAGAGCCAAGCATGGATGTCAAGAAGAGCCGGTACTGGCCTTCTACCAGGATGAAGACGAACTCTTTAGGGATGACGACCTGCTCGGAGGGGAAGAAGAGGAATTAGAAGAAGAAGCCGAAGAGACCCTGGACAATGCCATTCGCAAATATCTCGGAGAGATCGGGCGCTACCCCTTGCTAAGCGCCGAGGAGGAGATGGAACTAGCGCGGCGAGTTGCGGAGGGGGACATCGAAGCCCAGCAGCGGCTTGTCGAGTCCAACCTGCGGCTTGTCGTCAGCATTGCCAAGCGCTACAACACGCAGGGTATCTCCCTGCTCGACCTGGTGCAAGAAGGCAACCTTGGCCTGATTCGCGCAGCCCAGAAATTCGATCCCACCCGCGGCTTTCGCTTCAGCACGTACGCCACCTGGTGGATTCGTCAGGCCATCAGCCGGGCCGTTGCTGAACACACGCGCACCATCCACATACCGGTGCATGTTGTCGAAATGATCTACAAAATCAAGCGCATCACGCGCCATCTCTACCAGGAGCTGGGACGTGATCCTGAAGCCGAAGAGATTGCGCGCGCGGCCCGGCTCAGCAAAGAGCGCGTCGTCGAGCTGCAAGGGATGGCCGAAAACCCCATCTCACTCGACGCGCCCCTGACAGACGACGAACCCTATCACCTGGCCGACACCCTGGAAGACACCCGTGCCACCGCCCCGGCGGAGGCCGTCACCCATCGGGCCTTGCGCGACCAGATCGCCAGCGCCCTGGAGCTACTCAACCAGCGCGAGCGGCAAGTCATCGAGATGCGCTACGGCCTGGCCGACGGCTACTGTCACACTCTTGAAGAGCTGAGCGCGCACTTCAAACTGACGCGCGAACGCATTCGCCAAATCGAAGTCAAGGCATTACGCACCCTACGTCAGCCGATCCAGGCCCATCTCTTGCGCGACCTTGCCTGACGGGACGCGGGCAACAACTTCATGGCGTTCTTCATAGAGCAAGTGGGGAGGTTCTGGAGAGGCGGACCCGCCACCGGCAAGGCCGGAGTGGGATCTGTCGGAGCCTCCCCCTGGTCCCTCCTTGCCGGTCCTGCTGGCCTTGCCGTCTCGCCGGCCGGGCCAGAAGAACCAGCTCCGCTACAGATCGCGCTGAGCAAAGCGCAGCATTCCCAACAGCGGCAGCACCACCACATAGAGCGCCACCCACAACGCCATACCGGCGGTCAGCGGTTGGGCCCCAATGATCGGCACATCCTGTACCTGGTGGATGCCGATCAGGTCCTGGGCCGCTGGAGGCAACAGGGCTGCGGAAGCCGCATGCCAGAGCGCGTCGGATGGCATCAACAGTTCAAAGAGCGTTTTAATGCGATCCACCGTTGTGCTCTCGCCTGTGATCTGTGTGACCACGCGGGCGAAACCAGCCATCGGCGTCCCCAGAAAGAGCAAAGCCGCAATCGCCCCATTGGCCAGCGTTGGCAGACTGGCGCTTCCCAGTGTCAGCAAGGCCAGCAAGCTCAGCATCCCCAGCTCTAGCATAGCCAGGGCCTGTGCCACCCCCTCGGGCCAGTAGCCCGTCTTCCAATAGATCACCCCTAGAAAGCCCAGCTCCAGTACGGCGGTATAGCCACTCAGGACCAGCGCATAGGCCAGCCACTTCCCGAAGACGATCTCCACCCGATGCAGCGGCTTCGGCACGATCACCGACAGCGTCCCGGCCTCGATCTCTCCAGAGAGCATCCCCGCTGTCAAGAGCAGAGTCATCAAGCTGGACTGCAGATAGACAGACCAACTTGCCAGCACTGCCATCAAAGCCCCAATGCCCAGCAAAAGAAGATCATAGTCGGCCGGCTGGACCCGCTGCAGATTCCCGACCAGAGCGCTCAGCAGCAACGTAAAGAGGCCCAGCAGCAGAAGCGTTAGAATCACCACCGCCAGAAAGATACGGCGGCGCACAATCTCCTTGATCGTAAAGCGAGCGATAACCAACCAACCCATAACGAAGCGGACCTCCTCCACAGACCTATTGCAGGCTGCGCGACAGCTCGATCGTGCGCAGAAAGACCTGCTCCAGCGAGCGTCGGTACGGGGCCAGGCGATAGAGGCGCGCGCCGCAGGCGTGGACCGCCGCCGCCACCTCCGCGCTCTGCTCCTCGTGTCGCAAGCGCAGCAACAAGCGGCAAGGATCGTAGGGATCGCGCTCTACTGACAGCGCCAGCCGGCTTAGCTCCTGTACCAGCCCCTCACTGAGCGGCTCCGCGCGCACCTCCACTAGCAGCGGCTCATCGAACAGCTCCTCTGGGGCTCCGACCTTCAGAATGCGCCCCAGATTAATAATGGCCACTCGATCACAGAGGGCCTCTACATCGGGAAGCTGATGAGAATTAATAAAGATACTCGTTCCCTGGCGCTTCAGATCCAGCAACAGGCTGCGCAGATCGTGCTGCCCCACTGGATCGAGGCCCGTCGACAGCTCATCGATAATCAGCAGCTCCGGGCGATTCAAGAGGGCCTGAGCCAATCCGATGCGCTGCAACATTCCCTTCGAAAAGGTGCCCAGGCGCTGGCGCTCGCGGCCTGCCAGACCAACCAGCTCCAGCACCTCGTGTATACGGGCCTGCAGCAGCGAGCCACGCAACCCATAGAGCGAGCCGTGGAAATTCAAGAACTCCTCCGCCGTCAGCCAGCGGTGAAAGGTAGGCAGCTCTGGCAGATAGCCGATGCGGCGCCGCACCTCGCGGTCTCCCAGAGGACGCCCCAGAATGCGCACCGTTCCCTCTGTCGGCTGCACCAGGCCTGTTAAGATCTTCACCACTGTGCTCTTGCCCGCCCCATTCGGACCCAAAAAGCCAAAAGCCTCGCCGCGATAGGTCACGAAGCTCACGTGATCAACCGCCAGCAAGCGGCGGTAGAGCTTGGTCAGTCCCTTGACCTCGATCGCCGGCTCACGTTCCTCTCGCGCTTCCATAAACTCGTACTATCCTCTGCAGCATCACTAGCAAAATAACCTTTCTTTCCATCGACCGACGAGGAGGTTGCGGGCGGCGGGCGAGACGGGCGCCGGAGCGACGGGTCCCTCCACTCGGCCGGCCCAAAAAGAGCAGACCGGCCTGCCGTCGCCCTGTCCCACGAGAGGAGAGCGAGCGGCAGCCGCCGATCTGCCGTTCACACACCAACGAAGCGGCGCGCTCGGAAGCCGATTGCGGCGCGCCTGGCAGGCCCCAGGCTCAGGCGAACCGGGCCAGCGCCACCGGCACGCCTGGCCTGAGACCACCTCTGGACCTGTCGCCCGCGCCGGTTCAGCGCAGGCTATTGGCCACGCTCAGTAGCTCGGCCTGATCGTGGCCGCTCTCGCCCACCGCATAGATACGGCCCTCAGCCTGCCAGAGCAGCCCCTCATCGATCGGCAGATCTGTCTTCGTCACACTATCGGACGAAGCAAGCTGGTTAGCGGTCAACAATAGGCCTGTCTGGCCCTGGACCGAGACCGTCTGCGAGGCCATCCCCGTCAGAACTGGGATCGGCACCGTCCCACTGCGCAGGTCAATCTGACGCAACTGTTGCACCAGTGAAGGAGGCAAGCCTGGCAGGGAGAGCAGAAAATCGCGCAGGTCCTCCAGCGAAGCCTTACCGGTCGCCTCGATCGTCGGCGATGGCGTCTGCAGAATCAGCAGCACCTTCCCGCTGCTGCTCACATAGTGCGTCTCGACGATGTGCGAGACACGGATCACGAAAGTCGCTCCGTCCAACTGGGCTGGAACAGTCAGATTAGCATGGCCGACGCGTGCCAGATAGGCGCGAGCGTTGGCCGCGCGGAATGTAAAGGTCGCCTGGCCGCCCTCCAGCACATCAATACCTGGCTGGTGACCGCTGAAAGCGGCGGGCAGGCTCGTTGGTAGCTTAATGGGGAAGCCAGCCAGTCGCTCAGCCTCGGCGCGCGTTAGATTGCGCTGCGACTTCAGCAGGGTTGGCGATCCCTGAAGATCGCCCAGGTCGCTCAGGCGTGGAAGCTGAGCCGATCGCATCGTCTGCTGACTGACCGTCACCGGCTGGAAGCGCTGTACACTAAAGAAAGAGAGGAGGCTTGCCGCCAGGCCAGTGCTGCTACCGACGATCAGCAAGGCCAACAGCAGCACCGCAGCGGCAATCATCATCCAAGAGCGGCGCAGAAGCTGGCGGACAGGCACACGCCGTCCCTGTGGCACCTGTACTGGACGCACTCGCGGTCCATTCGGACCCAGGAGCGATCCCTCATGGCTGGGAGCCGGCTGCGGCTGGCGCCCCTCTCGCTGGCGCAAGACCTGCTCAAGCCGCTGGCGAGCCTCGGCCCCCTCGGCGGCGCTCGCCGTCAGCCCTTCCTCTGCTACCCAGGCAGCATTGGCCTCGAGCAGCAGGCGCTCCAGACTGGCATCGGCGCTGGCCTCCTGCAGCAGCGCCATCAGGGTTTGCTCATCGCCGCCCTCCAGAGCGGTCAGATAGCGCCGCAAGAAACGCGCGCGCTGCTCATGCTTGGGCAGCGAGTGATCCTCTACATGCTTGTTCATCATTGATCGATCCCTTCTCTGCTCTTGTTCCCGAAGCTTCCGATGAAATGTCTGTCGGCAATAAAGACGCTCACTGAGCCGGACTGCATCGGGCCGACCCTGCTCCTGGCCATTCTCAACGGGGCGAGCGCCGTGCTGAGAATGGCCAGGCCGCTAGCCGCCTGCTCCCAGATTGGAGGTGGCACGCTGCTGGAAGGCCCGTCGCAGGCGCTGAAGCGCCCGATGGAGGCGCACGCGGGCCGCTCCCGGACTGATTCCCAACTGTCTGGCCAGCAGCTCGCGCTCGCAGCCCTCGACCAGCGCCAGGTGTAGCACCTCGCGATCCTCTTGATCGACCAGCGCTAACAAGGCTAGTGCTGCCTCCTCGGCCTCGACTTCCTCCTCTGGCCCGCTCGCCGCCGCCTGCAGCTGATCAAACACCTCCAGCTCGCTGGGCGTCTTCTCCAGCGGCAGCCTGGTGGCCAGGTAGGCCGGAGAAAGCTCGCGCTGCCTCTGCCGCGCCCGCTCGGCCTTATAGCGCCGGATCACGTTCATACCGATCCCGAGCAACCAGGCCAGTGGCTGACGGCCCGGCTCGAAGCGGGCAGCATGGCCCAGCGCCTCAACGGCCACCTCCTGTAAGACCTCCAGCGCGATAGCACGGGCCTCCCCCTCTGGGGCCAGTCCCAGGCGCACAACATAGAATCGCAGGTTCTCAAGCAGCGTCTGGCTGTGCTCGATCAAATACCGCTCCAGTTCGGCCCGAGCTGCCTCGGTGGTCGCAGGTGGCACAGCCGACAGCCTGCTACGCGCTGGCTCACGCTTCATTCCTTCTTGCGATCCTTTCCCACGGTCCGTGCGGGCAGCAAAGTGACCCTCCTGCCCGGCAGGGATCATCGTCCTCTTCACAGGATTCTCTTCAAAGAAGCCAGGCTCCGTGTTACTGGAATTACCGATGACAGGCGAAAGGGCACGGAGGGAGGGACTTCAGCTCCCAGGCCGCCGGAGCCGCTGGCGCCACCCCTTGCCAGCCCCTGGACGAGCATGCTATACTTCCCTTAAGGACCGGTTGCAGGTAGCGTTCGAAAACCTTCTCGGTCCGTTGGAACGCGAGCCGGTCCTTCCAGGCTCCTCCACTATCGCTGAGCGGGCCAGGCCTTTGTGTCTTCTGGCTTTGCCTCATGCGCCTCCTTTCGTGACCGCTGGATGAGGCCAGAGAAAGCCCGCTCTCGAGCGCAGCAGCGGCTGGGCTAGCCGGCTTTCTCTCCTTACCGACCTGCAGTGCAGGCTCAAGCCAGCCTGGCCCGCTCGCGCGTCAAACGCTGGCTAGCAAAGTAGATCGGCCTCTCTCTCCCTGCCATGTCTGATTTCTCCCCCTGGCTGCCAGCCCTGGCACCAGAAAGCGACATAGAGCACTTTGCCTGCAACGTCCTGGCGCAGCCGCTCTATCCATACCAATGCCAGATCGCCGCCGCCATCCTCGACTCTATCCGTGGCGGGCAAGGCGAGATCTTCAGCGTCATGCTGGCGCGTCAGATGGGCAAAAATCAGCTCTCTGCCGTCCTCGAAGCCTACCTTTTAGCCAACGCTCCCGAAGGCACCATTGTCAAAGCTGCTCCCACCTTCAAGCCTCAGCTCCTCACCAGTCGTCGGCGCCTGCTTGGCCTGATCCAATCCTCGCCCCTGGCCGAGCGCCTCTGGCGCAGCGGGGATCATCTGCTCGGCCTGGCGCCGCGGGCTGACCCGCAGCTTATCCGACGCCAGAGCGGGCCGCGCATCCTCTTTCTCTCAGCCGCTCCCGAGAGCAACGTCGTTGGAGCCACCGCCAGTCTGCTCCTGGAGATCGACGAAGCCCAAGACGTCAGCCCTGACAAATTCGACCGTGACTTCCGCCCTATGGCCGCCACTACCAACGCCACCACTGTTCTCTACGGTACCGCTTGGAGCGATGACACCCTCCTGGCCCGTCAGCGAGCCTTTAACCTCGAGCGTCAGCAGCAGGGAGGAGCGCGGACCCACTTCGAATACGACTGGCGCGCCCTGGCAGCAATCAACCCTGCCTACCGCCGCTTTGTCGAAAGCGAAATCCAGCGCCTGGGAGCCAACCATCCTGCCATCCAGACCCAGTACCTGCTGCAGCCCATCAGCGGAGCCGGCCATCTGCTCACCTCCTTGCAGCGCAACCTGCTGCAAGGAAGCCATCTCTGGCAAGAGGAGCCTCAAGAAGAGGAGCACTACGTTGCGGCTATCGACGTCGGAGGCGAAGAGCCGCGGCCCGAAGAGCAGCTTGCCCTCCTCAACCAGCCCACGGCCTACCGGCGCCAGCGCGACAGCAGCGTCCTGACCATCGCCCGCCTCGGCCAGACCGAGCTGGGACTTGCCAGCCTGCACGTCGTCCACCAGTGCTGGTGGACGGGGCGTCCCTATCTTGAGCAATACAGCGCTCTCCTGGCCCTGGCCGAGCGCTGGCGCCTGCGCCGCCTCATCATCGACGCCACCGGCCTGGGGGCAGGGCTGGCCTCCCTCCTGCGCAGCCGTCTGGGCGACGAGCGTCTCCTCGCCTTCACCTTCACCCGCCCCAGCAAATCGCGCCTGACCTACCAGTTCCTGGCCGCCATCAACAGCGGGCGCCTCAAGCTCTACGCTGCGGCCAGTGCCCCCGCCGCCATCGCTGACGAATGCTGGCGGCAGCTCCGCCAGGCCCGCTACCGTCTGCTTGGCGAGAGCGGCCTTGACATGTATGTCAACCCCAGCGAGGGCCACGACGACTTTCTCATCAGCCTGGCCTTGCTCAGCGAAGCTCTCAACGAGCTGGACCAGCCACCCGCCTCGGCCCTGGTCCTGCCTCCGCGGCCCTATCGAGACGAGAGCCTCTTCTGAGCATGGCAGACTGCCAGGCCGGCCCGGCCTGCTATCGACTTGCGACCCCTGACGTGGTACAATCCACTCGATAGAGCAGCGCGACCTGAACCACCGCCCCTGGAGCGAGGCCACCAAGCAAGCAAACTTTGCCGAAAGCGAAGCCAAGGAAGGCGAGGCCACCGGCTGGAGCGTACCGTCCCCGTTCAGAACCAGCTCTGGCCGCGGCGGCCTCGAGCGAGCAGAGGCCGCTACCAGCCGACATGAGAGGTCTGCTGGCTGACAGGCCGACCAAAGAAAGAGCAACTCAAAGGACCGATCGATGAGCGAAGAGGAGAAGCGTCGTCCCATCCCCTCGACCGTAGTGGAGAACAGCGCAGAGAAAAGAGGGAGAGGCATGCCAAAGAAGAGAAACCGAATGCCGTCGCCGAGCATTGACGAGGTCCTCGACATCCTCTGTCACCGCGACGCCGTCGACCCGCTCCAGATGGATACCTACTTGGAGCGGCTCGACGAGGAATGGATAGCAGGAGCGCGTGAGAAAGTCCTGGCCCTGCTCCGCCGCCGTGACCCGGTGGCCCACTCCACCGCGGTCTATATCCTCTCGCACCTTGCCACCGAAGACGACCGCGAAGTACTCGAAGACTTTGTCACCGACCCGACCGTCAGCGACATTGCCAAGCTCACCCTGGCGCCTGTCCTCAGAGAACTCAACTCCGAGCTGGCCGAAGAAGGTCTTGTCGAATACCTCAACGACCCCGAGGCTGCCATGCTTCAGATGCAGAGCCGGCTGCTGGAACTGGTTGGCAAAAGCGAGCTTGGGGTAGAGGCTGTCCTGGAAGACGTCCTCAGCATGCCTCTCGAGAGGCGCCTCGGCTTCGTCGACTGGCTTGGGCGCAGCCACGACCCCCGCGCTGTTCACCTGCTCATTCCCCTCCTCGAAAACCAATCGACGCGGGTAGTAATGGCCACCATTGACGCCCTGGAACAGCTTGGCAGCCTGGCCGCCCCCCAGGCCATTCCCGCCCTCAATCACCTGCTCACCAGCAGCTCAAACCGTCTGCTCAAGCAACACGCGCGTGCCGCCCTTGGGCGCCTCACCATGTTGGCCGCCCCCGGCACCGAGGCCCAGGCTCTGGCCGATGCGGCTCGCCCCGCCTATCCACTCTATGAAGCGCGGGTCAGCTTTATCGACGGCAGCGGCTCCCAGATCATCATGCTCGCCTGGAAGCAGTCCGAAGAGACCGTCAAAGGGATCAACCTCCTCTATCAAGACCAATGGGGCATCAAAGACTGCTATAGCACGGACGAAATGGCCCTCGAGCGCTGGCAGCGCCTTGTTCGCGAGATGAGCGACCAGGGCTTCACCAACTTCGCCGTGCCGCCGGCCTACTGCCTGGCCCTCATCGCCGAGGCCGCCGCCCTCAACCGTCGCGGGCGCCACAAGCTGCCCATTGCTTACGCCATCTGGCGCCCTCTGCTCTCCGCTGAGATGCACCAACATCAGAGCCAGCTCATGGCCACCGCCCTGGAGCCGCAACCCTTCAGACCCGAGCTGCTCCCGCTCGTCCAACGAGGCGACCAGCTCTTTCAACTTCCCGAATTTGCCTCCTGGATGTACGAGCCTCTGGAACGCATCCAACCCTTTATGGCCCGCTATTGGGGTACCATCGAATTCCCCCATGTCCCTGGGGCCGGCAGTCGGGGCCGGGGACGCAGCCACAAGCAAAGCCAGCAAACCACAAGCGATCGGCGTCAGGCCCTTGAAAGCGTCGTCGAGGAGGCTCTGGAGGAACTGATCGACGACGCCTGGCGCCTGCTCTATGAAAGCCGCTTGCGTCGCCAGGGCCAGCTCTTCGAGTTCGCCGGGCGGCAGGAGGAAGTGGCTCTCATCCGCGCCGTCGCGGCGGCCCTACACCCAGCCTCGGGCCTTCCCCTCAAGGAGCAGCCCTTTGTCCGGGCCTTCCTTAGCCTTTCGATCCGTCAGGGGCCTTTTCGCATGCTGCTTGAGACCCTGGACAGCAACGAGCTGCAGCCACTGCCGGGCGACCTCTTTCCACCGCGCTAATCCGGTCCGTCGCAGGCCGGCTGTTCCGGGGTCAGCGCCGGCCTGCCTATCCGTGCAAGCGCATTAGCCGTAGAGATCCGGGCGTCGATGTTGCAGCGAAGGTACCCGAGCCCGAGCCTGCTCCAGGCGTTGCCTGTCCAGCTCGCCAAAGACCAGTTGCTCGCCCTCATGGCCCTCGGCCAGCACTACCCCCAGCGGATCAACGTGCAGCGAGCGACCCAGGAACTGGTGCCCGGCCTGATCGCAGGTAAAAACATAGGCCGTATTCTCAATAGCCCGCGCCACGACCAGATGGCGCCAATGCACCTCTTTCAAGTGGCCGTTCACCCAGCCCGAGGGGACCACAAAGAAATCAACCCCGCGCGCCGCCTGATAGCGCGCCACCTCGGGGAAACGCAGCTCATAGCAGACAAACAGCCCCATGCGCCCGAAAGGCGTCTCCAGTGGCTCAAAGAGTCGATCGCCGCTCACAAAGACATCCGACTCGCGGTAACCGTAGGCATCGAACATATGCGTCTTATGGTAAGCACGCAACAACTGCCCCTGCTCATCGATCACCACCGTCGTGTTGTAGGTCTTCTCCTCTGACTCGCTGGCCGTCTCGATCATCCCAGCCACTACCCAGACCTGAGCGGCGCGCGCCGCCTCGCGCAGCCCTCGCACAAAGGGGCCATCCAGAGACTGCGCCACCTGACGTGCATGGAAGGCCGTAAACTCCTCGTGCGACAGATAGGCCAGAAAGATCTCCGGCAGAATCACCAGGCGCGCCCCTCGCTGAGCTGCCAGGGCGATCGCCGAACGGGCCTTCGCCAGGTTTTCCTCTGCCGAAGGACTCGATTCAAGCTGTGCAGCAGCGATCAGCGTCGTCGTTGTTGTCATCGCTCTTTCCTTCCTTCCTCTCCGCTCCAGCCGAGCGCAGGCGCGACCGGAGCGGAGCCTTGCCTTGGTCAACCTGCAGCTTTCAGCATGCTCAACAGGCAACTCCCTCTAGAGCAGAACCGACCAACCGATCAACCGAGCGGGTCGAAGTCGGGGGGTCCCTACCAGAGCGGATTAATCACCAGCCCGCTGGCCAGCTTTGGATAAAGGTAGGTCGACTTCTGTGGCATGCGCTCATCGGCGCGCGCCACCTCACAGATCTGACGCACGGGCGTTGGATTGAGCAAGAGCACCGCCTGGGCTAGACCGCGCGGCAAAGCGGCCAGAGCCTCCTCTGTCTCATGCGTATAGCGCAAATAGCGGCCTGCCCGCACATCCTCGGTGCTCAGCCCAAGCAAATCCTCCAACAGCAGACGGTGAGCGATGGCTACATCGAGGGCGTTCCAGGCCGGTGCCCGTCCGCTCTCGGCCATACGTGCCCGCCCGTCCTCGCTCAGCCTCAGCAGCCAGCTCCCCGCTGGCGTGAGCAGGGCGAAAGCTGGGACTGTCTGGCCTGCCTCCGCCAGGCGGCTTATCACAGTGGCGTCGTGACCGGTTTCACCCTCCAGACGCTCAACCTGGAAATAGCGGCCCAGATTGGCAGGTGCCAATCGCTCAAGCTGCTCAGCCGAGAGGCCCGTCAGCAGACGATGCGTTGGCAGCACCAGCAGGCCGGGATCATCCACATCGATCAGGACCATCATCACAAAATTGGCCCCATCCTCAGGATCCAGGCCCCGATGCAGCTCGCGAATCTCCTCGCGGTAGCTCAGAGCCGTCTCATAGCGATGATGGCCGTCGGCAATGAAGAGCTGCCGCTGACTAAAGAAGTCCTGGATCAGCCCCAACTGCTGCCGATCCGTAATCGGCTGCAGGCGGTGCTCGTCGGCTAGCTCATCGCGGACCTGGACCTCAGCCTGCTCGGCGTAGGGCTGCAGCAGGCGGCGCAAGCGGGCCTGGGGGTCCTCGTACCAGGCCATGATCGGGCTAAAATTAGCGGCGCAGGCCCGCATCAGCTGCAGTCGATCGTCTTTGGGCTTGCTCAGCGTCAGCTCATGAGGCAAGACCACCCGCGCGTCCCACGGCTCCAGGCGCACCCGTGCCACCAGGCCTGTGCGCGTATAGCTCCGGCCCCCATAGCTGAAACGCTGCTGATAGAGATAATAGGCTGGCTCCGCCTCCTGACGCAGAACGCCCTCCTTGCGCCACTCGGCAAAGGTCTGCGCCGCGCGAGTGTAGCGATTATTCAGCGAAGTGTCGTCGGGAAATTCACGCCCCAGCTCCAAACGGATCATATTGTATGGATGACGAGCATAGTAGCGCTCCTGTGCCTCGGGCGAGATCACATCGAAAGGAGGACAGAGGACCTGCCCTACATCGCTTACCGCGTCTGGCGCGTAGCGGATACCACGGAAAGGTCGTACATCTGCCATAGTTGAAGCTCTTCGCTTTCTCTCCAGAGTCAACGCTCCCACGAAAGAAGGTGCTCATCTACCGGCTGCGCCCCATCTGCCTGTTGGAAGCGCGGACCAGCATCCACAGACAGCAACAAAGGGAGCGGCTTCTTCTCTGCCCATTGTACCATCTCTGTCTGCTCTGGCCCAGCCCGCCCTGTGCGCGCCCTCTCAGAAGAAAGCTTCCCCTCTTGACTTTTCCTCCTCTCTATGGTATCCTGAATCTAGAACTTAAGTTCTAATCTGACAACCGAAGCGACCTCCCCTTTTCCTGTCTGGGAGGCTGTCCCCCGCAGCCTCCCGCCTCGCACTCTCTCTCGCTTCGCTCTCGGCGGGCGGTCGGGTTCCTGCGTGCTCCCCCCGACCGCCCCCTTCTTTTCCAGGCGGAGGGCCAGCCTCTCGGCTGCTCTTGCGCCGTTCCTGTCTATCCGGACGGCTTCCCGGCTGCCCGCATCTCGCCGCCTGCCGGGTTGGCGGCAAAGGCTGGTGAAGATCATCCTGCGGGAATAACCCACAAGTCCTACAATAGGCGTAACAGATTGACTCGCCCTGATATACTTTGTAATCTCATTACGTCGGAGCCGTGAACACGCGCAACCAACCAAACGAAGCACGATCGGCAGGCGCTGCGCGCCGTTGTGGGTAGAGCTGCGAGTGGAGAAGAAGCACTCTATGGTTGCGCTCTGGCCCAGGCGTGCGGGCAGTGCCTGTAGCGTGCGAGCTGACGAGTTGCCTGTGGGGAGGGGCAAGCGGCCCCGGGTTCCTGCTCTCTGCTGCGGGCGGGGCGCCAGCTCCTCGCTCGACAGGTACCGGACACTGTCCCTGACCCGTCCAGCGAGCGATGGGTACAGTTTCGGAGAACGGAGATGCTATGTACGAGACGCAGCAAGAAGATCTGCTGGTGGGGCGGATGGTGGGAGGGTACCGTGTTGAGCAACTGCTGAGCAAAGGTCGTGTCAGCGCCGTCTATCTGGCCCGGCACCCCGTAAGCGGGCTGGCGGTGGCGGTTACGGCCATCATTATCCCGGAAGACTTCTCGGTCCGTGCCCGCAACCGCTTCATCAGGCGCTTCACCCAGGTAGCGGCGGCCCTGCTTGAGTTAGATCACCCGCATATCCTGCCGATTTACGATTTTGGCGAGCAGCTCGGCTATCCATACTTGATTTCGCCCTATGTCACCGATGGCTCGCTGGCGCACGTCCTTAAGCGCGATGGACGCTGTGCCCCTTCGTACGCCCTGGAGGTTCTGCAGCAGGTAGCGGCGGGCCTGGACTACGCCCACGCCCGTGGTATTGTCCATCGGGCTCTCAAGCCGGCCAATATCGTCCTGCAAGGTGACGAGCACCATGTGACGGTGGCTGGCTTCGGCCTGGTCGACCTCTTGCAGCTGCGCGGCGTGCGGCGCGTCGAGCATCCCTATCTCCATCTGCTCAACCTGGCCGGCACCTTTCTCGGGTCCCCCGAATATCTGGCTCCGGAGGTTGTCCTCGGTCAGCAACAGGTTGATGCCCGCGCCGATATCTATGCCCTGGGGATCATCCTCTACGAGCTGCTCAGCGGCAAGCCGCCTTTCACCGGCAACGATTCCCTGGAGATTGCCCTGCAGCATGTCAGGCAGCCTGTGCCGGCGCTGCGCAACCTCTGCCCTTCCCTGCCGCCGGAGATCGATGAGGTTCTCTCCCAGGCCCTGGCGCGCGATCCGGCTCGCCGCTTCCCCTCCGCGGGCGCTTTTGTCGCCGCCTATGCCCGGGCTCTGCGGCGGGAGAGCAGCCTGACGGCAGCCGTCTCTGTGGCCGCTGGCACTGGCGGTCAGCTCTCGACCCAGCTCGCCGAGGAGAACGAGCTGACCAGCTCCGGTAGTCACTGGCAGCTGCGCCCTCCCATCATCACCGGGCGCCTTCCCAGCGTCAAACGCAGCGGCAAGCTACCGACCACTGGTCCCCTGGCTGGTGGCGCTGCCTGGCAAGATCGGCCTCTGCCCCTGGCCCGAGAGGCGCCCGCCGTTGGCGCCCAACCAGGAAGCTCAGCCAGACGTGAGATGGTCTCTTTGCCTGGCACCGTGCCTGGAGCCGTGCCGCCCATGCCCCCGGCTCCGCCCATGCCTGTGCCCAGCGGCAATAATGCCGATCTCGATAGCTTTGCCTGGTGGTCCGGTCGGCCTGAGGACTACCTTCCCAGGCGCCCCGCCTCGTCGCAGGCGCAGGTCTCCGCTTCGGCTGGCAGAACCTCCTCCCCGGTGGCTGGCAACCCTGAGCCTGAGCCGGTGGTACTACCCGCCCCGCGTGAGCAGCGCGAAGGACAGGCCGCTCACGTCCATCTGCTGCAACGAGGAACGGCTTTGGCCGCCGACCTCCCCATCGGCACCCGGCGGGCCCGCAAGCGACGTCGGCGCCAGGTCGTGGCCCTGTTGGCCGGCGGGGGCCTGGCTGTGGCTGGTCTGGGCCTGGCCCTCAGAACCTCTGCTGCCCAGTCATTGCTCGGAGGTCTCTTTCATGCTGGCCAGGGTTCTGGCATGGCCTCCACTTCCGCCGGCACCACCAACGGCCAGCAGCAGACCACCAATGGCCAGACCAGGCAGACCAGTGGTGGCTCTGGCACGAATACGAACACCAGGCAGAACGGCAAGGTCATCGGAACGACCGCCCTGGCTGTCAACTCCGCCCAGGCTTTCACCAATCCCGCCGATGGCAAACAAGGGCTGCTCATTCACCTACCGGGCGGAGCGTTTGCGGCCTACTCGCGCAGCTGTACTCATGAGGGCGTGCCCGTCAACTATGATCAGGCCACCCATCTGCTTGTCTGTCCAGCCCATGGCGCCATCTTTGATCCGGCAAAGAAGGGAAGCGTTGTCCAGGGTCCGGCTACGACCCCGCTCCCGCAGATCATGATCCGGGTTAACGCCGACGGCTCTATCACGACCGTCTGAGCTGGCCCAACCTGGCCTGGCTGCAGGCACGGAAGACGCACTCGCTCCCTCACCAGTGGAGCTGGCCGGAAGAGGAGAAAGGCCCTTTCTGGCTTGACGCGCCGGGGTCACCCTGGGTAGACTACAACCAGTGGCCGCGCAAGCCGCTACCTCCCTGGTGGGGGAGAGTTCAACGCTGCAGCTACTGCAATCATGTGGGAAGGAGGCGGCGCCTCTTAGCCTCCTTACGAACGATGGTGGTTCCGTCAGGAGGCTAAGGGGCGCCGCAAGAGATGGTCAAATGGATGAGACCGTTCTGGGCTATATCGGCTTTGTCGTAGCCGCCCTGATTCTAGCCTGGGCCGCCCTGGAGATCGGTAAACGTCTTAGCACCTTCCGCCGCACGGGCACTGGTACAGAGACGGCAGACCGCTGGATCAAGCTGGACCCCGCTCAGCTGAATCAGCTCGAGGAGATGGCGCCCGAGGCTTCCCTCGATGATGACGAAGATGAGCCACTGCACCCTCCGATGCGTTCGCAGCTCAATGGACATTATTCGAACAAGAGTAAGAAGACCTTCTAGTGCGTGCCTCAGCTAGCCGGGCAATAGGCCCATAGCCAGCCCGGTCTAACCAAACAATAGACAGGTGGCCGACCCAATCCTGGATGGCGGCCCGTAGCCAGGCCAGACCAGACCGGGCCACAGACAGACCAGCTCAGGGCCCTTAAGCGAGGTCGCCAGAGCCGCCATCGCGCTCCTGCCGCTGGCCCTCCTGCAGGATGCGCCTGATCTCAGCCAGTACCTCGGCGGCATCTAGCTCAGGAAGTGGGGCAGCCCGCGCCGCCTCATCCTCCTCCTGCGCCTGCTCGCCGCCGGCGCCGGTCCTTTCTTGCTCCGGGAGCGGCAGACGGGCGCCTTCATAGCTCTCCAGAAAGGCCTGCTCGCAGGCCGTCAGCGCTGCCCGCGCCGTGCCCTGTCCATAGATGATGCGCGGCAGCAGGCTGTGATAGATGACGATCGTCTGAATGACCCCTTCGAGATGGCGGCGAAAGACCGGCAGCGATAGCCTGTATTGGCCCAGATAGAGGCTCGCACTGAAGCGTATCTCGCCATCCTCCAGATCCAGGCCGAAGCGCCCAAGCGGCAGGGTATAGTTCAGGCTCATCAAGGCTTCCAGGCAGCTCAGACGTCTTCTCAGCGGCAAGATGCTGAGATGGGGGACAATAAAGAGCAGCCTTCTTCCCAGCGGACCGCCCTGCAGCGTAATCAGCAGTTGCCACTGGCCCAGCTCATCGTGAAAGACTAACTCGACCACTCCCTGGCGCTCATCCACGCTGGCGATGCGCAGTCCCAGCCTCGTGAGATAGTTCACCACATCGCTCATCTGAAAATCTTCACTCACTGGTCCGCTCCTTCTCGTTCACTGCCCACCTGTTGCCGCTGTGCCCTCTGCTTCATCCACAAACAAGCAGGCTGTGTCTTTCTGTATGGAGTATAGCAAGCCTCTAGATCGGTAGTTCTCACCTTCTCGCTATACTGGAAACAGAGAGAGAGCAACCTCACCGTCGTTTCCCAGAAGCGTTACCCACAGGGGCGCGGCAGCGTCTCTCTCTCCAGAGCCTCCCACCGTCATGGCGCTGTCGCGCTATGGTGCGGCAGCCGGGCCGGGAATAGGACCGCATGATGGGTGAGAAAATCGGTGGACATCCCTGCGTTACTCTTTAGAGTAAAGGAAAAGAGAGCGCCAGGACCGTCGTGAGATTAGTGAGTGAAGGAAGAAGGCACAGCAAGCATGAGCCAGAGAGCAACCACAAACGTCCAAACCGATTCCCGTTTTGAGGCACGGGTCCAGCGCGGAGCCGAGAATGCTCTCAACTGCATGGGGGTGACGGCGACCGACCGGCTCTTTATTTTAACGGACTACGAACGTGGAGCCATTGCGCGGCGCGTAGCGGCGGCGGCCCTTGATCGCCATGCTGCCGTCAGTGTGCACTTTCTGGAGCACTATGGCAAGCGCCCACTGACGACCTTTCCCGAGAGCCTGCGTCAGGACCTGCAGCAATATCATCCCACGGTCACGTTCTACATCGCTACGACCCGTCCGGGCGAGATCGGTTTCCGGATCCCCCTGTTGCCGTTTCTAACCCAGGAGCTGCGCGTCCGGCATGGTCACATGCCTGGCATCGACGAGCAGCTGATGGCCCAGGGAATGTGTGCTGACTACGATCAGGTCTACGAGATTACCAACAAAGTCTATGACATCGTTCGCCAGGCCGAACGCATCCACGTCACTTCGGCCAAGGGGAGCGAGCTAAGCGCGACGTTTCATAAGCACTGGAAGTGGATCCCCTGCCACGGGCGCTACCACGAGCAGGGGCAGTGGGGCAACCTGCCTGAGGGCGAGGTCTTCACCGCTCCCGCGGACGTTAATGGCGTGATCGTCTGCGACGTCCTCGGCGACTTCTTCTCTGCCAAGTATGGTGTTCTCAAGCACCCTGTGCGCATCACCATCAAGCACGGCTACGCCACCGAGGTCACCAGCGAGGACGCGGCGGTCGCCAAGGAGCTGCGCGATTATCTCTTCTCGGTCCCTAATGGGAATCGTGTGGGCGAATTCGCTATTGGGACCCTGGTCAGCCTCAAGGAGCCAGTTGGCAATCTGCTCCAGGATGAGAAGATCCCCGGCCTGCATGTGGCCTTTGGCAACCCTTATCCAGAGTATACCGGGGCTGACTGGGATGCCCGCATTCACGTCGATGTTGTCCCGACGACTTGCACCATTGAGGTCGACGGACGCCTGATTATGCGCGACGGCGAGTTCTGCCTCTAGGCGGGGCGGCTCGCTTGAGTCTGCCTGGCTGAGCCTGGTCTTGCTCGGCATGTCCAGGCTCGGCCCAGGCCCAAACTCTGTCTTGCGGCCCTTGCCCCGGCACGCCGGGCGGCTGGCCCAGACGGATAACGACGATCTATCTGCACGCACAACCTACCTCGGATCTGAGTCTGAGAGGGGCCGGGCCACCGCCGAGATGGGCGGGGCGCGGCCCAGTCCGAGGCGGAGGGAAGAGGAGCCGCGAAGTGTTGCACATCAGGGGTCAGGAACTGATCGGGCAGACCCTGGGGAGCTATGTGCTTGAAAAGCTGCTCGGCTATGGAGGAACCAGCGCCGTTTACCTGGCGCGCAGCAAGGAGCCGACGACCTCCCCTTCGCCCGTGGCCCTCAAGGTCTTTCTCCCGCGTCCACACCTGACACGGGCCGCGCGTGCCGAGTTCCACCGTCGCTTTCTGCAGGAAGCCCAGGCCGCCAGCCGTCTGCAACACCCGCACATCTTGCCCATCTATGCCTGGGGCGAGGAATCCGGCCTGGCTTATCTTGTGATGCCCTATATGCCCGGGGGGACTCTGGCCCACTACGTGCGTCGGCACGGCCCCCTTTCCTTAGAGCGGGCTGCCAGCTATCTGGAGCAGATAGCTTCCGCTCTTGACTATGCTCATCGACGTGGCTACATTCATTGTGATGTCAAGCCTGCCAATATCCTGCTGGATGAGAGGGGGCAGGCGTTCCTGAGCGATTTTGGTATCGCTCGGCTGCTGCGGGATGAGCTGCCGGACGAGGATGAGGTCGAGGACCAGGACCAGCCCGGGCCACCTCCCGCAGGCGAGCAAGCGGCACCGCTTCCAGGACCGCTGGGTACCCCAGACTACCTGGCTCCCGAGCAGGCTCTCAATGAGCCGGTTGATCAGCGTGCTGACATCTATGCCCTTGGGGCCACTCTCTTCTACCTGCTGGCCGGGCGCCCGCCTTTTCAGGCCGACTCTCCCATCGCCCTGGCGCTGCTGCATGTCCACGAGACACCTCCCGCCCTCTGCGAGCTGGACCCCCGCATCCCGCCCCAGGTCGACTACGTTCTGCGCAAAGCCCTGGCCAAGTTCCCCGAGGAGCGCTTTGCCTCTGCTCTGCTCTTCAGTGAAGCTTTCCAGCAGGCCATCGCCGGCCCAGAGACACCTGCCCGCCTGCGCCTGAGTGTGCACGGTCTGCTCCTACCGACCTGGGTTCCCTCCCCAGTGGTTCGGCGTCTGGAAGCGCTACCCATCCCGTCGGCCCTCAGCGACAGATGGCAACTGCTCCTGCTGGTCTTGCTCCTGCTTGTCCTGCTCTGCTCTGGCTCGCTCGCCTATGCCCTGCATGCTGCCCATCCGCGAGCGACCAGTGGTCCCAGCGCCAGCTTCCACGTCGCTTCTCCTCAACCCAGCGTGGTGCTCACGGCCCCCGTTGATCAGCTGCTGGCCGCAGCCGATGACTGGCCTCAAGGCTCCAGCGCCTTCTTCGTCGATGGCGAGTATCATCTGCTCAACACGACTGCCCGGTCCGGCCTTCTGGTTCTTTATGCCCACCATCGTTTCGATAATTTTCATCTGGCGGTCAACGCGCGTCAGGTGCGCGGCCCTCATAACGACGCGGACTACTATGGCGTCGTCTTTCGGACCAGCAGCGACCAGCGGCACTATTACGTCTTCGCCGTTGCCAGTTGGGGTGGTGGCTCGTATGCCGTCTGGCGCTATAGCGGACGCTGGACGACCCTGGCCGATGGACCCGCTCCCAGCTTGCTGATCGGCCCGGGAGCGGTCAATACCCTGGAGATCGACGCGCATGGTCCCCTCTTGCGTTTCTTCATCAATGGCCAGGCCATAGCTGCCTCTCCATTGCGTGATCCTGCCCCTTCTGCCCCTGTCAACGGCGGCATTGGCCTCTACGTGGAAGAAGAAGGCAGCGAGATTGCCTTTTCCCAGCTCTATATCGGGCCAGCTCGCTTCTGAGCACGGGCTGGTTGCGGCTCTCTCGTGCGTGCGCTCGTTCGGAAACGCGCCGGGTGGTTGATTGGCGCAAGCGAGCAGCAAGCCGGGCGTTCCTGGTCGTCTCGCGTCCCAGGCAGAAAATAGAGTATAATTCAGAAGGATCGTCTTGAAGGCGTTGCGTGTCGACGGAGCCACCTCTGCCGGACCAGTCGCTTTGAAGAGCAAAGGATCATCTATGAAACGTCGGTCAATCCTTTATCGCCCTTCTCTTGGCGTAGAGGAAGAATTTCAACTCGTTGAACGTCGCAGTGGTCAGCTGTGCAGCGCCATCGAGCGCGTCCTGGAGAAAGGCCAACCCCACTTTGGCGAGCAGATCAAGCCCGAGATGCACGCCTCAACTGTCGAGATCATCAGCTCGGTCTGTCCCGATATCGCCGCCCTACGACAAGAGTTGAGCGGGCTGCGCCGGTGCCTGATCGAAGTGCTGGCCGCCGAGGACCTGGTACCGGTCAGCGCCGGCACCCATCCGACGGCTCGCTGGCAGGACCAGCAGCGCACCGAGCGGGAGCGCTATGCGGAGCTAGAGGAGGAGGAACAGGATGTAGGCCGCTCGTTGCTCATCTTTGGCCTGCACATCCATGTCGGCATTCCCGACCGCGAAGTGGCGATTGCCGTCATGAACCAGGCGCGCCTCTGGCTGCCCCACCTGCTGGCTCTCTCTGCCAACTCGCCGTTTTGGGCTGGCAGGCTCACCGGCATTAAATCCTACCGATCCGTCGTCTGGAAACGCTGCAACCGCAGCGGCCTGCCCGAAGTCTTGCCCAGCCTGGCCCACTTTGAGCGCTACGTAGACGATCTCATCGAGGCTGGAGCCATTGACAATGGCAAGCGCATCTGGTGGGATATCCGCCTCCATCCTTTCTTCGACACCCTGGAATTCCGCATCTGCGACATGCCAGCTACCCTGGAAGATACCCTCGCCCTGGCGGCCCTCTGCCAGGCTCTTGTTGCCAAACTCTGCCTGCTCCATCAGCAGGGAGTGACCACCTTTGCCCTTCCGCGCCTCTATATCGAAGAGAACAAATGGCTGGCCATGCGCGATGGACTCGACGCCACCTATATCGACTTTCTCAACCATCGGCGCCTGAGCATGCGTGAAGCCATTGGAGAGCTGCTTGACTTCCTCGCCGATGTAGCTGAGGAGCTGGGGAGCCAGCGAGAAATGGCCTATCTGCGAGCTCTCCTGGTTGATCCGCGCGGAACAGGTGCCGATCGCCAGATCGCCGTCTATCGCCAGAGCGGTGCCATCGACCAGGTCATTCGCCTGCTGATCGAGCAGACCACCCAGGGTGTCCTGGAAGTTGCATGAACCGTTCAGCGATCGGCCCAGCCAGGGACGAGCAGGCACGCTCAGGCGACTGCTCGCCCCGCCCTTGGCTCCGGGCTTGGCTCCTCAGCCGGACCTTCGTATCTCATCCCAGCGGGATAACCCACGAAGGCCGCTTAGGAAAGAGCGTCTGCAGGAGCATCTCCGCCGTAGGCTTCACATCTACATCAGGAAAAGCGTAGCTTAGCTCCTCCAGGCTCCGATACCCAAAGAGGAGCTGCAGAAAGACCAGCGGAGGAAAGGCTGCATCGGCCTCCTCAGCCTCAAAGGCACGCTCCACCTGTTGCACCCTCTCCAGACGTCCCGTCTGAAAATGCAACTGCAGTTCGCGGCCATAAAAATGCAGGCGGAGCAGTCCACTGTAGCCAGCCAGCGGCGAATGAGCCAGGCGACGCTCCAGGGCCGGAGCCACCCGACGCAAGAATGCGGCCAGATCGGAGACACGCACGTACCAGGCATAGCGACGGCTGCTCCTCACAGCTAGCGGCTCGCCGTAGCGATCAGGCAAACGCAAGAGGGCCGCGCGGATCGGATGCTCACCGGCAAGGTAGAGGCGCAGATGATCGATCTCCGCAGGCTCTCTGCGCACCGGCATCTGCCGACCCCGGGCCAGAATCGCACGCAGGACAGAAGGCAATAGCGAGAAGAGATCAACCCCTGGCATCACCTCAAAGCAGTGCATGACTGGCACCGCCGAGCGCCAGCGCATCGTTGGCATCACCACAAAGCCCAGAAAGTTTCCCGACTCCCCGCAGATCACCTGGATAAACCAGTGCTCGCCCGTGCGGCAGCCCTGCCAGTGGCTCAGCTGATAGCGCCACCACTCCTCACCGATCGGCGTCGAGACCGCCAGCGGCTCCCGCCGCCGCTGTGCCTCGTAGAGTGCCATAATAGCTGGTAGATCCGCCAGGGTGGCAGCGCGCAGGCGCACCGGCTCTCGGCCATCCTCGGGCGCGGGCGGAATCTGGGTTACCGGAAAGGTCAAATAGCCATCCAGCTCCAGCGCGTACTCATAACCGAACTGGCGGTAGAAGTAAGGGATACCCGTAATGGCCTGTACCAGAGCGCCTTCGGCCTCGCTACGCGCGTGGAGCAGCTCAAAAAGCGCCCGGACCAGGCCCCGCTGACGATAGTCAGGGTCGCTCACCACCAGCTCGGGGCGTCCCACCAGCAAGCGGACGTCCTCATAGTCCCAGAACTGACGCCAGAGGCAGGCGCAGGCCACCACGCGCCTGTCTGTGCGTCCCAGATCCTCTACCAGGGCAAAATCCTGGCTCCCCATCAGCGGATGGTCTCCACTAAGCAACTCGCGCACATGCCAGGCCAGTGGCTGGTTGAGAGGATCAGCCGGGCTGTTGAGAAAGACCTCACTCTCCAGGCGCGCCAGCTCTTCGACGTCCTCGGGACCTGACCAGCGCAGCCGCAGGCCGTTTCCCAGATCGCGCGAATATTGGAGATCGGCGGGAGACCACTTCAAAGTCATAAAAAGCCTCCTCTTCTGATAATGCTGTATTGGATCAATAAAAAAGCAAAAAAAGACCCCACCCCTTGTCCTGGCCTCTCTACCAAAGCAAAGGACCGGGGGGAGAGCAGAGGTTCAGTCGGCGCACCCGGACTACGAGCGGAAACGCTCGCGTCCCAGTGGAGCAGAACAGGAGTGAGTCCCGAAACCAGGCGAGTTCAACGATGAGGCGGGCAGCAGATAGGAGGGAGTGCAAGCTCTGTCTGACGCCTGAAGAAGCAGGGAAGAGCCAGGCTGGTCGCCCTGAGATGAAGCGCTTCTGCCCGGTTGGGCCGAACGTAGCACTCTACCTTCATCATCAGGGCCTCCTTTCAATGTCTTGAGCTGGCCACCAGGGACCAGGCTGGAAAAAGCCAGACAGAGTATAGCCCTTGAGAGACCAGCTGTCAAGCGGGCAGAGATGAAAAACATAGAACACTTGCCTACCGTGGAACGGTGATGAGTCGGAGCCTAGAGCTGGAGCGGCTCGCGACTCCAGCGAGCGAAGATCGCCGTTGACAGCAGGCGCTGAGCGCTTTCCTCCACCAGGACCATCTCACCCGTCGTAATCGTACCGCCGTAGCCGCGCATCATCTCCGCCAGAGCATAATACAGGCTGAGAGCCGAAGCGCGGATCGCATACGTTGTCAGCACCACGAACAACGGCTCATCGCTCAGCAGAGAGCGGCAGGTCTGCAGCAACGCCGGAAGCGACTCCTGCAGCTTCCAGACCTCACCGCGCGGGCCGCGTCCGAACTTAGGTGGATCGATAATCACCCCATCGTAGCGCGAGCCGCGACGCACCTCACGCTGAGCGAACTTTAGAGCATCATCCACGATCCAGCGAATCGGGCGCGAACTCAAGCCCGAGAGAGCCTGATTAGCGCGGGCCCACTCCAGAATCTTCTTAGAGGCATCAACGTGGGTCACACTGGCCCCAGCGCTGGCGGCGGCCAAAGAAGCCAGGCCCGTATAACCAAAAAGATTCAGAACCCGGACCGGGCGCCGGCTGGCCTCCTGACTCACCAGTTCGGCCAGCCAATTCCAATGGCTGGCCTGCTCGGGGAAAACCCCCAGGTGACGGAAAGGCGTGGCTGCCGCCCAGAAACTCAAATGTTTATAGCGCACCAGCCAGCGAGACTCGATCGGGCGGCGAAACTGCCAGCGCCCATGCTGCTCCTGGTCGTCCCCCAACGGAGAAGCGCCCGCAAAAATCGCATCGGCCTGTTCCCAGAACCGGCGAGGCAAAGCGGGCTGCCAGAGTGCCTGTGGCTCGGGGCGCACAAAGCGATAAGGGCCAAGCCGCTCCAGACGGGCGCCGGCGCCACTATCCAGCAGCGCGTAGTCTTGCCAATCCGCGGGCGCCAGCAAAATCAACGGGGGTCTCTCCGCGGCCTGTGAGGCCAGACTTTCCTCAACCTGACTCATGCCAATACTCTATAGGATCAAAGCCAATTTGGCAAGAAGCCCTTTCCCGCCCGGCCAGCTCCCCTCATCCAGTCCTGGCCTGTAGTGTGGTTCCCTTCTCCACCCTTCTCCAGGTTGTACCCTCTCCCTCCCTTCCTGGTCGCTCTGCGAGGGGCAAAGCCGAGCGATCGGAGCAGAGAAAGCATACACACACTCTCTGTGAGGGAACTGTGAGAGAGCCAGAGCGAACCCTTTTCAGGAAGGCAAAAGCTCAGGAAAGGGACGATCTGGAATTGACATCGCCTTGCCAACCTTCTATACTGAACTAGGCTACAATCAGAGCCTGTCCATCGAACAGAGCCAGCGAGCGCTAGCCCGGAACGAACCGGCCAGAGGCGGTGGGCGCTACGGATAGGCTCAGGGAAGCGATTGAAAGCGAGACTTGTGGCGGCGCCGAACCTGCACCAAGCGGTCCCATTGCCAGCAAAGCAACGAAGCGCCTGCTCTCTAAAAGGACTGAGAAGGTCAGGGGCGCTCACCGCGAGATCGGGAAGACGTACCTATGGGGCCTGACCGCTAGCTGACTTACTTCCTATCTGGTCTTCCCATGAGTAAGACCGCCAGGCCCCTGCGAGGATCAAGCTCATCTCAGAGGAAAAGGAGGCGGCGCGGTTCCCCCCCTTCCTGCTTGCTTGCCGACCAAATGAACGTCTTAAGGCCTGGTGTAGGCGGGGGTTGATGCGCCGGAAAGTTGGATGCCCTACGTGATCACTCAGCCGTGCATTGGCGTGAAGGATGCTTCTTGTGTTGATGTCTGCCCGGTAGATTGCATTCATCCAACGCCGAACGAAGAGGGGTTTGAGGAGAGCGAGCAGCTCTACATCAACCCCGATGAGTGCATCGACTGCGGCGCCTGTGAGCCGGCCTGTCCGGTCAGTGCCATCTTTGAAGAATCGGCGGTGCCCGAAGAATGGCGGCACTTCATCAAGATCAACGCCGACTTTTTCAAGAGGTAAGTAACCACAGGCTGAGCCGAAGAAAGAAGGAAGCGGAGCGTGCTGGTCGCCTGGCAACGTGAGGGGCGGGCAGACCATCGATCTGCTTGAGGGTACTGAAAGGGCTGTGATATAATGCAGGTGCACGTAGCATCGAGAAGAAAAGAACTTCTACTGAGGGAGCTGCCCCTATGCCAGTAACGAGGCGCAGACGCGCGAATCCACCAGAGCAACCAGAGAACGACAACCATAACCATGTGGCGGAGCAAGGGGAGGAAGTTGCAGCCGAGCCACTGACAACGGAGCAGGCTCCCATTGTACCGCTGGATGGTGAGCAGGCGTCGGCGGCGCTTCCTCGTCAGGGAGCGCCACAGGCTCCCGCGCAGTCGGGAGAGGCCGCTCCTCTGCCATTTCCGCCCAGTGAGACACTCGCTACGCCGGCAAGCCCCGCCGCGCCGCCAGTGCCAGCCGCCAACGGCGAACGCCCGCTGACCGAGCGGCAAGGTCCCGAGTATCTTCCGGCGGTGCCTGCGGAAGGGGGCCGCCGTACGGCCCGCGAGTACTTCCGCCGGCCAACGCCAGCGGTTGCCCCCAGTGCTGCCGGTCCCGTGGCGACCTTCCAGCAGCCATCGCCACCGGCGCCATCTCATGAAATTACTCTGCCGCTGGGCAACCTCTTGCATCTGGCCTACAATCCCAGCTATACCGGCGCGGACGAGGCTCGTAGCCAACTGCTGCGCCGTCTGGAGAGCGAGAGTAAGGCTGGTGGGCGGGCCCGCTGCTGGAATTGCGGTTCCCTGGCTGTTGTCTACGATCGCTGGGAGACGCGCAGCAGGGCCTTTGGCGAAGTTGGAGTTGCTTACTGCGAGATCTGTGGCGTCTGGAGCGTCATGTAAGGCGACAGGGCAGGCCGAACACGCTCGACGCTGGCCAGCCAAGCTCGATCCGACTGGCTGGGTCGATGGCCTGCTTGTCTGCGGATACATGCCTCTCTGTCTCGCTGACGCCGCAGCGCCCCTCGTTGCTGGCCTCTGCCGCGGCAACGCTGACAGGCTGGGAAAGTCTTTTTCTGCCTGACCTCCCCTGTCTGAAGAGCCAGGGAAAGTCAGCCGACCAGCCAGCCAGGACCAGGGGCGGCGGTCAGACCGGGTAGACAGGCAGGGCGCAAGGAAGTCTGCCCCCAAGCTGGCGAGTGCCCTGCCTGAAACCTCCTTCCGAGGCCAGTTGGGCCAAAGCCAAAGAGGAGGTAGGCGGCCTGGTGGACAGAGAGAGCCAGGGAAGGAGGGGGCAAAGGAAGCTGAGAGCAGGCGAGCGCTCAAATGCAATCCGTCGTCGGCCAGACCCTGCAGAAGTGGTCAAGCTCTCCCTCCAGTTTCACCTTGGACTTGAATCGGGAACAAAAGGGAAAATCGGCATTGAAGCTGCCGGTTTGCCTGCCCGTCCGCTTCTGCCTTCCTCCTCTCAAAGTCGGGTCTTGGCACTGAGGCTCCTATAGCGCGCTGATCAGAAGGAGTAAGGGATTTATGACGACGAGTCAGGATCAGGAGAACGAGACGCCGCGTCGCTGTCCCCGCTGCGGGGGCCTGCTCTACAAGCCCCTGGGTAGCTCTTTCTATTGGCATGCCGATAGCAACCATCCGCCCTGCGACATCACCAATATTGCCGAATCCTCCTTCCAGCCGCGCAGTGCGGAGATCGACAACCCGGCAGAGAGGCGTGAGCCAGCGAAATAAAAACGCCCTGCCGGGCGTTTCCATTTTCTGGAACAGGACCATGTTGAAACCGGGCAGGGACGGCAAAAGGCGGGAGGGAGTCAGAGAGAAGGGTGGTTGTACAACTTCAGGCCCGCGGCTGCGTAATACCTTGATGAGGAAGGAAGCTAGGGACGAGAGCGGCTCTGGCTGTTGAGTCGTAATCGCAGAGACAGGCGATGGTCTGGATAGCGGCGGAGCCGCCTGGCAACGGAAGCTGCCTGTTTCCCTGAGTGAGGTGAAGCATGTATAATCCACGCTATAATTCGCCGTTCGGTATGGGAGGAGAGCGCAATAGCTGGCTTGGCTCCTATCCCTACCAGACGATTCCTTACGTCAACGAGCAGGCGGGAAGCCTGGTCAGCAAGGTCATGCTCCTGCTGGCCATCTCCTTCCTGGTCGCCTGCATTGGAACCTTTGTTGGTATCTCCTTCTTTGCCCAGGTAGCCGGAATTGGGGCCTATCTGCTGGTCGCCTTTGGTGGCTTGATCGTCCTCTTCATTCTGCAATTGGCGATCAATGTCCACGGGCTGAACCTCTTCCTGCTCTACTTGTTCACCTTCCTGGAAGGAATGTCGCTGGCGCCTTTGGTAATGGCGCTCACCGGCGCTGGCATGGGCAATATTCTTGGTGAGGCCTTCCTGATCACGGCGGTCTCTTCCTTGGGCCTGGCCGCCTACGCCTGGACCACGCGACGTGACTTCTCGGGCCTGGGGAAGTACCTCTTCTTCGGCCTGATTCTCTTGCTGGTGGCGGGCATTATCGGCCTCTTCCTGCCTGGCCTCTTCGGCACAGGTCTCGGTGGCTTGCTGATCTCCATCGTTGGCATCGCCGTCTTCGGCGGCTACGTGCTCTACTACGTGCAGCGGGCCAAGTACCTGGCCGATACCCTGCCCAATGCCATCATGCTCACCGTCGCCATCTTCGTGACGGTGATGAATCTCTTCCTCTACATCCTGCGCTTCCTCATGATCCTGCAGGGAGGAGAGCGCAATAGTCGCTAGCTGGCTAGCTGGCCAGGGCCGGCCCGGCGCCGGAGTGCTCTGGGAAAGCCTTGGTCGAGCCTGGTCGGATGATGGGGCCAGGAGAGCACGCCCGCCCAGCAAGACGAGTCTATCTGCCGGCGCTGCTGTCACCGCCCCTCGTCCAGGTGAACAGGCGCGAGCAACGAGCCGAGGCGGGTTGAGGAGCCAGAGCAAAAAAGATCGCTCGCTTCTCTCTCCGCTCGGCTGTCATCTGCTCAGCCAGGGAGTGGTAGGACTCTCGTCGCCAGCAAGGTTCAGGCTATTGCAGGGATCTCTCGCCAGCGAGTATAATCAGACGGTGGGCCTGGCTCTCTGGAATAAGGGCAGTGGTGCCATTGTTTTCCTAACTGAAAGCCCTTGAGGCTATCTTCTTGACTTGTACAAAAGGCAAGGAAGAAGAGCAACCATTTTCCAGGGAAAGAGAGTCACGTGAATGGCTGAGCGTTCCAATCTGTTCCATGTCAGCGATAGCGACTTCGAGGCGCGGGTGTTGAACTCGCCGACGCCAGTGATCGTCGATTTCTGGGCAACCTGGTGTCCCCCCTGCCGCGCCCTCGCTCCCACATATGAGCAGCTGAGCGACGAGTACCAGGGGAAGCTGGCCTTTGCCAAGATGGATATCGACGAGAACCAGCTCACACCCATGCGCCTGCGGATCCAGGCCGTCCCAACGCTGATTGTCTTTAAAGACGGTCGAGAGGTAGCCCGCTTGGTGGGCCCCCACCCGCTGCGCCTGAAAGGCGAGATCGATCGCATCCTGGCTCAGGTCAGCGTCGCTTGAGCCGCTTGCTGAGCGGGTAAGAGGAGAACGCAAGAGGCAGTGTCGGAGGAGAAGTGCGATGATAGAGGCCGTTTCTAAAACCGCCCGTCTGTCTCGCACTTCTCCGTGTATCTTCCCCTCTCGACGCTTTTCGGCTTTTATGATATATTCTTCTCATCATCCTGACTGCCTAAAAGGTAGAATCCTGTTGTCTGGACATAGGGGGGACTGTATATTATGCCAATGTTGGAACGTTCAAACCCGCTGCCGCTCTATTACCAGCTAAAGGAGGTGCTCAAGCAGCAGATCCGCGCCGGGCATCTCGCACCGCATACCGCCATCCCGTCGGAGCCGGAGCTGGTGGCGCGCTATCGCGTTAGTCGCGCCACGGTGCGTCAGGCTCTGACCGAACTCGTCCATGAGGGCCTGTTGTATCGTCAACATGGCAAAGGGACCTTTGTCTGCGAGCCGCGTGTACAGCAGACGCTCAGCGAGCTAACCAGCCTGAGCGAGGATATTCGCCGCCGTGGCAAGCAGCCAGGTGGGCTGCTGCTGGTCAGCGAGCTAGTGCGCGGCTCCGAGACGGTGCGCGAGCGCCTGCGCCTCCTCGACGAAGAGCAGGCGATTCGTGTGGTGCGCGTACGAACCGCTGATGAGGTACCGATCGCCTATGAGGTTGACTATCTGCCCTATCCGCGGGCAACGGGTATCTATCAGCGAGCCAAGGAGCTGGGCGAAGGCTCCCTTTACAGTATGATGGCCTCGGAGGGTCTGACTCCCTATATTGCCGAGCAGACTGTCAAGGCGGCCCTGCCCTCGGCGCGCGAGGCCGAGCTGCTGCGCATTCCCCCGGATGAACCTGGTCTGCGTGTCACTTGCACGACGTTTGACCAAACCGGCTCGCCTATCGCCTATAGCGAAGTCTTCTATCCAGGATCGCGCTACGAATATATGGTCACACTGCGTGTCGCAAAACCCTGAAAAGCTGACCAATAGCCGCTTCGGCGGCCTGTGGAAGGTGGTGAGGGAATCCTCTTTCCTTCGACCCTGGTCTCCCGAGAAGGGCTAGCCTGGTGCATCGCCCTCTTTTCCTGCCTGTCTTATGTGGCGTTGCCGTCGCTCACCGTACAGCTTCCTGCGGCTGTACGGTGTTGAGCGTGCTGAAGATGGTTCGCTGCCAAGCGAGAAGGAACGGGCCGGCCTCTTCACATTGGTGGATGGACGTTGCTCGAGAGCCACCTTGTGCCTGAGCCGACGGGCTGGCCCGCCCGATTTCCTCTGCCCTCTCCTCGGCTCTTCTGCCTTGCTCCTCATCCCGGCTGATCGCCAACAACAGACTAGAAGAAGCTCTGATGGCATGTTATACTAGGCCGGGACGTGCTTTTGCGCGAGGCCTTATGCTGCTTGGCCACTGTTATTCAGCAAGCACGCTCTGATGAGCAAACAAGAAGGGTAGCTACTGATGGAAGATATACCGGAGAGGGAACAGGCGGCTGACTCGGGAGCTGCTGCTCAGAATGGGGCGGCAGACGTTCGCAGTCGTGAGGAGCAGGAGTGGACCGATCGCGGCAACGAAGCGGCGCGGGCTGGCGATTATGAGCAGGCGGTGGCCGCTTTTGAGCGAGCGGTGGCGGCTAATCCTGACAGCGCCCGTTCGCGATACAACCTGGCTCTGGCCCAGCAATATCTGGGCGATCGTGAGTTAGCGATTGCCGGCTATCGGCGCGCCATCGATCTTGATCCCGGCCTGGTCGAAGCCTATATCAATCTGGGCCAGCTCTATAACGAGTTGGGCCTCTACGAGGAGGCTATTGAGACCTTCCAGCAGGCTCTCGAGATCGACCCCGAGAACGACGAGCTTTACGTCAGCCTGGGCGATGCCTATCGCCTGCAGAACCTCTATCAGGATGCGGTCCAGGCCTATCGGCAGGCTCTCATCCTGAACCCCGATCAGTCCCTGGCCTCGGTCAATTTGCGAGATGTGCGTGGGCGTATCAACGACCAGTTGCGTCGGCTCATGGCCCAAGAGGCTGAGATCGATCAGAATCCGGCTGATCCGAGCCGTTACGGTGAGCTGGCGGCCATCTGTCTCGATATGCGACGCTACGACGAGGCGCTCTCGGTCGCCAACCAGATGCTGGCCCTGGAGCCGGAGGGGCGGGCTGCTTATGATGTCCTGGCCCAGGTCTATGAGCAGATGGGCGAGCGCGATCAGGCTGCCCAGGCCTATGAGCGTATCGTGGCTCTGGCCCCGGAGGATGCGGGGGCCTGGGAACGGCTCGCTTACTGGCGTTCGCTGCAGGGACAGACGGAGGCTGCCTTACAGGCTTACCGCCGTGCCCTGGAGCTTGATCCTCAGCGACAGGGGGCGCGTTTCGGCCTGGCAGAGACCTGCATGGAGGCTGAACGCTATGAAGAGGCTGCCAGCACCTACCAGGAACTGATCGCCGCTGCCGACGATCTGCAGGAAGAAGAGCTGGCGGCAGCCTATGCTGGTCTGGCCGATGCCTACAATGCTCTGGGCCGCTATGAGGAGGCTATCGCGGCGGCCAGTGAGCTTCTCCAGCGCTTCCAGGACGATGCCGAGGGGTACTATCAGCTTGCCACCGCTTACGATGCCCTCGAACGTTATCAGGAGGCGATCGAGAACTACGAGAACGCCATCGAGTCCGACCCGCTGAACGCCGATTATTACAATGACCTGGCTGATACCTATCGCGAGGTCAAACGTTACGAGGATGCGCTGGAGATGGCCCGGCAGGCCATAGCGCTGGACCCCTCGCTGGTACTGGCCTATGAGACCCTGGCCCAGATCTACCAGGAAATGGGGCGAAGCGATGAGGCCCGCGAGATCCTTGCTCAGGCAAACGAGCTGCGCCAGGCCGGTGACTCTCTCTAACTAACAAACTAAGCGAGTCTCTGTCTGGTCTTGTCCCGCTCCTGCTCAGTACCGCTCAGGCGGGGGAAGAAGCGGCGCGGTGCGGCACGGTGTAGCGCCATGCAGCGCGCCGCACACGGCGACGGTATGCTCCCTTCCCCTGCGGCTTGCCCTCTCGCTCGTGCGAGCAGTGCCGGGTGGCGGGCCGCAGCTCTCCTATGGCTCCAGACGACCTTTGATCGTCTCGGCAAAGCTCTCCAGGTCTTCCAGGCGCTGTCGGATGTGATCGTAGAGCAGGTCACGGTTGAGCGTTCCGGGGTCGCGGATCAGCGCGTCGCGCAGGTTAGTCAGGACCTCCAGGCGGTAGGCGAGCGTCTTGGGGATCAGCTGCTGGGCCGCTACGATGCTCAGCAGTTCATGGTAGTCCTCGGGTCGACGCAGGCCGAAAGAAGCGACCAGGATGCTGCAGATCTGCAGGCAGGCTTCAATGGCAAGCTGAAGATAGCGCTCTGCCAGGCCGTAGATGCGGTAATCGCTGGTAAACTCCTCGCGCTGCGTCTCCCCCAGGCCGCGCAGGATGGCGATAGCCTCGCTGAGCTGCTGCAGATGGCGCTGTACCAGATCCTTGTCGATTGGCAGCAGTTGCTGCTGCAGGCGGCGGCTCAGGGCCTGATTCTGGATCTCGTCAAAGCGCTTGAAATCCAGATAATCCATGACCGCCTTTGTCTCAAACATGATGCGCCGCTTCTCGTCGCGGCTGTAGAGGATCTGGCCGTACTTAATCACCTGTAGTTTGAGCAGCAAAGAGGCCTGATTGAGAATCATAACGTCGATATTCTCGGTCTCCAGGCGTCTGGCCAGCTCGCTGAAAAAGTAGAGCTGGTAATCGAGGAACTGGTCCGAGCGCACCTGATCCATCAGAAGAATGGCAATATCGATATCGCTCAGTTCCCCAAAGGTCGTGCGACCCTTCAGCACGCCTGTGAGATACGCGGCATTGACGGGATTCTGGGCGAAGAATTGGTGAAGCTGTGCCTGCTTCTCAAAGAGATTCATCAGCAGCCTCCGATCAAACTCCTTGAGGACTGTCGGGAGACAGGAGCAGAAGGCTTCAAGGAGTATCCCCCATCCGTTGAGAGACCGGGGGTGCTTTCCAGCCAGTCCTTTGCCTGCATGCAACAATTTGGATAGAAGAGAGGCTTTTTCCTCTCTCTTGTATCTAATATTCTACCATAGAAATACGTCTGCGGCGGCCTCCCGTCCTCTCTTCCCCTGTTCAGCTCTCGCGAGATGAACCTCTGCCCCAGACCGGTGGGCTGCTCCTGGCCTTGCCGGCACTGGAGAGAAGTCGGTTGGCCTGGCCAGGCGGATGGGGTATCGATGGCCAGCGGGTCGAGGGGCGCTCTTCCGTTGGCTGGCCGGTCCGGGCTGGCAGTAGAGGCGATCCCCCGCGTGAGGAACTGGCTCTGGCGCCGGCCTGACAGGTCTCCATCCCTGTGGAGAGCTGCAGTTCTGCTCTGCTCTGCCCGCTATCCTACAGGTGAGGGGGGCCGCCGCTCGCCCTCAGCCCTCTACCCAGGCTTCCCCGTCAAGGCTGACTTCCTTTTTCCAGATAGGGACGGTCGTCTTGAGCGTATCGATAATGTAGCGACAGGCTTCAAAAGCTTCGGCGCGGTGTGGCGTTGCGACCACGATGATCACGCTCGCCTCGCCGATCTCGACGCGTCCGAGGCGATGGGCAACCGCTACCCGTTCGGCCCCCCAACGGCGGCGAGCTTCCTCTACGATGAGCCGGATCTGTTGCTCCGCCATCTCGGGATAGGCGTCGTATTCCAGGTAGCGAATCTGCTTGCCGCGGGCGTGATTGCGTACCACGCCCTCGAAAATCACAATGCCGCCGACCTCGGGCGCGGCCACCGCGGCCAGCAGCGCCTCGCGATCCAGCGGCTCGCGTTTGATCTGAATCAGCGGCTCCATAGGGGTATCCTGCCAGAGAGAAAATCGTTTCCCCTTTCGGGGGTAGGACGGCTGCCCGCACCTGGCAAGGGTTCAGGAGACCGTCCCACCTCCGAGCGGTGGAATAAAGACAAGCTCATCATCTTCCTGCAGCACATGGTCTGCGGGAACATAGGCGCGATTCACCGCGCAGAGAGAACGCTCCAGGATTGGCTGCAGGCGGGAATAACGGGCGATCAGTAGCTCGCGTGCCCTGGCAACGCTGGTCCCCTCGGCTACTGTCAGGACCTCGGCGTCCTGGCCGACGATCTCGCGCAATCCCGCAAAGTAGCGTACACGGATCTTCATGCCAAGAGTATATCACGCTGTTCGCTCGGCTGTACAGGCAGACAGCTCCCACCGCTCAGCTCAGCCTTGGGTGGCGCGCCGCATGACGAACTCGGCCAGGGTTCGCACAGCGACTCCCGTGGCTCCCTTCTCCTGGTAAGGCTTGGGACTATCCACAAAGCTTGTGCCGGCGATGTCCAGGTGAGCCCAGGCCGCCGAGCCGGCGAAGTGTTCCAGAATCTTGGCCGCCGTGATTGAGGAGGCGGGCCGTCCGCCTGTCTGTTTAATATCAGCTACCTCGCTCTTGATCTGCTCAGCGTACTCGTCATCCAGCGGCAGGCGCCATAGTTTCTCTCCTACAGCCTCTCCCGCAGCGATGAGTTCTTCGCTCAGGCGCGTATCGTTGCTGAAGAGACCGGTGTAGACATGTCCCAGCGCGACCACGATGCCGCCGGTCAGTGTCGCCACGTCGATGATCGGGGTCAAGCCCTCGCGCGCGGCATAGGACATGGCATCGGCCAGAATGAGCCGTCCCTCGGCATCGGTGTTGACAATTTCGATGGTCTTGCCATTCATGATGCGTAGAATATCGCCTGGCCGATAAGAGCGTCCGTCGGGCATATTCTCGCTAGTTGGCACGAAGGCCGTCACGTTGAGAGCTGGCTTGAGGCGTGCGATAGCCTGGATAGCTCCCAGCACGGCAGCGGCTCCGGCCATATCTCCTTTCATAGTCACCATCCCGTCGGCGCTCTTCAAAGAGAGACCGCCACTATCGAAGGTGATCCCTTTGCCGACCAGCGCCAGACCCCCCGCTTGCTCTGGGGCGCCACGGTAACGCACGATGGCCAGATAGGGTGGTTCGCTGCTCCCGCGTGAGACGGCCAGCAAGCCGCCCATGCCCAGCTCTTCCATCTGGGGGCGCTCCAGAACCTCGCACGCCAGGCCCCAGCTTTCGGCCATAGTGCGAGCGCGGCGGGCCAGCTCGCCGGGAGTCAAGACATTCGGAGGCTCATTGACCAGATCGCGCGCGAAGTTAGTGGCCTCGGCCAGAATGCGCCCCCTCTGGAGAGCGGTCTCGAGCGTGCTGCTATCGTAGGTGGCCTGGGCCGGTCCGACCTGAAGGAGAACTTCGCGACATGCGGCCTCGTACTCGCTCGGACCATTGCTGCGGTAGCGGCCGAAGCGGTAGAGGCCGAGCAGAAAGCCTTCGACCTGAGCCTGAAGGGCTGCCAGGGATGTCAGGGTCTGCGGGGCGTCGGCTTCTGGCTGCAGGCTGGTCACATCGATCGCCAGAACCACGCGCCGTGCACCCTTCTCCTGAAGCTGGCGGGCCAGGGTAGCGCAGGCTCGGCGCAGGGTCCGCGGCCCATCGCGCTCCAGATCGCCGAGGCCGAGCAGGATCACCCATCTGGCGGCCAGCCTGCCAGCCGTAGCAAAGGACGTCATCTCGCCGCTGCTGCCTTTCACCTCCCCGCGGAGGCAGCTCTCTTGCAGTAAGCCTCCCAGCCGCTCATCCAGCAGCTGCGCGGGCGCGCTCAAGCGTGCCCGATCACTGCCGCGAGGGCGCCCGACGCCCACCACGAGCGCATCGCAGGCGATGTCTGTCAGAGATTCATTAATCAGACGAAGATCGAGTTCCACAGTCTCACTGCTCCTTTGCGCACCAGCTCGTACTCTCAGGAAGCCCGAGATGTCAGCAAGCGCTCGACCAGATCCAGCAATTGGCGCGGCTTAAAGGGTTTCAGCAGATACTCATCGTAGCTGCCGCCGGAACCTGGGCCGCGGATCTCATCGGGCGGGTAAGCCGTGACTGCCACGATTGGCACCTTCTCCATCCCCGGGCGGGAGCGAATCAGCTGAGCCGTGCGTTGTCCATCGAGGACGGGCATCAGCAAATCCGTCAGAATCAGATCGACCTGCATCCGTTCCAGCAGATCTAAAGCCTCGCGGCCATGAGCAACCGAAAAACAGCGATAGCCGCGAGAAGAGAGGACCCTCTCAAGCAGCAGGCGATCGGAAGGGTCGTTCTCAACGATCAGAATAGTGGTCTCGCGTCGTGTGGGTGATGCGCCGGTATCCATCGTCATCGACCGTCACTGTCGTCCTAGATGCTTCAGCGTGGAGCAAGGGAGAGTAGCTGGCCCCGGGTAAAGCTGCGGCCAGCCTGTGGCTGACCTGGTTCACCCGCGAAGCCTGGGCCTGCTCAGGCCCGACTCTGAAGCTTCGGATGAGCCGCCAGGGGCAGGACGAAAGAAAAGATCGAGCCACGCCCTGGCATACTTTCCACAAAGACCTCGCCGCCCTGCAATTCCACAAGCTTGCGAGCAATGGTCAGGCCCAGGCCAGTACCTCCAAACTTGCGCGCTGTGCTGCTGTCGGCCTGGCGGAATGCCTCAAAGATATATTCCAGCGCTGCCGGCGAGATACCGATCCCGCTATCATGCACAGCAATACGCAGCATATCATAGCGTTCCAGCAGACTGCAACGGATCGTAATGCCGCCGCGCTCGGTAAACTTAATGGCGTTAGAGACCATATTGACCAGCACCTGGCGCAGGCGGTAGCCGTCGGCCAGCACCCGCGGCAGCTCCTCCGGTAGCTCCAGCTGTAAAGTCAGATCACGGGCAAAGGCCAGCGGTTTCAGCTGATCCACAACCTCGCGCAGACAGCCCTCGATCGCCAGCGGTTCAAGGCGCACCTCCAGGCGGTCGGCCTCGATCTTAGAGAGATCAAGCATATCGTCGACCAGGTGCGACAAATCCTCGGCCCGGCGGATCATAAAGCGGATATGCTCTTCCTGCTCCGGCGTCAGTGTCCCCTCGACGAAGCCGTCCACCAGCAGCGAGCCGTAGCTGATGATACTATGCAGAGGCGCCCGTAGCTCGTGGGTGACGGTAGCCAGAAACTGCGACTTGAGCTGATTGGCGCGCTCCAGCGCCACGTTCTTCTCCTTGACCTCAGCAAAGAGCAAAGCGTCCTGGATGGCCATCGCCGCCTGGATAGCCGCCGTGCTCAACAGAAAAGTATCGCGCTGCGTCAACTGATAGGGGCGCTCCGAGTAGAGCATGATTGCCCCAATTGTCTCATCTTGCAGCAGCAGTGGAGTAGCGATCACGGCTCCGTAGCCCGCCTCGAGCGCCAGCCGCGCCCAGCGCTCTTGACGCTCCTGGTAGATAGCTCGTACATCCTCGCCGTAGGCGATTTTCTGTTTCTGCATGGCCATGCGCGCCAACAGCATGTCCAACTCGCGCAGCGCCTCCTGGGGGATGCGCGGGTGGGGAGGCTCCACGCGGGCCACGGCGGCCTGAAGCCGCGGGGGGCGGATCAGTCGGCGCCGGGGAGCCGGAGGGGTCGGACGTGGCAAAGCGGCCATTTTGGTCGTCGCCGCCAGCGTGATATCGGCGCGGGGATCGGTATAGACGCGCACTTGGCCCTGGCGAAAAGTCTCACCGGTCAACAGCTCGGTGCGGGGAGGATCGTTGCTCCAGAGGGCCACTGCCCAGGGAGCGGGCTGATCGCGCCCATAGAGCAAGAGCGAGACCTGGCGCACCTGCATGATCACGCCGAGGCGGGAGACAATCTCGGCCAGCAGGTGCTCCAGATTGAGCGTCGAGATCAGAGCGTCGCTCATGCTCAGCAGGTCGCTGAGCTGGCGCGTCAGCAGGCGGCTTTCGGCATCCTGATGCGCCAGCGCCGAGCTAAGCTGCTGAAAGGCCCGCGAGAGTGCAGCCAGCTCATCGCCTGGCGAGAGAGGTGCCGGCGAGGGCGTAGACGTCGAGGAAGGCGTGCGGGGAGGCAACGACAGCGGCAGGTGCAGACCCTGCTCTACCCAGCTCAACAGCTCCGAGAGAGGAAGGGTGACGAGCCGGCGGACCAGAAAGCTGAAGAGCAAAAAGCTCGGAGCGCAGGTAAAGAGCAGCAAGGAGGCGAGGGCCAGCCAGACACGAGGGAAAGCCGTGTGATGAGCCGAGAAAAAAGAGAGCAAAGGCCAGCTCAGGACCAGAAACAGGCCCGAGCAAAGAACACCGCTCAGCCCTGCCGCCAGAATCAGCTTAGCACCCAAAGAACGCACCGTTGCACGCATGCAGCACACGCCTCAGCAATAGATAAGGGGAGGGCCGCCTCCGGCTCATCCTCCCCTCCACCTACCGCGCTGAGAAAAGGGCTGGCGTGTGCCTGGCCGGCCCCAGCGACCGGAGCAGCGCGGCGAGGTGGGTAGTCCGTCGGCCTCAGCTTCAAGAGGGCGGGAGGCCCTCAGCGCCTCGGAAGGAGATCCAGGCCGGCGGCGCCGCGAGTGAGCCTGCTCTGCCCGTTCTGTTTGCCGCCACCTGCGGGTTGGCATGCCCAGACCCCGCCATCCATTTCAGGCTCCTTTATTATAACGGATGAGTGGGAGCCTGTGTTAGCGGGGGGACTGGCAGGCCAGCGCTGGTCGGGGTGGTATCCTCAATATGCTCGACATATCCGCTGCGAAGCAAGCGAGCCACGGTGCAGGCCACATCTTGCTCGTCGCGGTGGACGAGGCGGGCGATCTCGCCCAGGCTACGTTTGCCGTTCAAGAGCAGAAAGACCAGGCGTTCGCGGCGATCGAGCTGAGAAATAATTTCGGGCCTGGCCGCCTCGGGAAGGGCGCGAAAATAAACGTCGTACTGATGCAGCTCAGCGTGGGCCTCCGTCTCCACGGTAGCGGAGCGCTCCGGCCTTGGAGAAGCAGAGGCGGCAGGCGAGGTCAGCAAGACCGGTGCGGCGCGCGTCGCAGCGTGCTTCAGATACTTACTAAGACCCCAAGCTCGTAACATGACATCCCTCCTAACCTGTTCAATTCGCACTGCGAATCCACCCCTGGTTCATGAGAAGTGGCTTGGGACCCACCACTACTACATTATACTCGTTGCACCTAGTTAAGAGGCCGCCTGGTGGAAGAGGAGAGACAAGGGGAGGGAGGGAGGAAGGAAGGAAAGAAGGAAGGGAGAAAGAAAAGGGAGGCGAGCGAGGACGCCGGCAGTACCGCAGGGCGGGATGAGGCAGGGAGATCGATGGACGGGGAGGGCATCCCGCCATGAACAGCGCCAACGGTGAGAGCAGCGACGAGGCCAGAGATGCCAGCGGTGGCCGGGCCAGGAGAGGCGAGAGCACCGATCGGAGGGCTGCCTCTTTCCCTGCCTGGCTGACAGTGCCGGATCATCACCTTCCCGCGGCGAAGCGAAGCTACTTAGAGCCGGTCCCTCGCTCTAATGCCTTATAGTGTTCGCGGAAGGACTGACGCGCGCGCGACAGATACATCTTCACACCGCTCTCGGCGATATTGAGGGCCTGAGCGATCTCGCTATAGGAGAACCCTTCCTGGGTATAGAGCAGCAGGGCGGCCCGGTATTGCTGGGGCATGCGCCGCAGGGCGGCCCGCACCAGCTCAGTAGTCGTGTAGACCTCCTGCGGGTCGGCGCTCTCCACGTCGGCTGGCTCGTGATCGAGATCCTGCCAGGGAAGCCAGGCGATCAGCTTCTTGCGGCGCAGGGCGTCGTAAGCCGTATTCGTCGCAATGCGGTAGAGCCAGGCCGAGACCTTCAGATTGCTATCCATCTTCGGCAGAGCGCGGAACGCCTTCAGGAAGGTGTCCTGAGTCAGATCATCTGCCTGCTCGCGGTCGCCTACCAGGTGATACACATAGTTATAAATAGATGTTTTATACTCGTCGTAGATCTGATCAAAAGACCAGGTCCTCTCTTTTGTTTCCGCCCTAGCCATGCGCGACATCCCTTCGATGTTGACTATAGCTAGAATCTCGCTCTCCCTCGCTGATAGCCGGAGCCTGCCGGGGCAGGGTCGAGCGTGGGGGAGGAACGGGAAACCTATACCTTAGTAGCATTGCGCTATTCACACTGCTGCTCTCGTATGCTGTTTATCATGTTAGCATATTGAGCGGGTTCGTTGAAAACGGTTCTGTTTATGTTAGTACTATTTGGGGGGCGGCCTCTTTTGCCAGCGAGGGGCAATTA